>JAUVXD010000033.1 GCA_030603805.1 Acholeplasmataceae bacterium
CAAACCTACATCTGCATTGTAACAATATCGTATAGGCATTAAGCGAAAATCACCAACCAGAAGAACATATTTTATCCCCCATTCCTCCATTGCTGTTTTTATGAAATATTTGATTTTTTCAGAACCATCTCTGCCATGCCAATACATCTGATCATACACCTCACAAAGAGTAACAAGCCGGGTTGACATACCAACATGATTCTTATGACAAACAAGTAGCTGTAATTCGTCAACAAACACTCGTGGAGTGATAATGAGAAGTTTATAGACTGAATCGCCGAGTTGATTAGATTCGTCAAATGTTGTTATATTACTGCATACAAATGCAGTTGATTGCGATATTTTTGCATTGATTGTTGGCACGAAAAGAAAAGAAATACAAACTAGTGTAACAACTGTTATTTTTTTATGGAATACGTTTTCAAATATTTTTTTCATAGTATAATTCCCCAAATATAAAGTATACAAAGCAGTTAATAAATCTTTAGTTACTGAAATAAATACATATCATTATTTTAAAACGACTTGCAGTGACATATCATTATTTTCAGAAAGATTGATGTTGGATAAACTCTAACACTTCACCCAACTTCATCATAGTTTCTAACTCGCTCATATGCTGTCCCTTACATATATTATATATATTGGCAGATAAAAATTGGGGAAATGTAGGGAAAATGCTCATTACAAACTTTATTATATACGATGTTGTATCATTTTACCCTTATGGATCCTACATGCACATATTATTGCTACAAAGATAACAGAGATGCAATAAACAAAGATGTCGATAAATCAAAAAAGATAAAACTCGTCTTTTTTGACATGGATGGCGTTATTGCAGATACCATTAGCTCCTGGAAACATATCCATGATTATTTTGGAACTTCAAATGAACAATCAGTCGATGACTACCTCCGAGGAAACATCGATGATTTAGAGTTCATAAAAAGAGATGTATCTCTTTGGAAAGCAGCTGACAGCCTCACAAATAAAGATGTCATTCAGAATATTTTATTTGACATCCCCCTTATGAAAGGAGCTGAGGAATGCATTGCTTTTCTTCGTAAAAACAACATAAAAACTGCAATAGTCAGCGCAGGTCTTGATATTCTCGCAGAAAAAGTTGCCGAAGAACTGGGAATAAACTATGTCTTTGCAAACGGAATTAAACAAGACAAAATGGGAAGATTAACAGGAGAAGGGATACTTCAGGTTCAACTAATATATAAAGATAAAAATGTGAAAAATCTTGCAAAAAAACTTGAGGTACCTCTTGAAAACTGCGCTGCCATTGGCAATTCATGTTTTGATATACCTATGTTTGAAACATCAGGTCTAGGAATAGCATTTAATCCAGAAGATGAATGCGTCCGAAAATCAGCAGATATAATTGTAGAAGGAAAAGATTTAAGTAAAGTTATTCCTGCACTAGAACCTTACATATAATCTATTCTGAAACAAAGGAAGACGTCCAATGATTCATGGGGTTGGATATGTTTAAAAAAATGGGGGTATTATCCGTCATAACCTTTTTATTTTACAAAATCTGATTAAAAATATGGTTTTGAAAAATCTTCCTCCCTTCCAAACAAAGAGTTATACTTAGACTTAATTGAGAAAAAATGTGTTTTACGTTAATGGATCACTAATACTACCCATGAAGAGTCTCGTCCCTGTTTGTTTATGTTGAATGAGATACATAAAAGGATGATTACAATCAAAAACAATCCTCGATGAATCACCACCATTTGCAGTTAATTCCATACCTACTGCTGTTGCAGCTGCTGCCTCTGTTCCTTCTTCATTCACATCGATGAACGCTTTATGAATGACATCGCTGATAAACAAATCCTTTCCACCGGTGATACCTGAGAAATCTGCAGCTGAGGTGAA
>JAUVXD010000035.1 GCA_030603805.1 Acholeplasmataceae bacterium
CATATGACTCTTTTATTTTGGAGAGAAAAGGGAAAGATACTCCTGTTTCATCAGATTACCCACTTCCACCACCAATGACTGTTGATATGAATCTTGAAGAATCTATTTTTAGAAGAATGTCAGTGCGGGAATTCACTGAAGAACCTGTTACCGATGAAGAGCTCTCAACAGTTTTATGGGCAGCATGTGGATTTATTGATGGAGAAAAACAGACGATCTCTGGAATTGATGGAGTACACGCTGGAATAATATATGTGTTAAAAGAAGATGCTGCCTACAAATATGACCCATTGAATCATTCACTCGTCTTTTTTAAGGAGGGCGATTGGAGGGATATTGTTGGATGGCAATATGAAGCACCGATTCAGTTAGGTCTATGTTGGGATACCGATAAAGCTGATGCAAACTTTGGTGGAGCTGAACTTGGACAAATCGGACAGAACATCCAATTCATGGCAAATGCACTTGATTTAGGAACTGTAGTTACCGGACAAATAATTCCACCAGCAATAGATCCTCTTGAGATTCCTGAAAATGAAGAGGGTATGATTGTTATGCCTCTCGGACATCCAGAACATCCCTATAACTTTAAATATAGGCCTCTGTGGATATCTTTGCTCCCGAGAATTAAAGAATCATCAATGTCTTTAACAACTGCACTTGAAGAAAGGAATGACGGGGCTTCATTTGCAGGAGAGGTGACAAGAAAAGAGATAAGTCACCTTTTATGGTCGTCCTATGGGTTTTCGTATTATCTTGATAAAAGTGAATCTGAGATGAATCCATTAAAAAGACATCGTACTGTTCCAAGTGCTCATGGGTACTATCCATTATACATATATGCAGTCACTGAATCTGGAATTTACAAATATTATCCTAATATTTTGACAAGGTTTTATCCGTTTCCTGTCGACTATCTGGGTATTCCAATTGTAACATTTATGCTTAAAATCAAACATGGTGATCATCGAAGCGAGATCGCTCAGGCGTCTTCCCAGCCATCGATTGCATCTGCTCCTCTACTCATCATTACCGTTTTGGATTTAGATATGACACGACCGGAAGGATACGATGATTTTTCAGGAGAGATATATCGACGTTTATGGTATTATGAATCAGGAGCATCTGCTCATAATATTATGATTGAAGCAACAACTTTGAATCTCACATCAAACATTGTTCTTCCTACAGATACTGATACTATTGGATCTTTGCTTAACCTAAATGAAGTATGCATCCCATTGTTTATCGTTCCTGTAGGTAAATGAGAAGAAAATAATTAATAAAACTATAAAATCTAAATTCAACATCTAGCAATATTAACACAAATTATTTATTTTTAAACAAGGTTTATCACATGAGTTCAATGGTAGATAAAGTAAAAATTTATGAAAAGGGTTTAGAAGAAAACCCTAAAGGACGTATAATATTGGGAAATCTTGTCATGCTTTTCTTGATTGCTCTTGGAACTATTGCCTGTTGGTATTTCTATCCGTTACTTGCCTGGATTTATCTTGCTTTTGCTTTAATAATGGTTTACATTGTTTTACGTAAACTCGTATGTACCAATTGTTATTATTACAATAAATGGTGTGGTCTAGGATGGGGTAAACTTTCAGCTTTGATGTTTAAGAAAGGTAACATTGAGGATTTCAGTAACAGCTTTGGTCTTAAAATTGCTCC
>JAUVXD010000036.1 GCA_030603805.1 Acholeplasmataceae bacterium
AGGACTTCCTTTAGATACAGGAACTTTAGATCTTGAAGAAGATGATATACCATCTGATGTATATTATGCCTGTCTTGATGGTAACTATAATTACGATATGGACGAACGATGGGGTGAAAACGCTACCCATAACAATATTTCAAATGTTGAAGAAGCAGATCTCTTGGCAGAAATCTACGTTGGGAGAGCATGTGTCGATGCTGATGATGAAGTATCTAATTTTGTGATGAAGACACTTGCATATGAAAACTCGGATGAAGAACCTTATCTAGTAAAAGCCCTCATGGTAGGTGAATACCTTGGTTTTCCTGGAGTATCGGCATATGGTGGAAACTATAAGGACTTAATCATACCGCTTATTCCTGATGATTATTATGTTGACACATTGTACGAAAGAGAGGGTCATTGGGGAAAATCTGATATAATAAATATTCTCAACACTGCTACCCCGCACTTACTAAATCATCTTGGCCATGGTTTTGTTGATTATGCTTTGAAACTAGGCAACAGTGATATATTATCATTGACAAATGATAAGTATTTCTTTATCTACTCTCAAACCTGCCTCGCAGGTTCATTTGATAATTGTTATCGGGAAACTTATTATGTGGAGGATTGTGCAGCTGAACATTTCACAGTGGAAACACCACATGGTGCCTTTGCCGTTATTATGAACGCCCGATTTGGGCTTGGAAGCGAGGACACACTTTATTCACCATCACAAGTTTTAGACGAATCATTCTTTACAGCACTCTTTAATGAAAGCATAAGAGAACTTGGAAGAGCAAATCATTATTCTAAAGAAGATCATATATGGCATATCAATGAAAATGGAATTCGATGGGTTTACTACGAAACAAATTTATTTGGAGATCCAGAAGTTTCTATAAAAGATTCATGTCCATCAAGTGTTGTTTTTAATATAACCTTCACGTGTCCAGAAAACAGCGGGTCACTTTATATTCTCGGCAAAAAAATGTTTCCGTTCTTTTTAATCAAAGTACCCTTTCTCATAGGTAGAACTACGATGCAAGTAGAGGCAATCTCTGATCCAGAAGGACAGGTATTTAGTGTGGAGTTCTATCTTGATAATGAGTCACAACATGTTGATTATGAAGCCCCATACGAATACAACTTAAACACATTCTTGGTAGGAAGACACACAGTAACTGCAGAAGTTCATGGCATTTATGGGGGAAAAGAAAGCAAAAGTATTGATATTGTTACATTCATCCTTGGAAAATAAACCTTTCTTCCCTATCTTATTTTTTCTTTAAAAAATTCATAAAAGCAGCTGTCATTTTTTCATTACGACCGATTAAAATAATACTATCAAATTTTTCTTCAAAACCCCTTACAACAGCAATCATTGCTTCCGCAGCATCATCTGCTGATACACCGCCAACGCCAGTGCCCATTCCAGGAATTGCAATACTTTTAATCTTTAGCTTTTCACTAAGCTTTAAAGCGGCATAGGTAGCTTTCTTCACGTTCTCGGCATCAATTCTCATTGCTGGCTTTTTCATTGTAGGAGCGTGAATAACAAATTTACATGGTAAAACACCAGCAGTTGTTTCAATTGCCGAACCTATTTCAATTGGAGCTTTAGCTA
>JAUVXD010000017.1 GCA_030603805.1 Acholeplasmataceae bacterium
AGTGGTTCTGCATAAAAAAAGAACTTATGGCTTTATAAGGCTCATAAATCCTTTAATAGTTGTTGTAAACTATGTAGCACACTGTTGTCTATAGATATTAATCTAGATGAAGCCTGCAAAAGTCAGGGTATAACACAAATCCTTTTACGACATGGGTGTTATATCTAACGTAGACCGTTTTAGGAAGTGCGACATATTTGTTTTTTAGAACTAATTGGTTCATTCTAGTGATTTGGTTTGCTTTATTGTTTGCTAAATCTAGATGATAAATCTCATGAAGTTTTTGACGATATAACCCTACTGCATAAAATGTATTGTTTATCACAACAAATCCATCAATGGCACCATTGAATTGAAACTCCATTTTAATCAAGCCATGACGATCGATTGAACACAGTTCAACATGATCATCGACTGTGGATAGAAAATAAATCTTATCTGAATGAATGCCATCTGTGGGGTTTGCACCAAGTCTTACGTCTGCACCAACCGTATTGCCTAGGCTTCCCCCATAAAGTGTTAAAACTTCAAGCTTTTTATTTTTTAATAGGTAGAAATCTGGATTTTGGTTAATCCCAAAATCTTTCATATCTTTTCCAGCAATGATCACTTCATTACCTAAAAGGTAGAGTTGATTAATCGAACAGTCATTTTCATGATATAAAATATCTGTTTGATTGGAGTCTACATGATATACAAAAACATGTGTTGTCATACTTCTGATGCCTGTCATTTGTTGGCCTGTATAATAGATATGTTTTTTATCCTCTGATAGACGAATGATACCAATACTAAAATCTGGATCGACTAAAGGCTTAAATGACTGCTTCTCTATATCATAAAGAAATAACTGATTTCTTTGATTTGCAACAAATCCTTGTCCATTGAAATAGAATGGAATTTCTTTGATTTCCTCATAGAGTGCTTGTTTATTAAGTTCTTTAATATATGACTTTCTTTCTTCTGTGTTTTTAAGATAAAGATGATGTTGTTCTGATGTGAGGGTTGCACTTATCAGTAAAGTATTTTGATCGAGGACTTTGTGGATGCTACATGGCATGGGAAATTCGTATGCTTTTTCGGTCTTTGAAGAAAGTAAATGATATCGATAATAAATCGTTTTCTTATCTTCTTTGACAGATTTTTCTTCTTGTTTATTTTTTGTGTAGATATAAAGAATTGATTGATCACTTTCAAAGACAAAACTTGCCTTATTTTTTAGTTTAAGTTTTTTCTGATGTTTTTGACCATCACAAATAAAAAGCTCATGTGTATATTCGTTTTTTTTAACATCTGCTTTTGCTACTGTATAAGCGAACTGACTTCGACTTGGGTTTTCAGTTAAGTTTGAGATATACCTAAAATTTAAAAAATCATCCATTTTAATTTGATTCATGGTTTTGTCCCTTTCTAAGTAAAAAAATGCCAAAAATGGCATTTTAATATTTATATGACGAAGTTTCCTTTTTCAAAAACTTTGATTTCTTTCCCATCTTGAGTGACACCAGTAATTTCCATGTCACTGCTTCCAAACATGAAATCTGAGTGAACCATAGAATTGTTATATCCTATTTTTTCTAAGTCAGCAATTGGTGTATTGACACCATTTTTCACATTCATCGGATAAGCTCTACCTAAAGCCATATGGCAAGAAGCATTTTCATCAAATAATGTGTTTAAAAATAAAATATTGGTATTTGAAATGGGTGAATCATGAGAAATTAAAGCAATCTCACCAATATAACGGCTACCCTCATCAGTATCTAAAAGATTATCAAGAGCTGCTTTTTCTTTTTTAGCATCATGCTCAACAACTTTACCATCTTTAAAGACGAGGTAAAATTCATCGATGAGTTTTCCTTGATAGTTGAGTGGCTTGGTTGCAACAACTTTGCCTTGAGTGCCCCACTTATAAGGCATAGTGAATGTTTCTTCTGTTGGAATATTGGGGTTAAAGTACGCACCATTGGTTGCGTGTTCTCCACCACCAGCCCACACATGATTTTTAACTAGTTCAACAATCAAATCTGTACCTAAACTGTTTTTAAAATGTAAGTGTTTGAAATTGTACTGATTCAAAAGTTCATTATGTTTGCGTAAGACTTCATTATGCTTTGCCCATTCTAAAACAGGATCGTTATCGATGCGAACACGTGATGCTTCAAAAATGGCATCCCATAATGCTTCAACAGCATCATCTTCATTTAATTTAGGAAATACTTGTTTTGCCCATACTTTATTAGGTGCAGCAACAATCGTCCATTGAGCACGATTTCCCATGAGGTGCTCTCTAAAAAATCCTAATACTTTTTGAATAGCGATGCCTGCTTTTTGTGCCTTGATTGGATCAACATCACTATTTAGACCAGGAATGGGTGAAGTAACAGAAATGAAACAAGCACCTTGTTCTACTGCTTCCTTGTGTTGTTCAACGAGCCAAGGAGATACGGATTCTAAATCTTCAATTTTTTGATGTTTGAGTGAGCTTTTTGAAATGTAGTCGTCACTCCATTGAACCATGACTTTTTTTGCACCAGCAAGGTATGCTTCCTCTGCAATTTCACGGATTAACTCTTTAGTTTCTGTTGTTCCGCGAATCACAACAACTTGATCTTTTTGAACATTTGCACCGACTAAAACGGCAAGCTTAGCAAGCTTATTGACTAAAATTTGATTTGGCATATGACACACTCCTTATGGGTATTAGTATAACATAAACCACAAATATATAGTGATTATTGATGTAAAAAAAGGCCTAATGGCCTTTTCAAATCTTAATTATGTGATTTCTTTGTAGATTTTTTTACGCTCATACATTCTGTTATCTGCTTGTGTGAGTAAGTCATCAACCGTCATATGATGATCATATGCGATGCACCCTGCAGAAAAATCAAGTGTAGGAAATTGTTTGAAATATAGTTCTTCTTTAAACCTCTTTCTTAACTGATCAATATAGATCCTTCCTTGTTGCTCATCAACATCTTTGATGATGACTAAAAATTCATCACCACCAAGTCTAGATGCGAACAAGTTCTTAATTTCCCCAGTTGAAAAACACTTAGAAAACTCGATTAAAACTTGATCACCCACATGGTGACCATAGGTATCATTGATAGCTTTAAAACGATCTAAATCAATCATCAGTAAAACAAAATGATCTTGGTTCTCAATTAAAAGATTTAAATAGTCTTCAACAACTTTTCTTGAATAAAGTTTGGTTAAATAGTCTTTGGTTCCAGGTGTGGTTTCAAGAAATATATAGACCACAACGACAATGAGGGCTAACGATGACCATGTCGATAAAATATTAGGATAGATGAGTTGGATGATGGCACCAATTCCAGGAACAAGCATGAACAAGATGATGCCTATAAGTACATGGCTGTTTTCTTTCTTACGATTGGTTATGATTAAATAAAACAACCTAAAAAAGAGAAGATACGTTAAGATATAACGCAGGAAATGATAATCTCCTCTTTGGTAAAAAAAATCTTCAGAGTATTGAAAAAATATTGGAAATCTAAAGTTCAAGAGTAAAAGCATAAAGACGAGGTAGGTTGGCATTTGATAATAATGAAATCTTTGGACTCTTTTCTTATTTCTAAACAAATTGTAATCCATATAAGATGCCCATAATCCAACAAGGATAGGTCCTACCAACACAATTATAAAATTACTTGCATATGATAACACATGAATCATTGAACCTGATTTACCATCAAAAAACCATGTTAATGGCTCTATAGCAAGTCCAATCAGATTCGTGATAATGATTCCTGTTAAGAGTTTAGAGGAAAAAGTCGAAAAATCTTTTTTAATCCTTGTAACAAAAAACATGGTAACGAGTAAGATTATGGAAAAATAATTCACACCAAATAAGGTAGGATCCATCCTTAACAACACTTCCTTTATCTAGGATTTCATATGAAAAGCTTTGAAATATTCTAAGATGCGGTCTTGTGTCATAGGTTTACAATAATAATAGCCTTGAGCAAAGTCTACTTGATATTTCTTAACCATATCAGCTTGTTCCTTCGTTTCAATACCTTCTGCTACCACTGTTAAATTTAGATGATGCGCAAGATCAATCATATACTTTAAAACATAAAATTCTTCGGTATCTTCTTTGATATTACTGATGAAGCTCCGGTCAATTTTAATCGAATCAATCGGAAGTTTTTGAAGATAAGTTAAAGATGAATACCCCGTACCGAAATCATCAAGAGCTAGTGTAAATCCCAGTCTTTTTAATGTACTTAAGATATGGATGCTCTTATCAATATCTGAGATGATGGAGGTTTCAGTGATTTCCAAATTAAACTTCGTGCAATCAATATCGTGATCTTTAATCCATTGAATCAAGCTTGTAATAAACTTATCATTCATTAAGATTGCTGCTGATAAGTTTATGGACACTTTAAAGGATTTCTTCTTCTGTTTCCAAAGTTTATAGACATTTGCAGCTTCTTGAAATACCCATTCTGTGATTTCCTTAATAAAACCATTTCTCTCTGAAAGTGAAATGAAAGCAAGCGGTGGAATAAATCCTTTAATTGGATGCATCCAACGAATAAGTGCTTCAACACCAGCCACCGATTCATCTGATAATTGAATAATTGGCTGATAATGGAGTGAAAACTCTTGGTTCGTAATGGCAAGTCTTAATTGATTAAGGAGTTCCGTTTGTTGCTTGATAATGGTGACCATTTCTTCATCAAAAATCACAATTTGGTCTTTACCCTTTGATTTAGCAATCGACATTGCAGCATCTGCATGTCTCAGTAGTGTAATATAATCCTTACCGTGATCTGGATAGAGTGCAACACCGGCACTATAGGTGATGAAAAAATCATCTTGATCTAAGATGAAAGATTTTCTGATGACTCCAAAATAAGATTCAATCGTTGGTAAAAATAATTCAAGATTTGTGATATCAAATAAAGCAAGAACGAATTCATCGCCACCCATTCTGGCAAGCATGGTAGGCTTTTCTATTTTTTCACTGAGTAGTCTTCCAACTTCCTTGATTAGTTCATCACCTACAGAGTGTCCTTTGACCTCGTTTAAATTTCTAAACTCATCAATATCAAAATAAACAAACCCGATTAAACCATCATTGGGGTGATTTAGAATATATTGATTAATTGTTTCTTCAAGTAATGTTTTATTTGGTAGTGATGTCAGTGGATCGTAAAAGGCTAAATCAAATAATTTTTCTTCTAATGTTAATGATTTTTTGTGTCCTTGATCTAGACTAACGTATGCATCCTTTAAATTAAGAATTGTCTCCACATACATATCAATACTTCGGTGAATGATATAGTAAAAGATGATGGCTGTAAAACCAACAAAAAAGACACCCTTAACACTTTGTGCAAGTCTTAAGGAGGCCGGATCAGCAAATATGATTTCAATGATATAATCCGATAATAAAATCCAACCAAAACCAAAAACAAGATAGATAAAAATGATCTTGGTGGTGGCTGCTGTGGCATTCAAATGTTGTGTTTGCTCATGTCTTGGATCTTTAGGATACTTACCTTGATCTTCCATAATGACTCCTAAGTCTTGATTTAAGTTTATTATACATGAAAAAAGTCATTTTAGTGTATTGACCCTTTCTTAGAAATAAAAAAAGCCAACAATGGCTTTCTTATGCATCCTCGTTTGCGAGATTTTTAACCCAATGCTCTTTGCGATAACGCCAAAGTCCAAATCCCATTTTTGGAATATCAAGAGCTTGAACAATGAGAAACATGAGTGTTACAGGTAATATTGTGAGATAGGATAATAGCATTGCGACAGGAACTGCAACAACCCACATATATCCTGAATCAATCATCATGGTTGATTTGGTGTCACCACCAGATCTGAGTGTAAAATACATCGCAACATTAAATGAGAATACTGGAATAAAAATCGCATTAACTCTGATGTTAAACTGAGCGATTGCTTTAGTACTATTTGAGACATCATAGATATCAACAATAAAGAAACTTAAGATAAAAAGCACAACACCAGCAACTGCTGCAATCATGACTGCAGAAAAGATGAGTTTTCTTGCATTATCTTTGGCTTGCTCAAGTTCGTTTTTACCAAGTGTATTTCCAACTAAGACGGCTACAGCCGTGGCAATCCCACCAAAAGTGACAAAGACAAGTTGTGAGATGGCACCTGTGATATTCATCGCTGCAAGTGCACTATCGCCACGTCTCGAATAAGCGTGAAGGAATGCGGTTTGGCCAGAAGACCATAATGCTTCATTGATCGTGAGTGGTAATGCCATTAAGATGATTGCAATTAAAACCTTCTTGTCAATATGAAGGACGGATTTAAGTTTTGTGTTAAACGCATGGCCCCTTTTTCTAAGAAGGATGACGGTTAAGAAAAACTCGATGAATCTAGCAATCAGCGTTGCGATTGCTGCGCCAACCACACCTAGAGCAGGAAATCCTAGATAACCAAAGATTAAGATGAAGTTGAGTGCGGTGTTGGTTATAATCGTTGCAATCGAAATATAAAGAAGTGGCTTTGTAATGCCAGTTTCCCTAAATGTACTTGCAATAGCAACCGATAATATCCAAGGAAAACTACTCCACTTTACAATATTTAAATAGTTGAGTCCTCCACCGATGGTTATTGGGTTTTTAGTAAATAATCCAATCAGATTTTGACCAAAGATAGAAAATATAATAAGTGATAAAAGTGCAAGTCCAAATCCAATAATCAGTTTGAATCTAAATGTTTGCTTAAGTTTTTCAAAATCTTTTGATCCAAAATATTGTGCGGTAAAGACACCTGCACCACCCAAAGCACCAAATGTGATCAAAATGACGATAAAATACAGTTGATTGACAACTGCAACAGATCCGATTGCTTCTTCTCCGAGTTTACCAACCATCACATTATCAACCAACTGAACAGAGGTTGTAATAAGTTGTTGTAAGACTAAGGGTGCTGCAACCGCAAATAAAGTTTTGTAAAAGGCTTTGTCACCAATCAATTTTTTCATGTGTTTACCTCAACTTAGTTATTATAGCATTTACACATTTGAAATGACAATCCTTATGACACTTTTTGTGATCAGATGCATCTTAAATAAAACAACCTGCACCTTGGGATGCAGGTCTTTCTATTAAGGAATATCAATAATACGTAGGGTGTTGGTTGAACCATGTTTTTGTGCCCAACCTGATGTAATAATAATAGTTGTTCCTGATTTAAATCCAAAATCTTTAGCAACTTCAACAGCGACCTTATCATAGACTGAGTAGTCTGTAACATTGCTTCTAAGTGCGGAGAACGTACCCCAATAATACGTTAATTTTTGACAAGTTTCAATACTATCAGTGACTGCAATAATTGGTACTGATGGTCTAAATTTACAAATACGTTTTGCTGTACCACCAGTTTCAGTAAACGCTATAATAACTTCTGCTTTAGGAAGTGCAAGTGCTGTTTGGCTGACGGCAATTCCAATGGCATCATTTACTGTTTGTTGGCTGGAATTAATTGCATTTTGAAGTTTTTCTTTATAGTTGATATTATCTTCAATCGCTTTAGCAATCGTATCCATTGTTAAGACTGCTTCGATTGGATATTCTCCTGCTGCTGATTCACCAGATAGCATGATGGCATCAGAACCATCTAAGATTGCATTGGCCACATCAGATGCTTCAGCACGTGTTGGTCTTGGTGAATACATCATCGATTCTAACATATGCGTTGCTGTAATCACAGGCTTGCCTTTTTCATTAGCAAGTTTAATAATTCTTTTTTGATATAGTGGTACCAGTGAGGTTGAAACTTCAACACCTAAATCACCACGAGCAACCATCACACCATCGCTTACATCTAAAATAGACTCTAAGTTATCGACACCTTCTTGGTTTTCAATCTTAGCAATGAGTTCAATTTTTGGTTTACCACATTTTTTTAAGATCTCTCTAATTTCTAAAACATCTTCTTTTCTTCTGACAAAAGAAAGAGCGATCATATCTACGCCTTTTTCACAGGAAAAGACGATATCTTCATAATCTTTTTTAGACACAAAGGGCATCGATAGTTTGACATTGGGAACATTGACACCTTTTTTTGTCTTAATTGATCCAGAATTATTAACTTCACAAAGCAAGACATCTGGATTTGCTTCTAAAACTGTGAGCTTCATTTTGCCATCATCAATGAGTAAAAAATCTCCTGCTTTGATGTCATCAAAAAGTTCTCTACAATCGATATGAAATCTTTCTCTAGTTCCTAATACTGGTTCTTTAGTAACTTCGACTTTGTCACCTTTTTTAAAGGTAGCTATACCATTTTCAAATTGACCTGTTCTAATTTCTGGTCCTTTTGTATCAGCTAAAATACCGACGAATCGGTTCTTTTCTTTGGCTATTCTACGAATCATATCAACACGTCTACCATGTTCTTGTTGATCAGCGTGTGAATAATTTAAACGGGCAACATTCATACCTGCATCAATCATTTTTGAGATCATTTCTTCATTGTCGATTGATGGTCCTACTGTACATACAATTTTTGTTTTTCTCTTCATAAACTGCCTCCTAACTAACTCCATAATCATTATAACATGAGATTAGAATGAATTACTACATCTATTCTAGATGGTAAACGATTTCACTGATATAAAAAAGAGTCTAAATCGACTCTTCTTGTGAACCATATAATTCGATGAATAACTGCCCAATCGTTGGATCAAACTGAGAACCAAGATTGCGCTTAATCTCTGCAATCGCTTCTTGATGCGTTAAAGATTTTCTGTACGGTCTTTCGGATACCATGGCATCATACGCATCTGCAATTGAGATGATTCGTGCTCGGATTGGGATATCTTCCCCTTGGATAGCTCTTGGATATCCTTTACCATCATATCGTTCATGATGTGAAAGAATATCTAATGCAATTTCAGAATATTCTGGTGAAGATGAGAGAATACGATACCCAATTTCTGGATGCTTTTTAATGAGTTCCCATTCCCGATCATCGAGCTTTCCTGGTTTATTTAATATCGCATCATCAATGGCAATCTTACCTATATCATGTAAATTACTGATGGCTTCAAGCAATCTAATTTCTTCGCGTTTCATGTTCAAAGCACTACCAATGCGTTTACATATTTTTGAAACTCTGGCAGAATGTTTTTCTTCTCTTGGATTTTTTTCGTGAAGTGTATTCAAAATCGTCTTAATCGTTTCGTTACGATGTGAAGAGATTTCAAAAAGTTTATGTGTATACATGTCATCTTCTGCTAACTTAATGATATCTTTAACAATGCCTTCATCATCTTTTGTTGCAATACCAAATGATACTGAAACACTCATTCCATGAATGATATTTTTCTCTATTTTTTCTTTAGCTTGATCCACTAGGGCAAGACCCTTGTCCTTGGTAGTGTTTGGTAAAAGAATAACAAACTCATCACCACCGATTCTTGCGACACGACTTTCATTTTTAAAGATTTTAATTAAATCATCAGCAATCGTACAAAGGAGTAAATCTCCAGCGTCATGTCCGAAAGCATCATTCATAATTTTAAGCCCGTTAATATCTGCTGTCACAATCGTTAATGGATAGTATTTGGGTTGGTCCAGGCGATTAAGTTCCTCGTTATAGTATCTACGATTATGAAGATTGGTTAAAGGGTCACGATAAGATAAGTATAATATGGATTGTTCGTATTTCTTTCTTTCGCTAATATCCTGTGAAAACACAGTCACACCAACAATACGATTATGCTCATCATAGATGGGAGAGTACTGTTCTTCAAGATATTTATCTGCGGATGTTTCAATCAGATTGATTTCAGTATGTGGATGACCTAGAATGGCTTTATCGATACTCTCCTGAAGACGGTCTCTCATTTTCTTGTTTTCAATATAACTTAAAAAGTTTTTGCCCTTTTTGATTTCAATACCATAGTAGTTTTTCATAGAGATACGATGATATTCATTAAAAGACAAATATTGGTAGTTCAAATCAACAGCAAAGACTTCCATTGCCTTTGTTGAGTCAATACTTGCTTGAAGTAAAATTTGTTGGTCTTTAATGCGTTGATGAGAAACCATGCGATCTTTTTGATTGTCAACAATCACAGCTAAAAGCATTGTTAATATGGGAAACAACGTCAAGAAGGGCAGTGTGGTTGCTCTAAGTACATCCAATCTTGTTGGCAGAGGTATCGCAAGAAAACAAGTCAAGGTAATAATGTGAACAATTAAACCGAAAATTAAAAATTCAATATACCTTTTCATCGGTGGAAACAATGGTTTTATATAATGCCATATTAATCCAAACGCAGATGTAGTTAATATTGTTAAAACGCCTGAATAAACGCCTGGACCTCCAATAGAGATGCGGTAAATCAGTGGAATGATAATGGCTATGAGCGTTGTTAGTGGACCAAAGAATAACCCCGTAACACTCAAAATAACGCTTCGAGTATCAAAAATAAGGCCATCTGCGATTTTAAGTGTATTCACCATTATAAAATAAGTGATGATACCAATCACAAGACCTAAAATGATTTTCTTAAAGGCTTTGGTAGTTTCTTGATTATAATTGGTTGCGGCATAAATAAATCCTAATCCAAATAGCAAAATCCCATTATTAAGTAAATCTGTGAAAATAGGAAGCGCGTCACGCAAAAAGTTCATGTCATTACCTCACTCATCATTGATGACAGTCTCATTATACCATGATTAAGAAATGAAATTGAAGCATTCATTTATTACGTTTTTCTTAATGAAAAACAAAAAATTGAGGTCGAATAACGATTCGACCTCGGTTTTGACTAGTTTTGGTATCTGGGTATTTCCATGACCATCACAAGATCTAGATCTACAAGTTCAATGCCCCAATCGATCACATGTTCGAGGATTGCACCTTTCAATCTTGTTTTTAAAGCAATTCTTTGCTCGAAAATGATTGAAGTACCGTAGGTGTCTATATAATTTTTTGTCACTTCAATTAATCGATCTTTCATGAATTGGTCCACATTTTGATCGTGATAATCTTTTTCATCAATCACCCTATAATCTACCACCATTGAGATAGAGAGTCTAGGTTCCCCGTTGATTGAAATAATCTCACGATTGAGGTGAAGTTTTCTATTGACATCAAACAAAATCATCTTATCCACAAAGGGTACAAGGAAGTGAATACCAGGTGATGCAGGTTTATAATAGACTCCAAATCGTTCGATCAGTCCTGTTTTGGTTGCTGGTATCATTTTGATTCGTGTTAAAAGATACGCTGATAACAGTGAAAAAGTAATAAAGCTGATGAGATAAATGTGTTCAAACATAAGACTTTTCCTCCTTGTGTATTTCATACGCATCGATGTTTTTGATGCAAAGAAGTATACTTACAATACCTCTAATACAGTTTTATCATGCCATATACAAAAAAAACAGGGCGTATATGTCCTATTTTTTGGGTTTAATCAGAAAATCATATAAAAATGTCTAATTGTGTCTAAATTCTTTCTTATGTGCATACATATTGTGATCTGCTACTTTGATTAACTCATCAATGGATTGGCCTTCATTAGGAAATGATGCAGTACCAATACTGTACTCAATTGGAATATCATAATGATGTGTTTTATACCCCCGTGATAAAAGATCCGTTAATTTTTCTTTAAATAATTGCACATTGAGAGATGAGTCTTTATGAATTATGACAGCAAACTCATCGCCACCAAGCCTGTAGGCAGAATCTAACTCTGTTAAATGATGATGGAGACAATCAGCGACATAAGCAAGCACCTGGTCACCAACGGAATGGCCGTATTGATCATTGATTGATTTAAATGCATTTAAGTCTATCATGACCACATCAAATGAAACATCGTGATGCTTACTTGATTTTATGTAATGATTAAATGTTTCATCTAAACTTCTACGATTTCTTAGTCCTGTCAAATAATCATGATAAGTCTGTTTTTTAAGTCTTCTTGTGACACGGTAGTTAATCGAGAGTCCAAAACCAAACGTATAGATGATTGTCCATGGGATTGCAATTAAGAAGATGTATCTGGTAATACTTTCCGAACTGATACCAACAAAAATAAGATCAAGTGATCCACTCACTGCTAAATACCATCGAAAAAGGAAAAATGGAACAATCAACATAAATCCGATGGCTATAAAAAGATGAATCCACTTTTCTTTTCCTTTAGATTTGATAAAGATAAAGTAAGCTGAAAGCAAAGAAATCAAAATCATTACACTATCTCTTATTATGTTTCTGAGTGTCGGTTTATCTGAAACATAAAAAGATAAAATTAAGAAAACCATTAGAATTAATGTCAAAGTACCCCAATCAATTTCTTTAACAAAACCTCTAAACTGCAGAATACCAATAAATAGCAACAAACTTGCAGTCAATGTTGTAAATACATGAAATGTGATATGTATGTTTAAGATTTGGTTTGGCGCGAATAAAAAAACAAAACCTACCATAGC
Organism: Acholeplasmataceae bacterium; assembly: GCA_030603805.1. GTDB lineage: Bacteria > Bacillota_I > Bacilli_A > Acholeplasmatales > Acholeplasmataceae > Peloplasma. Next base: position 12,486 of record JAUVXD010000017.1, read on the forward strand.
CAAAAGTGTTGCAATAACAAAAGTTAAAAGACCCTTTTCTTTGGGGTTGATCATTTTAAGAAATATCATAATGACAAATGAAATGAAATAAACCATAGCAAGTACTATTGACAAAGTTGTCAAGTCCATAGGATGAACCTCCCAATCTGGGATTAACTTAATGATATTTTATCATGTAAACAATTAATCAAATCTTAAGATTATCTTAATTTGGCTTATTAAAATAAAAAAACACGCCATAGCATGTTTAATGAAATATGGAGCGGGTGATGGGAATCGAACCCACGTCTCTAGCTTGGAAGGCTAGGGTAATAGCCATTATACGACACCCGCAAATTAGTGGTCGGGAAGACAGGATTTGAACCTGCGACCTCCTGGTCCCAAACCAGGCGCTCTACCAAGCTAAGCTACTTCCCGACATATGGCGTACCCAAGAGGACTTGAACCCCCAACCTTTTGATCCGTAGTCAAACGCTCTATCCAATTGAGCTATGGGTACTTCTCTTGAGTTAAAAACTCATATCTTAAAGCATTTCTGCTTTATTTGAAAAAAATTTGGTGACCCGTACGGGATTCGAACCCGTGAATGCATGCGTGAAAGGCATGTGAGTTAACCGTTTCTCCAACGGGCCAACGTGCAAGCGCATATATAATTATACCAATTTATCATGAATTGTCAAGATAAAACATTGGCTTTTTTCATCTTTTTTCACAGCTAAAAAGATTACTGATTAAATGGTGATTTTAGACTGTTTGTTCGATGTAACCACTCTTGCTTTCCCACTTCCTAGATTGCCATCTAAACACCATAAATATACCTCTGAGGACCTCATCCATCACGTAAGCCATATAGACGCCAAAAAGCCCTAAGCCCAAACGAATGCCAAAGATATATGCAAATACTACTGCAACGCCAAACATGCTTAAAACAGCCATAATAAGCGGAAAAGTGGTATCTCCAGCTGATCTGAGTGCTTGAATTAAGATGAGGTTTAAACTTCTACCAAACTCAAGTAAAATTGCAAGCCATAAAATGCGTCTAACGACCATTATGATGATAGGATTTGAGGTGAAAAAACTTAGAATTAAACCTGATGATAGATTGACAATCAAAGTCATACTGGTAACAACTAAAAAGCTTCTAAAGACGGTTTTTAATGTTTCTTTATGTGCTTTTTCATAGTTTCTTTCACCAATATAGTAACCTGTCATAACAGCATTTGCAGCAGCGAACGCAAGACTAAAGATATAGATATAGGTGAGGATGGTATTAATATAGGTTCTTGCGACAGTGAAATCTGGTCCAAAGCTATTAATCATACTTAAAATGATACCTTGCATGATGGTATAAGTCCAAGATTCTGCAGCACTAGGTAACCCAATTTTGATGATTTGCTGAGTGGTTTCTAAATGTAATCTGATGTATTTAATATTCACTTTTAGGACTTTAACTAATAAGATCAGGTATGTCATCATCATTAAGATTCGAACACCTAAGGTAGATAAAGCAGCTCCATATACACCAAGACTTGGTAGTCCGAAATGTCCATAGATTAATGTGTAATTACCGATAATATTTAAGACATTACCGATCATGACAACCATGGTGATATATTTGGCAAACCCATAACTTCTTAAAGACGCTGTGACAACGTTTGAGATTGCAACAAAGAATAAAGACATGGCTATGACTTGAAGATAGGTTTTTGAGTCTGCGAACAACTCAATGCGTGTATTCACTAAGTTGAGTAAAAAATCAGCTGCTAAAACTAACGTTGATGCTAATACGAATCCTACCAATAAATTGATGATTAACCCACTACCTATCACACGCTTAGCTACTTCTGGTTTTTTTGCTCCTGTATATTGGGATACTAAAACAGCAACGCCATTGGCCACCACAAGTAAGAGAACAGCAAACATTTGTAGCAATGTATTGGCATTCCCTACGGAACCAACAGCATAGTCGCTGTAGTTAGAAAGCATGAGGGTATCGACAGTACCCATGAGCATAAAAAATAAAAGTTCAATAAATGTCGGCCAAAATAAAGCCTTAAAACTACGGTGTGTTGTCATGGTGTTCCTTTTCTATAACTAATGAAGTATACCTTTAAGTAGTGATTTTGCTTGATCTTCCCCAAGAAGATAGCTAACAATTTCATAAGCAAACTCATAAACTGCACCAGCACCTCTTGCAGTGATGATGTGATGATCTTGAACTGATTTTAAGTGTGGAAGGTAGTTCCCTTTTGGCATGTCAACTTCACTTCCAGTAAATGCAGTGTACGAAATGCCATCAAGTAAACCTGCTTGACCTAAAAATCTAGGACCTGCACAAATGGCTGCAATCAGTTTTTTCTGTGCGTCAAAATATTTAACTAATTCCTTAATATGAATATCATGATCCACGACTTTTGCAACATATTTCCCTCCAGGAACAACAACAAAATCATAATCATTTAAATGAACATCGTGAGCAAAAGCATCTGCTTTAACTTTTAGACCAAAAGCAGTTTCAATATCTAAGGTGTTTTCATATGTGATGGTCACAACTTCTAAACCTGCACGTTTTAAGAGTGCGCGCGTAAATAGTGCTTCGCCATCTTCGATGTGATGACTTAAGACTAATAATCCCTTCATATGATTTTTCCTCCAAATAATTTCAAATAAACTTCTTTAAGTCGCTTGGAACCTTCATCAGATTCAAATTTCTTATAGCTTTCATGATGATGATCCATGCCTAAAACATCAGAAACAACTTTAAGGCTGATGATGGGTACTTGATGTTGATAAGCCACTTGGTAAAGTGCTGTACCTTCCATGTCGACAACAAAAGGATGATCCTTTTTTTCAGTCATAAAGTAATCACCAGTAAAGAGATTTCCTGTTTTGACTTCTTGAAACAACTTTTTAAATTGATGCATTAGATTTATATCTGATTTGAAGTAAGCAGGAAGTCCTGGTACTTGTCCTTTTTCATATCCAAAAAAGGTTAAGTCAAAATCATGATAGGTTGCTTGCTCAATCATGATTAAGTCGCCAACTTCATACGCGTTGCTTGCACCTGCAAATCCAATGTTGTAGATGGCTTCTACTGAATGTGTGGCTAGAAAACCGGAGAGTTTAGCTGCAGCATTAACTTTTCCAATACCTGTGAGTAGAAGTTCTACATTTTCGATGTGATAATCTTTGATTGCCTTAACTTCTTCATTCATAGCTGCAACAACTAAAATCATTTACGTTCTCCTAGTATTTGCTTAATTTTTGTCACAATTAAATCTACTGCAATGTCATGACGTCGATCATTTGGAATGATAACATCTGCAAATCTTTTCGTAGGTTTAATATATTTATGAAACATTGGTTTAACTGTTTTTTCGTATTGTTGAATAATGCTCTCTAAAGATCTGCCTCTTTCTTTCATATCACGAAGCATTCTTCGAATAAATCTCGTATCATCATCTAGCTCTACAAAAAGATTCATATCTGAAAGTTCTCTAATCTGCTCGTTTTCTAAAATCAAAATACCCTCAACGATAATGACAGGCTTAGATTCAATATGTTCAATCTGCTCACTTCTGGTGTGCATGACAAAATCATAGACAGGTTTTTCAATTGATTGACCTTTAATCAACTGATTTAAATGCATCTCAAGAAGTCGGTTATCTAAGGAACTTGGGTGGTCATAATTGGTTTGATATCTAACCTCTAGAGGTAAAGTGGATTGATCAAGATAGTAGTCATCATGCTTAATGATGAGTACATCGTCGAGACCAGCTTTTTCAAGGATTTCTTGTACGACGGTACTTTTGCCAGATGCAGATCCACCTGCAACTAGGATGAGTAAAGGTTTATTCATTAGTTTTTGAACCTCATCTTCTTAGATTTGACATTCTGGAGCAAGTTTTAATTGCACGTTTTCATCAATAAGATGTGCAAATTCTTGATGTTTCTTTAGCCACACCACGGCATAAGGGCAGGTAGCAACCAGTTTTAATTTTTGACTTTCGATATGTTTGATGACTTCATGCATTAATGTGCTTGCAACACCTTGTCCACGTAATGATGGATCCACATATGTATGATTGATATTGACAACACCTGGCTCAATGAAGGGGAAAGTTGCATTAACAATAATGGACCCTTCATCATTTTTTACATATACCTTATGGTTTTCATGGATAAAATTCATGGTTATCATCTCCTCCTATATAGTATATCAAAAACACAATTAAACCGTGTTAAAAACAGTCAAAAAGAATCAAATCTGTTCAAGTTTTTTCTATCTTTTTTTAGGTAACGATTGGCAAACAAGCTGGTAGGACTTTAAGATAAGCTCATGATTTCAGTTTTCTCTTTGTTTTCACTAATTAGTGCAAACATTTTTTTAAATCCATTTTAAATCTTGTTATTTGCCACTCAACTTGATCATCTTGGACTGGTGTTTCATTTTGGATAAACTAACTACAAGCTTACTATAATTCATATCATCATCCAACCTAAGTATATCATATCTTATAAAATTATTTCTTTTATAAATAAAGTGCTATTTATAATAATTTAATGCTTTATTTATAATTTACGATTCAACTCATGGTACAATAGGACTATCAAAAGAGTGGAGGTCATTATGACAAGAAAACAACTGATCATTGAAACTACATCTGTCTTAGTTTCAATTATTCTAATCATTTTAGGATTTATCTTTAGCATCGGTGCGCCAGAGCCTTGGTATGTTGCCTTATTTTTTGGTTTATCCTTTGCCATTGGTGGATTTGCAAAAGCCAAAGAAGGTATTTTAGCTACCATTAAGAATCGCTCACTTAATGTTGAAATACTGATGATATTAGCGGCACTTGGTGCATTTATTGTCGGTGATTATTCAGAAGGTGCAATCTTAATTTTAATTTTTAGCATCAGCGGAGTTCTTGAGTCTTATGCCACATCAAAAAGTGAAAAAGCACTGACGCATTTATTAAAACTTGCTCCACAAACTGCATTGCGCTATCAAGATGGTCTAGAGTCTGAAGTGTTGGTATCTCATTTAAGTGTCGGAGATCATGTAATTGTTAAGGTTGGCTCATTAGTTCCTGTTGATGGAATCATTACAGAAGGTCAGACATCACTTAATGAATCTGCAATTACAGGAGAGTTTGTACCTGTATCAAAGATGAAAGATAGTAAAGTTTATGCAGGATCTCTCAATATTGAATCAACGATAGTTGTACGTACAGAAAAAGATCCAAAGGATTCAGTTGTTCAAAAAATCGTTGATTTTGTAAAAGAAGCTCAACAAAACAAGACAAAGTCACAATCATTTATTGATAAGTTCGAAAAATACTATGTTTATGTTGTTATTTTGATGGCGATTCTTTTTATGACAGTTCCTCCAATTTTTGGTTGGTGGACAAATGCATATGCATTTAATCGTGGTGTGATTGTTTTAGTTGTAGGTTCTCCTTGTGCACTGGTCGCATCCATCACACCTGCGATGCTTTCATCACTTTCTAATGCTGCAAGACATCGTATCTTAATCAAGGGTGGCAATCCATTAGAAAATTTAATTGGAATCAAAGCGGTCGTCATGGACAAGACTGGGACCATTACTTCCGGCGTTCCTAAAGTTGTTCGGATAGAAATAGCATCAGACTACAATGAACATGAAGTGCTGAGTATATTAAAAGCCGTGGAAAGACAATCAGAACATCCTCTAGCAAAGGCTATCTCTCACTATTTAGTAGACATTCCCGTGGATTTATCCATTAAAACATCTGAAGTATCAGGTCGTGGCATGGAAGCAATTATTTCTGGTTCAACTTGGCAAATAGGTAAGTTTGATTCAACCATAAGTGATGAAATATCTCAAAAACTCGATCGCTGTAGCGTCCTCGGACATACCAATGTCTTAATTATTAAAGATCAAATCGCTATTGGATTTGTTGCACTGATGGATACCCTTCGAGAGCATGCCAAAGATGTGATGAAAGAAATAAAATCTATGGGTATTCAGACAGTTCTACTCACAGGTGATAATACCTATACTGCCAAAGCAATCGCAAGTGAAGCTGGTGTTGACCATTTTGAAGCCAATTGCTTTCCAGAAGATAAAGTGAATAGAGTCAAATCGCTTCAAAAATCTTTAGGCAAAGTGATGATGGTAGGCGATGGTATTAATGATGCACCAGCTTTAGCAACATCAGATGTCTCGATTGCGATGGGTACAGGTACGGATGTTTCACTTGAGACAAGTGATATTGTCATTATGAATGATCGACTTGAAAATATTCCAAGAACATTAAAACTTGCAAAAAGGATGCGAAAAATTACACTTCAAAACATTATATTTTCAACATCTGTAATTCTATTTTTGCTAGTTTCTAATGTTTTAGGATTGATTGAATTACCCACAGGTGTTATTGCACATGAAATGTCGACCATCTTAGTGATATTAAATAGTTTAAGGTTATTAATCAAGTAAGTTGTACAACACTCTAGACACTAGGGTGTTTTTTATTTTTTTGATACTGTAAATATATCTTTTGATGTAAAATAAGGCTAAAATTAGCGTTTACATCTTAGGATGACTCGTTCATAGTTAAAGGAGCTATCACCATGTACTTTTTTAATGATGTAACAAACATTCTTATCTTTGTAGGCATTGTCTTAATCGCGACCTTATGTTCTCTACTATACGCCTTTGTTCTTTATCGAAAAGTTAAAAAAATTGAGGTCAACCACAAAAAAATGGAAGACATTTCTTCTTATATTCATCAAGGAGCAATGGCTTTCATGAAACGAGAGTATAAAATCATCGTGATTTTTGCACTTGGTGTGGGTACTCTCTTAGCTTTGACTGAACTGATTCCTTCCTTAAGAGGTGCTGAGGGTGTTGGATATAAAGCAGCAATTGCTTTTGTATTTGGTGCACTTTTTTCTGGACTTGCTGGGTGGGTGGGTATGTTTGCAGCAACCAAAGCCAATTCAAGAACCGCATCTAAAGCGAATACTGAAGGCATGTCTTCGGCACTGAAGGTGGCATTTAGTGGTGGTTCTGTCTTAGGATTAACTGTTGTTGGTTTAGGTTTATTTGGTTTGACTTTAGCTTTTTTCATTTTCTTTTTAATCTTTGGTGGTGCATCAGCTAATCCTAGAATTCAGTATTTGGCACTTTATGATGCTGTAAGTACTGTTGCTGGCTATGGTCTTGGTGCTTCTTTAATTGCGCTCTTTGGGCGTGTAGGCGGTGGCATTTTTACAAAGGCTGCTGATGTTGGTGCAGATCTAGTTGGTAAGGTAGAAACAGGTATTCCTGAAGATGATCCCAGAAATCCAGCAACGATCGCGGATAATGTTGGGGATAATGTCGGAGATATCGCTGGGATGGGTTCAGACTTAACTGAATCTTATGTCGGTTCTATCATCTCTGCATTAACCTTGGGGATCTATGCGTTTGTTGCGATTACCCCAGAGCTTGTTCATTCAGGTGGTGTCATTTTTATTGATGGTGGTGTCGTTGCACAAATCATAGCTCAGGTTTTATATCCCTTGATGATTGCTGGTTTTGGTGTTTTATCTGCTGTTTTGTCTGTAATGTTTATTCGAAGTAAAACTTGGAAAGATCCTCAAATAGCGCTGAATGTATCCACGTATGCAGCTGGATTATTGATGTTGATTTTCTCATTCATCTTTAGCCAAATCATGTTTGATGGTATTAAGGCATGGGGTGTCTTTGGCGCTGTAGCAACCGGTCTTGTTGTCGGTGTTGGGATTGGAATGATTGCTGAATATTATACGGCATCTAAATATCGACACGTACAAAGTATTGTTGAACAGTCCAAGACAGGACATGCAACCAATATTATTGAAGGCTTTAGTGTTGGGATGAAATCAACGTTCTTAACGATTATTGTCTTAGTGTTTGGTTTGGTTGTATCTTTTCTTTTTACAAGAGATATGTATGGTATCGCACTTGCAGCTGTTGGTATGTTATCGACTGCTGGTATTACGATATCTGTAGATGCTTATGGACCGATTGCAGATAATGCAGGTGGCATTGCTCAAATGACGAATCTTGATCCTCATGTCAGACATATCACAGACCACTTAGATTCTGTTGGTAATACAACGGCAGCCATCGGTAAAGGATTTTGTATCGGTTCAGCAGCCTTAACGAGTGTTGGATTATTTTTTGCCTTTGAGAAATCTGCAGGTCTATCCGATAGTGCAGGGATTGATATCTTACAACCTGGTGTGTTAGTTGGTGTGTTTATTGGAGCCATGCTCCCTTACCTTTTCACAGCGCTTGTGATTAAATCGGTGGGCAGAGCAGCCAATAAAATGATTGAAGAGGTTCGTAGACAATACAAAGAAGATCCAGGCATTATGGCTGGAACCAGTTTGCCTAATTATGCAAAATGTGTCGATATATCGACAAAAGCAGCACTCCATGAAATGATACTCCCTGCAATGATTGCAGTGTTCTCACCTGTGGTTGCAGGTATCTTACTCGGTGCTCAAGGACTTGGTGGATTGCTTGTCGGTGGCTTAGTTTCAGCAATCATGCTTGCTGTATTTATGGCCAATTCAGGTGGTGCTTGGGATAATGCGAAAAAGTTTATTGAGGAAGGTAATTTAGGGGGAAAAGGTTCTGAAGCACATAAGGCATCAGTGACAGGAGATACGGTAGGTGACCCATTTAAAGATACTGCGGGTCCTGCGATGGATATCTTAATCAAACTGATGAGTATTGTCTCATTAATCATTGTTCCTGTGCTTGCACAAATCGAACCAATCCTTAAATTTTTATATCGATAAAACAAAAAGGGAAGTTAATTTCCCTTTTTTTTGTCGTGATCATTTTGAATATCTCTTAAAGCTTTGGTCAGACGTTTGATTTCATCATCTTGGCTTTCTGATTTTGCTTCAATATCACCTAATCGCATATGAATGCTTAATAAGATATACCCCGTTATAAATGTCGTGATGATATCAAAACTAAATCTTTCTTTATTGATGATGGTGATGATGAGCATCACGATGCTCGTTAAAATAAAAAGTATACCAACGATTGCAATAAGATACACTCTATTGATTTTGACCTCATCATGTTGACGTCCACTTTTAAACTCTTTGCGTGCGCTATCCATCTCGTCCATAAGATTCACAGGTCTTTGATCGTGCATAATAAATCCCCCTTTATCGATTACTCCAATACATTATAACATAACAACCAAAATTAAATAAATAAAAAACGGCTTTTCGCCGTTACGTAATTAAGTGGCGCCCACACTAGGACTCGAACCTAGGACCCCCTGATTAACAGTCAGGTGCTCTAACCGACTGAGCTATGTAGGCCTAAGGCGCTCTTTAATATTCATTATAACATAAGTGAGGTTTGCCTGGCAACGTCCTATCTTTGCTCCTTGGAACTATTTTCGGCGCTGAAGTGCTTAACTTCTGTGTTCGGAATGGGAACAGGTGTGACCACTTCGCCATCGTCACCAGACATCTCTCAAAACTAGA
>JAUVXD010000026.1 GCA_030603805.1 Acholeplasmataceae bacterium
AGTGGTTCTGCATAAAAAAAGAACTTATGGCTTTATAAGGCTCATAAATCCTTTAATAGTTGTTGTAAACTATGTAGCACACTGTTGTCTATAGATATTAATCTAGATGAAGCCTGCAAAAGTCAGGCTATAACATAATATCTTATATTAAATTCTTACGATTATATTAAATACGGTTTCGTATACTAGTATTCTACTTATAAGACAATCTTTTTAAACAATTTGCTATTTTTGCATTAAAATAGAGTTATGTCATGTTTTAAATGAATGTGAGGAATATCATGCCTAAAATTAAGGATATCCAAGTTATATTAACTGCACCAGAAGGTATTAATTTAATAATAGTTAAAGTGATTACAGACCAAGACGGTCTCTACGGTTTAGGTTGTGCAACTTTTGCATACCGTGAACTTGCTGTAAAGTGCGTGATTGAGTCTTATTTAAAGCCACTTGTTTTGGGAAGAGATGTTCATAAAATCGAAGATATATGGCATCTAATGTATAACAATGCCTACTGGAGAAATGATGCCATCACCAATAATGCAATATCAGGTATCGATATGGCTTTATGGGATATCAAAGGAAAGATTGCTGGATTACCTGTTTATGATTTGATGGGTGGTAAATCTAGAGAAGGTGTTCTTTTTTATAGACATGTCAATGGGACATCAATCGATGAAATTATTCATAAGATTGAAACCTTGAAAAATCAAAAAATTCATCACGTTCGAATCCAATGGGGTTTATATGGTGGCATCACTAAGGAAATCAATCAACCAATAAACTCTGAACCAGGTACTTATATTGACACTACATCATATATTTCTGATACACTTAAAATGTTTGATTCGATAAGAAAGTATTTTGGTGATGATATCGAGTTGATTCATGACATTCATGAAAGATTAGCCCCTATTGATGCAATCCATATGGCAAAGCAACTTGAAAAATATAGACTCTTTTTTCTTGAAGACCCATTTTCTCCGGAGCAACTCGAATGGATGAGACAACTGAGATCACAATCAGCAATTCCTATTGGTATTGGTGAATTGTTTAATCATCCTAAGGATTGGGAAACACTGATTAAGGAACGACTCATTGATTTTATTAGAATTCACATGAGTCAAATTGGTGGATTGACTCCTGCAAGAAAGCTTGCAGCATTTGCAGAGCAGTTTGGTATTAGAACTGCATGGCATGGACCTGGAGATGTCTCACCTGTAGGTCATGCTGCTAATGTACATCTAAGTTTAAATAGTCATAATTTTGGAATCTTAGAATGGATTGGTTTCTCTAGTGTCATGTATGAAGTATTTCCTGGCATGCCTTATGAGAAAGATGGCTATCTCTATTTAAGTTCAAAACCTGGTTTAGGTATTGATATCAATGAAGAACTTGCAAATAAATACCCCATTCAAACAACTGTTACAAAGTGGACTCAAACAAGACTACCTGATGGCACACTTATTAATCCTTAAAACTTAAAAAGGAAAAAAGGACAAACCTTTAAATCGAGGATTGTCCTTTTTAATTAATGGCGTATTTATTTAAGTTACACACCTTGTTGTAACATTGCTTGGTAAACCTTCATAAATCCTGCGATATTAGCGCCAGTGATGAGATCATCTGGTCTTCCAACATATGTCATAGATGCTTCGTGGCAACGCTTAAATATCTTTTTCATGATGCCGTGAAGTTTTTGATCGACTTCTTCAAAACTCCAATTTTGGAAAGTTGCATTTTGAGTCATTTCTAAACCTGATACTGCAACACCGCCAGCATTCGCAGCTTTACCTGGCCCAAATAAAACGTTATGCTCTCTAAAATATTTGTTTGCTTCTGAAGTGGTTGGCATGTTTGCACCTTCAGCGACCAAATAACATCCATTAGCAACCAGTGCTTTTGCAGAATCTAAATAAATCTCATTTTGGGTTGCACATGGGAGTGCAATATCGCAAGGTACTGTCCAAATATCTGTTGGATTTGGACTAAAAATGGATTCTGGATGGTACGTTTGATATTTGTCAATGACAATAGAATTCGTTTTAGAAAGATTTTTAATCAGTTCGATATCAATACCTTTTTCATCATGAATCATTCCCGAAATGTCACTAATTGCAATCACCTTAGCACCAAGTTCAATCGCTTTTTCAGCTGCCATAGAACCTACTTTACCTGCGCCACTAATAATGACTTTCTTATCTTTAAAGGTTTCATTTCTAAATGTCTTAAGCATTTCTTCAACAAAATAGCATAAGCCATAACCGGTTGCTTCAGCACGGCCTAAAGAGCCACCTGATTCAATACCCTTAGAAGTGAATGTCCCACTAAACTCATTTTCTATACGTTTATACATACCATAGAGGTATCCAACTTCTCTTGCACCAACACCAAGGTCCCCTGCAGGTACGTCCATTCTGGGTCCAATGTGGCGATAAAGTTCAAGAATAAAGCCTTGACAAAAACGCATGATTTCATTATCGCTCTTACCTTCTGGATCAAAATCTGAACCACCTTTTGCGCCACCTAAAGGTAGACAAGTCAGTGAGTTTTTAAATGTTTGCTCGAAAGCTAGGAACTTCATGATCGATTCATTGACGGAGTGATGGAAACGAATACCACCTTTATAAGGTCCAATAGCAGAGTTGAACTGAACTCTCATGGCACGATTAATTTGGACTTTACCTGAATCATCAACCCAGGAAACTCTGAATTTAATCATTCTTTCAGGTTCAACAATACGCTCTACAATGGCATTTCTTTCAATTCTTGGGTCTTTTTCAACCAGTAGGTCAATTGATTGTAAGACTTCTTCAACCGCTTGAAGAAACTCTGGTTGATCTTGGTAACGCTTGGATAAATCAGCAAAAACTCGAATCAGATACGCACTTTTAAACAATTTTCTTGTCCTCACTTTCATATTTTAAAGCGTGAATCACTTTGAGCACACAGGGGAAAAAATGAACGGCAGTATATCTATTGCCGCTATCTTTATTTTTGATATAACCCATCAAAAAAATCGTCATTTTTGTCATGGGTTAAATGCATGAGTAATCTTTTTCATATGTCGTGCTTCACCATATACTATTATACAATGAAAGCGCTTTATTTCAATAGTCAAAATGACTTTTTATCACTAAATTTTGTGATTTGAATGCCATCTGAAATAAATGCAAAAGAAAGATTAATCTTAAGTACTTCTCTTTACAAGAAAGATAAAGTGTCTAGGAGTCCACCTTAACTATTTGAAGTGATTAAAATGAGTGATATAGCAAATCCTAAGAGCGAAGGCAGATGTGCTATCGCTAGATAAATCAATGTTTTAACAAATGATTTTCTATGGGTAAGATGCTGTTTAATGATAATTGTTGATATCATGATAGAAATCATTGCACTGATGCCAAAAATAAGTACAACCTCATTTAACTGTGTAAAAGTCTCAAATAATTGAGTCAGTAAAAATAAAATGACTGCATAAATTGTCACATCAAGATATGCTAGAGCAATCATAACAATTTTTTGACCTACTAAAACATTGGAATCTATGACTTGGTTTTCACGATTCATAGTTGTGTATATCTCCTTTGATTTGATTTCTTTATAGTTAGTTTTCTTGTGAAGCATTTAAAAAATCATTAATTGTTTGTTGATATAAAAATATAGCTTTTCGGTCGGAATAGACTCTAAAAAGGGTTGTATTTTCATTTTCAATATAAAACGTGATTTCTTGATTTAAATTGAATGCTCTTGAATGAATCCATACGACTTCTTTAGGTACATAGACATGTTTTAATGAATAAATATCAAAAGCATCTGTACTGATGTGTAGTGCATTAGGAGGTAATTTTAGAGTCTTGATTCTTGTATTGTAAAATGCGTATTGATCGATCGTTTCTAGTCTGGAACCTTCCTCAAAACTTAACGTTGTAAGTTTCGAGAATGCAAACGCATTCGCCCCAATTTGCTTAATAGATTTAGGGATTGTAATCTCTAATAAATCTAGATTATAAAACGCATACCTTGGTATCACATCAAGACTGGATTCACCTATGAAAGTTACAGATTCTATCCCTGTATTCATAAATGCGTAATCTGGTAAAGATTCAATAGAATGAGAAATAATGATTTCTTTTAAATATATCGCTCTTGAAAACGAGAATTCAACATGTCTTGTTCCATTTAAAATTTGATAGCTGCTTCTTTGATTTGAATAGGGATATAAAATCATTTTTGATAAATCTTTTGAATATAACACGCCATCTACTGAAGCATAATGTGGGTTATCTGTGTGAACTTCAATATTCTTTAAAACCTGTTCTCTATTGATTGCGAAAATTGAAATCGTTTCTATGGAGTCATCTAGATGTAATACACCTTGATCTTCTTCAGTCAAAATGTAGAGCAATAACTCCTTCCCTCGATTTGAGGTAAGTAATCCATTTCTAAACTTAAACTCAGAATCTGGATGTGTAAATATAACTTCTTTAAGATTTGACATATTTGAAAATAAGTTTTCTGAATAAGTTGTAATATGAGATGTAATGGTCAACATCTCAATACCTGAACCAGAAAACGGAGAACCTTCGATGCTTTCAACACCTTTAGGCAATATAAGTTCTTTTAAATATCTCGTTTGATTGAAGGTGCTTTGACTTACTGATTGAACTAAACTATCATCACCAAAAGTGATTGCTTTTACAGATGATCCAGTAAAAGTATTATTAAGACTTTTTACTGAATCTGGAACATGAAAAGCTTCCAAATGATACGTATCTGCTAAGGACATAAAACCAAGACTATCAATGGTTGTCTCATTTGAAAACTCAATGGATTCAAGATTAGAATATCTAAAAGCATAATATTCAATTTTAGTCACTGTTTCTGGGATATAGAGATGTTTTAAGCTGTGCTGAGTGGAAAACGCATACGGACAAATGGTATGTACAGATGATAATATTGAATAGCTCTCAAAGTCATGACGCGCAGGAAAATAAATAATTTCAGATAAATCTATGTTATGTAAAATACCTTCTACACTTTGATAATAAGGATTTTCTGGATGCACAATAATTTCTTTTATGGTTGAGTTATCTATGAATGATTCCACACAAACTCTCGTATTTTTAGGAATAAACACTGATTCATTATTAAAACGGTAAAACTTGAAGTTGCATGTAATTTCTTCTAATTTAGAATCTTCTGGGATGATGAGTAATGTACTTGCAGTCCTCCATAGATTTAAAATATCAAGAGTAACAAAATTACTGGACAAGGTTAATTTACTAATTGATGTGGGTAATCTAAAATCCTTATGGAACCCTACAATAGGTTTATCCTCAAAGGTTTCTTCAATCACAATTTCGGTATCTTTGCCATCATAAGAAACGATGAGATAAGAATCTAGATCATCTGCTAATCTATAAGTCCATTCAGGTATATCTGTTTTAGTGGTAGCCAATTTAATCCCATAATAGACAAAAAAACCAACTGAAACAATGGCTAAAAATATCTTGATTATTTTAATCATTGGTAATCCCCCCGAATTCAACTTCTAATCTTATTATAAGTTATTTTTATGATATGTAAATAAAAAATTCTGTGTTCTATTCATCAAAATGAAATAACTAAAGTTATGTCCTCTTCGTAATCAAGAATCTCTTGAAACTAAACATGGTGCCGAAAAGACGACTCAAAGTTTATACATATATTTCTGCTTATGATTAGCTTAACAAAGCCGCAGAAATTGTCTTGACTTGACTTGTCAATTATTGATTTAAAGTATCAGATCCCAAAGATCTACATTTAATTGATAAAGATTTGATTTTTTATGTTCTATAACCTTTAAAATTTGAAGTTCCGTTAAGTCATTTAATAGTCTTAGATAATACTGTTTACTAAATGAGTCATGAGAAAAATCTTTATAGTCCTTCCAATCAAAAAAGCCTTCTCCAGTTACAGGTATCGCTAATACATATTTTAAAGCAATTTCTAAAGCTCTGCTTATAAGCATTCCTTTTCCTTTAAGTTGAGCTTTAATGCTATAGAAATTGATATATATTTTCGAATACTTAAGCACGATATCTCCCATATACTCCAAAAAATACGTGATGTCGTTTCCTGCATTCCTTGAATTCATAATGGCATTATAATAACCTTGTTTATGGATTCTATTATTGATAGCTTCACTTACCAATAATAAACTCAATGATGGCGCGTGTTTGAGATTATACCAAAATGATAAAACTCTAGCCATACGACCATTGTAATCAAAATAGGGGTGCAGATAGACGAGATAATAATGAACAATATGAGAGGCAATCAAATGTTCTTCATACGTTTTATCTGTGTTCATAAAGTCGATAAGTTGGTTCATTAATGTTGGTAATAAATTCCAGTCAACACCACGATCTACAACCGCATTAGCACCATCCACAATATTCACTTCATCGTGTCGATAATAAGCACCAGGATTTAATTGCTCCGTTTCCTTTAAACATTTCTTTGATAAAATCTCATAGAGCTGAAAGATGTTTTTTTCAGTGATGTCATGTCTTTTTACAAACTCATAGCCCAAAAGCATATTTTTAACAATGATATCGTTTAGTTGATCCAAATCTTCATAATTTGCTTGATCAAGTTTTTCGATCTGTGCTCGTGTACTTCTGATACCTTCAATTGCCAAGCTCGACTCAATTTCAGAAAAAACGAATCCATTAAGGATTTCCGAATTACGAAAATCGGTGAATTGATTCATCTCTGAGTTTCTAATAAGGTCTTGACTACCTTGGAAATGCATCACAATTCTTTCATTTTTCCAATATAATAAACGAGTCCCTGATGGACTTTCCAATGGAGATTTTTGATACTCATCATCCTTATATTTTTCCAAAGATATTTCTTTTAATTCATCTCTATTTAGACCGAATTTATAGATCAGTTCTGATTGAGTGGGATAATGATTCAGTTTTTTGCAAATTTGTTTAAAGTTATTATAAACACTCATACTAACACCTCAAACATAGTTTACAATATTATTTACATTGTGTCAACAATTGTGTTTACAATATTGTTTACATTTAATATTAATCTGTTTTACTATTGAATTAACAAATCTCTAAAAAGATAATTGCATAGTGATTTTTAAGAAATAGTAACGATCAATCTATTTCGATTAATATCAATCGTAATAGTGATGATAATCATCAATTATTCATCCTACGAAAATTGATTGAACCCAAATGCTTGATCATCGGTTTCATCTTTAATTTGACTTCAAATGTCAATCTCATAATAAAAAAGACTCCTAAGTTCAAGATCAGGAATTATTATACCTTCTCTCCAACTTTTTGGAGTCATTTCACAATGAAATGGTGCCGAAAATAGGACTCGAACCTACGACCTGCTGATTACGAGACAGCTGCTCTACCAACTGAGCTATTTCGGCACTCATTTTCGTCATCATACCTTAGTCATTTTTCTTGTATCGTGTAATTTTATATATATCAAATAATCCCAGTATTTAACAAAAACATAAAGGATGCAAAGTGTTATATAAAACCACATCCGCTGATTGTTAATCCATATCAAATGAATGAAAACTGCAATATAAAATACATAAGATAGTTTGTGCAATTTTTTCCAAGATTTACCTTTCATTTTCTTTCTAACAAACATAAATGAAGTGATCCAAAGTGGTATCATTATCATAACTGAGAATATACCTATATAAAAATTAATTGGTGCGAACCAAAAAAATGAGAAATCAAGTGCATAGATGATATATTTTAACCCATGAACCAAAACAAAAATTCCACCCATAATAGCATATTCAGCACGGTTACCCATTAATCTCTTTTTAAGCTTACCTGGATTCAATCCACTCGCAAACATAACAACCAAGAAAAAAGATAAACCTACATACCCCATGTTAATAATAGTAATCTCTTGAGTAAATGAATAAATCCCTATACCTAAAGAAATGCCAAATAAAACCCAATGTAGTTTTCTAATCCAAGTTCCAAAGAAGAAGGATGCGATAAGCAAAATCACTAAGTTAACAAGAATTATGGTCATGGTATTTACCTACTAGAATCATCATTTGATGAAACACCTTCTGATGCACCTGCGATGATATCAATTTGAGTTTGAAATGTTTGTGTACTTGCACCTGATACTAAATCTATTGAATCTTCAACAGGTTCAAAGAAAAAACTTAATCCCAATAATATGAGTAAACACGCCGCCAGTATTAGATTTTTCAAAATGAACACCTTCTTTGATTTTGATTATACTCCTATTTTTTTGATCTGTGATAACAAACAAAAAAGTTGCCTATAGCAACCTTTTCTTAGAAAAATTTCTTCTTGGATTTATTAGATGCATAAATTCTAATCGCGTTAGGTAGGACCCTGATGATAACACTTCCACTAGTTGAATATTCTCCATCAGCATTCCAATCCACATTAGCATATGTTGCGATTTCAAAATGATTTGAAACAAGATGTAAATCTTCTCGTAGCTTCTTTCCACCTCTAATAAATGATGATAATAGTCTAAACCGCCAAAAAGACTTCACTCTCTTAAATAGTCTAAGTTCAAATTTGCCATCATTAAGCTTAGAACTCGAAAAATTATATAATGTCATACCTCCGACACGATTTGAGGATAGCCCTAAAACCATGACACATTCACAGTCCACTTCTTTTCCATCATATTTGATATGAACAGGATATCTATAATCGACCGTTAAATCTTTCATTGCTGCAATCACATAAGCGATATAACCATATTTTTTAATGTGTCTTCTTGAAACATCATAACTCACCCTTGTTAAAATACCTGATGCAGCTGTATATAAAAAGTATTGATCATTAATTTGATTCACATCCATGATGACAGGTTGTTCTTTAAAATAAATCTTAAGTGATCTTCTAATGTTTTTATTGATTCCAAGAATCGCTGCAGTATCATTAGCTGTTCCACTAGGTAATACACCAATGGCAGGTTTGATTTTTGACTTCATTAATCCATTAACAACTTCATTTAAAGTGCCATCTCCACCAGCAACTAAAAAAACATCAAAATCTTGAGCTTTTTCAAATGCAACTTTTTCTAAATCTTTTGCTGCTTTTGATTGATAAATCTCAAGTGTATGACTTGTCTTTGCAAAGATTTTCTTAATTAATGGTAGATGAACTTTAAAGTTTGTTCTGCCACTAGCAGGATTGTATAACAACAAATATTTCATAAGATTGCCCCCATGAGGCTATTTTAACATAGTTTTTTAGATTTTTGACAATATGAGTCTTTAATCATAAAGACGCACAAATAGGGCTGCAGGCAGCAGCCCTAAATGAGCGAAATTGTCATCAAATCACCTGACTTTTGCATCTTCAATAGAGTAAAACCGACCTTACAGCCTCATTGAGCCGTTGGATCGGTTTTTATTATGTAGTGAATAGATTAAATTAGTTTTTTTATTTCCTTTTTAAACTTTTCAA
>JAUVXD010000018.1 GCA_030603805.1 Acholeplasmataceae bacterium
ACTAGTGCGTTCGACTTGCATGTATTAGGCACGCCGCCAGCGTTCATCCTGAGCCAGGATCAAACTCTCCATAAATTTATGTTTTGTTTGTTAATAGCTCTTGTTTTGTTTTTTGTTTTTTTGTTTTTGATACACTCATCATCATTCAGTTTTCAAAGACCTGCTTCGCATCGCCTTCTTTGGCGTGCTTAATCATTCTATCATTATAAAACAACCTTGTCAATATATTTTCATGAGTTTTCTCTCATTCACACAAGGTCTATTATATAGAGTGGTGGAGGGGGACAGATTCGAACTGCCGAACCGTTAGGAACAGATTTACAGTCTGCCGCGTTTAGCCACTTCGCTACCCCTCCATTTTTGGCTTGCTTTTATATTCTATCGTATCATTTACAAAAAAGCAACAACTTTCCTTCATAATTTATTATTTTTAGTCTATCAGCCTTTTACATATAAATAAAAATGGCTATTTTCAGAAGAAATCTGCTATCTTTCCGCTTTATTTAGCCATTTGTTTAGTTTTATTGATTAACTTTTGCTTTCATTTCTTTAACTTTAGTGTCTAATTCTGCTTTAAAAACCATGATTTCCCGAGCACACTTGACGCACTTGATTTTTATTTCTGCGCCTATTCTTAGTACTTCCCACTCATCTGATCCACATACATGTTTCTTTTTGGTAATTAAATGGTCTCCAAGATTGTATTTCATTTTTTAAATAGTCTTTCGATTAAATCATCAAGGTTTTCATCCTTATAATATATAGTGATTTTCTTGTCGTCAATTTTAACTTTATTTCCATAGATTGATGATAGATTTTTCTCTTGCTGACCATATTGTGACTGTAGTTTTCGTTGAATTTTGTTGGTCTTTTCTTCAATTTTTGTAAGTTCCTCTATTTGTCTAACACTAAGTTGTTTATCAATGATTGAGTTTGCAAGTTTAATTATTTTTTTAGAATCTTCCAATTTACTCAAAGCCCGAGCATGTCCCATGCTGATCTGACTTGTTAAAAGCATATGTTGAACTTCTTGGGGAAGGTTTAGCAATCCCAAAGTGTTGGTTACATGTGAGCGACTCTTTCCTATTTTTTCGGCAAGTTCAGCTTGGGTCAAATGTAGGTTATTCATAACCACTTTATATGCTTCAGCTTCTTCAATCGGTGTTAAATTTTCCCTTTGAAGATTTTCTGCGAGTGCAATTTCAGCAACCTTAGCTTCTTCGTATTGTCTAACAATCGATGGAATCACTCTGAGTCCAACTTTTTGGGCAGCTCTGTACCTTCTTTCACCGGATACAATAATATATCCTTGTTTGACTTTTTTCAAAATAATTGGTTGAAAAACACCATGTTCTTTAATCGACTGTGCTAACTCATTAATCTTGTCTTCATCAAATATTCTTCTTGGCTGAAAAGGATTAGGCTTGATCTCTGATAGCAATATTTCTTCAATTATTTCTCCTTCAAGGACATCATCTACGTGATGTTCGCTGAGTAGATCGGAAAAGGTTCTAGCTTTCTTATCAACGCTCATTCTTAATCACAATCTCCTTTGCAAGCGATTTATAAAGTTTGGCTGCTGGTGACTTAGGTGCGAAAGTCAATACAGGTAATCCATATGTTGGTGCAACTTGAGCCGCGACATTACTGGTAATGATGGTGTCAAAAACACCTTCTTTAAAGTAATCTTTAATCTCGTGAACAATTTCCCAACCAGCCTTAGTTCTTTTGTCTAGCATGGTCAAAAGCACGCCTTCAATTTCAAGATTTCTATTGTTGATTTTCATTTTCTTTTGAACAATTCTTATGGTGTTCAATAACTGTGTAAGTCCATCAATGGCTAGGAATTGACATTGTACTGGGATGAGTACAGAATTGGATGCATAAAGTGCACTTAGGGTTAACAAACCTAAAGATGGTGGACAGTCGATAATAATGAAGTCATAATCATCAGATATCTGACTAAGTTTTTGACTCAAAACATATTCTCTATCATCATGATCAAGTTTTATTTCGATATGTGCTAGTTCAATAGTTGCTGGTACAACATCGATGTTTATTTCTTTAAGATGAATCACCGTCTCATGGATAGACTTTTGATCTAAAAGAACATCATTGATGGTTGAATATAGCATGCTTCTGTTGATTCCAAGACTAGTTGTTGTACTAGCTTGTGGGTCAAAATCAACGAGTAAAACGCGTTTATTATGCTCAGCAAGTGCCGCTGCAAGATTTACGCTGGTTGTTGTTTTACCAACACCACCTTTTTGGTTCGATACAGCAATTATTTTCCCCATCTTTACTCCATTCTAAAAGTTACAAAGGCTTCTTGCTCATGAGAGCATAGGATCTTGGATAACCTTTAATGTGTTTTACTTTTTTTATAATGATATGTGTTCTTTCTCCAAAACCGTAAGGCAAACTAAAGTGTTTTACTTCTTGAACTAATCCTCCAAGCATATGTATACCACGTTCTGCGTCTTTAAGTTCTTGTTGGTAATTTTGAGCTTTAAGTCCTAAAAAGTACATATCTTTTTTGACCATGGGTATGCCCATTTCTGAAATTAAAGACATACTCCCGAGTGCTCTAGCAGTAACCAAATCAAAAGACTCCTGATGAATTTTGGCATAGTTTTCGACTCGATCATGAACCAATGTTACACCTTTTAGGTTTAATTTATCCATTAAATGAGTAAGGAATAGAATTCGTTTGTTAAGTGCGTCTATTATGGTAACCTTTATGTGTGGATATAGAATTTTAATAGGTATACTAGGAAAACCTGCACCTGAACCCATATCGCATAAATAATGAATTTGCGATAAATCTATCGACTTTGCAATAGTCAAAGAATCAAAAAAGTGCTTGTAATATACTTCATCTCTTTCGGTTATTCTTGTTAAATTTGTACTATTGTTGTACTCGATTAAGTAATGATAGTATACATCAAATTGTTTTTCTTGTTCATCACTAATATCTAATTTTAGTGATTTTTTAAGATCTTCTTTAAACATCATGATGTATGTTTCCTGATTCTAGATATACCAATAAAACTGAAATATCGGCTGGATTAACCCCTGAAATTCTTGAAGCTTGACCTAATGTTTTGGGTCTAATTTTAGTGAGCTTTTCTCTCGCTTCAGACGATATGTTTTTTACGAGTTTATAATCAATAGCATTTGGTATTATCTTTTCTTCTAATCTTAACATTTTATCAGCTTCACGAAGTGCTTTTTGAATGTAACCTTCGTATTTAATCTTAATTTCTAGTTGCTCAAGGGTATCATCATCATACTCTTGTCCAATGAAATATTTAATATCTATTTGATTAATTTCAGGTCGTTTTAAGATATCCGCCAAAGAAATTGCCTCATAAATGGGGGCTGAATTTCTAGAATGCAAATACTCATTGTTTTCTCTTGAGGGCATGATGCGAAATTGTTTGACTAATTCAAATAATCGATTAAAACTTTCTTTTTTAACGAGAAATTTTTGATATGTTTCCTCATCTACTAATCCAATTTGATATCCATATTCTCTAAGTCTTAGATCCGCGTTATCATGTCTTAGAAGTAATCTATGTTCTGCTCTAGAGGTGAGTAAACGATAAGGTTCTAATGTGCCTTTAGTGACTAAGTCATCTATAAGTACACCAATGTATGCTTCGTGGCGTTGCAAGATAAGTGGGGACTTTCCTGAAACTTTGAGCGCTGCATTGATGCCTGCCATGATACCTTGTCCAGCGGCTTCTTCATAACCACTTGTCCCATTGATTTGACCTGCACAAAAGAGATTTTGAATTCTTTTAGTTTCGAGTGACGGGAAAAGTTGAATTGGATTAATTGCGTCGTATTCTATGGCATAGGCATAACGGATAATTTTGACATTTTCTAATCCTGGAATTGTTCGAATCATTTTTTCCTGTACTTCTCTCGGCATACTCGTGGAAAAACCTTGAACATACATTTCATCAAGATCCATACTTTCAGGTTCTATGAAAATTTGATGTCTATTTTTATCACTAAATCGAACCACTTTGTCTTCGATGGATGGGCAATATCTTGGCCCAACGCCTTCAACAACACCGCTATACATTGCTGATAGTGTTAAATTTTGATTAATAATGTCGTGTGTATTCAGTGACGTATGTGTCAAATAGCAATACTCGTGCGGATTATCATGGAAATACCTGTTATCGAAACTAAATGTATACCCATTTTCATCACCGGGTTGCGGCGTCATTTTAGAAAAATCAATACTGTTTCGTGCAATTCTTGGCGGTGTTCCGGTTTTAAGTCTAACGACATCAAAGCCTAACTCTTTCAGTTGTTTACTTATACCATATGTTGTAGGTTCACCGTGAGGTCCACTTGAGGTTTTTTCTTTTCCAATTAAAATACTACTGCTGAGGTATGTGCCTGTAGTTAATATAACCGTCTTGCCTTCAATCGCTGTCCCATCTTGTAGCACAACACCTTTAACTTGTTCATTTTCAATTATCGTGTGGTCAACAAGCGCTTCTAACAAGTCTAGGTTGTGAGTTTCCTGAAGCACTTTAAGCATGATTTTTGGATATTTTAACTTGTCGATTTGTGCACGTAGTGCTCGAACAGCAGGACCTTTGGATGCATTGAGCATTTTAATTTGAATTTGTCCTTGATCTGCACTTTTGGCCATTTGTCCGCCTAAAGCATCTATTTCTCTAACAACAATACCTTTTGCGGGTCCTCCTATGGATGGATTACAAGGCAAAGAAGCAACCTTGTTGAGGTTGCCTGTAATGAGTATTGTTTTTTTATTCATACGAGCCATAGCAAGAGCTGCTTCAATACCAGCGTGCCCTCCGCCAATGACAATACCATCATAAATCATAAAACCACTTCTTTATTAAGCAAGTTTTTTAACAAAGTAATCTGCAACTTTATCTTTATTAAATCCAAAATGCTCAAGTGCATCTTCTAATGGCGCACTTACACCAAATGTTTCTAAACCGTAAATGTGTTGTGTATATTTGTACCATGAAAGTGGACTACCCATTTCAATAGCGAGTGTTTTCGCGTTTCTTGGTAGAACTTCTTTCTTGTATTTTTGTGTCTGTTTTTCAAACATGAAATGAGATGGCATGCTCACAACACGCACATCATATCCGGCTTGACTTAAGACTTTTTGTGTTTCTACTGCGAGTCCAACTTCTGACCCTGATGCCAGTAAAATACCATCCAACTTATTTTTTTCTTTTGAAATCACATACGCGCCATGCGCAGTTCCTTCATATGAAGAATGTGCAGTATTATCAACATTTTGTCTTGTTAGTATAATGCATGTTGGCGTAGTTTTTGATTCTAGTGCAATTTTCCATGCTGCTAATGTTTCTTGTGCATCTGCAGGTCTAATCACATTAAGATTTGGAATTGCTCTGAGACCCGCAAGTTGTTCAATGGGTTGATGGGTTGGTCCATCTTCCCCAACAGCAATTGTATCATGAGAAAAAACAAAGATGGATGGAATATGCATGATTGCAGCAAGTCTAATTGCTGGCTTCATATAGTCACTAAAGACAAAGAATGCACCACCAAAAACTTTGAGGCCTCCATGGAGTACCATACCATTGACAATCGCGCCCATAGCGTGTTCTCTAACACCGAAGTTGATGTTGCGAGCAAGTCTATTTTCCTTACTATAATGACCATCCGCACCTTTTGCTTTTGTCGATGCCGTTAAATCTGCAGAACCTCCGATTAGGTTCAAGTTTTTTGCTGAAAGTTTATTGAGAACTTTTCCACTGATGTTTCGTGTTGCATCTTTTTGTACTGATATGTCGTCTTTAAAATCATCTAGTTTAATATCATATTCGTTTTTGATAAAAGACTGATAGAGTTTGAATAACTCAGGATAATTAGTCTCATATGATTTAAGTAAATTTTGCCACTTTTTATACGAGCGTTGACCTCTTAGTGTGACTTTTTTGCGATAGTGATCGTATATTTCTGCAGGAACTTCAAATGGGGCATATGGCCATGATAAAGTTTTTCTTAAGAACTCTGCTTCCTCAAAACCAACAGGTGCACCGTGAACTTTGCTTGTTCCTTGAACACTAGTTCCAAATCCAATAATTGTCTTAATTTCAATGATGGAAGGTTTTTCGGTTTCTTTTTTAGCTTTTACAATTGCTTTTTGAATAGCGTTTAGATCATTGCCGTCGGTTACTAATACATAATGCCAACCCATTGCTTCAAATTTTTGCTTGTGAACTTCACTATATGCTAAAGATACTTTACCATCAAGTTGAATATCATTTGAGTCAAAGAGCACAATGAGTTTACCCAAACCTAAATGACCCGCCAAACTCATGGATTCTAATGCGACGCCTTCTTGAAGATCGCCATCACCACAAATCACATATGTATGGTGATTGATGATGTCGAAATTAGGTTGATTAAATCTCGCTGCTAAATGTGTTTCGGCAATTGCCATTCCAACCGCATTAGAGATCCCTTGTCCTAGAGGTCCACTTGTAGTTTCAACACCATCGGTATGTCCATATTCTGGATGGCCAGGCGTATTACCAATTTGTCTGAATTTTTTAAGATCTTCAATGGATACTTTGTATCCAATTAAATGGTTTAATGCATATAATAGCATTGAACCATGCCCTGCAGATAAGATAAATCTATCTCGATTCATCCATTTTGGATCTTTAACGTTGATATTTAAATGTTCAGTGAAAAGTTGGTATGCCATAGGTGCGGCCCCAAGAACAATACCTGGATGTCCACTGTTTGCTTTATTGATTGCATCAACGCCAAGCATTCTAATAGCATTAATTGCTTTCTGTTCCATCTTTTTTCTCACTCTCTTCATCAACCTTTAATGCATCTTCGGTTGTTTCATTTTGTTCTTCTACTGGTTCTTCAAATTTAAAGTATTCTTGATAATGATCTTCTTGAGCCTTGATTAATTGTTCAAAGTTTTCAACACCAATAAATGCTCTGATTTCATCTTGAGCTTTCTTATTTTCGTCTCTAACTTTTTTATTGACGATTCTACTTTGAACCATATTGCTAATGACAACGAGAACAATCATGAAAAGAAGAATTTCTAGCATATTGTTTGGTAAAAGCCATGTTGCTAGCGCAGCAATCACAACATAAAGAATTAGTGTAGGAATCATAAAGAAATTGTTAATCTTTCTACTAATTCCACTGACTCTTTGCAAAAAGCCTAGCCAAATTATATTGACTTCAGGCGTATAAAATGCACGCATTGCTTCAAAATATTTCCTTTCAATTAGGACTTTGTAATTATTACCATCTGAAGTCCAGACTGCAAATCTTCCGCGTGATGCAAACTGGAAAAGAAATGGTGTGTCATTCATGTAGTGAAACTCAACGACTCTTCCGTTAAGTTGTTGGGTTTCAAATGGTTCAGCTGTTAGTTGGTTATAAACCTTGGGATTTAGTTTCATATGTAATTCCTCCATTGTTTTTATTATAACATGTATAATAATTATCGTAATTTTTATGTATTCTCACACAAATGAATAAAAATCCCCATCAAGCATCATCATCCACATAGTAGAAATGCTTATGGCTGCTTCAATCAAGACCTGACCAGGTTCACACTTTACTATTGAATGATGATGCTTGATGGGGAATTCGCCTTATTTGTTTCGAAGTTTCTTAAAGAATTCTTGTATCATAATTTTACTTTCTTCTGCACAAAGTCCTGACTCAACTTCCACGTGATGATTGAACGTGTATTCAAACAAATTCATGATGCTATCTACAACACCTGCTTTTGGATCTTTTACACCGTAATAGAGGCGTTTTACTCGAGATTGGATCATTGCACCAGCACACATGGGGCATGGCTCCATTGTAACATAAACATCACAATCTTCCAATCTCCAGCTTCCTATTTTTTTTGAAGCTTTGAGCATTGCAATAAACTCTGCATGTGCATGAAACGATTGAGCTTTCTCTCTCAAATTATGTCCACGAGCAATAATTTTATCTTGATAGACAACAACGGCACCCACTGGTACTTCATTGATTGATGAGGCTTTTTGGGCTTCTTTGAGTGCAGCTTTCATGTATTTATATTTTTGAGGGTTTTCCTGGGACTTCATGGTAATGTCTGGATCTTGGTTCATAGGATTCGTTTGCTCCCACTAAAATTGTTGGATCAGAATAGTGTGCAGGTTTTCCATCTATGATGCGTTGAGTTCTTGTAGCTGGTAATCCGCTTTTAACACAAATGGCTGTTAATTTGGTAACAAATTCAGCACGAGCAAGAAGCTCTGGCATTGGACCAAACGGTTCTCCTCTAAAGTCACGATCGAGTCCACCTACAATGACCCTAACACCTTTATCTGCTAAATCTTCAGTGATTTGTATGATGTCTTTGTCGAAAAATTGAACTTCATCAATAACAACTGCATCTGTATCCTCTTTGATATAGGAAAGAATCTCAATGCTTTTTTCAATAATAATAGATGGCTTCTTACTGAGGTTGTGCGAAACAATTTCCTCGAGTGCATATCTTGTGTCAATTTTAGGTTTGAAAACAAGAACATTTTGTTTTGCATACTCAAGTCTTTTAATTCGACGAATCAGTTCTTCAGTTTTTCCTGCAAACATGGGTCCACAGACGACTTCAATAAATCCATTTTTATAGGTATGATACATCACAAAATCCCCTTTATTTATGATTATCTTAATAAAAAACGTGACACTGGGTTCACGTTATTATTTTTGTTACTTCTTCTCGTTGTTAATGCCATAACGCTTGTTGAATTTTTCAACACGTCCAGCTGCTTGGATGAAAGTTTGTTGTCCTGTGTAGAATGGGTGACAATTAGAGCATGTATCAATACGAATTTGATTCGCTGTTGTCCCTACTTCATACTCATGACCACATGTAGAACACTTCACTTTAGTAACGTTGTATTTTGGGTGAATGCCTGGTTTCATTTTTTGATCTCCTTCCGCCATGACTGATGTCATAGTAAGTTTTGCTAACTCATTATATCATTCATAAAATGAATTATCAAGATATAAATTTCTTTTTTTAGAGTTCGTATTCATTATGCCATGTTTCCCATATCACAAGAAATCTTTGAGCGATGATGCCGGTGAGTGCACCTGCAGGAATACTTAAAAATAGCATAATGGGTAAGTAAAGAATAACTGCCGTGCTTCCTATCACAAAGATACCCGCAATGACTTGACCGATACAGTGGAAAACAGAACCTAACACACTAACACCTAAGACGCCAAAGAAATTCGTTTTCTTAAAGAATCCCATAGCAAGGAGTGCAAGTAAAGACCCCCCCATACTCATGAAGAAAACTGGATTGAGTAATTTACCTGTCAGAAGTGAGACGAGAAGAACTCTTAAAATTGTAACTGCTGCACTATCCTTAAATGAGTACATATAAAGGATTATCAGTGTGACAATATTTGCAAATCCAAGTTTTGCACCAGGAACAGGAATCACAGGAATTGCTGATTCAATTATATTTAGGACAATTGCAATAGCCAAAAAATTGGCAAGCAATGTCATTTTCCTTGTTTTTCTCATAAAAACCTAAACAGTGAAATCTTCATCTGATGATTCAAATTCAACACGAATTCGATTTGGTAAACAGATGAGTGGCCACCCTGTTGATTCTCCTTCTCTGCTACATATATTATTGGGACTTGATTCTTGAATAATTTGAACACTCTTACGACCAAAATCATATCTAATGACAACAATTTGACGGACGCCATTAACTTGATAATCGCCTAATAAAGTGATTGTCCGATTATTCTCATCTATAATAGGGAAAACCCCTTCATACTCATTTGGAACATTTTGATTATAATGACTAATCACTCGATAATTCACAAAATCAATTGTAACGATGGGCTCATTACTCGTTCCATAGTAAATATTTGCAGTAGATGCCTCTTCTTGAAACGCAAACAATCTAAACAATATAAAAAGACCACCAAGTACAACAAAAAGAATGGCTGCTAGCAAAATATCTCTTTTCTTTTGTACAGTCTTTTTAAGTTCCATTATCGAAGATCCTCAAAGATTGATGTATTTAAAAATGTTGATATAGTTGTGTCATAATTAAATCTAACAATTTCAACTGGATATTCATTTTGATGTTGATTTAGCCATGCTTGAAACACTTCAGGTGGCATGGAAAAAAGTGCAGTCGACAAAGCATCAAGAAATCCAGAATCTGCACCAAGAATGGTTACGGAGTGATAATAGTGCATGGGCATCTTAGTTTTTGGTGAAACAATATGGTGATATCGAAGTCCTTGATAAAGTGCATATTGCTCGTAATTTGCACTCGTTGTAATGGAGGTGTCTGAAATTTTGAGTATGCCGTATGTACGATCATCTGCTCCTGTTCTTACGGGATTTGCAAGGGAAACATGAAACTGTTTTGTGTCTCTATTAATATTTTTACCAACAGATATAGAACTGCTTCCTGCACTAATCGAGTAGTATTCAATACCTTCATTGATTAAATACTCATAAACCTTTTCAGTAGCAACACCTTTTGATATCGCTCCTAAATCTAACTTCACATCCTCGTGATTGATTCTAATATAATATTTGCCATCGAGGGAGGATAGGGTATATGGGTTTTCTACAACTTCAATAGCCTCAAGTTGTTCGATGACTTGTTGATATATTTCTGCTGGAATGTCAGAAAAAAGGTAACCATTTTGTTCTTCGAGTATGATTGCCTTCCATATATCGACAATCTTTCCTATAGAAATATCAAAATAGCCTTGGGTCAGCACTTTGTATTGTTCTGCAACCTCTAGCAATTCATATAACTCTATATCGATTTCGATAGTTTGATTCACCGTTTGGTTGATATGATAGATGTTTGTTAAAAATGGGGAATTAGTAGCTAAGGGTTCATATCCTGTGCTCAAATCGTGATATTTCGAATAGATTTCCCTAATCTTGTTAAAATGTCTTGCTGCTTCATCATCATTATCTGCAACGATGTTAATCGCGATAAATGTGTCCATGTAGTCAAAAAAGCTAGCTGAGTAGTTCTTTGGTTCTTCTTTGCAGGATGATAACAAAATAACACTGAAAAGTATGGTAATAAACAATATGACTTTCTTCATAGCAATCCCTCAAATCTTATTCTACTTCTTATTTTACTCAAATAAGTAAAGAAAAGGACAATAAATGTCCTAAATCTTTACATCAACTTTAGATCCATCTGCATTTGGATGATCTTTAAGATACTCCAAAATTGGATTAAAATGTTTTTCTGCTTTGCCCGGTTTACATCTAGAAAGGTTTTTAACTTCGCCATTAATAATGCCTGTCGCAAAAGCTCTGCAACCTGGGGTGCCACAAGCACCACAGTTATAGTTAGGTAATAATTTTTCAACACCATCGATTCTAGGGTCTTCTTCTACAGTAAGGTATTGATTAGCCAGTGATAACACAATCCCAAGCAATATACCTAGTGCTCCTAGAACAATGAAAGGATAGATAGCTTCCATTATAGTTTGACCTCCTTCATAAATTCAAGTGCATCGCTGAATCCGCATGCTTTTCCACCAGAACTTCTTGTTGCACATGATTCACAGGATTGTGCTTCAAGATACGCTTCTTTACAACTTTCTGGTATCGCAACTTTTTGATTTAAAAACATTGTTACGATATATAGTGCAATAAACCCGCTGAGTACCGCGATTAATATTAATAACTCCATTAGATAATCCCTGCCAATCCCATAAACGCCATAGCCATTAAACTCGCAGTAACGAATGCAATGGGTAATCCTTTAAGTGCTTTGGGAACAGGTGCGGAATCTAATCGCATACGAATGGCAGTAAATGTAATGATAATAAATGCATAACCCAAACCTGATCCTAAAGCAAACATAAGTGCTTCTGGATAGCTTTGTGGGCTTGCAACGTTCGTGAGGGCAACCCCTAATACTGCACAGTTTGTTGCAATCAATGGTAGATAAACACCTAATGCTTTATAAAGGCTTTGGCTAAATCTCTTGATGACTAACTCAGTGAGTTGAACAAGTGATGCAATAACTAAAATGAACGCGATGGTATCAATGTATTTGATTTCTAGAGGAATTAATACATACCAATAAAGTGGAAATGTGATTAGGGCTGCAAGGAAAATAACAACAATAACCGCAAGCCCCATACCAATTACGGATTTCATCTTTGTTGAAACACCAAAGAACGAGCATAATCCTAAGAACTGCATTAAAACGATGTTATTGACAAGCATCGCTGAAATTAAAATCGCAATTAAGTTCATTATTTCTTAGCTCCTTTCTTTTGGTTTGAAGCTGTAATGATGGCAATAATCAAACCAATCACTAAGAAAGCTCCTGGTGGCTGAACAAGTACACCTAAGGCATACTGATCAAGCCCTGAATTTCCTAAAAGCGCATATTCAAATCCAAGGGGTAATGTTTTACCGAGTTGAATCATCCCTGTTCCAAGGAATTCTCTAAAGAATCCAATCATGGAAAGTGCGATACCAAATCCAGCAGCAACTCCAAGTCCATCAATCGCTGATTTACCAACTGGATTTTTTGATGCAAATGCTTCAGCTCTACCAAAGACGACACAGTTCACTGTAATCAAAGCGATGAAAACACCGAGTTCTTGAGCGAGTGCAGGTGCAAAAGCATCAACTAACATCTTAACGATGGTTACTTCAGTCGCGATAATAATGACGTAAACTGGAATACGGACTGTGTTAGGAACAACTTTTCTAATCAAGGATACTGAAACGTTGGTCATTGTAAGAACCATCATAACAAGAATCCCCATACCAAATGCACCTTCAAAGGTCGCAGTTACTGCAAGTGCAGGACAAAGACCAAGGGCCATGACAAAGATACCATTTTCTTTCCAAAGACCTTTAGTAAAGATATCCCATAGACTGGGTTCTTTTTCTACAACTGCTGGCTTTTTAACTGGAACTTTTTTAGCTTCTGTCATCCGATGTTCACCTCACTTTGACTTGCATTTAAGCTTGTATGGTACGTAATAACCATAGTTACTAATTCTTTGATCTTACCAGTACTTGCAGATGCGGTTGCACCTGCATCTGGTTCTTCAAGGTTAAGTACTGGGATTAGAATAATTTGATCTAATCCAAATCCTTGAAAATATTCAAATACATAATTTTGAAGTCCTGCAGTATAAGTTTCAGTTTGTTTGAGACTTAC
Organism: Acholeplasmataceae bacterium; assembly: GCA_030603805.1. Lineage (GTDB taxonomy): Bacteria > Bacillota_I > Bacilli_A > Acholeplasmatales > Acholeplasmataceae > Peloplasma. The sequence continues at coordinate 13,242 of JAUVXD010000018.1, forward strand.
AATTTGCACTGTTATTTTTTGTTGATTATTAACGGCAACAAGCAGTTCAACATAACCCGGATCATTAGGATTGAAATAATTGTATTGGGATTTAACATTATAGACAACCCCTATTTTTTCTCCTCTATTATTGAATGCATCTTGAGCTGTATGAACAATCGTGTAATGCCCAAATGGCGGTTGGTTGGTGATGACTCTTGCCTCACCGAGTGTCACAACCTGTCCAAACAATTTGTCATCTAAATCTTTAGGAACTTGTGTCGCATAAGCAATTAAGAAAGTTGCACTAATGATGAGCAGGATAACTGCATTGATGATTAAGGATAAGTTTTGCTTTTTCATTCGAAGATACCTCCAATAGCATCAAGCAATGCATCAACGTGTGCTTTAGAGTAGGATGCCCCTGCTGCTAAGTCGCCTTGTCCAGTAAATGATGTGATATTAGATCCAACAATAGAAGCAACATAAGCTTGTACTTTAGGCAAGAAGATTGCAGATGTTGTATGTCCATACTCTGCCCGTGGCATATCAATACCTACGATAGTACCATCCGTCAAAATACCTACATAAAGAGTTATTGCACCGGATGAACCCGAGTCGTTATAAGTACCGATGCCTCTAACTTTATAGAAGGAACCAATCACTTGACCTTCCGCATTACTTACGATATCTTTTTCTAAAACAAAGCCTGCAGGTGTAAATCCAGAATCTGCAACTTTTGTATAACCAGCTCCGAACCACGATACATAAGGATCTGCTGGTGCAACAACAGTATTTGCATGTGCTATTGCGACATCACCTAACATTGCTTTAACCGTATTTAATGAACCTGTAGCACCTGATACGAGATCGCCTTGTGGAGCCAATGCCCCAATAGATGAACCCACGTATCTAGAAAGATTTGTACGTGTGCCATCAACTTGATATGTTTGATTGATTTCAATAAAGTCAGCACCTAAAATTGTACCAGCAGCATTCACTGCAACAACAATACGCATATAACCAAATTTGTTGGTTGCATATGCTGTATAAATGTATCCAAGTTCATTATTAGAAGCATCAAGACCTCTAACTTTACCAACAATTGTTGAAGGATCGTTAACATGTGCTTCTAAATCTTCATAAGAAACTAAACCGGTTAAAACTCTGCTGTATGCTTCTGCTTGAGCTTTACGGATATTTTCTTCGATAATTGGGGCTGTTACTGCATTGACAGCACCAATCATGATACCACAAACAATGGCAACCACAGTTAACACAAAGGTGTAATGAAACAAGGGCTTCTCAAATAATTTTTTCATTATGCAGCACCTCCAACACCAAAGAATACAACTAAGCTAAGTATAATTAATAAGACAACGTAACTTGCTACAAAAGCAGGTTTAATTTTGTTTGTCGCCCATTTTGGATAGTCAATTAAAGGAACAAACATGTTTGCAAATAAGAGTGCAAACGCAACACCTTCTGGATAAGCACCAAATAATCTAATTAAGACGATGAGTGCTCCGACTAACAATCCATAAAGCCAACGGCCAGGACGTGTTACTGGTGAAGTTACTGGATCGGTAATCATGAAGACAACCCCAAACATTAAACCACCAGCAAAAAGCTGATATAACGTGTAGTCAATGACTTGATAAGGATAAAGTTTAAGACCAACGAGTAGTGTTAATATGACAAAAGTTAACAGAGATGAAACTATAACTCTATAATCAGCTGAACGACGAATTAATAGATAAACCATACCGATAAGGATGGCTGCAGCACTGATTTCACCCATTGCCCCCGGAATGTTACCAAAGAATAAATCCGAGATTGAATAGCTGTTTAATGCTTGTGGGAAACCAAGACCACTTCTTAAAGTTGTCAATGCTGTTCCACCTGCAATTAAATCAACACCGACATAAGTTCCTGAAAACATGTTGGTTAATGCGAGTGCAATAAAAATTCTGCCTGCAGCTGCTACGTTGAAGATATTAGCACCTAATCCACCGAAAAGCATTTTAGCAACAATAATACCAAAGGCTGCCCCCATTACAACAGCATAAATGGGAAGTTTGCTTGGGACAAGCATCGCAAATATAATTGCTGAAACCGCTGGCGCTGTTATGTTATTGATGGTGTAGTCTGCGTAACGGGACTTGATTCTTTCCCATTTGTTTTCGCTATTTGATGGTTTATGCATCATACCAAATGCGATAGCTTCTAAACCAATCATCACAACTAACGACACAACAATTCGAATGATTGCATCAAAACCAAAACGATAAATTGAAAACAGAACGACTGGGATTAACGCAATCAAGACGTCAATCATCATGCGTTTTGTACTGACATCCTTGCGAACATAAGGACTTGTTTGTTTAACTGTTTGCATGTTTCCCTCCTATTTACCAGCGAAGCGTTTGCCAGAACGCATATATTCTGTCAAGTGAATCTTTGAAGGACATACAAAAGAGCATAATCCACATTCGATACACTTATTCACTTCAAGCATCTTTAGAGCATCCTTGTCTCTAACCTTATAGGCATTCATGATTTGAACAGGTTGAATTTCAACTGGACATGAATAAACACAGGATGCGCAATGGACGCATGGTTCTTCTTTTTCTACTTTTTCATTTAAAACGATGAGGCTTGTGGTTGTATGGGTCATGACTACATCATCTCTTTGGATGTTAGTTCCCATCATAGGTCCACCAAGAATCATAACTTTTGACTGTTCTTCTTCTTTGTAGCCACCAGCAAGTTCGATTAAATCACTCACTAATGTCCCAATTCTCGCTCTAAAGCTCTTATTTTGAACACCATCACCAGATATTGTGAAGAGTCTTTCTAATACAGGAAGTCTCTTTTTAACAGCGTTATAGATGCTTTGCAATGTAGAGACGTTAAAATTTAAGACGCCATACTTAGATAGAAGTTCACCTTGTGGAATCTTAATACCAAGTGCTTCTTTGATCATGGAAATTTCCCATCCTTGTGGATAGAAGTTTCCTACTTTAACAACTTGAATATCATACTCGGTAAACTCTTGAAGTGCAAATTTTAATCTTTCTTCAATTTCCTTGTACTTTTTCTTAATTGCGATGACACCTTTTGGTGCACCTGATGCTTTCATCGCATAGATTAAACCTTTAATGATTTCTCTTGGATTATTCATCATTAAGCTATAGTCAGCAATCAAATTAGGTTCACATTCAACCCCGTTAGCAATCACGACTTGAATGGGATCTTTTGTTTCTAACTTAATATAAGTTGGGAAAGCACTTCCCCCTAATCCAACTAATCCTGCATCCTTAACGATTTGAATAAACTCTTCTTTGGTTAATGCATCAATCTCTTCATCTGTACGATCTTTAATTGATTCATGAAGTGCATATTTTCTGTCATTTTTAACAATCAAGCAGTCAACAAGCTTGCCACTGTTATCAATATGCTTTTCATAACCAACAACTTCTCCACTGACTGTAGCATGCATAGGTTGTTCAAAGAATGCACCTTTTCTGGTGCCGACAACCTCCCCTACTTTAACAAACTGTCCGCCTCTAACGCAGGTTTCCCCTTCAGGACAACGTGCACTCGTAACAGGATAGTACACGTATTCTGCGTCTAGATAATGCAAAATAGGTAATTCTTTGAGCGCTTTCTTGCCATCTGGAATATACTTTGTTTTTGCAATCATTTTTTATACTCCCTTCTTGTATAGTGGTAATTTTTGTGTGAGCGAAATGACTTGCTGATTGATTAATGATAACTTAGCTTCATCGTTTTTGTTGGCTAAAGTTTGATCAATCCAGTGTGCAATCATACGCATTTCTTCTTCTTTAAATCCTCTAGTTGTGACCGCTGGTGTTCCCAGACGAATGCCACTGCCATAAGCTGGCTTTTCTTTATCGAAAGGTACGCCATTCTTATTGCATGTAATGCTGACTTTATGCAGCGTTTTTTCTGCATCAAGTCCCGTAATTTGATGTTTTACTTTGACGTTTACAAGCATCAGATGATTGTCAGTTCCACCACTGACGACGCGATATCCAAGTTTAATGAGTTCTTCGGCAAGAACTTTCGCATTTTTGACAACTTGTTTTTGATACTCAACAAATTCCGGTTGAAGCGCTTCATGAAAGGCTACAGCTTTAGCTGCAATCACGTGCATGAGTGGTCCACCTTGAATGCCAGGAAAAACTGCTTTATCAATCTTCTTTGCAATTTCCTCATCGTTTGTGATGACAATACCACCTCTAGGACCTCTCAAAGTCTTGTGTGTGGTCGAAGTGATTGCGTGTGCATAAGGCACAGGTGAGGGGTGGATTCCCGCTGCAATTAATCCTGCGATGTGTGCCATATCCACATGAAGATAAGCACCAACTTCGTCAGCTATTTCTCTAAACTTTTTGAAATCAATGACTCTTGAATAAGCGCTCGCACCTGCAATAATAAGTTTGGGGCGAACTTCTTTTGCGATTTCTAAAACTCTGTCATAGTCAATCAATTCAGTTTTTTCATCAACACCATAAAATACAGACTTGTAAAACTTCCCAGAAAAATTTAAATGAAATCCGTGGGTTAGATGTCCGCCTTCAGCAAGTGACATACCTAAAATAGTATCCCCTGGACTTAGTAAAGCTTGAAACACTGCCATATTTGCTTGTGAACCCGAATGTGGTTGAACATTCGCATACTTCACATCAAACAATTTTTTAAGTCTTTCTATTGCTATCGTTTCAATTTCATCAACAAATTCGCATCCCCCATAATATCTCTTTTTGGGGTATCCTTCAGCGTATTTATTCGTGAGAATTGAACCTTGAGCATCCAATACTGCTTGTGAAACAAAGTTTTCAGAAGCAATCAGCTCGATGTGTTCTTCCTGACGATTCATTTCTTTCAGGATGATCTGATCGATGATTGGATCAATCGATTTTAAGTTCATGACATCCTCCTCGTTTATTCCTCGTATTATTATAACATAATAAAAAGCAAAAAAAAAGACAGTTTTCACGCTTTAGAAGACTGTCTTTAACTTATTTTGAGTTGATTTTTTACTAAATTAAGATTATTTATAACTTATTCAGGCAATAGCACATTATGAAAGACTTCTTGTACATCATCAAGTTCATTAAGCATAGAAAGGAGACGTTCAAATTTTTCTTGATCCTCAGCGTCTTCTAACGATGTTTCCATAATGGGCAGCCACATGATTTCTTCTGTATCAAATTCTAAATCAGGTTTACTCTCTGAGATGGCTGTTCGAATTGAATTGAAATTTGTTGCATCGCTATAGATGGTTACCGAGTTTTCATCGGTTTCAATATCTGAAACATCTAAATCGTTTAAGACAAGAATTTCAAGGATTTCATCTTCTGTAATATCATTCATAACAAACACTGCTTGATGATTAAACTGATGAATAACAGAACCTGAAATGCCTAATTTGCCCCCTGTTTTTGTAAAACAGTTTCTAACCTCAGCAATCGTTCTGTTGACATTATCCGTTAGACACTCAACAACCAATAAAGAATTTCCTGGACCAAATCCTTCATATCGGACTTCCGTATAGCTTTCACCTGTTCCACCGATGGCTTTTTCAATGTTTCGTTTAATCACATCTGCAGGCACTTGTTCTCTTTTTGCTTTTTCAATCAGTCTTTTTAATGTCTGGTTGGTATCAGGATCTGGTGTTCCTGATTTTGCTGCCATATAAATTTCTCTACCGTATTTTGCGTAAACCTTGCTCTTAATGGCTGCTGTTTTTGCCATAGCAACCTTACGCACTTCAAATGCTCTTCCCATAATTATACCTTCTTCTTATTTACCAAATTTTTCGTTGTAATTCTTAATAGATTGCGCAATAATTTTTTTTGCAGCATCCGCACCTTCAATATCAAGAATATAAGTTTTCTTGCCTTCTAGTGACTTATAAACCTCGAAGAAATGCCCCATTTCTGTCAATAGATGTGCGGGTAATTCGCTGATATCTTTATATTGTGTCAGCGATGGGTCACCAAAAGGAATGGCGATAATTTTTTCATCGATTTCATCAGAATCAATCATTTTCATGACCCCAATGGGATAACATTGTACAATACTTAGCGGTTCAATATCTTCCTGACATAACACTAAAACGTCTAAAGGGTCATTGTCACCAGCGTAGGTTCTTGGAATAAATCCATAGTTAGCTGGATAGTGTGTGGAGGTAAAGAGGATGCGGTCTAAAATAATCATACCTGTTTCTTTATCGAGCTCATATTTCTTTTTGCTGCCTTTAGATATTTCGATACATGCAATAAAATGATCCGGCTGAATTCTATCCTTAGCAATGTCATGCCAAATGTTCATATGATCAAGCTCCTTTTTAAAGTTCACATCTATTTTATCATTTATGCCTAAAAAAAACACCCTATAAGAGGGTGCTTTTAATTCCCACATAATTTAGGTATCAAATGCTACCTATCCCCTATGTGCCCCTTCAATGTATTAGAGTACGTCATAAGGCTACGAAGCATTAAACACCCCTAATGCTTAAATGATCGTAGTCGCGATGTTTGGCATCGCGGTAGAAACGTTATCACCATGACAGATAACTTATACGACTCAATACAAAAGTATTATAGCAGTAAAACCAAAGTTTTGTAAAGGTAAAAAGATGATTGATCATTAATTGACATAGTAATTTTCCTTTTATATATTGAATCTAAAAGTAACTATGACAATAACTAGTGATAGAAAGGGTTTCATTTTTTAAATATAGGCATATACTATAGATGTTTCTTGTCAGTAT
>JAUVXD010000001.1 GCA_030603805.1 Acholeplasmataceae bacterium
ATACTGACAAGAAACATCTATAGTATATGCCTATATTTAAAAAATGAAACCCTTTCTATCACTAGTTATTGTCATAGTTACTTTTAGATTCAATATATAAAAGGAAAATTACTATGTCAATTAATGAAATACCAGTTTTTTTATAGATTGTTTCAATTCTTTTATGCTATAATAAAAAAGATTTGAAATTCAAACCTTGGAGAACAATATGACGAAACAATCACATATCATCTTAATCATCTCAAGTTTAGTGATGATGCTTTTGATGGGTACAGTCTATGCCTATAGTGTTTTTAGACTACATATAGAAAACCAATATCAAGTGGGGACACTTTTAAGCGGACTTCCTTATATGACCTCACTGTTTTTTTATGCATCTTCGATGATGGTGACCGGTAGATTCTTAAAATCAAGATATTTAAGAAGATTTGTGTTTTACGGGACGTTATTGATTTCTTTTGGATGGCTTATTTCTTCCATTGCAACATCAATTTGGATGCTTACGTTTTCTTATGGGGTTTTGATTGGTATCGGGGTAGGCATGGTTTATGGTATTCCTATTTTTATGGTCCAAAAGTTATATCCAAAGCGAAGTGGCTTGATGACAGGTATTATTTTGCTTGGATTTGGTATGTCGCCATTGATCACAGCACCTTTAGCGAGTGCTTTGATACATGCAACCAGTTTAAAAACCTCTTTTTTGATTTTTGGACTCGCGTTTCTCGTCATTCAATTACCACTATCCTACGTTTTTATTATGAAAGAGTACCAAGAGTTTAAGAAAGCAGCAGATGAACCTTTTGTTCATGAAAAATTGACACCATTTAAGCGTATATATCTCTTATTCGTGATAGCGACAACGATTGGACTCATGATGATTGGTCTCTCTTATCAAGTGGGCGTCATTTACTATCAATTTGGTCCAAGAGAAGTCACGTTATCTTTATCCTTTTTTGCACTGATGAATGGTGTTGCAAGACCTCTATTTGGCATGCTTATGGATAAAAAAGGATTTAAATTTTCAGTTGTGATATCCTTATCATTAATTGGATTGGCATCCATCATTGGTTTAATTAATCGAGGGCAATTTTTATATCTTTATATTATCTCATTTGGCTTATTTTGGTTTAATTTAGGTGCATGGCTATCAATCGTACCTGCAACAATTAAAGCATTTTATGGCATTAAATATTACGCAAGAAAATACGGCATCATGTTTACAGCCTATGGGGTTGGATCCATTATTGGAACGCTCATTTCAGGTACCATTATGGATGCTTTAGGATTAACATCCTACATTTATATCGCCATCTTAATTTTGATTTTAGTTTCATTAGGCATTATGACTCAGATTAAAATGCCAAAAAAATATGCTTAAAGGCATGCTAAGTCAGATGACTTTGAAGTTTTAATGAAAAGAATTAATTTTTTTACTATGATGATAACGTTGTCAAAGAATCTATACTTGTGTTTCATGATGGAGTGTGCTATGATGATTGTGCGAACAATCGAAAGAAGGCAATCCCTATATGTTTCCTATTTTAGCTGCTGAATCACCAGCACATTCGTCTTATGAACTTATTTTATTGCTGTCAATAACCATTATTTTAGGCCTGTTTGCAGGTCGTTTTTTAGAACGTCGTCGATTGCCGAATTTGACAGCTTATATTGTGATTGGTCTTGTTTTTGGTAGTGTCTTAGTTTATTTAGGATTTACCAATATCATTGATGCCTTTAATATCATTATCAATATTGGTATAGGGTTTATTGCATTTTCCATTGGTCTTGAACTTAATTTTAAAAAGATAAAAAATCGCACGAAAGAAGTCGTGATTGTGACTTTATTTCAAGCAGCATTCGCATTCATTTTAACTTTTCTAGCACTTTATATCTTTTTGTTACCTCTACATATCGCATTACTGATTGGAGCTTTAGCGATTGCAACTGAACCAGGTCCGATTTTAATGATTACCAAGCGTATGGTCGCAAGAGGTCCACTTTCTGATACTTTAGTACCGCTTCACGGCGTAGAAGACTCGATTACCATCATGATTTTTGGGATTGCTCTCTCTTATGCAGTATCTGTTGAAAATGGCTCAAATTTTGGTTTTATGGAAATTTTAACTGGACCAATTTTTGAAATTATCTTTTCACTCGTCATTGGACTTGCTATAGGATATATTTTAACGAGAATTATTAGATATTTAAAATATGAAGACGTTGAAAAGGATGTTGTCATTTTAATTTCAGCGATGGTTGCTGTTTTAGCATCTGTAGCGATTGCGAATGATGGGATTCATCTCTTTGGTCATCACGTTCATCTTTCCCCAATCTTATTGCCGATGGCAACTGGTATTTTCTTTTCGAATATGTCCTCTGATCTAGCAAAACATGAAACAGAGCGAGTGATGGATTTATTTGAAGCACCGATTTTAATTTTATTTTTCACTGTGCTCGGTGCTGAGATTGTGTTACTCCTTGCAGAATCCATTGATACGATTAATTTAAGTCTAATTTTATGGGTATCCTTAGCTTATGTGGTGATGCGTTTAATTGGTAAGCTGGGTGGATCATATGTTGGTTCTTGGCTCGCAAAATCAGATAAAACAGTGAGAAGATATCTTGGATTTTGTTTGCTGCCTCAAGCTCAAGCAGCGATTGGATTAGCATTTTTTGCAAGAGCGAGTTTACACAACCAATATGGAACGATTATTTTGATTGTGATTATGATTTCAACCATCATCAATGGTTTGATTGGACCTTTAGGGGTACGTCATGCCTTACTCAGATGTCATGGTGTCAATGGTAATGAGTGCAGTCTTGTCTTTTATTCGAAAACAGACCCTGCGGGTCATCAACATTAAAATGATTTAAGTGCCTTAACCGAGGCACTTTTTTTTATAACTGAGAGTTCTAGTGATAAAATATGAACAAAGAAAGAGGTATCATGATGAAAGATATAGGTTTACTAGTCATTGATTTTCAAAAAGGTATGACTAAATATATGCCTTATGCACTCGATCAAACGATTCATACCATTCAGTCATTAGTGTCACTTTTTCGCACTCAAGGGTTACCTGTGATTTATGTGAGACATACAGAAGGTGAAGAGGAGTTTAAAGAAGGCACAGATGATTGGCAAGTGGATCCTAGAGTAGGACCGCTACCTGGAGAGTTTATTTTTAATAAAAGTCATAGTTCATCTTTTAAGGAAACACCACTTAAACCTTATTTGAATGAACATGGCATTCAAAAACTCATTTTGTGTGGGATGCAAACAGAATATTGCATCGATACGACAGCCAAAGCGGGTTTTGAGCATGGGTTTGAGATATGGATTGCTGATCAAGGGCACACCACATTTGATAACTCTGTGATTCCAGCAGATAAGATTTATCTACACTATAATAAAATTATTTTTAACGATTCGTTTTCCAAAGTTTTAACTTATAAAGAAATAGAAAAAATGATTCTATCACATAATCATTAGAACGCGTTTTCTTTCATTTAGGGATATGTTACAATGTTGGTGAATTCATCCTTTGAGGTATTAAAATGAATCAAAACATTGTTAAAACACTTGTCGATAGACATATTACAAAAACCATTGGCTGCACAGATATTGGAGTCGTTGGTTTTATTGCGTCGATTGGAGCTTATGTCTTGAGACATAAAAAAATACAATCGATTCATCTTCTGATGAGTGATGAACTCTATAAAAATAGTGTCAATGTCGGTGTGCCTGGCATTAAAAAAAGTGGTTTAAACCAAGCGCTCGCTTTAGGAGTTTTACTAAAAAATCCTCACAATCAACTGAGTGTTTTTGAATCTGTCACGCAAGATGATATTCATCAAATTGAATCATTACTCAAAGATATTGTTGTGAAAATTGAGCATAAAAAATTCGATCATACGGTACTATATGAAGAACTCAATATGACATCTACCGAAGGTGATCATGTCAATATTGTGATTAAAGATAATTATGACAACGTCGTCAGTGTAACCAAAAACGGGGAGAAGATGCTTGAGTTTGAAAAAGATGCGTTGATTCACAAAATGAGTCCATATAAAATCACTTCGTATGATGAAATATGTGACTTTGTTGATTCCAAAGATTTTAGTGAACTTGATGATCTTTTTAGGGTTGCAGAACTTCAATACCAAAGTGCAAGAGAGGAACTTAAAAAAGAGGGGAAGACCTTTCTTGCAGAAAATTATAACCATAAGGAAAAATCCTGTGCGTATGAACTTTCTAGTTTTCTAAAAGAACATATAGAAATCTCATCAAAAAAACGGATGATTGGGGATGTTTTTACAGTCTATGGTGTCGCTGGTAGTGGCAATCTTGGCATTGGAACATTCATTACACCACTTTTGATGAGAGATGCGATGGGTTTAACAGAAGATCTATCAAAAAAACTTGTTGTCTTATCTTTTCTAACCAGTGTCTATGTGAAACAGGAAATGAATGTTGTGACTGTTTTATGCGGGACAGGGCATGCAACTGGATGTAGCAGTGCTGTATCCTTTGCTTATGCAAAAAATGCCTCTCGTGAGCAGCTCAAAAAATCTATTAATCTTTATTTATCATCTTCGATGGGATTTGTGTGTGATGGGGCTAAACTATCGTGTGCGTATAAGGTTTCATTTGCGGCAATGAATGGACTCATCTCTGCCCAAATGGTCCTTGACCAAGGTGTGTCCTGTAACGGACTTGGGATTCAAAAAATGGATGTCGATCAAACCATTAGAAATTTAGGTAAGCTTAATAATGAAATTTTAGAATCAGCGAATAAAGGTATCATTTCACTGATATAAAAAATATCCTTGAGGACCATCCTCAGGGATATTATTTTTTGGTGTTTTTTTGTTCTGTTTTTTGATTATACATTCTTTGGTCTAACGTATCAGCAAAATTTTCAAAGTTTTTGTGAACAAAGCGATCATAAATCGCGTATCCAGTACTGATGGTTATTTTTTTATCAATGATTTGAAGGGTGTTAAAATCGTCAAAAGACTTTCTTAATCGATTGATGATGTCATCTAAATCAGCAGGGTTTTTAATGTTAACAAAAGCTGCAAACTCATCACCACCAATGCGCGCCACAAAGTCATCACGTCTAAGTGTGTTTCTCAGAAGCGATGCAAACGCAATCAAAACATCATCACCTTTGGCATGTCCATAGGTGTCGTTAATGAGTTTAAAATTATCGATATCAAAGAAAATACCACCAACTAAAGATTCTTGACTATATCTTTTATCGAAACTCATAATGAAATTACTGATTTCTCGCTTATTAAAGAGTTCAGTCAATGGATCAATATTGACTAATCTGGATTGAATGAAGATAAAGATAATGAGAAGCGATAATGCAGCCATAGGCCAGATTAAAAGTGTTCCAAAAACAAGTATTTGAATCAGACTACCCAGGAATGGGAGTAACGGAAACATCAGTAAAGCAAGGATATCTTTTCTAATCAGCAGCTTATGGTGCCTAATAATCAAATAAATAGAATAGATGAGTAGTGAATAATTAATCATAAAGTTAATTAAGTAGTAGGTGCCTCGTTCATACATGTTATTTTCGTTGATGATAAAGAAAATGTTTGAAAACATGCTAATAAATGAAACCAAAGTATTGATGATGACTGGGATAACTAAAAGCCAAAGATGTTTTTTAACAAGATATTTATTCTTAAATATGTGATGTCTAACAAAAAGCACCCACGTAAACGCAATCAATACCCCAAGCGTATATAGAAGAAAAGAAGAGATATTTAGAAGTATTTGTGCATATGGGAATGTCATACCATCAAAAAGCACTGAAATCATGTCAACCAAAAGCACACTGATGACTAAATAAATCAGTGTGACATAATAAACGTTATTCATGCTCTTTAAATCCTGATGTTTTTTTAAACTGATCAGGACCACAACTAAGACTAAAACTGCATAAAGACTAGATTGTAGGGCATAAATCATAGAGCGTACTCCTATCAAATGGATATCTTTATTATATCATGTCGAAATTCATTCGATGACAATGTTTCATAGATGTAAGATATTCTTAAGTAACAAGGATTACTAGAGGCTCATTTTCAGCATTTTTTAATGGTTTTCATGTAGAATAGACATATGAGGGAATAAATGATATGAACGCACTTAAGCTTAAACAAACATTTGAATCGTCTTTTGATGTGGTCGGTATCATCCAAACGAAACGCTATTTAAGTGAAGCCAAAAAGATGGGGAAAACCACACCCGATATTACATATCCAACGATGGTGGTTTTGGGTATGGCTTATCCTGCAAGGCACCTTAAACACACAAAAACACATCTTGTGCCTTCTTTTTATACGTTTGGTTCTGATTATCACCAAGTCTTAAAAAATAGAATTCAAGAAGTGATGAAAAACCTCCCTTATCGATACGAGATGGGTGTTGATAATCATCCACATCATGAAAGATTAGCAGCTGTTTTAGCAGGTATCGGTTTTTTTGGTAAAAACCAACTCATCATCAACAAAACGTATGGTTCTTATCTCTTTTTAGGCTTGGTCATGATGGATTTAGAACTGGAAGAAGAAATGATTTTAGATGTTGGTGATGATTGCGGAACATGCAGAAAATGTATCTCTGCTTGCCCAACACAGGCTCTTTTTGATGGTGGATATGATATGAAAAAGTGTATCAGTCATTATAATCAAGAAAAAAGAGTTTTAACCGATCAAGAGATCAGTGCAAACTACGCACTTTTTGGATGTGATATTTGTCAAATGGTCTGTCCCAAAAACATTCAAAAAGGGATAAAGGTACATCCTGAGTTTGAGTTATCTGGAAAAGAAATGGTTTCAATTGTGGATTTGTTTTCAATGTCTGAAAAGAACTTTAAAAAAACATACGATCATATGTCTTATCTTTGGAAAGGTAAAACCATTTTGATGAGAAATGCATTGATGGTGATGGATCGATATCAAAACGATGAATACATAGACTTAATCCAGGAAAGTATGAAGAAGTATGAAACACCTTGGTATTTAGATACTGCGACACGGATTTTAAATCGAATGATTGAAAGGAAAAAACATGAGCATCTATAAGAAAAGAGAAATGGATTGGAGAAATGGCGCAATTATTTATCAAATTATTGTCGACCGTTTTGCTCAACCTTTAGATTTAGAAGCTAAAAAAGATTTATATCATCCACCTAAAGTATTGAGAGCATGGGATGAATTACCAAAACCAGGCCATTTTAACAAGGATGTCAAATATTGGAGTCATGAACTCGATTTTTGGGGTGGAGATTTAGCGAGTGTGATGACCAAACTCGATTATTTGAGAAGTTTAGATATTGATGTGTTATATTTAAACCCCATTTTTGAGTCTGTGTCAAATCATAAATATGATGCCACAAATTATGAAGAGATTTCAAAAGAGTTTGGCACTCATGAGGATTTAAACAAACTTTCTCATGCACTTCACAAGATGCATAAAAAACTCGTCTTAGATGGGGTGTTTAATCATGTTGGAATTGGGTCAGAATTATTTAAAAAAGCAATGAAGAATGAAAGTGAATATCGTGCGTGGTTTGATTTTAATCCTAAATACTCAAAAGGTGTGAGACTATGGGCGGATGTTGATAGTTTACCTGAACTAAACTTAGAAAATCAGGCTGTCAGAGATTATCTGTATCAATCCAAAGATAGTATCATCAGAAGATATATCAAAACAGGGATTGACGGGTGGCGTTTAGATGTGGCTTTCGATTTGGGATTCAAGTACTTAAAAGAGCTCACAGATGCTGCACATGAAGAAAAAAATGGTTCATTAATTGTTGGAGAAATATGGAATTATCCAAAAGATTGGCTTAAATCAATTGATGGGGTGATGAATTTCACGCTCCGAGAAATTATTTTAAAAAGTGTCAAAGAAGAAATAACACCAGCTCAGGCACAAAAAATGATCACCTTTATGATTGAAGATTCAGGGATTGAAGGACTACTTAAAAGCTGGAATATTATAGATAATCACGATGTCCCTAGAATTAACTTTTTACTGCCTCAATTTGAAAAACAAAAATTAGCTCAAGTGTTGCAGTTCACATTACCAGGTTCCCCAAATCTTTATTATGGATCAGAACTTGGAATGAAAGGTGGATTTGAGCCGCTAAATCGTGCACCAATGCAATGGTCACTTCTCAGTGAGTCAAATCAAGTCTACCAGTGGACAAAATCATTAATTAGACTTCATCAGATGGAACGCGCACTTAAAATTGGGGATTATTTAGGCTTAATCTCCGAAAAATTGATTGCCTATGAACGGTATACAGATCAAGTTGAAGATACAATCTTGGTTATCATGAATTTAACATCAGAAACAGTTGAGGAAAGTATACTTATTCCAGACTCTAAGCTGATGAATTATTCTGAGTTTCAAGTCTTGCTTGGTGAGTCCATCAAAGTGAACTTTATCGCTGGCTTGATGACTTTGAAACTACCACCTAGTTCGTTTGTGATTTTAAAACCTGTAACGAGACCTAAAGATAGTTATACTTCCTATAAACGAGTATGAAAAAGGTGAGCCCATCATGGGTTCACCTTTGATTTTAAGTTAAGTTTAGCGACTCTTGAAAACTGGGGTTGATCGATGTATCTGGTGAGATAATCTGAGGCACTTTGTATATTACATGAGTTTTTCGCAACTAATGGCATCACATGTCCGATATGTTTTGCAACATCTAAAGAAAGATCAAGCAATCCAGGCACATGTAATCCTGCCATAACCACCGCGTTATTCATCGCATTTTGTATGGTGATAGGTTCATCAAGCAAAGTCTTTTTAATGATGAAAAGAGACTCTTGACATAGATTGAAATCTATCTTTTCAAGAGATTCTAATCTGAAATAGGTGGATAAAAGCGTAAAACCTGCATATCTAAGTGGGATTTCTGGACTTTTCATCCATGTTTTGAGCCAAAGATCATAGGATTCACATTTGAGTAAAAGATTGGCGAGTCCTTGATCGATGATTGAAGATGCATTGGCTTTTCTTGCCCAAGCAGTCGCAAGCACTTCAGTGACATATTTTGAAGGCATGATGAATGTGGAAAGCATCATCGCTTCATAAATATTGGTCTCATAAAGTTTAACTGCAAGTTCATAATCTTCGCCAATTTTTGATCCTAAATCTCTTAAATCTTTCATGGTTGTACCAAAAGCATTGAATTCAGGATTTCTTTTAAGTATTCTTTTTTTTGCACTCTCATTTGGGTTGTTTTCTAAATAAGATAAGATTTCAGAAAAAGTCATAAGATCCTCCCTTAGGATTGATATTCAGCAATCAGTGACATTAAGAGTTCTGGATAGTCGGTGATAATGCCATCAGCACCTTGTAAAATGAGATAACGCATCGTTAATTCATCATTAATGGTCCAGTAATGCATCGCCATGTTATGTTGATTGAGTGTTCTAATCAAATGCTTTGTATCCAAATTTAGCTTTCCAATCACAGGCAGTGTATAAGATGTTGGGACTTGGACAGCTGCATGAAGGGGTGCTTTTGAAAAAAGACTTGAAAGTGTATAAATGGAGATAATCATTTTTTGGGCTGAGCCATAACTTGTCGAAACAAAAAGATCAGGATATGTCAAAATTAAATACTCATTGATATCATCAAAAGCACAGGCGACTAATACATAATCTTGTAAATCAAACTGGTCTATGAGTTGATAGAGTGCATCAGCTGTTTCAATCCTTGGAGCATCCGCATCTGCTTTAATTTCAATATTGTATAGTATTTGATTGCCAAACGCAGTAAAGACTTCCTCAAGTGTGGGCAGATGAACCATTGCAGATTGCCATTCGTTTGGACTCAAATCTCGATAAGGATAAGCATCATTTTCTAAGTAGTTATAACCAAAATTGCAGTTTTCAAAAAGATCGTAATAATTTTCTTTCCATACGACGGTGTCACAGTTGCTGTGACTTCGTGTATTACCTGTTTGATTTTCGCCATGAAGTAACACTAAAATGCCATCTAAAGTCAACATAACATCCATTTCAAGGACATCAACACCAAGATCAAAGGCATGCATATAAGCACGCATGGTGTTATCGGGATTAACGCCTTTACCACCTGCGTGTGCCATAACTAAAGGATAGTTTTGTGAGATAAAAGGATTAGGGCGATCAAATTTAGGTTTAGGCACTAAAACTAGACCGAGACCTAGAGTGAAGAGCAGAATGCAAACAATTAAGAATCTTTTAAGTCGCTTCATGATGGACTCCTTAAGTAGTGTTTGGACTCATTTTAACATACTCTAGTAAAGTTATAAACCATAATGAATAGGCGATTAATCAATCGATGCTTGATTTGTGCTATGCTATAAGTATCTGGAGGTCAACTATGAAAAAGTATATCATCATCTTAAATATTACTATCATCATTTTAATCTTAGGCACATCCTTGATAGGACTATATGCCATACCTTATTCTTTAATGATGAATCCTTTCGACCAAGGTCTTGTTGATGCTTTAGTTTACACTTATTTTTACTTTATCGCTGTGCCTTTTATCTATGCACTTGTTATCTGTTTAATGATTTTAAGTAAGATTGATATCAAGAGTTTATTGAGTGATGAGATAAGACATCGTTTAATTAAGATCAAAAAAGCCGCTTTGATTGTTTCAATAATCTCAATCATCTACTGCCCAGGGTTTATGATTATGACAGAACTAGAGGATGCACCAGGACTTGGTGTCATAGGCCTTTTGATGCTACTATTATGTACTGGAATTTATGCGTTTCTATCATTATGGATTCATTTAATCAAAAGGGACTTTATAAACGAATAACAAAGTTAACTTAAGAAAAAACGACTCCCATTGAGAGTCATTTATTTTTAGTCGAGAGAAACTGCAATTCCAAGTGCTTCTGGACCTGTGTGGATGGCTAAAGCAGGGGTAATGTTCGATAGATGAAAAGATTTCATTTTGGGAAGTCTGGATTTAATTTTCTCAGCTAGTTCACTTAAATCAAGTGAAGTATTACTATTAAGTAATGTCACATCATATGACTTGCTATCAGCAACAAATTCGACCACCTGATTGATGAGTTCATTGACTGCTCTTTGATAGCCCCTCTCTTTTTTAACTGTGTAGTAGATACCATGTTCATTACAAGTAATGACAGGCTTAATTTTTAAGAGTTCAGCAACGGTTGCAGCAACCAATCCTATACGTCCACCACGTTTTAAGTAAAGTAATTTTTCAACTGTGAAAAAAACTTTTTTCAGCGTTAATCTTTCATTAATTTTTTGAACAATCTCTTGAAAAGGAACTTTATTTCGAATCATATCTAGAGCTTCTAATGAGCTATATCCAGATGCCATACTAATGTTTTTTGTGTCAATAACTTCAATGTTTAAGCCTTCATACTCTTGAGCCATTTGTAGAATGATATTCATTGTACCACTTAATCCTTTGGAAATTGGAATACAAATGACATGCGTAAACCCTTGGCTTTTAATAAGATCAAATGTTTCTAAAATGTCTTTTGGACTGGGTAGTGAAGTTGAAACTTTTGAATCATCGATTTTAGAAAGCACTTCATTTAGAGTAATGTCTTTTTTATCGACATACTCTTTTTCATCAATAATGATTCTTAAGGGAAGAAGAAATAAAGGTAAATCCTTGTTTGATACATTTAAATCTGAACCTGAATCAGCGAGTACTGCAATTTTTTCAATCATTTTTTATTCTCCTTATGGGGGTTGCTTATTTCTTTTAATAGATATTGAGCCATCATCATCGATGCGAAGGCGATGGTTGCAGATTTGAGGGGTAGAAGATTCATATCAACTGGCGTTTGAAAATAAGAGATATCTTGTTTTTGCTCTAGCTCCATTGTGGAAGCTTTGAGTGCATTTTCTAAAAAGGTAATGAACTGATTAAAAGCTTCAACTTTACCTAAAACTCTAGTTAAATGTTTAATGCCTTGGCTGACATCACTTAAATTTGCGATTTGTTTTAATATGGTGATGGTAATGATGAATGCAATATGGTCTTTACCATATTTTTTTTTGATAGGTGGTGGCATGATTTGATTTTTTACATAGTTATTAATCATTGATGATGTGAGTACTTTATCGCTTTGATCACTATGATTCATAAAGACCACACTTAATGACCCGTTGACATATTCTAAGACTTGATCTAAATAAAGTGCGAGGTCAGGAAGTTCGTGGTATCTAGGTAAATGTATCTTTTTAATATTGTTCATCCAATCTTTGATTTCAGTATCCATGGTGGCCTCCATCTAGTTTTCAATACTAGATTAACACGTTTTAATAATTTGTCAATTGGAAAAAGAAAAAATGTGATAAAAGCCACAAGATAATATCTTCTGGTTGAGTCAGTTGATAAAAGGGACAGAATTATGTACAATAGTAGTCATAAAGAGGAGAATGGATTATGAAAGCAGATAATGTAAAATTAGTGTTTGATAAAAACTTTGTGGGAGAGATGACCTCACCCACCGGAACCATCAAATTAGGCAGTCAAGAAAATAGGATGAAACCTTACCATTTGTTATTTGGAGCAGTTGCATCTTGTTTTTATGCAACGTTCATCAGCGTAGCAAACAAAATGAGATTAGAATTTTCTGATGTTGAAATTGAGGTTTCAGGTAATAAAAGAGATCAAGTGCCAGCAACACTGGATCAAGTGACCATTGAAATGGTTGTTTATAATGGATCAGATGAAGAAAAGTTGCATAAAGCAGCAGAACTCGGTGCACAGTATTGTTCGATTCATGAAACCATATCAAAGGTTGCCAAAATCGATTTAGTTGTATCATTTAAGCAAAAATAGGTTATTAATCAAATCATAATGCACTTGCTTACCATAGCAAGTGTTTTTTTATTTGAACTTGAAGCAACACCACAATTAAATAAATACATTTTTAACAAAATAAATTAGATTTATGTTTTTCAAAAAAATGAATATTTAGATATAGTATTTACTCATAAGAAGGCGTATAATTTAAAGTAATTGTTGATAAGGAGCATTTGAGATGGGGACATTGTTCGATTTAGCACATATCATATACATACTAATCTCACTTACAGTGAGCATTTTAATTTTGTTTATTGGCAAAAGATATTTGATAAAGCAAAATCATAAAGATATTGTGCTAATAATATTTGGTTTATTGACTTTTTTTCTGCATGTGAGTGTTCTTTGGGTTGATTTTCTCAAAGATGGTAGCGCAAGTGTACCAGATAATGTTTTATTTCCTATTTATTTTTGTAATGCATCGATGTATCTATTGCTTCTAACTTCACTTTGGACAAATAAAAGCTCTAAAGCATTTAACTATTTAGCAATCGTTACAGCATATTCAGGTTTTTTTGGAGCAACCATTAGTTTGTTCTATCCAGCCTATTATTTAGGATCAACGAGTATTTTTGAATGGGGTGTCTTAAAGAGTATGCTCTCTCACACGGCTATGTGGATCGGTTCAGTGTGGTTATTACTTGGTGGATATTTCAAAATTGAGCAGAAGAATGTCTTGGTCTATTTTATAGGATTACTTATTTTTGGATTTATTGGAGTTGTAGTTAATCTTACGTTTGATCTTGCTGGATTACACGATCCTAATGCGATGTATCTACAACATCCACCGCTTGAAGATGTGCCATTACTTTCTGCATATATGATTGCTTTTTTAATGATACTTTTGATTTTCTTATTTACGAATTCATATCAAAAAATACAATATCGTACAAATATGATAATTATTATGATGACAGATGAACGATCGACTTGAGTTTTTATCATATGATCATAATTTGTCTTATGAGCGTGTTTTCCACATAAGACTTTATACATCGAAAAAAAGAATAAAAAACGGCTCAATGGAGCCGTTTATTTGATATCTTGGTGGAGATGAGGGGAGTTGAACCCCTGTGCAAGACACTTTGCAAAATACTTTCTACATGTTTATTTCATTTATGATTTCATATATGAAACGAAATGAACAAATGTCTCATACACTAACCTATAGGGTTCTTTTATTGATATAGGTATTTCAATAAATATAACTTACTAGAGTTGGGCCGCATGAGAACCGTAAGTAAATTCAAATTTGGCTCGCACCTTTTCTTAGGCAGCGAAAGATAAAGATTGGTTTCCGGTTATTATAACCTCGGCTTTTTTACTTGAGCAACCAAGACATGCTTATACGTTGATCCGTGCCGTGTCGAATCCAGAACATCCCCAGCGCATCTATCTTACATCAAAGATGAAAGAATGTAAAGATGTTAATCTCGTTTTATGTTCAAATGAAGTGATATAATAGAGTCATCAGGAGGTTTCTATGAAAAAAATTCAAACAGCGATTATTGGTTATGGTCTATCAGGTAAGTTTTTTCATGTGCCACCTTTGATAAATCACGAATTTTACAACATAAAATATATCTTAACTAAAAACTCTAACTCAATTGAAGAACTCAATCAAAATTATCCATCAATTAAGATTATCAGTTCATTAGAAGAAGCCTTAAATGATCAAGAAATTGATCTTGTGATTATTGCAACCTCCAATGATGTACATGGTTTATATACTAGAAAAGCAATTTTAGCGGGTAAGCATGTTTTAGTTGAAAAACCTTTTATTGAAACGCATGCTGAAGCGAAAGAACTTTTTGAACTTGCCCATAAGCATCATGTCTTACTTCGTGTTTTTCATAATCGAATTTATGATGGCGACGTCATCACAATGCAAAAGCTTCTTAAAGAAGTTGATTTTGGTCGAATCATTAGTTTTACAGCAAGATTTGATAGATACGTCCCACACATTCAAGAAAATTGGCGTTATAAAGAAGGCATTATGGTAGGCATCTATTATGATCTTGCACCTCATTTAATCTATGACGCACTTGAATTTTTTGGATATCCAGAATCAGTTTACTTAGAACGCTACAAAACAAGAGAACATGCTACCGTAGATGATCAGTTTGAAATGAAACTTTATTATAAACATATGACTGTCAATCTAGGTTCAGAAGTAATGATGAGAGAAGAAAAACCACGATTCGAGATTGTTGGTACTCGAAAAACTTATGTCAAATATGGGTTTGATATCCCTGATCAAGTCTATTATCCAACTACAAACTTATACCAAGACTCCAAACTCAAAAGTGTCATCATCGATGAGACTTTAAATCAAAATGATGTTCCACTTCACTTAGGAGCTCATTACCTATTTTTTGAACAGCTCCAAAAAGATATTTTCAATCAACCTGAAAAGGATTTGATTGAGGAAAAAGCTTTAGCAGTCATTCTAATTATGGAAAAAGGACTTTTAAGTGAACAAGAAAAGCGGGTAGTAAAGATAGTTTAAGATCATGTTTCACAACTTACATGATTTATCATGTGAGCTACATCTTCATCATGTTATAATGAGTCAAACACCAGGAGGTCAAGATGATTAAAGCACTTATTTTTGATATGGATGGTACGATTTTAAATACATTAACAGATATCACATTGGCAGTCAATCATGCTTTAACACAAAAAAATCTTCCAACGAAATCAGAAGATGAAATTAAGATGGCTGTAGGCAATAGCGCTTATCGGTTAATTGAACGAGTTGTTCCTAAATCCTACACAGTTGAGGAAACTAAAGAACTCTTTCACATGTATCAAGATTACTATGATGCTCATGCGAGTGACCATACCGGACCTTATCCAGATATCTTGGAACTTCTCAAAGAATTAAGATTAAAAGGATATAAGCTTGCGGTTGTTTCGAATAAGTTCGAACATTTGGTTGAAGAGCTCAATCATACGATGTTTCAAGGTCTTTTTGATGCTTGTGTGGGTGAAGTTAAAGGTATACCGATTAAACCTGCACCAGACATGGTCTATAAAGCATTAGACTTACTTGAAGTAGATAAAGAAGAAGCACTTTTTATTGGGGATTCTGAGGTCGATATGATGACTGCATTTAATGCTTTAGTGACATCTGTCGGTGTGACATGGGGATTTCGTCCAGAATCATTACTTGTTGAACATAACGCAGATTATATCATTCATCAACCATTTGCGTTACTCTCTATTTTGGAAAAGGAAAACACACTATGAGTATTATCAAACTTGAAGGCGTATCCAAATTTTATAAATCCGAAGAAACCGTTTCGGTTGGGATGAAACGAATTAATCTAGAATTTGATTTAGGTGAGTTTGTTGCAGTCACTGGGGAATCAGGTTCAGGGAAATCAACATTACTGAATGTGATTAGTGGTCTTGATAGTTATGAAGAAGGTGAACTTTACCTTTTTGGTGAAGAAACCTCACATTACACCATCCAAGATTGGGAAAGGTATCGAGGGACCAATATTGGTTTTGTTTTTCAAAACTATAATATTATCGATTCTTATACTGTTTTACAAAATGTTTTACTCGCACTTGAAGTTCAAGGCTATGATCCTAAAAAGCGTAAAGCAAGAGCACTCGAACTGATTGAAAAGGTCGGTCTTTTATCCCATAAGAACCATAAAGCCTCAAAGCTTTCTGGTGGACAGAAACAAAGAGCAGTCATTGCTAGAGCACTTGCAAAAGATTGCCCAATCATTGTTGCCGATGAACCTACAGGTAATTTAGATAGCCAATCTGGGGCACAAGTGATGCAACTATTACATGATATCAGTAAAGAAAAATTGATTGTTGTGGTTACCCATGAATATGACATGGTTAAAGAATATGCAACCAGAAAAATTAAAATGCATGATGGAGAAGTCGTCGAAGATAAGAAGATCAAAAAAGCAAATGAAATTCTTTATGTCGAACCACCAAAAATCAGACGCATGCATTTCTTGACTTTAGTTCGTTTCACCTTAAGAAATTTGTTTTCTATGCCTAAACGTTTAATCTTTCTCACTCTTATGCAAATGATTGTCATGATTGCTTTTGTTTTCGTGTTTAATTGGAGAGTCAGTTTGATGCGAGATATTTCTGTCTCTCAATCACAAAGATTTCCTAATGTACCTGAAACAAGAGTTTTAGTTGAAAGGAGAGATGGTCTACCTTTTGATGCATCCGACGTCAGCTATTTTGAAAGTATTCGAACAGTAGAAAAGGTTTATGAGCATGGGTTGAGTTTCTTTAATACGATGAAACTCTATCTCTTCAACCCTTCGGAAGCATATCAATGTATGCCTGCAGCGATGTGTTACAGTGCTATAGATTATAATGGTGTCAGAGCAACTGATGCAGCTTCTCAACTCTCACCAAATAATATCACGGGAAGACTTCCGGAAGCAGCCAATGAAATTGTTTGGGGACATCAGTGGCGTGAAATTGAGGTTGGAACAACCCTTTATTTAGGGACCCAATACAATTACTATGGTGCAGTACCTTCTGACTTTTTAGGTGAATTTACTGTCGTTGGTATTGATAATAGAAAGCAAAATAGAATCTATTTTTCAGATGAGTTTCTAAATAATCCTAATTTAGATCGTTATACTTTTAACAGTGGTGCAAAACTCTCACTTGAACAACAAGCATCCAGCAATTTTCATATACTTTATAATAGTGAGTATAAGTATTTTGAAAGAGATATGACAAAAACTGGTCGTGCAGTTTATTTGGGTACAGGGACTTACACATTACTTGAAACAAGAAATCTTACATTTAATGGTTATTTTTATCAAGATGGTACATGGAAAGAGAGTAATTTACAAATTCCGTTACAAAATGTTGCAATTTATCAAGGAACATCTGATGAATGGCGTAATTTCATGAGTGAAGATATTTATCAAGAACTTGTTGAAGTTGTTTTAGAAGAACTAAAGAGTTTTTATTTGATCGAAAATCGTCCAGTGATTTCACTTTCTGTTCGTGGGCTTGGTAATGGTAACAGGACGATTAATGCCATTGATTTTGATACATATCGAGTGATATACCCAGCAAACATTCCTGATCCATCATCAAGTGCGATAAGCTTTATGATTGGATTACTTACAGGCATTTTAGTCATTTTAGCTGGATTACTCCTTTACTCCATTGTTCATGCAGTCTCTAAGAACATGATGAAAACAAGGAAGAAAGATTTTGCGATTTATCGCTCAATTGGAACAACAAAAACTACGCTTGCGAGACTTGTTGTGATGGAGCAGATTTTTATTGCTGCCATGAGTTCTGCGATGATGATGACCATCATCATTGTTTTGAACAATCAAGTACCACAAATTTATTCGATACTGCAATATATGCAAGTGTCGCATTATATAACCTTAGTTGCTTTATTCTTGGCTTTTGGTGCTTGGTTAGGCTTAAGATTCAATAAAAAAGTCTTTAGACAATCTGTGATTGAATCCATTGTTTCAAGCAGGGAGGAATAATCATGATTAAAGTTACGAATTTACACAAGTATTTTTTTAGACATAAGCGTAATGAGATTCATGTCTTAAATGATATGACTGTTTCCTTTCCTGAATCAGGACTTGTGGTTTTACTTGGACCTTCAGGCTCAGGTAAGACGACACTTTTGAATGTTATTGGTGGTTTAGATAGTGTTCAATCGGGTACTATCCAGTTTGATGAGCAAATGATTAAAGGCTATCATTCTGGTATATGGGATAAAATCAGAAATGAAAAAATAGGCTATATTTTCCAAAACTATAATTTATTGCCACAATTATCTGTTTATGATAACATTGCTTTAGTTTTAAAAATGATGGGCATCAATGATCCTGAAATTATTGAACAAAGGGTTCATTATATGCTCCATGCAGTCAATATGTATCCATATAGAAAGAAAAAATCAACACAACTTTCAGGCGGGCAGCAACAAAGAGTTGCTATTGCACGCGCGCTTGTTAAAAATCCAGAAGTAATCATTGCTGACGAACCTACGGGCAATCTTGATTCTAAGAATACCCTGGATATCATGAATATCATCAAAGAGATTTCTAAGCAAAAACTTGTCGTTTTAGTCACCCATGAACGAGAAATCGCTAAAGTTTATGGAGACCGTATTATTGAAATCAAAGATGGTCAAATCATCAGTGATGCTTTAAATGATAGTTCAATTGAACATGATTCAAGTGATGATAACACCATCTACTTAAAAGATTTAAATCAATTAGCAGGCATAAAGGATGACCATATCAACGTTTCACTTTATCAAGATAGTGAGCAAGAACTTGATCCTATTCAAGTAAAATTAATTATTAAGAACAGAACACTTTATCTCGATGTCGATAGTTCGATCACTAAGGTTAAACTCATTGATGCCTCATCAAATCTTAAGATCAAAGATGAACATTATGTCAAGAAAAATAAGGAACAAATGCTTGAGACAAGCTTTAAAATTGAACATCTAGATAACACCGATGTTCACCGAAGTCATAAAGCGGTTGTCTCAATCAAATCGATTTTCATGCTCGCTCTTCAAAAGATTTTATATTCCTCACGGAAAGGTAAAATCATGCTCTTTAGTTTCATTTTGTCAGGAGCAGTTATTGCGATTATGCTTTCCATGGCAGCAGCAACTTATATTCCAAGTTTTGATTCGATGCCATTAGGGGATAATTATATAAGAATTATTGATAATGCACCAACTAAGATTTCTTATCAAACCTTAAGAAATTATTCTGATCAAGATCCTAACTTGTATGTCAATACACTTGGACGAATGAATGTTGGTATTATTGATCCTTTAGATGATGATGAAGTTCTCCTAACCATGCTTGCTCAATTTGATATTATGCCTCACGCCAAAGGTCGCATGGTCAAAGGTAGATTGGGACAAGCCATCGATGAAATTGTAATTACGAAGGCTGTAGCAGACAGAGTTATTGATTTACAAGGTCCAGAATATGGTATTTGGAGTTATGAACATCTCATGATTGAACGTTTTATCATCGGCGATCAAGAGGTCAAAGTAACGGGTATCCTTAACAGTGGTCAAAGTATCATCTATATATCTAGATCACTTTCAAATCTCATTAAACCAGCAAATCGAAATCTTACGGGCATCGGAAATGTTTTCTATCTTGGTACGCTTCATCTTTCTCGTGTCACGATGACGCATGGTGTCATACCTACGACTAATGAAGTTGTCATTTCTAGAAAGTTATTTAATACGATATCAACAACACCTATTGCTGAAGCCACTTTTCCACTGACGATTACGAATTTCCCACATCCAATTAGTGGTGTATTTAGTGATTTAGAAAACGATATTGTGATTGCCTCTGATTTGATTGTCGAACAATCAAGACAACTTGGTAGTTATGATTATTATGTTTACTCTCATAATTATAAAGACATGGTTAAATTGATGACAGATGACAATTTGGTTGCAGTTGATTTAAGAGAAGAACTCATTGCACAGTTTGATATGGCTGTAATGGAACGTAGAATTTCGATTACAATTGTGACGTTAGTTGTTATTGGGTTAACACTCTTAGGCTTTTATTTCATCATGCATTCATCGATGGTATCAAGAATTTATGAGATTTCTGTTTATCGTGCATTAGGCATGAAGAAAGTAGAAATTTTCATTTCATTTTTAGTTGAAATTTTGATTATCTCAACAGTGACTGCAGTCATAGGATATGGTATTGCCTCAGCAGGTTTGATTTCTGCATCCTCAACTCTGATTGGCCAGTTTAACTTATTTTTAGTCAATCCATTAACGATTATAGGCGGCATCATCTTAGTCTATGTGATTAATACAATAGGTGGGATGTTTCCAATCTTCTTACTCCTAAGAAAGACTCCAGCTCAAATTCTTGCACAATACGATATATAACAAAAAATGGCCTAAAAAGGCCATTTTTATTTACATCCAAACTGCAACATCTTCAACATCTAATCGAACAGATGGATATCCTGGATCATCTGCTTTACCAATAGATACAATCATTACTGGTTTATATCTATTTGGATCAATACCTAAAGCATGTGCGATTTGATCGTGTTTAAATCCACCAATTGAACAGGTATCATATCCATGTTCTCTTGCAATATGCATGAGCTGCATTGCAACCAATCCTGAATCGATTAAACCGCCTTTTTCTACAGCTTCCTCTTTTAAGGAATGAATCATATTAGAGATATTTCTAAGCTGTTTTTCTCTGACCTCTACAGGCATTAAACCTGCTTCAACTGCTTTATTATAAATCTTTTCAGCATAATCATATTTCTTCAAATCGGTGAAAATACAAATCATCGCTGCAGATGTCTCAAGTTGTAAGATATTGCCATATAAAACAGGTCTTAATTTTTCCTTAGCCTCTTCTGTTTCTACAATAAAAAAGCGCCAAGGCTGCATATTCATTGAGGAAGGTGCACGGGTTGCTTCTTCCAAGATCATTTTCATTTCTTCCTTACTAATTTTAATATTTGGATCATACTTGCGTATGGATCTTCGTTTCAATAATTCTGACATAAATAATCCTCCTTGGATACTCATGATTATAACATCATATGATACTCTTTTGAAATGTTTATGCTTAAGCATGTGTGTTATAATATGAGCCATAGGGAGGCATAAAATGATGACAACTTGTATATTGGTTAGACACGGAGAACCTAGATATGATGAAGTATTAGAAAGAGGCTATTTTGGCCAGGGCTATGATCTTGGGAAGTTGACAGATCGCGGGGTCAGTCAAGCTGAACAAAGGGCATTGGACCCACTATTAATAGGGGCTGAGATCATAGTTTCATCACCTTACACCAGAGCTTTACAAACTGCAGCCATCATCTCAAGAATAACAAACATTCCACTTTCAGTAGAAAATGATTTACACGAATGGATGCCTGACACAACATTTAAGTTTGAACTCGATGCAAGCCATGCCTTTGATGAATATTTAAGTCATCGAGGGATTAGAAATTCAAAGACTTTATATCACTGGGAATCTTATGATCATTTAAGGAAGCGTGTCTTAAAAGCATTAGAACCTTACAAACATTATCAAAAAATTATTGTGGTTTGTCATGGTATTGTCATGTCTACACTGACAAGATTTGATGATGTGATAGAACATTGTGGTGTTCGGGAAGTCACGCTTTAATGGATATTAAGAAGCTTGAAGCTTGGTATTTATCAAACCAAAGAAAACTCAGTTTTAGAAACACGAAAAATCCTTATCACATTTGGGTTTCAGAAATTATGCTTCAACAAACACAGGTAGAGACAGTTCTACCTTATTTTGAGCGTTTTATCCAAAAATATCCAACAGTCTTTGAACTTGCAAAGGCGAATGAAGAGGAATTGCAAAAAGAGGTTGAGGGCATTGGCTATTATCGACGCTTTAGAAATATGCATCTTGCAGCAAAAATAATCGTTAATGAACATGGTGGTATTTTTCCAAGCACATATGAAGAGGTTATCAAACTTCCTGGAATTGGTAAATATACAGCAGGTGCGATGATGTCGATTGCTTATAACGAGCCTTATAGTGCTCTAGATGGCAATGTCATTCGTGTGCTTTCAAGAGTTTATGGCAATGCATCCGATATGAGGCAAGAAAAGAACCGAAAAGTTTTAGATCAAATCAATCAGTCTTTAGTTGAAAAAGCAACACCTGATATTTATACCCACGCGATTATGGAACTTGGTGCAACCCTTTGTAAACCTAAACATCCTCAGTGTGATTTATGCCCATTAAAAAGTGATTGCCTAGCCTATGATAAAAATATTGTTTTAGATCTACCAGTTTTATCAAAACTGAAACCAAAGACTGAACTGAATTATATCACACTGATCATAGAAAAAGATGGATATTTATTTTTAAATAAGCGAGAAGAAGATTTACTCAAAGGCATGTATGAATATCCTCAATTTGAAAGCGAAAGCATTTTATCTGTGATTGCTGAACTTGAATCAAAAGACATCTTCATGAATATCATAAACGAAATGAAGACGTTCAAACATGTTTTTACCCATCAAGTTTGGCATATGAAAGTTTACTCTGTGACGCTTTTGTCTAAACCATATCCAAGTTGGGTTAAAGTGAAAAAGGATGAACTTAATCAATTGCCTATGGCTATTGCGCATCGGAAGATCAAATAAAAAAGCACCTTGGAGGTGCTTCATTATTTTAATGTTGACTCGAAAGTAACTCAAGCATGTGAGGGTTATTTTTAATGACCCGGTATGTTACAAACCCAAAAGTATACATCACAACAAACTCACCAATAAAGACTGAGCCCATCGTCAGCCACAAAGGTCCAAGTAAGTAACCATAGGTTAAGATGATACCGACAACAATACCATTAATGATTGCTGGCATGATCAGTGCAAATCCGGGTTTTGATTTAAGTAAAATCATCAAAGCAGCAGCAAGTGTTGTTGCTAGTGTGCCAAAGATGACATCGACTAAAATGGCACCACCAATCAGATTGGCAAGAAAGCATCCAATGGTTAACCCAACGATATGTTTGGGATTAAATAATACTAAAACCATCAAGAGTTCAGCAATTCGAAATTGTATCAGTTGAAAACTCATAAACTGAAACACGAGTACAAACACGACATAAATCGCAGCAATCACCACTTGAGTGGTCATTGTCTTTAAAGAAAAAGCATTCATTTTTTTATCTCCCTGTTTTGATTGGCTGGTTTCCTAGGGTACAGCCTTAATAGAATACTTAAACATTTTAACAAAGTTATGCTATAATTACAAGGTAAAGGATGATTATATGAGCATAAAATTTGAAGTACTCCATGTTTGCAAACAAAGTGGAGCAAGATTAGGGAAACTCTCTACACCTCATGGGGTTTTTGAAACGCCTTTTTTTATGCCTGTAGGGACACAGGCAACCGTTAAAACACTGACACCAGAAGAAATCGAGCAAGTTTCTGAAGGTTTAATTTTAGGGAATACCTATCATTTATGGCTACAACCAGGTGCTGATCTGGTTGAAAAGCATGGTGGCATTCGTGGCTTTATGAAGTGGGATGGTGCACTTTTAACAGATAGTGGAGGCTTTCAAGTCTTTTCACTCACAGACATGAGAAAAATCACTGAAGAAGGCGTTCATTTTAAGCATCACAAAAATGGTGCAGCCCTCTTTATGTCTCCAGAAGATTCAATTCGTATCCAAGAACAACTTGGTGCCGATATCATCATGAGTTTTGATGAATGTCCACCCCCTTATGAGTCAGATATCTATATGAAAAATTCTGTTGATCGAACCTTAAGATGGGCGAAAAGAGGTAAGAATGCACTTAAAACAGACCAAGCACTTTTTGGTATCGTTCAAGGTGGCCTCAATAAAGATTTACGAAAGTATTGTGCAGAAAAATTGATTGAAATGGATTTTCCAGGATACTCAATTGGTGGTTTATCAGTTGGTGAAACAAAGCATGAAATGTATGAAATCACGAAGTTTTTAAATCCGATCATGCCCTTTGATAAGCCAAGATACCTCATGGGTGTTGGTGCACCTGATGACTTAGTCGAAAATGTCATTAACGGGATTGATATGTTTGACTGTGTGCTTCCTACAAGAAATGCACGTCATGGGACAGCTTTCACCACTGAAGGCAAAGTTGTCATCAAAAATCAAGCCTATGAAACAGATTTTAGACCCTTAGACCCCAATTTAGAAACACCAATTTCTAAATATTCAAGAGCTTATATCAGACATTTATTTAAAGCTGAGGAATATTTAGGCATGCGTTTAGTCACGTATCAAAACCTTGCCTATTTAAAATATTTAATGCAGGAAATCAGAAAAGCAATTAAAGAAGATCGACTTTTAGATTTTAAAGCAGAAATGAAACAAAAGACGAATTACTTCAAATCAAAATGAAACATCTTTCATTTAAATGATTTATAATGTAAAATAGAGAGTGTGTTAGGGAGGTATACCTATGGTATTCGGCGAGTCAGACAATTTCAACCAAAAACCAGTCATCAAAGTAATCGGTGTCGGCGGCGGGGGCGGCAATGCCATCAATCGCATGATCGAAAATGACGTTAAAGGCGTTGTTTTTGTCGCTATGAACACAGATGCACAAGTCTTAAAAGTATCCAAAGCTGAAACAAGAGTTCAATTAGGTAAATATCTTACCCGTGGATTAGGTGCTGGCGCGAAACAAGAAGTCGGCAAAAAAGCTGCTGAGGAATCAATTGCAGAAATCGAAGAAGTCTTAAGCGATGCCGATATGGTCTTTATTACTGCAGGTATGGGCGGCGGTACTGGCACAGGTGCTGCACCAATCATTGCAAAAAAAGCGAAGGAAATGGGTTGTTTAACCATTGGGATTGTCACAAAACCTTTCGCATTTGAAGGACCTGCACGTATGCAAGCAGCGATTTATGGTTTAGAAGAACTTAAACCTCATGTCGATACTTTAATCGTCATTCCAAATGAAAGACTTTTAGCGATTTCAGGACCTACAACACAACTTTTAGATGCATTTAGAGAATCTGATAATGTCTTAAGACAGGGCGTGCAAGGGATTGCTGAAATTATTGCCATTCCAGGTTTAATCAACGTGGACTTTGCAGATGTCAGAACTGTGATGGAAAATAAAGGGACTGCACTGATGGGTATCGGGATTGCCTCAGGTGAAGACCGTGCCATTGAAGCTGCAAGAAAAGCAATTCATTCTAAACTACTTGAAGTTTCTATCGATGGTGCAACAGATGCCATTGTTAATATCACATCAGGCACCAATATTACACTTTTTGAAACGGAACAAGCACTTCAAGAAATCAGAAATTCAACCGATCGTGATTTAAATATTATTTACGGAACGACTGTAAATCAAGATTTAGATGATGAGTTGATTGTGACTGTGATTGCAACCGGTTATGAACTTAAAGCAAAAGATTCAACGATTGAGAATCTGGCATCAGAAATATTTAATAAGACATCTGATGAGCAAATGAAACTCACACGTTCTGGTTTAAGAAATCAGGATTTTGATGACAATCATGTCTCCCATAGCCCTGAAGAAGGTAAGAAACGCAACCTACCTTCATGGCTCACCAAAAAAGGAAAATTTTAAAAGGCGCAAGCCTTTTTTACTGGAAGGAATAATTTTATGTTAAAAGCAGGTATCGTGGGATTACCCAACGTAGGTAAATCCACACTCTTCAATGCGATTACAAAGGCTGAGGCACTGGCTGCCAATTACCCTTTTGCAACCATTGATCCCAATGTCGGTGTTGTTTATGTTCAAGATCCGAGATTGGATGTATTAGAAAAAATTTATAAACCGAAAAAAGTTGTACCTACAGCCTATGAATTTATTGACATTGCTGGACTTGTTCGTGGTGCTTCAAAGGGCGAAGGTTTAGGGAATCAATTTTTAAGTCATATTCGTGAAGTGGATGCGATTTGCCAAGTGGTTCGTTGCTTTGAAGATAACAATATCACCCACGTTGAAGGTTCTGTTGATCCGATTAGAGATATCGAAACGATTAAGATTGAACTGAATCTTGCAGATTTAGAATCGATTGAAAAACGCATTGGAAGACTCGAAAAGAAAGCGAAAGCAAAAGTCAAAGAAGCGATGGAAGAGTATGAAGTCTTAGTGAAGATTAAAGAGACTTTAGATGCTAATGGGAATCCAAGATATTTAGAGTTTTCTGATGAACAACTTAAACTGATTAAGAATTTCAATCTTTTATCACTCAAACCTATGATTTATATCGCCAATGTTTCAGAAGATGATTTGCACCATCCAGAAGCCAATCAGCACTATCAAAACTTACTCAAATACTCTCAAAAAGAACATACTGAAGTTGTGTTTATCTCAGCTCAAGTCGAAATGGAAATTGCATCTTTAGAGCCAGAAGAACAAGTCACTTTCCTTGAAGCTTATGGTTTAAAGAAATCAGGATTAAATGAAGTGATTGAACGCTCCTATAAACTATTAGGGTTAAAAACCTATTTTACTGCGGGTGAACCTGAAGTGAGAGCGTGGACCTTTAAAGAAGGCATGAAAGCACCTCAATGTGCTGGGATCATTCATAGCGATTTTGAACGTGGGTTTATTAAAGCTGAAACACTTGCCTATGACGATTTATTGAAGTATAAAACACCTCAAGCTGCGAAAGAAGCAGGTAGAGTAAGACTGGAAGGTAAAGAGTATTTGGTCCAGGATGGCGATATTATGCTCTTTAGATTTAATGTATGACTTTCATCAGAAAAGATTTAACGACAGTTGTTGCATCTAAATACTTTGACTCTATTCAAATGAGAAAACTTTATGACAAAGGTCTTTTTCATTTTGGAGAAAATCGAGCACAAGACTTACTTAAAAAAAAGGATGAGCTTAAGGACTTAAAGATTATTTGGCATTTTATTGGCCATCTTCAAACCAATAAAGTTAAAGACATCATCAATGAAATCGACTATTTGCACACGTTAGATCGGATTAATCTTGCTGAATTTATTCAAAAATACGCAAAAAAAACCATAGAATGCTTTGTTCAAGTCAATTTGACCGAAGAAAATCAAAAAAGTGGCATCTTGCTTCCCAATTTATCTCAATTTCTTTTAGAAATTAAAAAATATGATAAAATAAAAGTAATCGGTTTGATGACCATCGGTAAAGATGACGATTTAGAAGCGACTGAAGCTGCTTTTCGTATGCTTGATGCGCTTGCATTAAGTTATCAATTACCCTATAAATCGATGGGGATGTCAAACGATTATGAACTCGCAATCAAGCATCATGCAACGCATCTGAGAATCGGACGCAAGTGCCTGGACTTGATCACTTAGGAGGGTCTATGGGACTGTTTAGTGTTGGAAAGAAAAAGAAAAAAGAAGACGCTAAGGACACGGTAGTTCAAAAGTCCGAACATATCATTTTTGAAAAACTTGAATCTAGTGATGACGCCTATATTTGTCATCTTGCAGATCAAATGATGGCAGGACACCCACTCATTCTCAACTTTGAACCTTTAGATATCGATCAAGCCAATAAAGTTGTTGCATTCTTCTCTGGAATTGTTTATGCCATCGAAGGAGAAATTGTGAACGTTCAAGAAAAAGTCTTCATGTTTGCAACCAAAGATGTTTATGAAGATGGCTCGATGGAAGAGTTCTTAAAAGAAATTGTAGGTTAATCAAAATTCAATCATGCGAAGAGAAGGACACGCAAACATTGTGATGTAACAAGCGATTCAGGGGTGGTGTAAGCCTGAAAACCTCTCACAGAGAATGTATCACCTTCGAGCATAATATTAACGAAGTGCTAGATTTCAATCTAGAACTAAGGTGGTACCGCGGAAATTATTTTCGTCCTTAGAATTAAGGGCGATTTTTATTTATATCAGAGTTAAAAGGAGAAAATTATGGATTATAAAGACACATTATTAATGCCAAAAACAGATTTTCAAATGAGAGGAAATCTAGGCGTTAGAGAAATTGAATTTCAAGAACGATGGAAAACCATTGACCTTTACCAAAAGGTCTTAGAAAAAAATAAGGATCAAAAACCCTTTATTCTACATGATGGTCCACCATATGCCAACGGTGATATTCACATTGGGCACGCTTTAAATAAGATCTTAAAGGATTTTGTTTTGCGTTACCAAACAATGAAGGGGCATTATGTGCCTTATATTCCAGGCTGGGATACACATGGCTTACCCATTGAAACAGCACTCACCAAAAAAGGTGTGAATCGTAAGGAACTTTCTTTAGTTGAGTATCGTAAGCTTTGTAAAAAGTATGCAGAAGAACAAGTCGAAAAACAAAAGGTTCAGTTTGCACGTCTTGGTATTTTAGGTGAATGGGATAACCCATATATTACCTATCAACACGAGTTCGAATCTGAACAAGTTAACGTGTTTGCGAAAATGGTTGAACGTGGGTTGATTTATAAAGGCTTAAAGCCAGTCTATTGGTCACCTTCTTCTGAATCTGCTCTAGCAGAAGCTGAAATCGAATATGCAGATAAGCAGTCGATTTCAGTTTATGTAGCATTTCCTGCAGTGGATGGTAAAGGTCTCTTAAAAGATGCAAATTTCTTAATTTGGACTACAACACCATGGACTTTACCAGCTAATTTAGCGATTTCAGTTCATCCGAGATTTACATACCTTGTTGTTGAAACTAAAGGTAAGAAATATGTGGTTGCAGAAACGTTAAAAGATAGTCTTGCTCAACTGCTTCATTGGGATGATTTGAACGTTTTAGGGTCACTTAAAGGCTCTGATTTTGAGTATGCAACCTATAAACATCCTTTATATGACAGAATTTCACCCATCATCTTAGGAGAACACGTCACCGATACCGATGGTACAGGACTAGTTCATACGGCACCAGGTCATGGTGAAGATGACTACCGTATCGGAAGAACGTATCAATTAGATATTTTATGTCCAGTAGATGATAAAGGCTATATGATGAAAGAAGCTGGTCCATTCGAAGGCCTTTATTATGAAGTTGCAAATCTAGAAATCGTCAAAGCACTTCATGAACAAGGTGTACTCCTTAGAGAAGAAAAATTTACCCATGCATACCCACACGACTGGAGAACACAAAAGCCTGTCATCTTTAGAGCAACACCTCAATGGTTTGCATCGATTGAAAAGCTTAAAAAAGAACTTCTAGACGAAGTTAAAAAAGTAGATTGGCTTCCTACATGGGGTGAAGTTAGAATTGCAAATATGATTCAAGGGCGTGAAGATTGGTGTATTTCAAGACAGCGTGCATGGGGCGTGCCCATTCCGGTCTTTTATGCTGAAAACAATGAAGCCATCTTAGAAGCTTCAGTTCTTTCTCATGTTTCGAGGTTATTCTTAGAACATGGGTCAGATGTCTGGTATGAAAGAGAAGCTCAAGATTTATTACCAAAAGGATATACACATCCAGGTAGCCCCAATGGTGTGTTTAGAAAAGAAACAGATATCATGGATGTTTGGTTTGATTCAGGAACCTCGCATTCGGTATTAGCATCGAGAGGATTGCCTTATCCAGCAGATTTATACTTAGAAGGATCTGATCAATACCGTGGATGGTTTAACTCATCCTTAATCACTGGTACTGCAGCGTTTAATCAATCACCTTATAAAAAGGTTGTATCGCATGGATTTGTTTTAGATGGACAAGGCAGAAAGATGAGTAAGTCTTTAGGAAACACCATCGATCCACTCGTCATCATGAAGCAACAAGGTGCAGATTTATTAAGATTATGGGTTGCCACCGTCGACTATCAAAGTGATGTTAGAATCTCAAATGAGATGATGACACAAATCGCTGAAGGTTATCGTAAAATAAGAAATACATTTAGATTTATGCTTGGTAATTTAGATGGATTTAATCCTGAAAAAGAATATATTGCTTATGAAGAACGCGCCGCACTCAATCAAGTGATGACACTTAAATATGAGTCTTTAGTTGAACAAGTAATTGAAGCTTATGATAATTATCAATTTGACCGTGTTTATCGCCTTGTTGTGCCATTTATGACCAATGATTTAAGTGCATTTTACTTGGATTATACGAAAGATATTCTCTATATTGAACAAGAACATAGCTATGATCGAAAGAGTGTTCAATCGACACTTTACGATATTACACTCGGTGTTTTAAAGTTGTTGACTCCGATTATGCCGCATACAACTTCAGAAGCTTATCAACTTTTACCGTTTACGCACAAAGAAGATGTTTATTTAGAAAATATGCCAGAACCCAGTAAGAAATCAAATCCTGAGTTATTAAAAGCATTTGAAATTTTTGAAGAAGTCAGAGAAGTTGTCTTAAAGCATCTTGAAGTTGCAAGAGAACAAAAGATGATTGGTAAATCACTTGCTGCAGAAGTGGATCTTACAGTGACTAAGATTCAATTGGATGCCATCAAGAAACTGGATATGAAGATTCATCAAGTCCTGATTGTCTCTAAAGTTCATCTATCGACAGGTGATGCGCTCAAAGTGGTCGTCAGACCTGCGACAGGGATGACTTGTGATCGTTGTTGGAATGTTGTTGATCACGTTCATGAAAATGGTTTATGTGATCGTTGTCATCAAGTTGTTGGAGGGAAATAAATATGAATATTTTGGTCGTCAATGATGATGGATATCAAGCGGAAGGCTTAGGTATCTTAGTTCGAGCTTTAGCACCTTTTGGCAATGTCTATGTTTCTGCACCTAAGGACCATCAAAGTGCTAAAAGCCATAGCATTACCATTAGAAGTCGGATTGAAACGTTTTTAACTGAACCTATTTTTGGCAGTACAGCAACGCTTGTTGTGGATGGTACACCAGCAGATTCAACTCGTTTGGGGTTGAAGGTTTTTAATGTGGATTTTGATTTAGTTGTTTCAGGAATTAACTACGGTCAAAACATTGCAAAAGATATTTTATATTCTGGAACGGTTGCAGCTGCGATGGAAGCTAAGATTTTAGGTGTTGATGCCATTGCAATCTCTGCGCATTCGACGAAGCTTCCTTATTTATACGATGAAACGATTAAGTTGATGGATGAAATTATTGAATCAAAGCTCTACAATTTCGACGGCATTTTAAACATTAATTTCCCAAGAGAGTCTTTTCATAGACCGAAAGGTGTTAAAATCACTAAAATGGGTTTAAGATATCAACATGCGGAATTTGTGAAATCTGAACGTCCCGATATTTTCCATATCAAATCGAGTATCATCAATTATCAAGAACATGAAGATTCAGATGTGAGTGCATTTGATGATGGTTATATTTCCATCACACCACTCACCATTGATCGTACCGATTACAAACGGATTCAAGAGATATTCAAACCTTAACATATCATTTCTTTGAATGATATGATACACTAGACCTATAAGCGGGGTGATTTCATGAGTCAATTCAATCTACATTTTTTCAAAGAAAAGAGTCGTAAAATCGATTTAGAACAACTGATTGCATTTTTTGAAGCCATAGAAGGTATACGTACAGAAATGGATGAAAAAAGCGTGAGGTTCTATTATACACATCCTAGATTATCTTATGATGCACTCTTTATCATTACACCAAAATCACAAGTGCCAGATATTTACAGATTGTCGCCTAAGTTTTTAGATTTGAATTTTCATCTTGAAATGCCAATCCTAACACCTGATTATGTTGCAAAACATTATTTAGATATCGTTAAAAAGATATGTGATCGTTTCAACTTTCATATTTATAATGAAATGTTTGAGGATGTCTTACCCTTTAAAATG
Organism: Acholeplasmataceae bacterium; assembly: GCA_030603805.1. Classification (GTDB taxonomy): domain Bacteria; phylum Bacillota_I; class Bacilli_A; order Acholeplasmatales; family Acholeplasmataceae; genus Peloplasma. Next base: position 32,199 of record JAUVXD010000001.1, read on the forward strand.
GATGTTGTCCTCAAGGTTTTTGACATGGTTAAGGAAGCTTATATTCATAAGAATCCTGTACTCTTATCCGATTATCATCTCTTATCTAAAGATAAACTACATGCCATTTTTAGATATTCTGATGACATATTGGAATTACAAAAATACTATCAAGAACTTGAAACCTATGTCCCTAAATATCATTTTTTAAATACAGAGAAGAAAAAACTTGTTGTGGGCATTGAATGGAAGGAACATACATTAACAGTGTTTCCTCCGTATTTGGATTATGTTTTTTATCGAATCAATAATGAGATTAAGATTGTATCATTTGATGAGTTGTTACCGCTCATAGAAAAGTATTTGACAGATGTTCCTGGTTTTATCAAAGGGACAAGAGTCATGACCAAGAAAACAGCAGGTAAAGTCTACAAGATCATGAAAAAAACGAAGTTCATGAAAGTTGATCATACCTACACGAAAGAAAGCATGAAAAAACTGCTAGATTAGAGGCTAAGATTTTGAGTAAGAAATTAACCATCCACATGTCTGGATTTATCATTATCTCCATAGGCATTGTGGGGATCATCATGTCAAGGCTTGGTGCGGCACCTATTGACGCATTCAACTACTTTGTCTATTTATTAACACCTTTAAGCCTTGGGACGATTGCAATCTTAACCGGGCTTTTTGCTGCTTTACTCGCATTTATGATTGAAAAGAAAAAAGATATTTGGATTTCTATTGTGTTTCTCTTTTTAATTGGGGCAATGATAGATTTATGGAAATATCTCTTTGAAATGCTTCCTACTGAACTTTTAGATAGCTTTTATTTTAGAATTCCACTCGCGGTTTTAAGTTTAATTGTCGTCTCTTATGGTGTTTCTTTGACGATTATCTCTGGCTTACCGAGCTCACCGTTTGAAAGACTTTTGCTTGCGCTGACCAAGTATACGAAAAACTTGACATTAACTAAAATTGCGATTGAAGGTACATTTTTAATTTTTGCCATTATATTAGGCGTCATTTCTGGTCACCTGTTTGAACAGGTCCATATTTATACAGTTGTGCTCACGTTTACCATCGGACCACTTGTATCCTATTTTATTCGTTTAAGCACACACAAGAAAACAAAAAAAGGAGAGATGATTTATGCAACTCAATAAAATGATTGACCACACAAAACTTGGGGCAAACATTAACAAGCAGCAAATTGATCAACTGATTTTAGAGGCAAAGACTTATGATTTTAAGTCGGTTTGTGTTAATCCAGTATGGGTCAAATACGCAAAACATCAACTTAAACATACAGACGTATTAGTCTGTACAGTAGTCGGTTTCCCACATGGGACACATGCACCTGAAGTGAAGGGGTTTGAAGCTCAATCCTGTGTCTTAGATGGTGCAGATGAACTTGACATGGTCATTAATGTTCATGCACTTAAATCAAAGGATTATCATACAACTGTACGTGAAATAGAAGCAGTTGTCAAAGAAGCCAAAGGTAGAACAGTTAAAGTCATCATTGAAACATGTTACTTAACACCTGAAGAAATTGTGAAGGCATCTGAACTTGTCCTAAAAGGTGGCGCTCAGTTTGTCAAAACATCCACTGGTTTTGGTACGTATGGTGCACGTGTTGAAGATGTTTTATTAATGAAGCATACAGTCAAAGATCAAGCGGAAGTCAAAGCATCTGGTGGTGTGAGAACCTACGAAGATTCGTTAAAAATGATTGAAGCTGGTGCAACTCGAATTGGAACTTCCAATGGGGTTGATATTGTTAGTAAAAAGGAGAAAAAAGATGATTCCAACACCTCATATTGATTTAAATGATAAAGATTTAATTGCAAAAACAGTTTTAATGCCAGGTGATCCTTTGCGTGCAAAATATATCGCAGACACGTTTTTAACCAAAGTGGTTCAAATCAATAACGTGAGAAATATGTGGGGATACACTGGTTTCTTTGGAAAGAAAAAAGTAACAGTCATGGGTTCAGGTATGGGGATGCCCTCGATTGGTATTTATTCCTATGAACTTTTTAAGTTTTACGATGTTGAAAAGATTATTCGAATTGGTTCATGTGGTGCTTATTCAAGTGAACTTAAACTTTATGATGTTGTTTTAGCAACAGAAGCGTATTCTGAATCAAGTTATGCAAAAACAATGGGTGTTTCTTCAAGAAAAATACTTTCTGCAAATAAAGCACTTAATAATAAAATTATTAAAGCAGCTGAAAAGTTATCGATTCCACTTCATTTATCCACGATTCATTCTTCAGATGTTTTTTATCGTTTAAACCATGAAGAGTTTAAAGAAATTCATCAAAAGTATGGTGCAAATGCTGTTGAAATGGAATCTTTTGCACTGTTCGCAAATGCCAAAGCTTTAGGTAAGAAGGCAGCTTGTCTGCTCACTGTTTCTGATTCTTTAGTCACTCATGAGGCAACCAGTGCTTTAGAGCGTCAAGAAGCATTCACCAAAATGATGGAAGTTGCATTACATAGCATCTAATGATTTTCATCGAAAACGATTTTAAAACGATACAGTTTGCGTTCTATTTTACCGAAATGGATCATAAAGATACACGCGTGTATCGTTTTTTGTTGCCTAAATTAATGACTTCTCATACGCATGCATATCCAGATAAACAGTGTATGAGTGAAAAATTAGAAGAACTTTATGGTATCTATTTTAAAACACGTGTTGAACGGGTAGGTAATCTATCTGTCATCAGCATCGTTTTAACCATTCCAGATCCTAAAGTCATCCAAGACAGAGCACTGTTAAATGAATCTTTAGACTTGCTATCTTCTGTTCTTTCAAAGAGAGCATCCTTTAATCAAGAGATTTTCGACAGTGAAAAAAGAATGCTCATTGAGCAATGGCTCACTTTAAAAGATAAGAAAAGACTTTATGCTCAACATAAGTTTTTTGAATACTTTTTTGATAAAGATCCCTATGGAGAACCTCTTTCTGGGTACTTAAAAGATGTTAAAAAACTTGAAATGAACTCTCTTTTAGCCTATCAAAGCCAACTCCTAGATCAAGAGCGTATCGATATCGTGGTTCATGGTCATTTGAGTTTAGAGGATCAAGTGCTCATTACTTCCAAGTTATCTCATTATGAACGATTCAAGGAAGTTAATTTTGATGCAACCTTTAGAGCACCTAGACCACTTAAAACATTTTTAGAATTAACAGACATGAAACAAGCGATTATTAAACTTGGATATCATATGCCTGTTTTTAGACATGACCCTTTATATGATGCTGCAGTGATTGCAGATATTATTATTGGTGGATATCCTGAATCCAGATTGTTTAAGATTGTGAGAGAACAAGAGGGCTTATGTTATGATATTGCATCTAATTATGAGTACTATAAAGGGGTTTTAATGATTTCAAGTGGTGTCGATATCTTACAAAAAGACAGTGCCCTTGAGAAAATTAAAGCGATTTTAGAGGATTTAAAAACGTTTGGCATTCACGAAGATGAATTAAAAAATGCCAAGTCATTTTATGCACATCAAGTTAAAACGAGTTTGGATCAACAATCCATTATCACCAAGCGTGCTTTTATTAGATCTCTTTTAAATTATCAAGAAACTATTGAAGAAAAGCTATTGATGATTGACTCTGTAGAAATTAAGGATGTCAATTTAGTACTTAGCATGCTTCATTTAGACACAATTTATGTACTTCATGGAGGACAATCATGATCAAAAAACGTTATGAAAACTTCAATGAAGATTTATACATCATCAAACTTAAAAATGGCATGCAAGTTCATATTTTACCGAAAAATGAACCCTATTACACGACTTATGTGGAAGTATCGATCCATTATGGGGCATTAAATCTCGAATTTTTAGGTAAAAATGGGTTGGTCTCAACACCCTATGGTTCCGCACATTTTTTAGAGCATAAGATTTTCGCAATGCCTGAAGGCGATGCTTTCGCCAAATTTTCGATGCTTGGCGTGGATGCAAATGCCATGACATCTTATAACCAAACCTCATATCTTTTTACTGCGACAGATCATTTAATGCCTGCTTTAGAGCATTTATTTTTGATGCTTGATACGCCTCATTTTACAACAGAAAATGTCGATTTTGAAAAAAGTATCATTGCTGAAGAGCTTAAGATGTATTTAGATGATCCAAATATGGTGATGCAAAATCAAATGATGGAACATCTTTACCAAAAACATCCAATCAGATATGATATTGGTGGGACTTTAAGTTCAATTGAAGACATGACACCAGATATTTTGATGTCGATTTATGAAAACTTTTATCATCCATCTAACCGCCTAGTCACAATCGCAGGAAAAGTAAACTTAAAAGAACTGAATGCATTCTTTAAAGCATATGACCAAAAGTATCCGATAAAACATCCTAAAACGAAAACTTTGATGCCTAAAGAACCGAATCAGATTTTTTGTAGATTCCATCAAGCAGTCATGCCTTTGGGCATGAATAAATTGATGATGGGGTTTAAGCTTAAGCCTAAAAAAGGTTCTAAAAAGGAACAAGTCAAGCGAGAAATGGTGCTTACAATGATGCTCAATATGCTATTAGGACAATCATCTGAAACTTATACCAAATTACTTCAAGAATCATTAATCAATCAAAGTTTTTATATTGCACCGACATTTGAAAAGGGTGCTGAAAATATCTTGATTTTTGCTGAATCGAAACATGTCCATAAACTTAAGAAAATATTGACAAATTTGTTCATTAAAGATGCCTATGACCTTTTAACAGAAAAAGCCTTTGAGCGGTTCAAAAAAGTTTATTTGGGTCAATTCGTATTTGCACTGAATAGTCTTGAAACCAAGGCATATCTTTATGGAAAATATTATCATTTAGGTGTTTCATTGTTTGATGCCATTGATCTATTAAATGAGATTTCTTATCCTCAAATTTTAGATGCACTTAAATCTATTCAAAAAAATAGAATATCGACACTGATTTACAAAAAGGCCTAATTTGGGTCTTTTTTTATAAGATATACGTATGCACACAATCAAACCTATCAAAAAGAAATGAAATATAGGAGTCATATCAAATAGTCATGATGTAATCAATTGATTTTTAAATTGGCCATTTTAAAAATGAATGAACATCCCTTATACTAAAGAAAACGTTAAGGGAGGCACTATGTTAAATCAAATTATCTTAATTGGGAGATTGACCCATCAACCTGAGATTAGAATTTTAGAAGATGGCAGAAAAGTAAGTTATGTCACACTTGCAGTTCAAAGAGCTTTCAAAAATATGGAAGGCACGTATGACACAGATTTTATTAGAATTTCAGTTTGGGAAGGACTTGCTACAGCGATTGAGTCTTATGCAACTAAAGGTGTTATGATTGCAGTTAAAGGCAGAATTCAAACATGGAAGTATGAACTACCTGAAGACAAAAAACTAACCATGATTGATGTCATTGCTGAACGCATCACGTATTTATCATCCAATAAACAAGAAATCACACAAGAAGTTGAAGAAAGTTCGTGAAAATGAACTTTTTTTATTGACACACAATACTATGCAATGTATAATATAAGGCGTAAGATAGTAATAGAGGTGGCTTTATGAGAGAGCAAGTCAAAAAAGGAATACTAGAGATCTTTGTCTTGGCCATGTTGACCAGAGGAGATTCCTATGGATATAAAATTGTGAGTGACTTATCAACCTATATCGATATGAGTGAATCGACACTGTATCCCATCTTAAGAAGACTTGAAAAATCGGATATGTTAAAAACTTATAATGTGATATTTCAAGGCAGAAACAGGAAGTATTACCAAATTACACTTGAAGGAAAAAAGCACCTTGAGAAGTTTCTTGATGAATGGGAAGATATTAGAAAGATCTACGATATTTTAATGAAATGAGAAACCCTATGAATACTTGGGAAAAAGAATTAGAACGTGCATTAAGAAAAAAATTCTATGAGGATGAAGTTAAAGACATCCTAGCTTATTATAGAGAAATCATTGAGGATAGAAAATCAAATGGGGAATCTATGGATGCCATCTTAAATGATTATGTGATCAGTGATATTGTTAAAGCGATGATGCCGGAAATTTTGATGAAGCGTAAAAACGACTCCTATTTAAAAATTTCTAAAAGTACGAAGCAGCTTTTAATCTTGCTTTTGTCATCACCTTTATTAATTCCTTTGGGCATTGTTTATATTTCAATTTTAATTTTTATCTTCTCAATGATGGTTGTGAGTGGCATGCTCATGATTGGATCATTAACAACTTTTGTTGGTTTTTTATTGGATATGATTTCGTCTACATTGGATATTCAAACAGTGATAGGTCTATCTGGATTTGCACTCATGATGTTTTCTATGCTCATGTTGATTTCAATATGGCTATTCAAAGGCATGATGATGGTTGCCAATCAATTATTTAAATGGTTTACTAAAATTGCAAACAAACGAGGTGAAACTATATGAAAGCAGTTATTAAAATTTTAATTTTTCTATTTGTTATCGGACTAATTATGGCAGTATCAGGGTTTTTCTTAGGACTCAATATTCAAAGTTTGTCATCATTTTTCAATGATGATGCATCTTATGGAGAAGAGCTTAGATATGATTTAGTCGAAGATGATATTGACAAGATAGTCATGAAATTGGATCGAAGACACATCCAATATGTATTAACTGATGAAGAAACGCTATCTATAACTTATCATGCGAAAGATGATGATACTTGGACATTTGATATTGAAGATGGAGTCTTTACAGTCGAACAAAAAGAAAGACATGGTATTCGAAACTGGTTTAACTATAAGTATGTGACCAAAGCAATTATTACCTTGACTGTATATGTTCCAAATGATTGGGTGATTGAACTAGATTTCAACACAGGAACGGGTGAAATCAATCTAAACACGGAAGAAGAAAAAACATTTTTGGATGTAAAACTTGTTTCAGGAACAGGTAATATTAGAGTCAGTCGAGCAACTATGAAATCCTTAACGGTGACAGTGAGTACAGGCAATGTAACATTAAACGATTTAACGATGGATGAAGAATTTAGAGTGGTTACCAGCACAGGTAATCAAAACATCAATCGAATCGTTGTATTAGATGAAACGACTTTAAGATCCAGTACGGGTCAAATCAATGTCACAGATTTGACAACAGAAAAATTGACGATGACCAATAGTACAGGTAGAATATTCGTCAATGAAAGCTCAATCCAAAATGAACTTTCAGCGATTACTTCGACAGGGGATGTTAAGGTGTCACTGACAACAGCGAACAGCTATGTACTTAGAGCAAGCACTGGCAATGTGACATTCAGTGTTGAAGATTTATCACTTTACCAGTTTTCTTTAAGAGCAAGTACAGGAAAAGTTACTGTTGATGGTAGTAACCAGGGGACAATCTATAATGGTGGTTCTGGTAGCATTCCTGTCTCAATTATAGTTAGCACAGGAAACGTCAACGTGGAATGAATTTTATATTTATAAATATAAGTGGGATGATGTGCTTTATATCATCCCTTTTTTATGCTAAAATGGAAAAAGGAGATGATGATAAATGTCGATCAATTTTAAACAAGAAGTACTTAGTAGAAAAGAGCAAATCATAAAGGATTTGCAAGATTTAATTAAGATCAATTCAGAACTGACAACTTTTGATCCGAACCGTAAAGGTGCACCGTTTGGTGAAGGTACCAAAGAAGCACTCGATTTAATGCTTGCATTCGGAAAAAGAGATGGTTTTGAAACCGTTAATTTAGATGGATATGCAGGTCATATCGAGTATGGTAAGCAAAAAGAATTTGTGGGCATGATTGGCCATTTAGACGTTGTACCTGCAGGTAATGGTTGGGACTATCCACCTTATGGCGCAGAAATTCATAACAACCGGATGTATGGTCGTGGTACCGAAGATGATAAAGGACCAACGATTGCAGCTTATTATGCTTTAAAGATTCTTAAAGAACTGAATGTACCACTATCAAAAAGAATTAAGCTTATTTTAGGTAATGATGAAGAAACTGCATGGCGTTGTGTCCGTCATTATTTTTCAGTTTATCCTGAAGCACCTGTTTCAGGATTTATTCCAGATGCAGATTTTCCTTTGATTTATGCAGAAAAAGGGATTGCAAGAATTTTTGTTGAGGGCAAATTAGATCATCCGGATTTCATAGAAATCCATGGTGGATTTAGAGATAATATGGTGCCTGATTATGCATCAGCGCTTTTAGAACCTTCAAGAGATTATGTGGGATTATTTGCTGATTTCTTAAAACAAAAGGGATATGAAGGTCAAGGTGCTATGAAGGACGGTAAAGCGTTCATTAAAGTGAGTGGTAAGAGTGCTCATGGTTCAACACCACAATATGGTGAAAATGCAATTGATCGACTTTTTGAGTTCTTTTTAGAGCAAAACTTAACATCAAACCTCGTTAAACTTGTAGATGATCTTTTAATCCATGACATCAAAGGAGAAAAGTTAGGAGTCCTATACCACGATGAAGAAATGGGACCATTAACCAATAATTTTGGTGTTTTAATTGCTAAAGATGGACAGTATCAAATCCATTTGAATTTAAGATATCCTAATGGTGTGAATTTCGATCAAACGGTTGAAACCATTAAGGAAAAAGTATTACCTTATCAAGCAACATGTACTGTAGATAAACACCAACTTTTACTTTATAAAGATCCAAACTCAGATTTAGTTAAGAAGCTTATGGCTGTTTATGTTAAACATACAGGCGATAAAAATGCGAAGGCGATTACCATTGGTGGTGGTACATTTGCAAGAGCAATGCCAAACTGTGTGGCATTTGGGCCTCACTTTTTAGATAAACCAACATATATTCATCAAAAAAATGAGTTTATTGATATCGATGATTTCTTAACAGCAACCATTATTTATACAGAAGCATTATACGAACTTGCAAAATAACGAGGAGGGCTTATATGAAGCCATATTTGGATTTATGTCGTCATGTTATGACACATGGAAGTTATAAAGATGATCGAACACAAACAGGAACTAAAAGTGTCTTTGGATATCAAATGCGTTTTGATTTATCTGAAGGCTTCCCCTTATTAACAACAAAAAAGGTTCATTTAAAATCGATTATTCATGAACTTTTATGGTTTATCAAAGGGGATACCAACATTAAGTATCTTGTTGACCATGACGTTAGAATCTGGAATGAATGGCCATATGAGACCTTCAAGAAAAGCTCTGATTTTAAGGGCGAATCCATGGATGAGTATGTTGATAAAATCAAAAATGATCCAAATTTTGCTCAAAAGCATGGTGATTTGGGTCCTGTTTATGGTGCACAATGGCGTAATTTTAACGGCGTAGATCAGTTGGAATACGTTTTAAATGAAATTAAACATAACCCCAATTCAAGACGCATGATTTTATCAGCTTGGAATCCAGCGGAAATCAAGAACATGGCGCTTCCGCCTTGTCACACACTGATTCAGTTTTATGTCAGAGATCAAAAATTATCACTTCAACTTTATCAAAGAAGTGCAGATATTTTTTTAGGTGTGCCTTTTAATATTGCGTCTTATGCATTATTACTGATGATGGTGGCACAAGTATCTGGTCTTCAAGTTGGAGAATTTGTTCATACGCTTGGTGATGCACATATTTATTCGAATCATTTTGAACAGGTAGAACTTCAACTCTCTAGAGAACCAAGAGAAAGACCCATCATGAAGATTAATCCATCTGTAAAGTCTCTTTATGATTTTAAATTTGAGGATTTTGAATTGATGAACTATCATCCACATCCTCCTATTAAAGGTAAGGTGGCTATATGATTGCATTGATTTGGGCGATGGATGAAAACTGGTTGATTGGGAAAGATAATTTACTGCCTTGGCATTATCCAAAGGATTTGGCATATTTTAAAAGCTTAACCAAAGATCAAGCTGTTTTAATGGGTGATTTGACTTATCAATCATTGAAAACTTATTATAAAACGAAACCTTTGCCTTTTAAAAAGAATTATGTTGCTAATATACTGGACGCAGAATATGAAGATGCCATTCATGTCAAAGATTTGTTTCAATTTTTAAAAGAAACGAAAGAAGATATATTCGTGATTGGTGGAAAAACGATTTACCAACTTTGTCTACCATATGCTGATCGACTTTATATCAGTTACGTTTTAGACACACATGAGGGGAATGTCTATTTTCCAAAATTTGATTTATCACAGTTTAAATTGATTGAAAAACGGATTGAAGAACATTTGATTTTTGCAGTCTATGAAAGGGTGTCCCCATGATTTCATTACTTTATCTTATTTTTTGGGCAGGATTCGTTTATTTGATGACCACTTGGGTCCCTAATCCATATTTCATTGCTTTATGGGTGATCCTAGGTATTGTTGTTGCATTTATGCTCATTGTCATCTTTTTGGTTCTTCAATTTCCAATCCTTAAATATACGGCTTATGACAATCAATATAAATATTTTTTATCAAGAAGTACATCCAAATGGTTGGTTAGATTTTTCTTAAGATTAAAGATCCAAGTTGAAGGTGAAGAAAATATTCCAAAAACTGGAGTGCTCACTGTTTATGCCAATCATAAATCTTATGCAGATCCTTTCATTGTCTTTGAGTTTATGAAAAGACCTACAACCTTTACTCCAAAAATGGGTGTCTACAAATTACCACTGGTTGGATTATGGCTTAAATATTTAGGTGCATTTCCAATCGATCGCTCAAGTGATCGAAATACAGCGCGTGCAATGGTAGATGCCATTAAAGTGGTCAAATCTGGTATGGCAATGGCCATTTTCCCAGAAGGTGGCATTAAAGATCGAGATGATGAGAAGATGGTGGCGATGCGTGCTGGCGCATATCGCGTCGCTATGAAGGCTGAAGCTGATTTACTGCCTGTCAGTATCTCAGGGACATCTTTGGTTAAATATAGAGCCCCATTTCGCTCAACAAAAATTCGTGTTAAAATCCATCCTGTGGTTACATATGAGTCTGTCAAACATATGAAAACGAGTGATATTGCAGATATGATGTTTCATATCATCAATCAAGAAATAAAACAAGAAAAAAAGGCCTAAGCAAGGCCTTTTCTATTAATGACTTTAATGTCTTTATCTGTAACTTCAAAGTAGATGACATCCAAGTGTCTGATTAAATCTGCAAATGAATACTTTTCTGAATCAATGTTCATTAAGATTGCTTTAATGACATGAGAATGTGCAACAAGCAAGATTTTTTCACTTGGAAACTCTTGATATAAATTTTTAACAGCCCTTAAGATTCTTCGCATAATCAGTTCATCGTGCTCATAGTGTTCATGCTTATAATTCTTAATTCTAACTAAAGGCATCGCTGTTTCAAGTGGGGTTCCATCTAAGTGATAAAAATCTCTTTCGACAAACTGATGATCCACATAAATCGGTTGATTCATTTTGAGTTGTTTTGAGATGAGATATGCTGTTTCTAAAGCTCTAGATAAAGGGGAAGCAGCGATACGGTCAAACGTTTCGCCTTCTTCCTTCAATAATTTTCCGAGTGCTTTGGCTTGTTCTCTACCAGCATCGGTTAAAGGGATGTTAATTCGACCTTGAACCAGACCTCTAGCATTATAATGTGTTTGTCCGTGTCTAACCATTGCTAAAATCATAAGATATTCCTCATTTCGTCCTTAATCATTATAACATACATTACTTTCTAAAGATTATCATATATGATAAAATATTGATAAGGAGACGTGATGAATATGCATATGATTGATATCATCGCTAAAAAGCGAGATGGCAACGCATTAACACAACAAGAAATAGATTTTGTTATCAAAAATTATACTCAAGGTCTTATACCTGATTATCAGATGAGTGCCTTTTTAATGGCTGTTTATTTTAATCAAATGAATGATGAGGAGTCCACATATCTTGCGCTTGCCATGAGAGATTCAGGTGATGTCATTGATTTATCATCGATAGAAGGTGTTAAAGTTGATAAACATTCCACAGGTGGCGTTGGGGATAAAGTGACCTTAATTTTAGGTCCACTTCTAGCAAGCCTTGGTGTGAAGTTTGCCAAAATGAGTGGTCGAGGACTTGGACATACGGGTGGTACCATTGATAAACTCGAAAGTATACCAGGATACAAAGTTGAACTTCCTGTCAAAAAATTCATTAAACAAGTTCAAGACATTGGAATTGCAATCGTTGGGCAAAGCGGAGATGTTGCCCCTGCAGATAAAAAACTTTATGCATTAAGGGATGTGACAGCAACCGTCGATGTCATTCCTTTAATTGCATCTTCAATTATGTCAAAGAAACTTGCCAGCGGAGCAGATGCTATTGTGCTTGATGTTAAGGTTGGGCATGGGGCATTTATGAAGACTGAAGAGGATGCAATTAAGCTTGCTGAGCTTATGGTCTCCATTGGACGATTGGCAGGTAAGCAGATGACAGCCATCTTAACCGGCATGGATGAGCCCTTAGGACATAAAATCGGTAATGCATTAGAAGTTTATGAAGCGATTGAGACTTTAAATGGACAAGGACCTAAAGATTTAGTTGCTGTTACTGTTGAAATTGGTGCGCATCTTTTATTAGATGCTGGCATCGAAAGTGATTTTGAAACTGCAAAAATTAGATTGCATGAAGCCTTACAAAATGGAACTGCTTATCAGAAGTTTTTGGATTTAGTCGAAGCACAAGGCGGAAATTTAAATGCACTTGATGATCCATCAAAACTTTTATCTAAAAAAACAGTCAGCATCCTTGCTGAAAAAGAAGGCTATATTACAGATATCAATGCATTAGATATCGGTAAAGCAGCGATGCGTCTTGGTGCAGGTAGAGAAACCAAAGAAGATCTTGTGTTACTAGATGTTGGACTTGATCTTCATCTTAAAATTGGATCTTACGTTAAAAAAGGCGATAAGCTTGCAACCCTTTATGTGAGAGATAAAGGCATAGAAGAAGCGAAAAAATTGATTTTAAGTGCCATTCAAATTGGAAACGAACAAAAGCATTTAGAATTGATTAGAAAAACGATTAAGTAAAAGATGATTAAATATCCAGATTATAACCACTCTATCTTAAATGTTTCAGCAACACTACTCAAACATTATGGAGTAGTTTCTTCTTTTGGGACCATTCAATCATTAGAAGAATCACTGAAGAAAAATCCAAAACATGTGGTTTATATTTTGCTGGATGGTATGGGAATCAATCTATTAAAAAAGCATCTTAAGCAGGATGCTTTTTTCAATCGAAACTTAAAAGACACCATCACTTCGGTATTTCCTCCAACGACTGTAGCTGCAACCAATGTGGTCTTATCAGGAAAGGCACCTATCTCAACGGGTTATCTCGGTTGGGTTCAATACTTTAAAAAAGAGGATACAGATCTAGCTGTGTTTATGAATTATGATTATTACCACCATGATCGAACTTTTGATTTAATCTTAAGAGATCATTATCTAAAGTATGATACGATTCTCGATCAAATCAAAAAGAAAAATGCTGATGTCATGACATTTGAACTTTTTCCAAGTTTTAGAAATCCAGGATATCATGCGTTTTGTGATCAAATCGATGAAGCATTATCAATCATGAAAAGTTACAAGAAAACATTTACCTATATTTACTGGACAGAACCAGATTTATCAGAGCATGATTATGGTATCTCACACGATCTGATCAATGATATCCTCAGTCACTTAAATGATGAAGTGGAAAGACTTTATCAAAACATGCCAGAAGATTCACAAATCATAGTGATTGCTGATCATGGCTTAACCGATGTTGAACATGTGGATTTGACTCAAAATGAGGCACTGATGTCTTGTCTTAAAACAAAACCATCCTTAGAACCTAGAGCAACCACTTTCTTTGTTAAAAAAGGCTTTAAAAAGCGATTTAAAGAGCTTTTCAACTTAAGCTATCAAACAGATTTTTTGTTATTATCAAAAAGAGAATTCCTAAAATCAGGATTACTTGGTTCGGGTAAAAAACATCCAATGCTTAAAAGTTTTATCGGTGATTTTGTAGGGATTGCCATAGGAAAATCTATGTTTGATTTTATACCTGGCAATCAGTTTGTCGCAAATCATGCGGGATTAACACAAGATGAAATGGACGTCCCTTTAATCATCATTACCAAGTAAAAAAATGGCTGCATCTCCCCCCAGATGACAGCCATTTTCTTTAGTTAGTTATTTCTTTTCAACAGCTTTGCTGTCTTTTGCAAATTCAGCAGCCATTAAAATAGATGATGCAAGGTCTGTAATATTTGTTGGAACAACAAGTTTCACAGCTTGACCATTCGCAACTTGAGCTAATGCCTCATATGATTTCAGAGTGAGGACATTCTTATCTGCACCAGCATCTTTAATCAATTTAATCCCAAGTGCTTCAGCTTCTTTGATCTTGAAGATTGCAGCAGCTTCCCCTTCAGCTTGAAGGATTTTTTCTTTCTTGTTGGCTTCAGCTCTTAAAATCAGTGCTTCAGCATCCCCTTCAGCTCTTAAGATTTCAGCTCTCTTTTCACCTTCAGCAATCAAAATGGTTTGACGTTTTTCACGTTCAGCACGCATTTGCTTTTCCATGGATTCTCTGATGTCTTTAGGTGGCACGATGTTCTTAACTTCAACACGGTTCACTTTAATACCCCATGCATCGGTTGCTTCATCAAGGATTTCTCTCATCTTTGTATTGATTAAATCTCTAGATGTGAGTGTTTGATCTAAGTCAAGATCACCTATGATATTACGGAGTGTGGTTGCAGAAATATTTTCAATGGCAAGCATTGGATTTTCTGTACCATAAGTGAATAATTTAGAGTCTGTAATTTGGAAGAAGACAACAGTATCAATTTGCATTGTGACGTTATCTTTAGTGATTACAGGTTGTGGATCAAAGTCTTTAACGATTTCTTTATGAGAAACGGTTCTTACAACTCTATCAAACACAGGTAAAATAAAGTGTACACCAACACCTAAAGTCTTATGATAAGCACCAAGACGTTCAACAACAACTGTCTTTGTTTGAGTTACAAGTCTAAAACTCAAAGCAAAGATGATGAATAAAATGACGATACCGACAATAATGCCAGTTACTGCACCTGTAGAAATCGCGATAGGTGCTAAAAATAGTTCAATCAATTTCATATGTATACCTCTTTCTTTTTAATTTATTTGTCAATCACAGTCACAATCAATTTTGCGCCTTCAATATCAAGAATTCGAACATGCTGTCCCACTTCAATCGTTTCTTTGGAGATAGCAGACCATTCAATGTACTGAACCTTAACACGGCCAATGGTATCGGGGGTAATTTGCTTAATGCAAATCGCCTGTTGACCAATTAAAGCTTCAGCATTGGTTTTGATCTCGTTGGTTTTCATATACTTCTTGACGACAGGTCTTGTGAAAAGAAGTAATGCAAAAGCAATGACTATGAAAATAACAATTTGAACAATAATGTGAGCTCCTGCAAGTGCTAGGACAAAGCTTGGTAGTGCAGCAAGTGCGAACCAAATACTAATCATATCAGATGTTAAAAGTTCAGCAACGAGTGCAATGACAAATAATCCTAACCAAAACCAGATCATATAGTCGAGCATATTATACTTCCTCCTTCAAATCCACAACAAGGATTTGATTCTTTTGGTCCCATGTTGCTTTGAATTTATGGGTTTCAATCTCAAGATTCAAGCCAGCAAAATCTGAAACCTCTTGCATGAATGCCTTATTAGTGACTCTACTATATGAAGAACGCACAGTAATTTTATATTTATTACTTTCTGGTATATCATGCTTCATAGAATCAGCTTTGTTTAATGGCCTAATGGCAATGAGTTTTTTAGATTTCTCTAAACCTAGCATAACGCTATAAGCGTTCTCAAAGAAAAATGTTGCAGGTTTGTTCAATGTGAGATTGCCAGCTGCAAGTGTTACAATGCAGTCTTTAGGCTTTTCGTTGAACCACGTAAATTCCATAAGTATCACTCCTTACACTTCTATTATACACCGAATTATTTGAAATGCAAGAAAAATTACTAAAAATTATTATCAATTATCAAAATGTATTTTTTGGATATCCATACCAAAATCATGGGCAAATGTTTTGATTTCTTCAAATTGGTCTAAAGGAATGAATGAACTGGGTGTCAAGACTTCTTCGAAATGCTTCAGCATGACTTTTAATGTATCAAGTGTAGCATAGACGAAGATCTTAGGGTCATGAATTTGATAAGTCAAAGTCAACTTAACATTTGTGCTTGTTCCATCATCAAGTTTTTTAATATAGTGATGATGTTTAATTTGAACTGTTAAATCCACAGATTGAATGACGCGATCGAGTAGCGGAACAATGAAATGTATACCAGGTTGATCAATGATTTTCAAGAATACTCCAAATCGTTCAACAACGAGTGCTTGATGTTGTCCAACGATTTTAATGTTGGGTAAAAGCAGTAGAACGACGAGGAAGAGAAGAACGAGTATTGCTGTAATTTCTGGTGGCATAAAAACCTCTTTCTATATGATTTGAAATCTATCAAATCTTATGATATGATTAAGATGATCACTACGGGGAGCCATGTGCTGAGAGGACGAAAGTCGACCCGCGAACCTGATCTGGATCGTACCAGCGGAGGGATAGTTTGATAATATATCATACACACTATCAATTTCTTTGGTCATCCATAGAAATTTTTATTTTTCTAAGGAGGAAAAAAGAGAAATGACACAGAGTTTAGAACTCAGAAAGTTGACGATGAGCAGCGCATTGGTCGCTATAGCATTTGCTATTGAATTGCTCATCAAGTTTGTATTACCGATGTTTAATATGCCCTTTGGTGGCAATTTCATCGGATTATCGATGCTGCCTATGGTCATCGTAGGATTCCTATATGGATTCAAATACGGAATCATTGCAGGGTTTGTTTATGGGGTGTTTGAAGTCATGCTTGCACCAAGTGGGTATATCATTGGATGGTCATTTTTACTTGACTATCTGATTGGATTTACTGCATATGGTTTAACAGGTTTATTTGTTGGAAAACTCAAATCTGTTAAATATGTTGTCTTTGGTGTACTATTAGCGGGGTTTGTGAGATATCTCTCAGTATCCTTTGCAGGTGTCATTTTTTGGAGTGAGACCGCTAATTTTGATGCATTTGTCTACTCATTTGTCTATTATAATTTAGGATATAATGTCTCGACAACCGTCATTACGCTCGCTATTCTCATTTTAATTCGTAAGCGTATTGTCATGCTTAACGAGGATTTTTTAGGAAAGCATTTAAGTTCTGAGCAATAATCTTTAAATAATCTAAACGTGGTTGATATCCAAAAGGTATCTGATAAGCCTCTGATTTAAAAGCTTCATAAGGGATGGATTTCCGTCCCTTTTCTTCTTCCTTATTGTCCCAAAAGGAAAAAAGCACTGAAGCCGGAAGAATGAAATATTCATTATATGCCTTAAAATGAACAATTAAAAAGGCAATACCACCTTGCTTAACGACACCTTTTAAATGGCTAATTTGATGGTCATGGACATTTTTAAGAGGCATCGAAGTTTTGGAATTGGTTTCCTTTGCATCAAAATCAATATAAAGTCCTTGATAAATACCATTAAAATCAGTAGTTGATGGCGTTTTATAATAAGCTTCAGTAATTTTTGCTTTGTTTCTTGCAGGATAACTAACAGATACCACTTGGATAGGTGTAGGTTTTTTATGAATCACTGCAATACCTGCATTCAAGTAATAGAGATTACTTGATTCGATATCCGATTCTAATGTCATACCGAGATTGGCATAGTTTGTTACCTTTTGCTGTGCTTTGCGTTTGATGGGATAATTGATCATATGGTTCACCTAATATTATCATATCACAGATATGAGTTAAAATCATTGAGTATTCATGAAAACATGGTATAATAACCATAGTAAAAACCGTTTCAAGGGATGTGTTATAGGTGAGTAAAATCAGGTTTTTTGCATTAGGTGGACTCGGAGAAAATGGCAAGAACATGTATGTCGTTGAAGTTGATCAACAACTTTTTATCATGGATGCTGGTATTAAATATCCGAGTGCAGAACTTTATGGTGTCGATGAAATCATACCCGACTATCGTGTGCTTATTAGAGCCAAGGATCGGATACGGGGTATCTTTTTGTCTCATGCACATGAAGATCATATCAGTGCATTACCCCATTTATTAAAGGATTTAAATGTACCCGTTTATGCAACCCATTTTACGATGCAAATTGTGATGGATATGCTTAAAGATGAAGGCTACAAACTCGAAGAGTTAACTTTAAATACCATTTCTCAAAATAGTATCATCAAGTTTGGAAATGTTCGAGTAACTTTTTTTAATACCACACACTCCATACCTGAATCGGTCGGTATTGCCATTCACACAGTGGATGGACTCATTGTTTATACAAGTGATTTCACATTTGATCAAAGTAGTGATGCAAAATATCAAACAGATTTTAGAAAAATCAATGAACTATCTGAAAAAAACGTTTTAGCTTTACTCACTGAAAGTCTTGGATCAACCCTTGAACTTAATGGTGGTGTAAGTCAAAATTTAAATCATCGTTTAAATAGTATTTATGCCAATGCTGAAGGCAGAATCATTGTTTCATTATTTTCATCCGATTTAAGAAAAATTCAACGGATTATCGATATTTCATTACTTCACCATAAAAAGATAGCCATTATTGGTAGAAGAGCGCAACGAATTGTCGATATTGCGATTCACAACGGTTACTTAAATATTCCTGAATCTTCATTAATCACTTTAAGATACGTGGATGATAAAAACAAAAACGACAGTCATGATATTGTCGCATTAGTGACAGGTAATCGTCATGAACCTTTCTTTATGCTTCAAAGAATGTGTAAAAAGTCGGACAGATTGATTCATATTTCAGAAAAAGATACCGTTATTTTAATGACGCCACCAGTTCCTGGTACTGAAAAAATGGCTGCAAGAACTCTCGATATTTTGTACCGTTCAGATGCACAAGTCAAAGTGGTCGATAAGAGATTATTAACGTCTGCTCATGCAACTGCCGAAGAAATTAAAATGATGATGAACTTGCTCAAACCTAAGTATATTATTCCAACCATTGGGGAATATCGTCATCAATATGGAGTTAAAAAACTAGCTCAAGAAATTGGCTATAAAGAGAACCAAATCTTTTTAATGGATAATGGTGATGTCTTAACGATTGATGACAAAGAAGCTTATGTATCCAAAAATGATATCAATGTTGGTGAAATTTTAATTGATGGTACTGCAGTAGGTGATGTCAACGATTTTGTCATGAAAGATCGTGAACTGCTAGCCGAAGATGGTGCACTCTTACTGGTAGCACATGTCAGTCCAAAAACTAAGCAAATCTTAGGAGAGGTTAAAATTGTCACCAAAGGGTTTGTTTATGTTCAAGAATCTGAAGAGTTACTGAACAAAGTTAAAGAAACATTCTTTGATGTTTCAAAAAGACATTTAGAAGGCAAATATATCAACTGGAACGAATATAAGCGTGATGTTCGAAATGAAGTAAACCGGTTCATTTATCAAGAAACGAAGCGTTCACCGATTACGATACCCGTCATTATCTCAACCGAAGGATAGTAAAAAACTCCAAAAACTGGAGTTTTTTTATCGCTTCTTTCGTTTGATTTGATCAATAACCTTCAATCGATCTTTGAGTGCTTTCTCATAAACAGACTCATCTTTAGGGAAATAATAGGCTTTATCCTTGATGAGTTCAGGTAAATAGGATTGATCATTGATTGCATCCTTATCATTGTGTGGATAATGATAAATCTCTGGGTTGAGTTTGATTTTTCGATTGTTTGCATGATCTGGAACTGACCCTGTATCAGTTTCCTCATAATCTTTGAGTGCAAGATCAATCGAAGTGATGGCTGTATTTGATTTGGGAGATAATGCCATATCAATGACAAGTACTGAGAGCATAATTCTTGCCTCAGGAAAGCCAACACGAACTGCAGCATCACATGCGGAGAGAGCTTTATTCCCCATCAGAGGATTAGCAAGTCCTATATCCTCATAGGCAATGACCAAAAGTCTTCTGGTGATGGCTTGTAAATCACCTAAGGTAATCAGTCTGGCAAGGTAATGTAATGAAGCATCAACATCAGAACCCCGAATCGATTTTTGAAGTGCCGATAAAAGTTCATAAAAATTGTCTTCATGATCATCTAAATCGTGACTAACCTTCCCAGCAACACGGTAGACATGTTTTGCAGTCAGCGTATCCCCGTCATTTAACACTAGTGCTGCACTTTCTAAAATATTAAGTGCAGTTCTCACTTCATGATTGGCATATCTAACCATCGCTGACAATGCATTTTTTTCGATTTTGATATCCACATCTAATTCTTTTATGGCAGATAAGAGTGCTTTTTCAATCGAAGATTCATCAAGTTTTTTCACTTCATAAAGATGACATCTTGAACGAATCGCCATATTAATGCTTTGATAAGGATTTAATGTTGTCAGACCAATCACTGTAGCATTCCCTTTTTCCATGTAAGGGAGTAGATAGTCTTGAACATCTGTTTTCATGCGGTGAATTTCATCTATAACGACCAAAATGTCCATGAAGTTCGTTGATTCTAAGATATCTTTAAGTCTGGCTTTACTTTCAGTGGAAGCATTAAAAAAATAAAAATCTAAGCCTGATTGTTCAGCAAATATTTTCGCAATCGTCGTTTTTCCAGTCCCTGGAGGACCATATAAGATGAAAGAGAGAAGCTTTTTCTTCTCAAGCATTTTGGTGAGGACACCATCTTTTCCTACAAGATGATCCTGTCCATAGACATCTTCAAATTTTTGGGGTCGCATGCGATATGCTAAGGGCTTCATTCTATCACCTATTAAGATTATAGCATACTTGCTAAAAACATAAAAATGAGTTAAAATAAGACGGTAGAGAAATGGTCTTTTTTTCTTTTAATTGACCGATTTGGAGGATATGAAACATGGATTTAAAAAAGTATATTGCCGATGTACCCAATTTCCCGAAAGAAGGTATATTATTTAGAGATATTACACCACTCATGCTTAACGGTGAAGCATATGCCTATGCAGCAAGCAAATTTATCGAGTTTGCAAAATCAAAACAGGCAACTTTAGTCATTGGACCTGAAGCAAGAGGCTTTATTTTTGGGTGCCCGGTTGCAACAGGACTTAATATTGGGTTCGCACCAGTTAGAAAACCAGGCAAGTTACCAAGAGAAGCAGTGAGTATTTCTTATGATTTAGAGTATGGTTCAAATGAACTATGCTTACATGCAGATTCTGTTAAAAAAGGTGATCGTGTCCTCATTGTTGATGATTTACTTGCAACAGGTGGCACAGTTGATGCAACGGTTAAACTAATTGAAAAACTTGGTGGAGAAGTTGTTGGAATCGCATTTTTAATTGAACTTGCAGATTTAAAAGGTAGAGAAAAGTTACAAGGATATGATATATTAGCATTAATCACTTATTAATGCTTAAGGAAGTGTTCTTTTGTGCAAGATCCATTATTCAAATCATTAGCTGAATCATTTGACGCGTACATCAAAAGAGAATCGGACATCAAGCTTATTGAAAAGGCTTATTTTTTAGCTAAGGAAAAGCATGAAGGACAAATGCGCAAAAGCGGTGAACCCTATATCACCCATCCAGTTGCAGTTGCAAAAATACTTGCCGATTTAAGAGGTGGCCCTGCAACACTCATTGCTGCTTTACTTCACGATACAGTAGAAGATACAGCCCTCACCTTAAAAGAAGTTGAAAAGGATTTTGGTACGGATATCGCACAACTTGTTGATGGCGTTACAAAAATTGGTAAACTTTCATTTAATCAGAAAGCATCACAGGCAGATAATCATCAAAAGATGCTTCTTGCCATGGCAAAAGATATTCGTGTCGTCTTAATTAAAATTGCAGATAGACTTCATAATGTGAGAACTTTAGAATCGATGACACCAGAAAAACAATTTAAGATTGCAACGGAAACCCTAGAAATTTATGCACCATTGGCACATCGTCTAGGTATCTTTAGAATTAAAGCAGAACTTGAAGATCGTTCATTAAGATATACAGATCCACCGATGTATTACCGAGTTTCTAATATGATTCAAGCTAAAAAGACTGAACGTGAAGCATCCATTGACCATGTCATTGAAAGCATCATGACGCTTTTTAGCATGTCTGAATTAAAGGATTTTGAAATTAAAGGTAGAATAAAAAACATCTATTCCATTTACAAAAAAATGGTTAAAGATAATCGAGCTTTTGAAGATATCTATGATTTATTAGCTGTGAGAATTATCGTTGATCGAATTGAAACGTGTTATCAAGCTTTAGGGATTATTCATGCGAATTTCACACCGATTCCTAGAAGATTTAAAGACTATATTGCAGTGCCAAAGCCTAATATGTATCAGTCACTGCATACCACAGTTTTAAGTGATGATGGCACCTTATTTGAAGTACAAATTAGAACTCCTGAAATGGATCAGATTGCTGAATATGGGGTGGCTGCTCACTGGGCATATAAAGAAAACAAAACCTATTCTAAAGAACGTGAGCAATTCGAAATTGCTCAAAAACTCAAATGGTATGGTGAGTTACTTAAGATGAGTGAGGATTCTGATGAGACCGAAGCTGGTGCTGAAGAATTCGTCGGTACGATTAAAGGTGACATCTTAGATGCGAATGTCTATGTATTTACGCCTAAAGGAGAAGTGATTGAACTTCCTAAAGGATCAACACCCATTGATTTTGCGTATCGCATTCATACGGATATCGGTCATAAAATGGTAGGTGCACTTGTCAATAACCGAATTGTGACTTTGGATTATGAACTTAATACTGGCGATATTGTCAGTGTTAAAATTAATAAAAACTCTTTTGGACCAAGTGAAGATTGGCTTAAAATTGCAAAATCTGCACATGCGAAGCATAAGATTAAAGGCTTCTTGAATAAGCTTAATCGTGATTCTTTAATCCAAATGGGCAAAGATGCACTTGAGCGTGAAATGACAGCTCAAAAAGTCACTGAATCTTTTGATGATGCGTTTGTTAAGAAGCATTTCGAAAAAAATATGATTACCAATGTCTTAGATATGTATCTAGAAATTGGGAAAAATAATTTAAGTCCAAAAACCGTTGTATCTAAACTCTTAGGTCAAGAGGTTGATCCTAATTTAGTCTTACAACGCCAAATGGAAAAAGCATCTAGACAACTCACCACTCATAGTGAAACAGGGGTTGTGATTGAAGGCTTAACAAGTCCACAACTCAAACTAGCCAATTGCTGTCTACCTGTTCCAGGAGATCCTATCATTGGATATGTCTCTAAACAATCAGGAATTGTCATTCATGCGACATTTTGTCCAAACTGTAAGCAGTTTGAAGAAAATCGTTTAATTGAGACTTTTTGGTCTGAAAATATTACAAGAAAATATCCGACTTGGGTTAAAATTGTCGGTGGCAATAAAGCAACTTTACTCACTGAAGTTGTAACTGTTGTGAATGCACAATCGATATCAATTGCTGAAGTGAGTGCCATTACTACTTCGAGTCTTGAACTTATTATCAAACTTAAAGTTTTAATTAATCATGCATCTCAGTTGCAATCACTCATGAGTAATTTAAGAAAAGTGAGTGAAGTTTATAGTGTTGAGCGTGATTTCAAATGAGAATTGTATGCCAAAGAGTTAAAGAAGCAAGCGTAAAAGTTGATGAACAAGTTGTTGGACAAATCAAAAAAGGATATTTGCTTTATGTCGGCATTCATGTCGATGATCAGATCGATATCGTAAAAAAAATGGCTGAGAAAATTCACAATTTGCGTATTTTTGAGGATGACGAAGGTAAAATGAATTTGAATTTATCTCAGATTGGTGGAGATATTCTTGCCATTTCTCAGTTCACTTTGTATGGTGATACGAAAGGGAATAATCGTCCATCATTCATTTCAGCAGCTAGACCAGAACATGCAAATGCTTTATATGAACGTTTGATTTTAGAACTTTCAAAGCACCATCATGTTGAAAAGGGTGTCTTTGGTGCACATATGGAAATTCATTCAATCAATGATGGACCTGTGACTATAATCGTTGAAATGAATTGACAAAAATATCTTTTTAAGATATTATGATACTGTAATTTAATCGTCTGTGAAAAAGGAAACCCTAGGGTTAGTGACACCTTTGGAGACATGTTAAGAATTGAGTGCTGAGATTTCCTCAGAACTAAGGTGGTACCGCGTATAATCATACGTCCTTAGCGTTTTTAAGGACGTTTTTATTTATTCTTTTATGAGGTGGAACTTTGAGAAAAGCTTATCAAAAGATGCCTGAAATAAGGCTGAGTCAGGTGAAGCTTAGAACAATTAAAAAGAAAGACTACTTAGATATGTTTGATTATGGGAAGCGAAAAGAAGTGGTCAAGTTTCTGAGTTGGGGACCTTTTGTTTTAGAAAAAGAAGCACTCTATTCCATTAAAAAAATCTTCTTACCAAGACTCAAACAAGGTCTACCTATTGGATATGCGATTATCGATTTAAAAACTGACAAAATGATAGGGACCATAGATTTTCATAGTAAACAAAAACATGAAAATGGTGCCGAAATTGGTTATGTGCTACATCCAGATTATTGGAATAGAGGCATAATGTCTGAAGCACTCAATCAAATGATTGAGATTGGATTTAAGCATTTAAAGTATGATTTTATCAGAATTAGACATTTAAAAGAAAATGTTCAAAGTGGGAAGGTTATTGCTAAAACACCGTTTAGATATGTTAAAAGTGAACCCTTTGTTCTAGAAAAAAGTTACGAGATATTGAAAGATGAGATGCTCTATTATGAGCTTTCGAAGGAGAATTATGATGGCAATCAACAAAGTTAAAGGAACCTATGATGTACTACCTACAGAGTCTTATTTATGGAAAGCACTAGAAGATAAGATTAGATCAACACTTAAAGTTTATAATATTAAAGAAATTCGCACACCAATTATGGAGTATAGCGAGGTTTTTCATCGTCAAAGCGAACTTTCTGATATGGTAACAAAAGAAACATATGATTTTGATGACCGTGGCGATAGAAAATTAACCTTAAGACCAGAAGGCACTGCAGGTGTCATCAGAGCTTATGTCGAAAATAAACTTTATGCAACCCAAGAACTTGAAAAGGTTTATTATATTGGACCAAATTTTAGATATGAACGTCCACAAAAAGGCAGATATCGTCAGTTTTATCAATTTGGAGTCGAAGCCATTGGCGCTGTTGATCCTGCACTTGATGCAGAAATGATTATTTTAGCCTACGACTTTATTAAACGATTGGGCCTAAAAGGTGTTCGAGTCAGAATTAATTCACTCGGTGATGATGAGTCGAGAAAGTTTTACCAACAAGCCTTAATTGACCACTTTACACCTCACGAATCAACACTTTGTGAAGATTGTAAAGCAAGACTCTCTAAGAATCCACTGAGAATCCTTGATTGCAAAGTTGATCAAAAACATCCAGCGATTAAAGAAGCGCCAATTCCACAAGATTTTTTAAACGAGTTTTCTAAAACCTATTTTCAAGAAGTGCTTGAACACTTAAACGCATCAAAGATAGATTATGAGATTGCACACAAACTAGTTAGAGGTTTAGATTATTATAGTCACACTGTCTTTGAAATTGAGGCTGATATCGAAGGTTTTGGTGCTCAAAACGTTTTAGGTGGTGGCGGTAGATACCAAAAGTTGGTCTCTGAACTTGGTGGACCTGATTTAGGTGGTATTGGATTTGCATGCGGTATGGAAAGACTCCTTTTAGCACTTGAAGCTGAAAATGTCCAATTGGCTAAGGATACCGATTTAGATGCATTTGTCATTGCTTTTGGTAACGAAGTCAAAACAACAGCAACTAAAATTTTATATGAACTCAGAAAAGCTGATATTATTGCTGATATGAATTATACACAAAAAGCATTTAAAGGACAACTCAAACAAGCCTTAAGATTGAATGCAAAATTTTTAATCATTTTAGGTGAAGAAGAGTTTAAACGCGGTGTTGTTGGTATTAAAAATACCAAAACTGAAGTACAAGAAGAGGTACTGATTTCAAAGATTAAGAAGTATTTACTTGAAAAACTGGAGAAGAAATAACATGAAATACACACACAACAACAATGAGTTAAACCATAAACATATTGGACAAACCGTTTATTTGAAAGGATGGGCAGCTAAGGTCAGAAACTTAGGTGGACTGATCTTTATCGACCTTAGAGACCGCTTTGGGATCACACAACTCGTGATACTGCCATCCAATAAAAACTATGACACTGCGCTTAAAATCAGAAATGAATATGTGATTGAAGCACAAGGCAAAGTCATTGAAAGAGAAAGTAAGAATTTGAATATGTCAACTGGAGAAATTGAAGTTGAGGTGAGTGAACTGGTGATATTAAACACAGCAGAAACACCTCCAATTTCGATTACAAATGATACGGATGCTTTAGAAGATACAAGACTTAAGTATCGTTATTTAGACCTAAGAAGACCTGTGATGCAGCAATTTATGATGAAAAGACATCACATTACACAAGCCATTCGAAGTGTATTGGTTCAAGAAGGATTTTATGAATTAGAGACACCTATTTTGGGGAAATCAACACCTGAAGGTGCGAGAGACTTTTTAGTCCCTTCAAGACTATATCCGGGTCAATTTTATGCACTGCCTCAATCTCCACAAATTTATAAGCAACTCTTTATGGTTGCAGGTATGGAAAAGTATTTCCAAATTGCAAGATGTTTTAGAGACGAGGATTTAAGAGCAGATAGACAACTCGAGTTTACACAAATCGATATTGAAGCCTCTTTTGTTGATCAAAATGATGTGATGAGTACGGTTGAAAAAGTTTTGATTCATACGTTTAAAGAAGTCTTAAATGTGGATGTCACACCAAATTTCCCAAAAATCACTTATCAAGAATCAATGGAAAAATATGGTAACGATAAACCTGATATGCGTTATGAAATGCTGATTCAAGATTATACAGATTTTTTCAAACGTCATGAGGTGCCATTATTTCAAGGAAAATCACAAGTTAGAGGCATTTTATGTGATCAAGCAGCGACATTAACACGTAAAAGACTAGATGCATTAACTGAACTCGTTAAGAAAAATCACGGTGAAGCACTTGCGTTTATTAAGAAACAAGAAGGCGTATATTCTGGAAGTATTGCGAAGTACCTTAAAGATGAATGTTTAGCAAAACTAAACATTCAAGAAGGACAGATGTTGTTCCTTGTTCCTGGTGAATTTGAAAAAGTGTCTTCTGGTCTATCAGCTTTACGTATTGAGCTTGCTCAAGAGTTTAAGATGATTCCAGAGAATACCTATAAGTTTGTTTGGGTCGTTGACTGGCCACTTCTTGAATACAGCGAAGAAGAAGGTAGATATTATGCTAAGCATCATCCATTTACAGCTCCTGTGGATCCAGAAGTACTTAAAAATGATCCAAAAAATGCAATGGCTAAAGCCTATGATATTGTCTTGAACGGTTATGAAATTGGTGGTGGATCGATTCGTATCCACAATCAAGAAGTTCAAAAGCTTATGTTTGATACACTAGGATTAAGCAAAGAAGATATTGAGACACGTTTTGGATTCTTTGTCGATGCACTTAAATATGGAACACCTCCACATGGAGGTTTAGCGCTTGGTCTTGACCGCGTCGTGATGCTTATGACCAATACAACTAATATTAAAGACGTTGTGGCTTTTCCAAAAACACAAAGTGCAAGAGACACCATGATGCAAGCTCCAAGTGCTGTCGATGATTTACAATTAAAAGAATTAGAAATCAAGGTAGGTAGATAAAATGAAGAAAATTGTCCTTGCAGGCGGTTGTTTTTGGGGTGTAGAAGGTTATTTTGATCAATTAAAAGGTGTTCTTGACACCTCCACTGGTTATGTTGATGGTAATAAGAAAAATCCGACATATAAAGAAGTGTGTAACGGTATAGCAACACATGCTGAAGCGATTGAAGTGACATATGATGAAAATCTCACATCCTTAGAAACTCTTTTAGATCACTTTTTTAGAATCATTAATCCTTTTTCACTGAATCGCCAAGGTCATGATATTGGTAGACAATATCGAACAGGGATTTATTATACAGACCCTGAAGATGCAACCCGTATCATTGATTTTATGAATCAGCATTTTGGTTTAGATATTAAAAAGGTAAGAACTGAAGTTAAGCTTTGTTTAGATTATGAGCTTGCTGAAGAATACCATCAAGATTATTTAAAGAAAAATCCAAATGGGTATTGCCATTTGGATATGGGCTTAGCAGCTCCAGAGGAGAAGAAATAATGCGTAAAGATTATATATCTTGGGACCAATATTTTATGGGGGTTGCTAAACTTTCTGCACTCAGAAGTAAAGATCCATCCACACAAGTTGGTGCATGTATCATAAACCAAGATAAGCGCATTGTTGGGATTGGTTATAACGGGTTACCCCATGGGTGTAGTGATCAAGAATTTCCTTGGGGTAATGAAGGTGAGTTTACAAATACTAAGTATCCGTATGTCGTTCATGCAGAAGCAAATGCGATTTTGAATGCGACGAATAATTTAAAAGGGGCATCTATCTATGTCACACTTTTTCCATGCAATGAATGTACGAAACTCATTATTCAAAGTGGTATAAAAGAAATAGTCTTTGAATCGAATAAGTACCAAAACTCTAAAGAGCATGAAGCAGCTATTCGTATGCTCAAGGCATCTAATGTATCCTATCGCCAGATAGAGGTAGGTGAACTCTGTTATGTTAACACTCCTTAAGCAGTATAAAAAACTACTGATTGTTTTATCGTTTCCATATTTATACCTACTTTTTGTCTTAGTTGCACCAACAGGACAAGCTGTAACAGCACCTGGTGGATTGACGCCAGTGAATCAAACAATAGAAATTGAAAATGTCGATTTTGTAACGAATTTTAGCACAGTCTATGTTTACTCTTTTTACCCAATCACAGCCTTTCAATCATTTGTTTTAGCAGGTGATCCATCAATGAACCTCTATCCTATCACCGATAGACAAAGAGATACAACATGGAGAGATGATTTTCTAGCAGGACAAGTTTCTAAGCTCGTCTCACTCAAAAGTTCTTTAATTCAAGCGTATCTTTTGGCAAGTGAAGTCGATTCAAATATAGAAATCAATTATGAATACCGTGGTCTATATATCTATTACCGTCCTAGTCGTCTTAAAAATTTAGAGATCGGCGATGAAATCATTGAAATCAATGGGATTAGTTACGAAGGTTTGCCGCATGAGACATATCAACAACTTGCCTATCAAGTTCCCGTGACCTATACTGTGAAACGAGGCCAAGAAACGTTTACTATAGAGTATAATCGTATGGACAATGAGCCATGGATGATTTTCTATCCGAATTATGAAATTTTAAGTGCAAGTCCATCGTTTACTTTACCTGGTCTTGAAAGTGTTGTTGGAGGGCCTTCTGGAGGAATGATCCAGACACTTAGTATTTATGTAAGTTTACTAAAACTAAACATTGGTGATGCTAAAATTGCAGGAACTGGAACCATAAATATGAATGGATCTGTGGGTAGAATTGGTGGAATTCAACAAAAATTATACACTGGAATCTACAATAATATTGATTTTTTCTTCATGCCAACATCCCACTTGAGCGAGATTATCTCCATGGATTATCCGTTTCAAATCATTGCAGTTAATACCATAGAAGAGGCGGTTTTAAAGCTTTATGAACACATTAATGCATAAAATTTTCGCCTTCTTCAGAAGGTTTTCAAAGCTTGTCAAGATGATTGATAAGGAAACAAGAGTCAAAGGTGTTCTTAAATCAGTTTTTGGAGCACTCTTGATTTCGATTTTAATCCTACTTTTGCCAGTACTTGTCGTCGTCAATATGTTTATATATACTAAACTTACATTTTTATTGTCTATTTTTTTGTTTATATTTATCCTATGTTGGCCATTTATCTATTATTTCTTTTACTATAAACTACTTAAAGTCTATTATCCTAAGGTACAAGCCATCAATACAACAATACCTCAACTTGTAGAAAGTACCATTGTTGCTATCTTTTTCCTCATCTTAGGTATCATTGTTTTATCAGTCATTTTTTAGGAGGTTTATCATGTTGATTGGTGTTATCATTATTTTCATCACCTTATTTCTCGATCAAGTGACCAAATATGTTGCAAAAGCAGTGATTCCAGGTATTATTACACCTCAAAACCCTAATATTACTTGGATTCCTAACCTTTTGGAACTCTCATACTACGAGAATACTGGAGCATCCGGCGGCATTTTAAAAGATGCACAACTCTTGTTTATGATTGTAACCATCATTGCATTAGTTGTTTTCGGCTATTTTTTTCTCCAATCTGATTTTAAACATAAAAAAACCTATAGCTGGGCGATTGCTTTATTCATTGGGGGCACATTAGGTAATGCCATTGATAGAGCTCTACTAGGATATGTAATTGATTTTCTTCATTATCCGTTTTTAGGACCTATATTAAATGTCTTTGGTCTTAGTAATTTTTATAACAATCTTGCAGATATGTATTTAAGTGCAGCCATTGTCTTATTTGCTATTGATTTGTTCTTTTTTGAACCCAAACGACTAAAAGAGGCGAAAAATCATGAGCAAAACTCAGCTTAAAGTGACTCTAGAACATGTTGGCGAAAGATTAGATGCCTATCTTTCATCGACTTATTTTCTAGAATCTAGTCGAAATCATGTTCAAATTGAAATCAAGGCTGGCCATGTTAAAGTGAATGGAACTCAAGTTAAAACGGGTTATGCACTTAAACTTAATGATATCATTGAAATAGAATCTGCTGAATCTAAAAAACTAGACATCGAAGCTGTTGATCTTAAACTGGATATTGTTTATGAGGATGATGACTTGCTAGTGATTAATAAGCCACAAGGTATGGTCGTACATCCTGCATCATCCTATCATGAACCGACACTTGTTCATGGACTACTTCATGAAGTTGACGAATTATCATCGATCAATGGTGTGATTAGACCTGGGATTGTGCATCGTATTGATAAAGATACTTCAGGGTTACTTGTGGTTGCAAAAAACAACCAGGTCCATCAAAAACTCTCAGCAGACCTCGCTGAACACAAGATTGAACGTAAATATATCGCATTAGTTTACGGTTTGGTTAAAGAAAATGAAGGAACAATTGATGCACCAATCGCTAGACATCCTAAACATAGACTTAAAATGACAGTGATTGCTGGTGGTAAAAGAGCTGTGACTCATTTCAAAGTCTTAGAGAGATTTGAGCATCATACACTGATTTCATGCGAACTTGAAACCGGTAGAACACATCAAATCCGTGTGCACATGGCATTTATAGGTCATCCTATTTTAGGTGATCCTATGTATGGACCAAAACAAGTCGTAGGAAGTTCAGGACAATATTTGCACGCGACTGAACTGAAATTCTTTCATCCAACAAAAAAAGAGCATATGACGTTTACAGCCAATATGCCTCAAAATTTTATGAAAATGATTGATGATCTCAGGAGAGGTTGAGCTTTGTAATGTTTTTATAATTCATTTTTGCAATGAGGGTAAGCGCATGCTTACCTTTTGTTTCATGAATTGATTTAATCTGCTCATCAACTTCCTTAGAAGCTCCCTTAAGCAGTTCAAATCCAATTTTTGTGCTATATTCCTGCATTTTAACCAAAAATGCATAGCGTGCAATAATAGAAGCTGCAGCAACACTTAAATGAACTTGTTCGGCTTTTGTGTGAAATTCTATGTCTCTATAAATCAGGGTTTCATCTTTGATGTAATTAAAGTATAATTGAGGTGTACAAAACTGATCTAAGATGACTGGTGTATTTTCTTCTGTTTTACTGGAAGTCTTAATAATCGCTTGATTGTGGAGTAAAGCCTTCATTTTATTTAAGTTATAACCTTGTTCGACTAACTCATTATATTTCTTGGGTGGCAAAATTAAAAGTGAATGGACGATTCGTTTCGCAATCTTAGGTGCAATCATTTGAATCATTTTATCCGTCATATTTTTTGAATCCCTGACATTTAGAGATTCTAAATAGGCAATATCTTGAACACTGACATAAGCAGAACATACGACAATTGGTCCAAATACATCCCCTGTACCGACTTCATCAGAACCAATAGCGGCATAGTCCTCGCGATTTAAGTGCTTCTTAATGGATACTAACTCATGTGTGACTTCCTTACCCTGCAATAAAACCTTGCCTGTTTTGTAGGCAAGAATATCAATGCCGTTATGTTGGGCATGAAAAAGAAGATATTGATTCGAATCTTCTATTTGATGATATTGATAGACACGATTCAGTTTTTCTAGTTCTGATTCGTTTACAGAAATGGTGTAATGTTTCATCGAATAATCTCCTACTCAAGTTCCATTATACCACAGATTATGAAAAAAAGGTGCTCCTCATGCGATTTATGACAAAGACTTTAGAACTGAATCAAATTCTAGATTTGGTCGCTTCATATGCCAAATCTGAGACCATTAGACAAGAGATTCTAAAACTGGAACCGATGACTGAACTTGAAGTCATTGAAAGACAATTGACAGAAACTCAGGATATGATGACGCTGATCACAAGAGCGGGTCTCATCCCATTGATTGAGGATTATGATATCCATCAATTACTCAGATATGCGGGTTTAGAGCGTGTTTTTTCTATTCAAGAATTACTCTATATCCGTCTCTTTTTATCCATGGAAAGAGATGTTCATACATTTAAAAGAGAGGCTATGAGAAATAAAATCCAATTGAACTCAATTGAACATTATCTAACACATCTCCATAATCACGAATCTTTACTCTCTTATATTCATAGCAAAATGGATGAAGATGGTTTGATTTTAGATGACGCAACCCCTGAGCTTCTTAAAATTAGAAGGGATTTATCTAAATTAGATAAGCAACTTCAAGATCGCTTAAGTAAACTTGTTATTGATTATGCAAGTTATTTAAATGAGCATGTCATCGTTATTCGAAATAATCGGTTTTGTATCCCAGTCAAAGATGCATTTAAGAATAAGATTAAAGGGGTCGTTCATGATGTATCATCGAGTAAACAAACGGTTTATATCGAACCTGAAGCAACCCGTCAAATCACTGCAGAAATCGAATCACTCAAAGTTTTAGAAGAAAAGGAAATCCAAAAAATAATCGCTTTAATGAGCGAAGAAGTCCATCAAGCATCAGCAACACTTAAAGATAATTTAGATATCTTTTTGAGTCTTGATTTTCTTCAATCCAAAGCAAGATATGCACGCACTCTAGACTGTAACAAGCCTCATATCAATCAACAAGGGATCATCTCATTAATTCAGGCGAAGCATCCCTTACTTGATCAAAAAACAGCTGTCCCAATTCAATTAGAATTGAATAAAGATTTGAAAACACTCTTGATTACAGGACCAAATACAGGAGGTAAAACAGTCGCTTTAAAGACTGTTGGCCTTTTGACACTGATGATGCAATGTGGTTTATTGATTCCTGCATCTGAAGGCACTAATCTTGCTATTTTTGATCAAGTGTTTGCTGATATTGGGGATGAACAATCCATTCAACAATCACTTTCGACATTCTCTTCACATTTAACAAAAATCATTTCAATGATCGAGCATGTAAAAGATAATACCCTAATCCTTTTAGATGAACTTGGTAGTGGTACAGACCCTAACGAAGGTGTTTCACTCGCTATGGCAATCTTAAACCGCTTTAAAGTTTATGATATTCGCATGATGGTGACCACACACTACTCAGAACTTAAGAGTTATGCATATGAAGAACCACATATGGCAACTGCAAGTGTTGCCTTCGACAAGAAGACGTTAAAACCCCTTTATTATCTTCAAATGGGCACTACGGGCTCTTCTCATGCGTTTTTAATTGCCAGACGACTCGGACTTAAGGATGACGTCGTCAAAGATGCAGAAACCATTTATCAAGGTAGACAAACAGATTTAGCTAAAGTGATGGAAAAGCTTAATGATGAAATGCTTTATATTGAAAGACAAAAGGAAAAACTAGCTTTTGAAATCTCAGAAAGCAAAAAAGTAAAAACAGAATATCAAGTACTCAGAGAAAAACTTCTTAAAGAACAAGATCAAATCATTGAGCAAATTAAATATAAAGAAGAATCCAAATGGCAAGCACTTAAAGATGAAGCGAGACAAATTATTACTGAATTGCAAAAAAAGCAGAGTATATCAAATCCTGAAATTGCACAAATCAAATTTCAACTCAATCAAAAAACAGAATCTGATACTACCCACCGATTAACCGATGAACTTATGGTTGGTGATGATGTATTTATCCTTCCTTATCAGCAATATGGTAAGATTGTGTCCATCAAGAATGAGGACTATCGTGTCATTTTTGGTCAGTTTGATTTGATGTTTAAATCCTTCGATTTAAGAAAAGAACAACCTAAACCAGACCCTAAAAAATCAATCAGACAAGTTAAAACAAATGCAGGAGCAACGCCAGAAAAGAAGGCACAATTTGAGCTTGATTTAAGAGGATTTAGATTTGAAGAGGTCAAAGACGCGATGGATCAAGCTATTGACCGCGCTCTATTATCTGGATTATCCACGATGAGAATCATTCATGGTTTTGGAAGTGGCGCAGTTAGAAAGGCTGTTTATGACTACATCAAGTCATCACCCTATATTAAAGGTCATCGATTTGGTGGTGAGGGTGAAGGTTTGAATGGGGTAACGATTATTACCCTAAAATAGTGCGAAGGGCTTGAAAAAAAGACGTTTTAATCATATAATAAGGTATGAAATTTTATAAAGAAAGTGGGAAAAATTAATGATTGATTATCAAGGACAACCGTATCAAGAAGTCATCGGACAACAGGGTCTTGTTGTCGTACAGTATTTTGCAACTTGGTGTGGACCATGTAAGATGCTAAAACCTGTATTGGAATCCCTAGCAACTGAATTAGCTGAAGTTAAATTCTACCGTTTAGACATCGATTTATACAGAAATCAAGCCATTGAAGCAAACATTAGAAGCGTTCCAACTGTCGTCTTATACAAGGACGGAGAAGAAGTGGATCGTCAAAGCGGCTATCAACCTAAAGAAAGAGTTGCTGCTTGGATGAATCAATTCAAATAATTAAAGCACTTGTGTGCTTTTTTTATTCTATTTTTTCTAGTATAATAGTCATGGTGATCTCATGGATGGATTTTTGTTAGTCAATAAACCCACAGGTTGGACATCTCATGATGTCGTATTTAAACTTAAAAAAAAGTTACAGGTCAATAAAATTGGTCATACAGGTACTTTGGATCCTTTTGCAAGTGGTCTTTTAATTTTATGTTTGGGTAAAGCAACCAAACTTGCACATCTATTTTCTGATTTGGACAAAGATTATGAAGGAACCATGGTTTTTGGAAAACATTATGACACTTATGATACCACTGGGAAGATATTAGATGAAAAATCATTTGATGCGAGTAGCGATCGTCTAAAGCAAGAAATTCATCAAATGATTGGTGATTATCACCAAGTCCCTCCTATGTATTCGGCATTAAAAGTTAATGGACAAAAACTTTATGATCTTGCCCGCAAGGGTATTGAAGTTGAAAGAGCAACACGGTTAGTTTCAGTTTATGATTTTCAGATGAAAAGTCCTTTAGAACATCATCAGTTTGATTTTTTTGTCTCTGTTTCTAAAGGGACTTATATACGTAGTCTAGCTGTGGACTTAGGCGAAAAACTTGACACGTATGCAGCCTTAAGTCAACTCAAAAGAATTCGCGTGGGTCGTTATCATCTCAATCAAGCAAAATCGATTGAGGACATCGAAAAAAGTGATATCCTTGAGTTAGAAGACTACTTTAAAGATTACCCTAGTATTATATTAAATGACTATATGATTCGGCTAGTTCGAAATGGTGTTTATCTCGATGAAAGACAAACGACAATGACAACACCTTTTGTTGTTAAAAATCAAAAAAATCGTCTTGTTGCCTATTACGAAGTCGTAGCAAATCATATGTATAAACCAGTTGTTTTATTTGAGGAGCACCTATGAAAATCATATCTTCGAAGTATTATTTAATTAAAAACGAACACCCAATCACGATTACCATGGGTAATTTTGATGGCTTACATTTAGGCCATCAACAGCTCATTGAACGTGTTTTGTCATATACAGACACCAAGCATGGTGTCTTAACCTTTGATCCACATCCTTCATCTGTCCTTCGCAAACAAACCTTTAGAACATTAACTCAAAAAGAAGATAAAATTGATTTGTTTTCAAGATATCCCCTTGATTATGCTTTTATTGTTGAATTTGATAAGGCTTTTTCAGAGTTAACAGTCGAGCAGTTTATCGATTTTTTGAGAAGTATTCATGTCAGACGATTAATCATAGGTCGTGATGCAAGGTTTGCGTATCGTGGAGAAGGTACCATTCAAGATTTAAAAAAATACTTTTATGTCGATGTTGTTGAAGATTTAGTCTATAATCACACGCGTGTATCGACGACCTATATTAAAGACTTTTTGACCATTGGTGATTTAGGCTCTGCAAGAAAGTTACTGAATCGACACTATGACATTAAAGGGATAGTCGTTCATGGCAACAAAATTGGTCATAAGTTAGGGTTTCCAACGGCAAATATTGACTATGGTTCCTATTTTTTACCTAAAAGTGGCGTTTATTATGTCAGAGTTTTAGTAGATGGAGAATGGTTCCATGGTATGGCAAATATTGGAAATAATCCCACATTAAACTACTCATTTGAGAAACGTTTGGAAATTAATATCTTAGATTTTGACCGTGATATTTATGGTAGAAAAGTCGATATCGTCTTTATGCACTACATCAGAAATGAACTCAAATTCAAGAATCGAAAAGAACTGATTGAGCAACTGAAAAAAGATGAAACTGCGATTAGAAAATTAACAATTTAAGAAAAGATATGCTATAATAAAATAAACGAGGTGGTATTATGAAGCTGATCATTGCAATTGTGTCAAATGATGACGCGAACAAAGTTCAAAAGGCATTAGTCAAAGACAGATTTTTCTCAACTCGCTTAGCAACAACAGGTGGTTTTTTAAGAGCTGGTAATGTGACGTTTATGATTGGTGTGAATGATGAAAAAGTTCCTCAAGCTTTAGAAATTATTGAAGCACACTCTAAAAAACGTACAAAACTCGTCCCAAACACCATCGTCAATGAGTTTGGTTCATTTTCTGCATTACCCATTGAAGTTGAAGTCGGTGGCGCAACCGTATTTGTCGTCAACGTCGATCAATTCGTTAAAATTTAGTTAAAAATAGTTGCATTTTATAAAATAAATGCTACAATAAAACATGCGGTAACAAGGACGCGGGAACGCCAACCCCTTCTTTAGTTATTCGAGAAAGGATATTAGACATGGCACTTTCAAAAGACAAGAAGAATGAAATCATCAAGGCATATGCAACCAAAGATGGAGATACAGGTTCTCCAGAAGTACAAATTGCTGTACTGACTGAAGAAATCACTCAACTCAATGAGCATCTTCAAAAGCATATTCATGACTTTCACTCTCGTCGTGGTCTCTTCGTGAAGATCGGACACAGACGTCGTTTGCTAAACTATCTACGTAATAATGATGTAGAACGTTATCAAGCATTGATTCAAAAACTTGGATTACGTCGCTAAAAAGATTGCAAACGCAATCTTTTTTTTCTTTTAATTGATTTGTTACACAAAACCATAAAATTATGGTATGATAGTAAAGGTCAAATAAAATAGAAAAGACATATAAAATGAAGGAGATTTTATATCATGCAAAAAAAGATTTACGAAACAACGCTTGGCGGTAGAGTGCTAAGAGTTGAAATTGGTGAAGTTGCGAAGCAAGCTAATGGCGCAGCAATGATCACTTATGGTGACTCTACAGTATTAAGTGTTGTCACTGCAAGAACTGAACCATCCCCAATGGATTTCTTTCCATTGATGGTTGTTTATCAAGAAAAGCTTTATGCAGCAGGAAAAATTCCAGGGGGATTTTTAAGAAGAGAGGGTAGACCTTCTGAACTTGAAACGCTTACCTCTAGATTAATTGATAGACCCTTACGTCCATTATTCCCAGAAGGGTTTAAAAACGAAGTTCAAATTATCAATACTGTATTATCCAGTGATCCAGAATGCTCAACTCAAATTGCAGCTATGGTTGGATCATCGATTGTTTTAGGCATTTCCAATATTCCGTTCCATGGACCAATTGCTGGTGCACATATCGGTCGTGTTGATGGAAAACTAATTATCAATCCAACCCCAGAACAACTTTTAGTCTCTGATATTGACTTAATGGTTGCTGGTACTAAAGATGCGATTAACATGGTTGAAGCTGGTGCTAAGCAGGTTTCTGAAAAAGATATGCTTGAAGCCATTATGTTTGGTCACGATGTGATTAAAACACTATGTGCATTCCAAAAACAAATTTATGATGATTATCAAACTGAAAAGATGGATTTCGAAAGTTCAGCTGTTGATGCAAATTTAAAGAAACAAGTTTATGATTATGTATATGACCGCATGATCAAAGCTGTATCCTTATTTGATAAGTTAGAAAGATATCAAGCCATTGATGCACTTTCTGCTGAAACAACAGAACATTTTTCAAAGACATCATTCTTCAAGGATATTGATGGTATTAAAGTTTTCGATGAAAAAGCTCAAAAAGAGTATTTAGATCAAGTTAAACGTATCGTAGATGGTATCGTTACAGGTGAAGTTAGACGATTGATTACCCAAGATAAGGTACGCCCTGATGGACGTAAGGTTGATGAAATCAGACCATTATCTTCACGTGTCGATGTATTACCTAGAACACATGGTTCATCATTATTTACAAGAGGTCAAACTCAAGCACTTGGTGTTGTTACTTTAGGTGCACTTGGTGAAAACCAAATCATTGATGGACTTGGTATTGAAGATTCTAAACGCTTTATGCTCCATTATAATTTCCCACCATTTTCTGTCGGTGAAACCGGACGTTATGGTTTTGTTGGTAGAAGAGAAATTGGACATGGTGCACTGGGTGAACGTGCCCTACTTCAAGTCTTACCTAATGAAGAAGAATTCCCATATACCATTCGTGTAGTTTCTGAAATCCTAGAATCAAACGGTTCCTCTTCTCAAGCAACCATCTGTGCAGGTACCATGGCTTTAATGGCTGCAGGTGTACCCATTAAGGCACCAGTTGCAGGGATTGCTATGGGCTTAATTAAAGAAGGCGCATATTATACTGTATTATCAGATATCCAAGGTATGGAAGATCATGAAGGCGATATGGACTTTAAGGTTGCAGGAACTCCTACGGGTATTACTGCACTTCAAATGGATATTAAAATTGAAGGTATAACTGAAGAAATCTTAAAAGAAGCACTTGAACAAGCACGTATTGGTAGACTTTATATACTAGATCATATGCTTGAAACGATTCCAGCAGTGAGAAAAGAATTATCGAAGTTTGCACCAAAAGTTAAGATGATTAGAATCAATCCTGATAAGATTAGAGATGTCATTGGTGGTGGCGGTAAGATTATTACTCAAATCATTGAAGATAACAATCAAGTTAAGATTGATATTGAACAAGACGGTCGTGTCTTCTTAATGCACCAAGAAATGAAATGGATTGATAGTGCTGCTGAACGTATCTTAGCACTTGCAAGAGAAGCGAAAGTTGGCGAAATCTATGAAGGTAAAGTGACACGTGTTGAAAAGTTTGGCTGT
The DNA here is from genome assembly GCA_030603805.1 of Acholeplasmataceae bacterium. Lineage (GTDB taxonomy): Bacteria > Bacillota_I > Bacilli_A > Acholeplasmatales > Acholeplasmataceae > Peloplasma. The sequence continues at coordinate 72,084 of JAUVXD010000001.1, forward strand.
TTCGTTGAAATTTGGCCAGGTGCTGAAGGACTTGTTCATATTTCTAGACTTGCTAAAGAACGTGTTGAAAAGGTTGAAGATGTAGTTTCAGTTGGCGATCAAATCTTAGTTAAGTGCATCGGTATTGACGAAAAAGGACGTATTGACCTTTCTAGAAAAGATGCATTAATTGCAAAATAACACTTGAATTAAAGAAGCTCGATTGAGCTTCTTTTTTTATATTTTTGGCTTAATAAGGCTTTCGATATGACTGAAGTATATGCTTTCCATCATGGATTGTCAATGATTGATATATAAAAAAATGGTAAACAAAAGTTTATCTAGAATCCAGATATATATGATATAATGCTTATGTCAGTGGAAGGTGATCGAGCCTATTTTAATAGGTTAGGAAAGTCCATGCTAGCACATCCTGTGATGGATGTAGTGTTTGTGCCTAGGGAAAAAATAACCTAGGGTACGGTAAAACGTAACGGCGATCGATGGTCTAAGGGAAACTATGATCTAGACTTAATGTGCCACAGAGACGAGCTATTTAGAAATAAATAGATGAAACGCGGTAAACCCCTCAAGCTAGCAACCCAAATTTGGTAGGGGCACGTATGAAGACAAACAAGAAGTTAACATATGCTACTTAATGTAGAGATAAATGGTCACACCCTTTTTAGGGATACAGAACATGGCTTATGCACATTGACAAACTAGGTCCCGTTTGGGACCTTTTCTTTTAGGTGAAAAATGAAAATTCAAGTAAACAACGTCATATTAAACTATCAAGTGATTGGACAGGGATATCCCTTAATTTTTTTACATGGTAATGGAGAGAATTTAAGTATTTATGAAGAGATGAGTGAAAAGTTAAAGGCATATTTTACGCTTTATCTTATTGATAGTAGAAATCACGGGGATAGTTCAAAACATGATGAGATGTCTTATGACCTGATGGCAGAAGATATCAAAGGATTTATTGAATTAAATCAGTTAAATAAACCCTATCTTTTTGGCTTTTCTGATGGCGGCATTATTGGATTAATTTTAGCAATGAAATATCCTGATCTACTGGGCAAACTCATGGTTGCTGGTGCCAATATTTCACCTAAAGGGTTTAAGAAAAATGTCTTTAAGGCGATAAAGAAACACTATGAAAAGACTGAAGATCCACTTGATAAGATGATGTTACATGAGCCTCAAATGCCTTTTTCCAGTTTAGAAAAAATTAAGGTTTCAACATGTATTTTAGTTGGAGAAAAAGATATGATTAGGCTAAAACATACACGTGCCATAACAAATCATATCAAAGATGCTAAAATGATTGTTTTTGAAGGAAAAAATCATGATAATTATGTCGTTCACGAGATATTTTTAAATCCTTATATCATCGAATTTTTTAAATAAAAAGAGCCCAGTCGGGCTCTTTAACTTAGAATAGACCAAGTGCTCTTGTAATAATAAAGGCAATATAACTAAAGTATAATATCGCAAGTATCCAACCTTCAAGTTTGGATATATTTTTCTTTGTAAATGCGAAGATAATGACGACCACTGTGAGTCCAATAACGATTAAGGAATCCACGACTACATCTAAATTCATTCTCAGTGGCGTGACCAAACCTGCAAGACCAACAATGAGTAGTGTATTAAACACGTTAGAACCAAGGACATTACCCAGTGCAATTTCATTTTCACCTTTTCTTGCAGCCATAATCGAGGTGACTAATTCTGGTAACGATGTACCTAAGGCGACAACACTTAATCCTACCAGTGTGGTGGCTTTAGAAACTGTCATGGAAAATGCTGAAACTAAGAGTTCAACAGCAATAAATTCGGCCGCCTTAGTCACTAGATAGCCACCTAAAGTGACGCCACCGAGTCCAAGTAAAAGCAAAATCACTGCTTTTTTGACGTCAACCTCATGAATTTCCTCAAGATGTGCCTCTTTTTCAGTCGTTAACATGAGATACATATAAAAGGCAAACGCACCAAGAAGTATTAATGCTTCCCACCAGACAATACGGTAATCACTTTGGAAGAAGAAAGCAAGGATAGAAATGAGTACAGTGATGATGAGCAAAAAGGGAAATTCTCTTTTGTACAGTGTTTTTCTAACTGCAATCGGCATCATCATGGCACTAAAACCTAGGATGAGTGTTAGATTTGCAACATTGGACCCAATGACATTCCCCATTGCGATATCCGCTGTGGTACCCTGAAGTCGTGCAGAAATTGAGGCAGCAAAACTCACTGCTAGTTCTGGTAGTGATGTTCCAAATGCAACCAAGGTCAAACCGATAATCAAAGGAGATACTTTGAGTTTACGTGCAATTGAACTTGAAGATACAACAAATAAATCAGCACCTTTGATAAGAAAAACAAATCCAGAAATCAAAAATAAAATGTTTAAGGCAATCTGCATGATGCGTGCTCCTTTAAGTGATATAAAAAATAAAAACCATCAAGACGAAAAAAGTCTTGAAGGTCTCGTTACAAGATTTCTCTTGAAATTAACCGGGTTCTTAGAACCGTACTGACGATTAATTTAGGGCTAACTACTCCCCTTCGTTCTTTATTTTAGCATAATTAGATGACCCCTTCAAGACATCGAGCAAATTATATGAACATTGTTCATAGATCATTGACCAATTGACTTTTCATATAAAATTTAGTATGATATTTATATCACATCGTGATGGAGGACATAATACTAGAAATGGAAGATTGCAGTAGTAGGATCGACGATCCGACATATCCGGAGAGCAAAGATATCAAGCATGGTGCTTTTTTTGGTGTCTTTTTTTGTTGTATAAGGGAGGGTAATTGATGATCTATTCAATTGTTATCATGGTTATTCTCATTATATTGAGTGCAGTATTGTCAGCTGGTGAGGTTGCTTTTGTTGTTGTCAGTGATGCAAAAGTGGACCTTGATGCTGAAAAAGGAAATAAAAAAGCCATTAAACTTCAAAAATTTACAGAAGAACCTAAAAAGATTTTAACAACAATCCAGGTACTTCTAACGTTATTTGCTTTAATTAATGGTGCGATTGCACTTGATACATTTAGTGCAGATGTCATTCTTTGGTTTAATTCACCTAGTGAGATACTTGAACCGTTGGTCATTACGTTCATTGCACTGATTTTACTTGTGTTTCATGTGGTTTTCGGACAAATGATTCCTAAAAGACTTGCCAATAAGTATCCAGAAGTTATCGCCTATAAAACCATTAATTGGGTGCTATTTTTTGCCCATGTATTTTCACCACTTGTTTGGATACTTAACCAAATATCACTCTTATCAGGACGTCTTTTTGGACTTGCACCTCATGAAGGTGAAAGAAAAGTAACTGAAGAAGAAATCAGAACTATTATTGAAGAAAGTAGTAAAACTGGCGACATTGATGAAGAAGAAAGTGAAATGATTCAAAATGTGTTTGATTTTTCTGATACAACCGTGGATGAAATTATGACACATCGTACTGAGATCTCAGCACTTAACGTTAAATCATCAAAAGCTCAAGTAATCGATTATGTAAGAACTGAACAGTTTACGAGATTTCCAGTATTTGAGGGCAGTATTGATCATATTATTGGAACATTACATGTGAAAGATTTACTCAAGTATATCGATAATAGTGAAGAGAAGTTTTCAATAAAAGCATTATTAAGACCACCATATTTCATCCCAGAGTCTAAAAAAACTGCAGACCTTTTTAAAGAAATGCAAAAACAAAAAAATCATATTGCCATCGTCTTAGATGAGTATGGTGGAACTGCAGGTATTGTAACCATAGAGGACTTAATTGAAGAGATAGTTGGAAATATCTTTGATGAGTATGATGAAGATGAAGAAGAAATTAAACAAATCACAGATCATGAGTTTGAAGTTGATGGTTTAATGAGTATCAATGATGTCGAAGATATCATTGAAGCGAACTTACCTGTTGAAGATTATGATACATTAAGTGGGTTTATATTAGGACAACTCGGTCGCTTTCCAGAAGAAGGCGAACATGTCAAAGTAGAATATCGAGGGTTTACATTTGAAGTCTTAGAGACAGAAGATAAGATCATATCAAAAGTCAAAGTCACAAGACCTAAAGATGAAGATGAAACCTCAGTAGAAGTGTAGGAATATATTATGGAACCAGAAGTGATATGGCAGATTGTGCTTTTAGGTGTGCTGATTTTATTTTCATCATTCTTTTCAGCAACTGAGACTGCATTCTCCTCTCTAAATCAAATAAAAATCAAGCATTTGGTGCAAAATAATCATCGAGGTGCCAAAGAGACCTTAAGATTATCAGAAAACTTTAATCAGGTACTTACAACAATATTGATTGGGAATAACATTGTCAATATTGGTGCAGCATCGATTGCAACCATCATTTTCATTAAGTATTTTGGAAATAGTGGTGTGACCATTTCAACAGCTGTCATGACGACACTGGTTTTAATCTTTGGTGAAATTACACCGAAGACGATTGCTAAAAAAATGCCAGAAAAGTTTGCACTCGCTGTGACACCTATTTTGATTTTTTTCATTTGGATATTAATGCCATTTAACTATTTATTCAGTTTGTGGCAGAAATTAATGAATAAAATATTTAAGTTTCAAAAAGAAACACCAACGACTGAAGATGAGCTCTTAACCTATGTTTCTGAAGTCCAGCAAGAAGGCGGGATCAATGAAAATGAAGGTGATATGATTCGTAGTGTCATCGATTTTGATGATTTAAAAATCGAAGAAATCTTTACTCCACGTGTTCATGTCGTCGCTGTTTCAAGTTCAGATGATATAAAAAAGATTACACATACATTTAGACAGTCAGGCTATTCTAGACTACCCGTTTATGATACATCAATCGACCACATTATTGGTGTCATCAACCATAAAGACTTTTATAATCGTGTTTTATTAGAAAAACAACCTTTAGATACAATTATTAAAACACCTGTATTTGTGACAGAGTATATGAAGGTATCCAATCTTTTAGAACTTCTACAAGAAAATAAATCCCATATGGCAATTGTCAAAGATGAATTTGGCGGAACCCTAGGGATTGTGACAATGGAAGATATTTTAGAGGAAATTGTTGGTGAAATTTGGGATGAACATGATGAAATCATTGAGCAAATCACCCAAACTGGGACGAATACCTACCGAGTTAAAGGTTATGCAGATTTAGAAGACATCTTAGAAAAGTTTGATCTTGTTGAAGAAGATGTGGACTACTCAACCATCAATGGATGGGTTCAAGACCACTTAGAAAGAATTCCAAACATTGGCGATTCATTTACGTATAAAAACTTAATTGTAACTGTGATTAGTGCAGATACAAAAAAAGTTCTTGAAGTTGAAATTGATGTTCAACCACAAGAACCAAGAAATGACGATTAAGGCTTAACAAAGCCTTTTTCTTTTTAAAATAATTGAAGTGCTCGATCGATAATGAAGTATAGATAGAAGGCATAAATCGCAACCAAAATCAATCCTTCGACTTTCGTAACTTTGCCTCGTGTCATAGAAAACCCTACAGCAAATATCGTGATAAAAATGAGTAATATAATATCAAAAATCACATCAACATTAATGCCCAATGGTGTAACAAGTCCCGCAAGACCAACAATAAATAACGTATTAAATACATTAGATCCTACAATATTACCAAAGGCAATTTCGTTTTCGCCCTTTTTAGCCGCCATTACAGAAGTCACCATTTCAGGAAGTGATGTTCCAATCGATACAATGCTTAAACCAACCAGTGTGGTTGCTTTACCGAGTAGCATCCCAAAACCTGAGACCAAGATGTTGACTGCAATAAATTCTGCACCTTTAGTGACCATGTAACCACCCAAAGATACACCTGCTATACCAAGTATGAGTAAAACAATAGATTTTTTTTGATCCATAGTTTTAATCTCAATTGGTCCTAACGGTTTATTTTTGTTTGTTATCATCAAATAGATGTAAAACCCAAATGCAATCATCAAAATTATTGCTTCCCACCAAATGATGCGATAGCTTGATTGAAAGAATAATGCGAGTACAGCAAGTAAAAAGGTTGTAAAAATTAAGAATGGGAATTCTCTAAAGTGCATCGTTTTGCTGACAGGAATGGGTCGTGCTAAAGCTGTTAACCCTAATATCAGTGTTATATTAACGATATTAGAACCGACAACATTACCCATCGCAATATCAGCTGTTTGACCAGGTTGTACGGTTAGTGATGCAACAAAACTCACCGCAAGTTCTGGCAGAGATGTTCCAAATGCGACTAATGTAAGTCCAATAATAAAAGGTGAAATATTGAACTTTCTAGCAATTGAGCTTGATGAGTCAATAAAAAAGTCTGCACCTTTAATGAGAAAGAAAAACCCAACAATGAGCATACCTAAATGTAAGATGTAATCCATAAATACCTCCGAGTGTAAATAATAAAAACCTTCAAAGCAAAAAGCCTTGAAGGTCTCGTTACAAGATATCTCTTGAAATTAACCGGGTTTTATCAAAACCGTCTTGACGATTAATTTAGGGTAAACTACTCCCCTTCATGAAGTATTTTAACATAGAAAAATAATCTATTCAATCAAATCTATAAGAAAAAAGGGCCGAAGCCCTTTAGTTCTTAAGTTTTTAGATTATTTTTTGCCTGCTACTGCGTTATCATATGCTTGTTGTAAAAGCACATAGTAATCAGCAAAGTCAGAAGCAGTCGCACCAGTGACTAAGTCACCAACTTGCCACCAAGTCTTGCCATTTGCAACAACTGTAGTGAAAGTTTCTGGATCAACGCCCATTGTAGTACCCTTAACAGCATTTTCAATCGCTCTCATGTTACCATTCCAACCAAGGTGAACAGTTGCAGATGATGGCCAGTAGTTAGAAGAAGACTTGAACCAACCAATTCTGAAGCTTGCATTGCCAGCTGGATAAGCTGTCTTAGCACCAGCTGCTGTAGCTGGGAATACTGTACCAGCGATAACGCCTTCAACATAAGCTTTAGCGTTCGCTTCTACTTTAACCCATTCTTCGATATCAGCAATACCAGAAGCTGCGAAAGTAATCTTTTGTGATGGTGCAGTGTTTTCAACTGTTGGAACTTCACCACTGACTGTACCAGTAAATAATACACCATTAACACTGAAATACTTCACATAGTATACTGTAGAAACAGTTCTAGATGTACCAGTACCTCTAGTTGTTACAACTCTAACAACATCAGCTGGTAAATTAGCGATTTGTTCTTCAGTTAAAGAGACTTGAGCTGCAACATAAGGAAGTTGAACTTCTTCAAGTTTAGCAGAAACGACAACGTCATTTTCATCAAGAACGACTTCACCAATTCCTACATAGTGACCATGCACTAAACCATAACTAATGCCGTAACCATAAGAATAAGATGGTTCAGCCTGGCATGCTGCTAAGCTAATTGCCGCAAGCACAACAAAAAATACTGCAATCAATTTTTTCATTATTTAATTCCTCCTATGAATTGTTTTATTACGAGTTAATTATACTACAAAAGTCAAGTATAATGCAATGCTATTTGCCAATTATTTCTATGAAATCGTTTACTTAACTAAAATGTAACCAATACAAAAGAAATTAGTCATTTTATGCTTGGTTTAAATATAAAATATGATACAATAATTAAGCGGAAAGGGTTGTGTATCCATGAATAAAGCATCACTGAATGAAAGACAAAAAAAGATCAGAAACTTTTCGATCATCGCACATATTGACCATGGTAAATCGACGCTTGCAGATCGTCTTCTGCAAACGACAAATACGGTGAGTGATCGTGAGATGAAAGAGCAGCTTTTGGACTCCATGGATCTCGAAAGAGAACGTGGGATTACCATCAAACTGAATGCTGTGGAAATGCTTTATCAAGCGAAAAATGGCGAAACCTATATCATGCATTTGATTGATACGCCAGGTCATGTTGACTTTACTTATGAGGTTTCCAGATCTCTTGCTGCCTGCGAAGGGGCAATTTTAGTCGTAGACGCAGCACAAGGTATTGAAGCACAAACCTTAGCCAATGTTTATTTAGCCATTGATAATGATCTTGAAATTATACCAGTCATCAATAAAATTGATTTACCAAGTGCAGAACCTGAAAAAGTGAAAAAAGAGATTGAAGATGTCATTGGTATTCCTGCACAAGATGCAGTGCTTGCATCTGCAAAAGAAGGTATTGGCATTATTGAAATTCTAGAACGTATTGTTAAGGATGTTCCAGCGCCAACTGGGGATGCAGAAGCACCACTCCAAGCACTTGTTTTTGACTCATTATTCGATGCTTACAAGGGTGTAATTCCATCGGTTAGAGTCGTTAATGGTACCATTCAAAAAGGTGATATGATTCAGTTTATGGCATCCGGTGCGAAATATGAAGTTGTTGAAGTCGGTGTTCATACGCCAAAAATTGTCAAAAGAGATATATTAGGACCTGGGGATGTTGGCTATTTAACAGCTTCAATTAAAGATATTAATACGGTACGTGTTGGGGATACCATTACACAAGCAAACAATAAAGCAAAAGAAGCACTTCCAGGATATCGCACAATGAATTCTGTCGTGTTTTGTGGTCTTTATCCCATAGATTCTGATCGTTTTAATGATTTAAAAGATGCACTTGATAAACTTAAACTAAATGATGCATCCTTATTATATGAACCAGAAACATCTCAAGCTTTAGGCTTTGGATTTAGAACAGGGTTCTTAGGACTCCTTCATATGGAAATTGTTCAAGAACGTATCCATAGAGAGTTTAATATTGAACTTATTGCAACCGCACCTTCAGTAGTATATCATGTATATTTAACAGATGGAACAATGATTATGGTCGATAACCCATCAAGACTTCCAGATCCACAACGGATTGACTATATTCAAGAACCTTATGTTCGTGCCTCGATTATGTCACCTAAAGAGTATGTGGGTGCCATTATGGATATATGTCAAAAAAAGCGTGGAATCTTTGGCGATATGAAGTATGTGGATGCTAATCGTGTGCATATTCATTATAACTTACCTTTATCAGAAATTGTTTATGATTTCTTTGATAAACTGAAGTCATCGACCAAAGGATATGCATCGTTTGACTATGAAATGGCAGGCTATAAGACATCGAAACTTCAAAAGATGGATATTTTACTTAATGGTGAAGTTGTCGATGCACTCTCATTAATTGTTCATAGAGATTTTGCATATCAAAGAGGAAAAGTTATTTGTGAAAAAATGGTTGAACTCATTCCAAGACAAATGTTTGAAATTCCAGTTCAAGCTGCTTTAGGGAACAAAGTCATTGCAAGAGAAACGATTAAAGCGATGAGAAAAGACGTCCTTGCCAAATGTTATGGTGGGGATATCAGTCGTAAGAAGAAACTTTTAGCGAAACAAAAAGAAGGAAAGAAAAAGATGAAATCTGTAGGGCGTGTTGACGTTCCCCAGGAAGCATTTATGGCGATTTTATCGAACAGCGACGATTAAACATCGTTGCTTTTTTTCTACATTATGTAAACCATTTTTGGTATAATAACTTATAAAGGAGCGTGAGTTTGTGAAAGGTCTTTACGTACATATTCCATTTTGTGAACACATATGTCACTATTGTGATTTTGTCAAACGCGTTCCAAAAGATCAGCAAATGATTGATACATATCTCGCTGCATTAAGAAAAGAAATCGAGTCATATCACGCTCATGCAACGACCATTGAGACCATTTATATTGGTGGTGGAACACCATCGATGCTTAGTCTCAATCAACTCGATTATCTTTTAAAATCGTTAAAAGAGTTTCATCCAATCGAGTATACCATTGAAGTCAACCCAGAAAGTTATACCGAAGACAAAGGATTATTATTTAAGTCTTATGGGATTAATCGAATCTCTCTTGGTGTACAAACATTCAATGAAAAGTTGCTGAATTATTTAAATAGAAAACATACGAATCGAAAAGTTTATGATGTGGTTAAACATTTAAAAAGGATTGGAATTGAACGCATTTCAATAGACTTAATTTACGCAATTCCTGGTCAAACGATCCAAGATTTGAAAGATGATTTAAAACATATAGAAATTTTAGATATCACACATGTCTCATGTTACTCCCTCATTTTAGAAGAAAAGACTTATTTTTATCATCAATATTTGAGAGGTAAATTTGAGCAAATGGATGAAGATACTGAAGCACTCATGTATAAAATGGTGATGGATGAACTTAAAAAACAAGGCTTTGATCACTATGAAATATCTAACTATGCAAAGCAAAATCACGTATCATTGCACAACTTGATTTACTGGACATTAGGTGATTATATCGGTGTAGGTTTAGGTGCACATGGTTTTTTTGATAGTTATCGAACATTAAATCATAAATCCCTTCCTAAGTATTTGGAATCACCTTTAGAGAAAAAAGAATATCAAAATGAAGAGATTAAGCTTCAGGATGAACTCATCTTTGGACTTAGAAAAACGTCAGGTATTTCTTTAGATGATATCTCAAAAAAGTATGATGTTGATGTATTAATCAAGTTTCCAAAACTTCAAGAAAAGATGGATTTAAATTTAGTGACCATAGAGAATGGGCACTTGAAACTTACCGAAAAAGGCATCTTTTTAGGTAATCAAGTGTTTATGGTATTCATATGAAATATATCCTAAAAGATTATGAATATTACTTAAAAAATGAGAAGGGTTCTAGTCCTAATACAAGAGAATCATATTTGAGAGACTTAAATCAATATGCACTTTTTATTGAAAAAAACTATGGCGTAAAAAAACCAAACGAGATTGACAAAAAACATATTGAAGGATTTTTAAGAAGTTTAAAACGAACAGTCTCAACTAAAAGTCTTGCTCGAAAACTCACTGCAATTAAGAGTTTCCATCACTTTTTATGGATAGAAAAAGAAGTTGATATGGATGTTGCTAAAGGGTTTGCAGCACCTAAAATTGAAAAGAGTTTACCTCAAGTTTTGTCAGTTGATGAAGTGGTAGCTATCCTTGAGCAAGTCGATAAAACGAAACCTCTAGGGCTTAGAAATATGGCATTATTAGAGCTCATTTACGGATCTGGGCTTAGAGTTTCTGAACTCTTAGATATCGAGATGGAAGACATCCATTTAAATCAAAACTACATTATAGTTAAAGGAAAAGGCTCAAAAGAAAGAGTCGTTCCTATCTCTGATATGTCAGCAATTGCACTTAGAAATTACATCATTAAGGGTCGTGATCAACTCTTAATCAATTTGAAAACACCTTATCTTTTTGTTAATCAAAAGGGTGTTAGACTTTCAAGACAAGGCTTCTTTAAACTCTTAAAAAAGCTTGCTCATGATGCAGGTGTTGAGACAGAATGTTCACCACACACCTTAAGACATTCCTTTGCAACACACCTTTTGGAAAACGGGATGGACTTAAGAACACTTCAAACTTTACTTGGACATGAAGACATTTCAACCACACAGATTTATACACATATTAGTCAAAAAAGGATTAAAGAAATTTATAAGAGTGCGCATCCGCGTGCGAAGGAGGAGAACAATGTTTAAACGAGTATTTTTAATTGTTTTAGATAGTTTGGGTATTGGTGAAGCACCAGATGCCAAAGATTATGGCGATGTTGGATCAAATACTATCGGACATATTGCAGAGGCTATGGACCTTAAAATTCCTCATATGATTGAGATGGGTTATGGTAATATTGCACCGATTAGAAATGTTCCTGCAGTCAAAAATCCTAAGGCATTTTATACAAAAATTCAAGAAGCATCTTTAGGAAAAGATACAATGACAGGGCACTGGGAAATGATGGGGATGTATATCACAAAACCCTTTCAAACCTTCACAGATACAGGTTTTCCAAAAGAACTTATTGATGAATTAGAAGAAAAAACGGGTAGAAAAGTGATTGGAAATATCTCAGCTTCTGGGACTGATATTATGAGAGATTTAGGCGAAGAGCACGTCAAAACTGGTGCATTAATCGTCTACACATCGGCTGACTCAGTCCTTCAAATAGCGATGCATGAAGAAATAATTCCAATTGAAGAACAGTATAGAATCTGTGAAATTGCACGAGAAATAACAATGAAACCCGAGTGGAAAGTGGGTAGAGTCATTGCAAGACCTTTCCTTGGAACGAGCAAAAATGATTTTACAAGAACATCCAATCGACATGATTATGCATTAAAACCACATGAGAAAACTTCTCTAAATTTCTTAAGTGAGGCAGGTTATGATGTCATTGCATTAGGAAAAATTAACGACATTTTCGATGGCTATGGCATCACTTCTTATAGTAAAACAAAGTCAAATGATGATGGTATGGAGCAAATAACCCAAATGACAGAAACAGATTTTAACGGTCTTTGTTTCCTAAATTTGGTTGATTTTGATGCACTTTATGGACATCGAAGAGACCCTATCGGATATGGAAAAGCGATAGAAACTTTTGACAAACAACTCCCGCTATTAATCGAAAGATTAAGAGAAGATGACCTACTTATATTGACCGCCGATCATGGAAATGACCCTGTTCATTATGGGACAGATCACACGAGAGAATACGTTCCACTACTCGTTTACTCGAAGAAATTTCAAGGTGGAAAAGCGCTACCGATTCTTAAAACTTTTGCAGATATTGGCTATACAATCAATGATATTTTTAAGACAGAAAAACCTAAAAATGGGACTTCATTTCTTCATTTGATTACAACAATATAACGTAGAAAAGAACCAAAAATTAAAGATAAAAAATCATGAAAAAGAATAAGGACATTTCCGTTGAATGTCCTTTATTTTTGACTAATTTTTTGTTCGAATTTTAGTTTCAAAAAGAGTAGTATGAATGCTGAAAATGCAATCAGTGGTGCAAGGATTAAGAAGTTAAAAATGAGTAGACCAGGCATACCTTGAGCGTAAGTTCTAGGATCTAAGAAAGGATAAACAAAGCGTGCACCAACAAAGTTTGGCATGAGTATATCTAGCATATTTCCAAAAAAAGGTTCAATCAATAAATAGACAAATCCTATATAAATCAGTGGATATATCAGTGAATACCAAAACTTTTTAAGCTCAATGTTTGGTGTCATTATGAGGAAGAACAACCCTAAATATAAGATAGGATTGATGGTATGAGTGATGTGATTTAAGAAACTGACACCAGACATATAGGGGATGAGTAATGTATGAAAAACGATACTTGTAATCAAAATATTAACAGCAGCGATGTAACACAATGAATCAAAAAATAGGGTTCGATTTTGATTTTTCAAATAGAGGTAAGCGATGATGGTGATTAAGATATTGCTTTGAACAGTGAAGTAAAAAAAGGTGGATAAAAGCGATGGAAAAGGAGACTGATCCATAAGTGCTCTTAAAATTAAAAGTGCAATTCCAAGTGTTCCCCACAAAAAAACGAACAAGGTATAATGACGCTTAAGGTCATCTCGATCTCTTAAAATGCGTGCAAGTTTGATCATAGTTTACTTTTTAAAAAAGATTTTTTATTTCGTTTAAATCTTGAGTTAAACCTAAAGCAAGCATCAATCTGATTCGTGCTTTATGACTCGAAAGATTTTGAGTAAATATGACACCGAGTTGTTTCAAGTGGTGACCGCCACCCTCATAACCATAACTATCTAAGACTCTACCCTTAGGACATCTAGATGTTAAGACAACAGGTATGTTTTGTTCTAAAGCTCTGACGATACCAGGAACCATTTGTGGGGGGACGTTACCGCGTCCAAGTGATTCGATAATAATTCCTTTAACACCATGGTCAATCAGTAAGTTTAGTAAAAGTGAACTTGAACCAGTATATGCTTTAACGATTTCAATTTGAGAAACAACATGATTAGGCGCAAGAGTGAGCTTTGAATAATGAGGTTGACGATAGTACAAAACGTTATCTTGATCCACAATTCCAAGTGGACCAAACTCCATGGATTTAAAAGTATCCAGTGAGAGTGTGTGCGTTTTTGTCACTTCAGCAGCAGCATTGATTTCATCATTGAGCATAACTAAGACACCCATATGGTGTGATTCATCATTCGCTGCAACAAGGATTGAAGAGACCAAATTACTTAAACCATCAAAGCCTAGCTCTGAAAAGTTGCGCATAGAACCAGTGAGAACAACTGGTTTTTTTGTTTCTAAATAGAGGTCTAAGAAGTAGGCAGTTTCCTCTAAAGTGTCGGTTCCATGAGTGATAACGACACCATCGATCTCTGGATTCAAAATGTGCTTTTTGACGATTTTAGCAATCTCAAGCATATCATCAGGTGTGATGGATGGAGAGGGTTTTAATGAAAACTGCATGGCTAATAAATCAATGCCTTTGAGCTCTGATGAGATGCTTTTGAGCAACTCAGATTGATTATCTTTAATGATGGCTTTACTGGTTTCTTTATGTTTTTCCATAGATATGGTTCCACCAGTAAAAACGATTAAAATCGTCTTATTTTTCATATTATCACCATAAATATTGTACCATATGTACGGTTTTTTTGCATATTGAGATTTATAAGTTTAGTATTTGTCAATTTTCGATAGTTCACACCTTGTAGCGAGTTAAGAAGCCAAAATTTAGAGAGAACAACTTATCCAACTTATCAACACAAACACACATATCAGCACCATTAGGCTCACAACTATAGGTTAACATAATATATATTATACGAACAAACATGAAATATGAAAGTATAGACGAATGAGTTTAATGACCTTTAAAAAATATGCAATCATATATTTGTATACATATATTAATGCTTCTTTCGGTATTAAATACACTCTATAATCAAAAATGAGTATGATAAAATATATCGAGAGTACATTTTCAGCGTTTGAGAACTACTTACATGAATAAATACCTATCTATGGCTTTCAGTCGCTCAAATAACGTTTAGAACACTTTTTTTGATTACCGAAATTTTTAGTCTTATCACCAGTAATTTTGCTGTTCTCTTCTTCTTTTACTGGGGGTATGTCTCCTTTTTATAAAAACGATTGAACTAGGCTTTACTCATTCTATTAAATTCTCGATTGCTTAAAACGTGTCATTATTTTTTATGAATAATCTTAATCTTTGGTTTTGCTGTTATCTTATAGAGTATAGCTAGATTATCGATTTAGCATTTTTCCTATGACTCCAATTGATAGGTCATTTTTTTAGATTGGATGTTCTTACTGTTTTTCCTTTTCATCATCTTTAGAGGTTGAACTAATGGGTTTGAAAATATCGATACTTAATTTATCTAAAACAACTTAAGCGATAATCTATGACCTTCACTAGTATGTGTATGCTTCCTTTTTATTTTCTTGCTATTAAAATCATCTTTTTATTTTTTAATGCCATAGACTTGCATTGTTCCTCACGTGTGAAGCTTGACAATGATATCATAAATTTTCATGATTCTATTTGATCGTTCTAACTTTGATTTTTGATAATAGATCAAGAGAATATTGAGCTATGTTTCATTGAAAAGTTTATACCTATTCAAAACTCCTATCCAGTAACAGGTTATTCATTTTTCATGTTTTTTTAAATAGACAAAAAAGTTATAAAAGTTTATAAATACTAAACATACATTTTTTACAAATTTTCCGCTTTACATATATATATAGAAAGAAAGACACGATTACTTTATATAAAGAACGCCTTTAACTTAAGAAATATTTAATATGTTTGAAAATTCATTTTGGTTTATTTCTTCTAGTGAATGATGTAAAATATCATTGTATAGCAACCATAAAATACAATTAAGCATATCAGCAATTATACCAGTCATAATGAATGGGTGTTTATTGTTTGAGAATTGTAATCTTGCAGAAACACTTAGATGCTTAACACTTAATCGAAAGGTTTAATTATGAAAAAAATATTCAAGGAGAACTTCATACGATACTCATTAGTTTCACTTGTCCTAATTTTTCTTGTTTTTTACATTATCATGGTCATATTAGGATTTGTATCTGAACTTAGATTACTTGCACTTTTAGGTGGACTATTTGTAATATCCATGGGCCTGAGATATTTAGCAAGTCAACAAAAAAACCGGCTTCTTACTTTTGCTTCTACAACACTCATGCTGATTACATTCTTAGATGCCTCTATTCATTTCTTAGATGTCATTGAGGTTTCATTTGATTCACACCTCACAGTGAATATCATTTTTCAATCGTTGGGTTCTCTATCGATTCTGCTGCTACTATATGCACTTTTTGACGATGTCGTTTTTACACGTAAACTCATGCAAATTAAAGGTGCTGCTTTTGATGAGAGTGAAGTCATCTATTTTGAGTTTGATCGCAAGTCAAGACTGTTTACACTTGAGTGTTCAAACCAATTTATTAAAACCTATAATCTCAAGCAATCTGTTTATGTTTTCGATCTTAATTCTATGGCAAAAGTCGTCACATTTGAAGGTCATATTAAGCTAAACGAACTCAATCATCAAAACGTCAAATCAATCGAGAAATCCATCATTTTATTAAAACTTCCTGAGATGTCTTATTCAATCCAAATGACCATTAACGGCATCTATTTCCATGAAAGAAAAATCATCTTTATTACCATTGATATTGACCTCTTAAAAAACACCTTAAGTCTTGTCTCAAAACTCAATAAAGAGAAGGCAACCATGATTGATAATTTGAATGTTGGTATTGCTGATCACGAACTCATTTTTGTTGATGGGAAACCTGTGGATTATAGATTTAATTACATCAATCGTGCCTACGAACAACTCACAGGACTAACCAGTGAATCCGTTACATCTCATCTAGCCTCAGAGATTTATGGATACACAGATTTAGATTTGATAGACAAATACGCAAGAATTGTTAAAGAGGATCTTCGTGAAGATTTTGAATATTATTATGAAAAACAAAGACACTGGTATCAAGTTACCGCATACAAAACAGGACCCAATAGATTCTTAACTGCCTTTTCAAATATCACTGAAATGAAACAAGTTGCTGAAGAACAAAAGTATATGATTTACCATGACACACTCACTGGACTCTTGAATGAATATGGTCTCACTCAAGCACTCAAGAATATCCAAAATGTTTCTCGGGCGATTTGTTACTTTATCGATGTCAGAGATTTTGGTAGTATCGTTGATTTTTACGGCCTTGATGTCTCAGATGCTGTCATTGTTGAAATTGCTCAATATTTAAAGCATTACCCTCATAAGGATAAACTTGTATCGAGATATGGTGGAGATTTATTTGTCCTACTTATTCTCAATCCAAATAGTGAAGAAGATTTACGTCTGAATACATATGTCAAAGAAATCGTCTTTAAAGATTATGCATATCAAGATATTTTATTACAAGTAAGAAATCAAATTGGTTTTGCGCATTATCCTGAAGATGTTCCACACTTTGATCAACTCGTTTCTGCAGCCAGCATGGCATCTAAAAAAGCGGCCCTATCACAACGCAATATTATCATTAAGTATCATGAAGATTTACGTACGACAAAAGCTAAAGAACTTGAGCTTGCCAAGAGCATTAAAGTCGCCATCGATCAAAATAATATGCAGGTCTATTTTCAAAAAGTTATCGATAACAAAAATAATTCAATCTATGCGCTTGAAGCTCTAGCAAGATGGGTTGATCCTGTATTAGGATATATCCCCCCTGATTATTTTTTTAGGGTCGCTCAAGAGTTTAATTTGATTGACTATCTAGAAGATTATATACTTGAAAAAGCTGTTCATGCTTTTTCTGAGTGGGTAAAGAAAGCTGAAGCCAACGAAACGAAACTGTCCCTTAACGTCACACCTCAAGTCTTTTTATCGCATGAACAACCTGAATATATCAACGAACTATGCGAACGCTATCATGTTCCTTCACATCGTGTCATCATCGAGATATCGGAAAATGTCTTTATCCATCCCATGGAACTTATCAAACAATCTATCTTTGAGTATAAGGCATTTGGATTCAAAATAGCCATTGATGATTTTGGATCGGAATATTCTTCATTATCCATTTTAGATCAAATCGATTATGACATCATTAAAATTGATGGATCATTTATCAAGGCACTTCATCTCGAACAAAATCAAGAGATTGTTAAAATGGTAGTTAAGGTTGCGAAAAATCTTTCAAAACGCGTGGTTGCTGAATGTGTCGAAACCAAAGAGGATGCTGATTTTCTTTCCAACATCTCATGCTATCTACATCAAGGTTACTTCTACCACAAACCAGAAAAAATGATTTAAAGGCTAACCATGCCTTTTTTCATTTTTAAGCCCTTTGGATTCTAAAACGATTCTATTCCTATATAAAGAAAAAAAAGGCCGAAGCCTTTATTTGATGAAGTCTAGGATATCTTTAGTGAGTTCATCAGGAACATCGACCAATGGTGAGTGACCACAGTTTGGATATACTTTAAGTTTTGAGTATTTTTCTAAAGCCTTAACATTTTCTAAAACCATGTACTGAGGAACCACGATATCTTTATCTCCCCAAGTATGCAAAATTTCAGTTTTGATTTTAGATATGTTTTGAGTGCCTGCATTGTAAAAGTTGTGTTGATCAGACATATTAAGATTTGCTAGAGCCCAATCTGCATCGATTAAATTCCTTTGTTTTAAAGATTCGTTAATCCAAATTGTGTTATCTTCAGCACTTGGTTTTTTAACGGTGTAAATGGTTTGATCAAAGATAAAACTCATGAGTGGAAAGTTCTTATCTTTTTGAGCATTCAGCAGAGGAACCACTTGAATTGGATCTGTTGCAAGTTCTTCTGGAGACTGGTAAACTTGTCCAACCAAAAATTGTCCATTTTCACCCTTTTTAAAGATGGGATAGCCCCGATGTGTGGTTGAGTTGATTAAAATCATTTTAAGGACTGATTTTGGGTATTTAGCAGCAAACTCTAAAGCAACGCCGCCACCTAAAGACCAGCCAACGATATAAGCATTTTCAATCTGCTTAGCATCCATCAATAACTTGATGTCATCTGCAAAATCAGCTAAACTTGAAATACGTCTGTAATAACTTGAATCACCATAACCTCTTAAATCTGGTGCGATAACTTTATAGTCTTTAGGTAGTCTTTCAATAAGTGGTGTATAATGCATACCTGACGAAAAATTACCATGAATCAAAAGGATGGTTTTTGGTCCTTGTCCTTGTTCAAGATAGTGAATCACTTCACCGTTTTTTATAACGATCTGTCTTTTTTTCATGTGTCTTCTCTCCAATCTTTTCTGAGTCTTAAAAAACCATGATTTACATGGTATTTTATGAACTTAATGTTAAGTTAAAGAGTGGAAACAAGGATTAACTTGAGCCCACTCTTTGATTGTTATGTATCTAATTATTTAGCTTTAACTGCTGATAAAGATTCGATTTCTCTAATCTTTGCAAAGTTCCAACCTGAAGCAGTTAACTTGTATTCATTAAGTGCTAAAGTATCTAAACCAACACGCTGACCATTTGACCAGTCGATTTGTCCAGCCATTGGTAAGTTGATTGGTGCAGATTCTGCAAGTTCAATGAATGATTTCCAAGTTAATGTATCGAAATCTTCAACGCGTTCTAAAATAGAAACGAATGTTGAAGCTGCGACATAACCTGCCATTGCATAAGCATTTGCCCATAATGAACGTGCTGTTGTCGTACCATCAACTCTATCTGATGAGTTCATGTCATGAACGAAACCTTCCCAGTATTCAGCTGTAAAGCCTGCTAAGAATGCTAAATCAAATGTCCAACCAGCAAGTGTACCATCGCCACCGATTTGTGCTGCAGTTGGTGCTGGAGCAGTTGCAGATGAGATGTCAACCCATGCATTTGCATAGACTTTGTATGGTAAAGCTTGAGCAACTGAATCAATGATTTGTTGTGCTGGAGCGAATACACCTGCACCGTTAACATAAGATGAAACCACTGGTACAGTGCTTTGTTGTTGTCTTAAAGCAAGCGCTGCAGCTGTTGCAGGTGCTTGGTTAGATGAGAGTAGAATCACACCTGGGTTTTCAGCTAATGCTACAGGAACGACTGCAGATGCTGTTGATGCACTAAATGGAATGTAGACCATACGGCTTGCAACATTGGATGCAGCAGCTTCATCTTGAATACCTACGCGAATGGATTGACCAGCGTCATCATCAGAGTATAGGACTACGATCTTTTCAGATGCACCTAATTTTTGATTGTGTTCTGCGCCAAATAATGATTCATGAAGTGCTCTAGCCAACATCATACGACCTTCTGTACGATAAATAGGTTGCACAGATAAGATGTTGTTACCTGGTTCATTTTCGAAATAAAGTGAATTGACACCAGTCACGCCATAGACCATTGGAATACCAGTTTCTAATAAGTAGTCCATGGTTTGGTTCACTGTGTTTGTTCCAAAGTGGCCAACGAGTGCGAAGACTTTATCTTCTTCAACAAGTTTCTTAGTGAATGCTAATCCTTTTTCACCATTGAATTCATCATCATAATGAAGGAACTTAATTTTACGTCCTTCAGTGGATTCATTGTATTTGTCAAATACCACTTGCATTGCTAAGTTGAATGGAATCCCAACGCCTGCGAAAACGCCAGAAGTTGCAGCAGTGTTACCGACATAGATGAACTCATCATCAATACCTTGTGTACCTTCACTTTGTGTACATGCGAAGAGTGTTAAACTCATCAATAATACAAAAGCGATACTTAAAATCTTTTTCATATTTTTCTCCTTTATATTTAGTGCTTGATGCACTTTTTACCTTTCTTAATGGCTTTCGCCTAAATACGCACTGATCAAATCTTGATTGTTCAAGAGATCTTCGGCTATACCTTCAGATTTGACTTTACCAAGTTCTAAGACATAGGCATAGTCAGCAATCTTTAAGGTTTGTTTTGCATTTTGTTCAACGATCAATATCGTTCGACCATCATCTTTAATCTTATTAATGATGTTAAAGATGTCTCTAATGACTAAAGGTGCTAATCCGAGTGATGGTTCATCTAAGAGTAAGAGTTCAGGTGCACCCATCAACGCACGTCCAATAGCAAGCATTTGCTGTTCACCACCAGAAAGCGTATTAGCTTGTTGTTTCTTACGTTCTTTTAAGATTGGAAAGTAACTGTAAGTTTCTTCAAGCAATGCTTTGATCCGCTCTTTTCTTGAGATCTTGACACCATCTTTTTCTATACTTTTAATCGAGTAAGCACCAACAAATAGATTTTCCTCTACTGTGAGTCCATTTAAGATCATACGCCCTTCTGGGGATTGCATGACACCTTTAGCAACGATTTTATAAGGTGCTAAGTTGTGAATGGGTTCACCATCGTAAAGAATTTCACCACTTTTTACCTTTGTCAGTCCTGAGATGGAACGTATGGTTGAAGTTTTGCCCGCACCGTTTGCACCTAGGATGGCAACTATCGAACCCTTAGGTACCTTCATATCAATGCCTTTAACCGCTCTAACGATGCCATAGTCGATTTCAAGATTTTTAATTTCTAGAATATTATGCATCGCTATCATCTCCTAAATAAGCTTTTCTAACCTCAGGATTCTCTTGAATCTCTTTTGGTGTTCCTAAGCCAATCATACGTCCAAAGGATATGGCACAAACGCGATCACAAATGCTCATAACAAGTCCCATATCATGTTCAACAAGGAAAATGGTAATGCCATAGTCCTTATTGATTTTTTTAATCATTTTTGCAAGATCTTTGGTTTCTGCATCATTTAAACCTGCTGCGGGTTCATCTAAAATGATTAAGCTAGGATCGGTCATTAATGTTCTTGCGAGTTCAACTTTTTTTAAGATTCCATAGGGTAATCCATAAGGTGATCTAAAAGCGTAACTTTCAATGCCTAAGTTTTTTAGGACTTGCATCCCTTTGGTACGAAGGACTGATTCTTCTCGGGCAAGTTTTTTAGTGTGTGTCATGTGGTCTAGATAGTTTGTGACAAGCAGTGAATGTGATGCGACCAGTAGATTATCAAGTACAGTGAGTTCCCAAATGAGTTCAACATTTTGAAATGATCTGGCAATGCCTTCTGTGATCATATCATGTGTTTTTCTTTGATAGAGATCGACAATCTTATCTTCTTTGTTTCTAAAGACCATTTGACCTGAAGTTGCTTTATAAAACTGTGTTAGACAGTTAAAAACTGTTGTCTTTCCAGCACCATTGGGTCCGATGAGACCAAAGATTTCACCCTTTTTAACATGGAAGGTCAAATCATTGACCGCTTTGACACCACCGAAGAACATTTTTAAGTTAGAAATATTTAAATGAATCGATGGATCTTTAATGGTTTCGTGTGTGATTTCAATCAAACTTAGCTGTTCAATTAGCTTTTCAAGTTTCTTTGATTTCGCTTTGACAGAAAGTCTAGAAAGCTGATTAACGGATTGAATGCGTTCTTTGAGTATGTTCACGCGCATTTGATCTTTAGTGAGTTTTTCTTGATTGTAGGTTTCAATAGCTTTTGAAATATCTGCCGCACGTTTTTCTTGTTTGTTGATATAAACTATATTTTTCTCAACAAATTTTAAATAGCGTTGATGTTTCTTCTCGTGTTGTGCATTAGTATTATCAATACGTTGATCTCTAATTTTTTGACGTTTTTTAATAGACTTATTGAGTTCAGCAATATCTTGTTCAGTTAACTCTTGATGTGGATACTTTAATGTAACTTTTTCGATGAATGCTTCACGATCTTGAGCTTGTTGTTGCGTGAAAGATTCCATAAGTTTTTCAAAATCAGGATGGTTTTGACGTTTTAATGTCGTTTGATACTTTCTTTTCTGCCAATATTGGCGCATGTCAAACGATGTGATGACTCTTTCTCTTTTTTCATCAGCTTTGGTGATGCCTTTAAGTCTTTTTTCATAAACTTCAATTTCTTCTAGATAGTAGCTTTCTATGGTTTGAAGTTTCTTGGTTAATGCGATGTCATCATCTTGTTGGAGTTCATCAGCTAACCCTTTTCTGTAATTCAGTCTTAAGGTTAACTTACGGTGCGTCTTAACATAAGATCCAATTTTTAATTGCTCAACGTAAGCTTTTAGTTTATTCTGCGCCATAGATATACGTCCTTACCTTGGTTTTGAGTTGAATAAACTTGCGCTTGATATCACCAAACAGTTGGATCAGACCGCCTGGATAGAACATCACAACGACGATAATAAGTATCCCGTTGACCAGGAGTGAATAACTCCCAAGATTAAATCTCTGGAAGACTGCAAGATCGAGACCAAAGATGACAAATGTACCGAGCATAATGCCCCATATTGACTTTGTACCACCAATGACGACTGCAGCAAGAATATTTAAAGCAAAAGTTAAACCAATCTGTGAAATGTTTGCATTTCTCGAATACATGATGGATAAGACACCAGTTACGGTTCCAAACACACCAGAGATGATGAATGCAAAGAGTCTATATTTAAGTAAGTTAATCCCCATCGTTTGTGCAGCTGTTTCACTGTTTTTAATAGAAAGTAATGCACGCCCTGTAGGTGAGTAAATCAGATTATGAACAATGATCATCCCGACTACCACAAAGAATGCGGTAAAGATGACGGCGGAGTTTGAGGTGAGTTCCATGCCTAAAAAGACCAAGGGTCGTCTAGGACCTCCAGATAAAAATCCTCCAGTGGTTCCTGATGCATATTCAGGAATGTTGGTAATGATTTTGACAACAATCTGCGAAAGTCCCATCGTTACAATCGCAAGATACATTCCAGAAATACGCAAACTCACAAAACCAAAGAGAATTCCAACGACAATCGCAATCACAATACCGGCAAGAATTGCGATTAATAGTGGCATCGTCATGAAACGGTAGACATAATGCAAAGTAAATGCACCAATCCCTACAAATGCGCCAGTACCTAAGGATGCAAGTCCTCCATAACCGAGTAAGAGTGCGAATCCTAAACCTGCGATGTAATAATAAGATGTTGTCACGACTGCACCATAAATGGTTGCAGGAATAAAGTTAGATAATAATCGCATAAGGATGAGTGCAACCCCAACAATGATGAAACTAAAGTGTGGCTTCTTTAAGAAGGGTTTGATGTGTTCTCTGTATAATATTTTCATGGGCTACACCTTCTTTACAAGCTTCTTGCCAAAAAGTCCAACAGGTTTAATTAAAACTGCGACAATAATGGCCATATATAAGACAACATCACTCCAACCTGCAAGGTTATAAGAAACTAAGATTCTTGGGAAAACAGATTGGCCAGTTGTCAGTAAGAATGCACCTGCAAGTGGTCCGTAAAAGGTTGAAAACCCGCCTAGAATGGATGCATAGAATGCGTTAATCTGAATTTCAACCATGGATGTCGATTGCATACTACCAATGGCTGCAGTATATGTGATTGCAGATAGTGCACCACATGCTCCAGCAATCGCCCAACTCATTGAGTTAATTCGATTGGTATTGATCCCCATCAATCCTGCAACACGTTCATTGGATGCAACAGAACGGACACCAAGTCCCCATTTCGTATATTTAAGCATGATGAAGATGAAGATAATGATGATGGCTGAAAGCATTAAAGTCACGAGTTGATGCATAGGAATATTGACACCAAAGAGTTGTGTGGTGCGTTGTGAGAATGCGAAACTCACACGTGTGGTTGCACCAAAGATGATTGGAATGAGCCCAGTAATGATGATCACTAGCCCCATCGTAATAATCTGCTTGGTCGCAGCATTCGTATACTTAGCGTTTCTAAAAATCACGACATCAATTAAAAGTCCTGCAATAAATGAAACTAAGATACCGGCAAGCATCGGTAAAATGAGTTGCATCGGACTAGTGATGACGACACTGGGCATTCCAGTGATGTCAAGTACACCTTGCCTGTCGATTAAATAACTGGTAACAAACGCACCTAAAATCCCTAACATTCCTTGAGCAAAGTTTGTCGTTGAGCTCGTCTTGAAAATTAAGACAATCCCAAATGTCGCAAGCGACAAGAAACTAAATGGAATGAGAGCATTGATGAGTATGCTTAATATGTCTGTAAAAATTTGCATAAAATACCTCTTTCATACCCATGACATGTTTTGTGTCATCGTGTCAATCCACTAAATCGTGAAATTGACATCTTTTGTATGGATGAATCCTAAAACGAGTGTTGTAAATAATAAGGGCTTTTCATACATCGATGCGTGTCCAACACCGGGTAGGATGACATGATGCGCATTGTGAATCATATGGTGTAGTTTTTTTTGATCGGAAAGTGGTGTGAGATAGTCCTCATCTCCTGAGACGATGAGCGTTGGTGCAGTGATTTTGTCTAGATGTGCTCTTGCGTCATAACTTTCTGCAGATAATGTCAATCGTTCCATGGCATCCAAGAATTTAGGATCTGAGAATATTGGGACTAAGTAAGCTTCTCTTTTCTTCATCCACTCTAAATGGTTTTCATAAAAACTTGGACTATAGATGACTGGAATTGTTGCTTGATAGTAATTTTGTCCATTTCTTGTTTTTCCAATATTGATCCAGGAATGACCGATTTCAGCGAGCCATGGGGATGTATTGGGTGTCGTATTGAATAAAACCAATCGCTCGACAAGATGTGGATGCATGTAAGCCAGTTGAACTGCAATTTCACCACCATATGAAATCCCAACAACATTGACTTTGGAAAGATTTAGCTCTTTGAGTAAATGCACGATGATTTCTATTTGAAGGGTTTGCATATAAATGCTGTTTTCTAAACGATCCGATTGTCCTTGATCGATAAAGTCTAGACGAATGAGTTGGTTTTGTGCGGATAGTGATGGCACAAAGGGTTCCCATGATTTGGTTGACATCATGATACCGTTAAGTAGTAAGATAGGATCTCCAATACCCGTGACATCATAATAGATGTTTCGACCTTTATAGACTAAATAGGCCATTAGAAACACCACCCCAATGCTTTTGCTTCGCTTAAAAGCTGATCTCTAAACTTAGGATGGGCAATGGAAATGAGGAGTTTCACACGTTCATCGATCGTGGTTCCTCTAAGACATACACAGCCATACTCTGTCACCACGTAATCAACATCATTTCTAGATAATGAGACCGCAGCACCAGGCTTTAGGGTAGAGACAATCTTAGAAATCTCTTCTCTTTCACCAGTCTCAGGATTTTTTACCATAGCTGTTGAATAGAGAGCAATGAATGATTTTCCATTTTTCGCATTTTGAGCACCAATTGCAGTATCTGCTTGACCACCTGTACCAGAGAACTGAACGTTTCCGATGGATTCAGAGGCACATTGACCGGTCAAATCGACTTCAATGGTGGTATTAATCGAAATTTGATTGTCATTTTGTCCAATCACGTGGGGATCATTTGCAAGGATTCCTCTCATGAAATAGACATCTTCATTATGGTTTAAAAACTCATAAAGCTCTTTAGACCCAAATGCAAACGCTGCAACATGCTTATTTGACATAAAGTTTTTCTTTTTGCCTGTGATGACACCTGCTTTAATTAAATCCATCATGCCATTGGTAAACATCTCTGTATGAATGCCTAAATCTTTCTTGTCTTTCAAGAAAGAGGCTACCGCGTTTGGAATCCCACCAATACCTAATTGAATGGTCGACCCATCAGGTATATGTTTAGCAATCTCTTTACCAATCATCATATCTTTTTCATTAGGTTCTGAATTGATGATGGTGGGTACTGGATAATTGGATTCAATGAGATAATCTATTTCATCTAAATGGACTTGATTGTCTCCAAAGGTTCTAGGGAAGTTTGGATTGATTTCAACGATTACGATATCAGCTAAACTCACCGCATCTCTTTCATAGACATTTTGAATCGAAAGTGAGACGAACCCCTTTTCGTCTGGCATCGATGCTGAGGTGACAAAGATATTAGGTTTCATATGTTCAAAGCGTTTTTTTCCCGCTAAGTGCAGATGATTTGGAATAAATGAGATGTTGCCATTTTTATGATATTTTCTTAGTGTTGCTGTATAAAACCAGCCTGCAACTTTAAAAGAGTCGATGTATTTAGGATTGGTAAAAAACTCAGCTTCTAAAATCGGTAAACAGTTAGAAACAACAACGTTTTTCACTTGGTCAGCAACAGTATGCAAAACATTCATAAAATTCTGTGGCTCTGCTGCAGTCATTCCTACGACGATATGATCATTTGATTTAACGAGTTTGACTGCTTGTTCTGCAGTTATGTATTTTGGCATGAAAACACTCCTTATTATGTCTATTGGTATCTAGTCGAAAGGTGGCGAAGTAAGGTTTGACTTAAGTGCCACATTTGATGTTTATGATTAGCCCCACTTGATGATATTGGCTGCCCAAACATAACCAATACCTGCAGCAAGCATACAGATGGTTGTTCCATCTTTTACTTGTCCGCTTTCTAGTGCGAGGTGTAAAGACAAGATTTGATCGATTTGCCCGATGTGACCATAGTCCTCTAGATAAATCGATTGTTCTGGTGTAAGCCCAAGTGCTTCTAACATATGTTCATGACCAGACCGTTTGATATGAAGGATATCAAGAAAATCAATGTCACTTCTAGTCAACTTAGATTTTCTTAGAGACTCATCAATACATTTAAACCAATTGGGCATTGAAACTAAGTTTAAACGATCCTTCATTTTTTGTGGATCTAAAAGTCTGAGTGATCGTTTCGCTTCTTCCATATTGTCAAGTGTAATTGGGTTGCATAAGCCACCAATTTCAACACCGGCAGTTCTAGAAAGTGATCCATCACCAATGACATGGGATCCTAAAAGTAAATTCTTATTCAAATTTTTCTTAAGTATGATGGCACCACCACCTGCACCTAAGTTATACATCATCGACATATCTTTGTCAGCATAATCCACAAAATCGCCATTACGGTAGCCACCAACAATTAAAATCACATGGATTTCATCATCTGCAATCAGCATGTCTTTAGCCATTTTCATCGCAGATACGGTGGTACAGCAACGGTTTTGTACATCAATGCCCCAAGCATTAATTGCGCCAATACGATCTTGAATATAAAGTGCGGATGTGGTGAGTGGGTATTCTTTCCATTCTTCAGTGACACTTAAAATCACATCGATCTCTTTAGGATCAAGACCTGTATGTTTAAGCGCATCTAAAGCTGCAAGTGCACCCATTTCTTGTGTGCCATCCTGAGGTAGATCCCCGGGAATAACTTTTTCTCTGATGCCTAATTTGTCAATGACAGCCTGTTCACTCCAGATGCCTTTGGTTGCATCTGCAATTGCTCTTGCACTCATTCTACCTTTGGGTAGATAGATGCCTGTGCCTAGGATGCCGACGTTTGTCTGTCTCATAAGGGGACGCCTCTTCTTTCTTTAAAAATTATAAACGCATACCACCATTAACATTTAATGTTTGTCCTGTAATGTATGAGGACTCTGTAGATGCTAAGAATAATGCAGATGTTGCAATTTCCTCTGGTTGTCCTAAACGACCAAGCATGGTCATTTTAGCAAAACCATCGAGTAAATCTTGTGGAACAGTCTTTAAAATATCAGTCATGATATACCCTGGAGCAATCGCATTGACTCTGACATTCGCACCTTTACGTGCAAATTCTTTTGCCCAAGTCATGGTTAATCCAATGACACCTGCTTTGGTTGCTGCATAGTTTGCTTGACCAATATTGCCAAATACACCAACGACAGAGGAAATATTAATGATTGAACCATAACCATTGGATTCCATCAGTGGTCCAATCAGACGTGTCATATTAAAGACACCTTTTAAATTGACATCAATCACTTGATTCCATTGGTCATCGGTCATTTTACGTGTCATGGCATCTCTTGTGATCCCAGCATTGTTCACTAAAATATCTATTTTTCCAAATTTTTTCACGATTTCATCAAAAAATGTTTGAACGCCTGCTACGTCAGTAACATTTAAATGGTATCCAAAAACATTGTTTGCTTGATAGGTAAGTTCACCCATATCAGCCGCAATGACAATGGCACCTTCTTTAGCAAATAATTCTGCAATCGCTTGCCCTAAACCTTTTGCGCCACCTGTTACAACAGCGACTTTGTTATCTAATCTTCCCATGATTGGCTCCTTATTTTGAATTGTTTTTTAAAATGACTGCTGTTCCCATACCGCCACCGATACAAAGCGATGCAAGTCCGTAGGTCAATGCTTTATTTTTCTTCATTAAATGGATAAGTGTCACGATAATTCTGTTTCCGCTTGCGCCAACTGGGTGACCTAAAGCGATTGCACCACCATTTATGTTTGTTTTCTTTATAATGTCTTCTTTAGAAACACCAAAGGCATCCGATAACTCCCTAACAACACCCAGTGATTGTGCAGCAAATGCTTCATTAAGTTCAAAGATGTTGATATCAGTTATCTTTAAGCCAGCATGTTTAAGTGCCATATGAATGGCTGGTGTTGGACCTAAACCCATGATAGATGGATCAACCCCACCTTGACCAATGCCAACGACTTCTGCTAAAACATCTAGATTGTGTGTTTTGACATAATCCTCTGATGCAAGAATCATAAAGCTTGCACCATCATTGATTCCTGATGAACTACCAGCAGTCACGCTGCCATCTTTTTTAAATGCTGGTTTTAATTGACTGAGTTTTTCTAAAGAAGTTGTTCTGTTGATGTATTCATCTTGTTCAAATACCGTATCACCTTTTTTACCTGGAATGATAATTGGGATGATTTCATCTTTAAACATACCTTGATCTTGGGCAAGTATTGCTTTTCTTTGGGATTCCCATGCAAAAGCATCTTGTTCTTCTCTTGTGATTTGATATTTTTCAACGATATGTTCAGCAGTTAAACCCATATGGTAACCTTCAAAGGCATCTGTGAGTGCATCATAAAGCATATGATCTCTCATCGGTTGTTCACCCATTTTTAATCCTGATCTCACTTGAGCTGGAATTAAGTATGGTGTACCAGACATGGATTCAACCCCGCCAGCAACCACTAAATCAGCGATACCTGATGTAATCTCAATAAATGCGTTCATCACAGTCTTCATGCCTGAACCACAGACCATGTTGACACCGTATGCAGGGACAAAAGCTGGAATGCCTGCTTTAATCGCAACCTGACGTGCGACACCTTGTTTGAGTCCTGCAGGTAAAATGTTACCCACTAAGACCTCATTGATATCTGAAACATTAATCTTCGTTTCTTCAATCAGTTTTTTTAATACTTGTGCACCAAAATCAGCTGGATGCAATGGAGATAAAGTCCCCATAAAGGATCCGATTGGACTGCGTTTAGCACCGACGACATAAACTTTTTTCATTTTTTTCTCCTCTTAAAAGCGTTTTCACTTTTTTATAAAAAATAGAGTTACATACTTAAAAACGTAACTTTATAGCCTGGTTAAGGTGTTTAATTTCATGTAAGCGTGTTTTCATAAAGTGAATAGATATTCATATTACAATTTAATTCTATCACAGCCCTATTGGCTTGTCAATTATTATGTGAGTAAATATTCATATTTCTAAAAATGAAAAGAACACGAGGAGGGCAGTGTTCTTTTTGAGTATCAAAACATAGGTAAAAAAAATAAAAGGTTAAAAGTGGAGTTGGTTAGAGTTATTGTTTTGGTTCAATTCTTAGAGCCCTCCTTGAGAATTCAACCGAATAACATGAATAATTATTCACTCTAATGTTATCTTATCGACAATATTGACATTTGTCAAGAGATTCCTTCAAATTTTTTTCATTGTATTTTTATCTTTTTTAGGCTACACTTATATTAGGTGATACCATGGACAATATCAATTACCGACTTCCTAAACGTAAGGATGGTCAAAAAACATTTGATCGCATCGTTGAAACTGCTAAAAAACTATTTTCGAAAAATGGGTATCAGGCAACGAGCATCAATGAAATTATCGAAAAAGCACATATTGCAACAGGAACGTTTTATCTCTACTTTGATGATAAATTTGCCCTTTATAAGTTTGTATTAGGGAACTATCGTCACAGCATTAGAAAAGCGATCTCTGAAGGTATTAAAGAAGCCCATACACGCTATGACAAAGAACGATTAGGGATTCGTGCATTCTTAAAGTTTGCTTGGCAAGATCCACTCGCTTACCGAATTATTTGGGAATCGATGTTTGCCGATAAAGAGTTATTTAGAGAGTATTATGAAACATTTTCTCATGACTATGTCAGACAGCTTAAAAGTGCTGTAGAACATGGCGAAGTCAGAGAAGACATCGATTTAGAAACCTTATCATATGTATTAATGGGTATCTCAAATTTCGTTGGCTTGCAAGTTCTTTTTAGAGAAACACTCACGGATCAAGATTTAGATTTTATCACTGGGCAAGTGATGAATATTCTACATTCAGGGATGTTTACGAAGTAAAAAAAGCTCGTTTGAGCTTTTTTTGTTGGATGGATTAGAGGTCCTCGTGTTCTTCGTTGATTAAATCAACTTTGCAGGTATTAATACCAAAGAGACGATATAAGCCACAAAAACTAAAGTAGGCTGTAAACATCATGACGACCGTTCCAATGAAAAACCAGTAACTCACTGCAAACGTTAAAACAAAGAATACTGCTGCTAAGGCATAACGTATCATTTGATCAACTTTTCCAACATTTTTCTTTAACTTCATAAATATGCTCCTTTTTATCTTTAAGTTTTTGGCAGTGTGATGAGTGATCCATCACAAGGTAATTCTAGGCGACAAGAAAGTTTATCTAAGATGCCTTGACCCACTTCAAATCTGAAGAAATCAATCAGTTCAACATTCTCTTTTTTTAAGAAATCTTTAATCAGAATATCTGGGTTTTTAATGAAAACTTGTTCTTCTAAAGTTTTTAACTTTAATTCTTGAAGAAAAGCTTCTTCATCCATGTTGCCATGGGCTTTTTCAAAAAGCATCTTTTCATATTGGATTGTTTCTAAATCAATCGTATCTAATCTTAAATAACTTGGGGCAGTGGCTGCAACTTGCATCGCAAGATCCTTTGAAAGTTTGTCATTTTCCTGATTGATGATCACCAAAGTAGATACTTTACCCCCTAAATGTGTGTAAGATCCAAATCTTTGAGTATCTTGTTTTTTAACACGGTATAGCCTTCTTAAGATCAATCGTTCTTTCATGATTCCTGAAATAAAATCGATATGTGCTTCAGCACTTTGGTTTCCGATAGAAAGCTTAAGTGCACTCTTTGGGTTTGTGACATCACTTTTGATGAAATGATTTCCTAAAAAGTCCATTAATTCGATCAATTTTGGATGTTTACTTGCAAAGTCGGTTTCTGCATTGATTTCAAAAAGTAGGGCTTCATTTTCCAAGATGATGACTTTTGTGAGTCCTTTTGATGGGACTCTATCATTACCATCAGCTTTAGTGTGACTTTTCTTGAGTAGCACAAGAGCTTTTTCATAGTCATCATCTGCTTGAATTAAAGCCTTTTTGACTTCAAGCATGGACTTTCCTGTGGCTTGTCTTAAGTTTTTAATGTGTTCTATTGTCATGTTGACCTCCACTTAATTTAATTATATAATGATGTGCAATAAAAACTTAAATAAATGCATTTTATAAACAAAAAGGGCACATGCCCTAATCGTTAAATAGACTGAGTTGTTCCATACCAAACTTTTTGTTTCCTGAAACAATACGTTGCCATTTCGAACTTCTACCTTTACCAAGGGGTCTAATTTTATCTTCATCCTTAAGACGTTTTAACGTCCGATCGATGGTTGCATCACTGACATTTGGATGTCTTTTGCGTAAGTCTTCCTTAGAAAAAACCTCATCTAGTTTTAAAATACTATTTTCAATATTATTAGACTTATTGAGTTCTTTTTCAAAAACATATTCGTGTGCCATATCATCGACTTCTTCATAGGCTTTAATCAAGATATTGAGTAATATTCTAGATATCATATCGGTTTGTGCAAAGCCTGAACTCCAGTAATAATTGGCAGTAATAATACCAGATTTCCAAGCCTCTTTTTCTTTTAAGAAAAACTTAAAGAAGGAGACATATTTAAAGACTGAAAAATCTTTAGCAACTAATGCATAAAGTAAGATCAATCCAATTAAGTCATTATGCTTCGATAAAATATTCATATTTAAAAAATCGATATAAAAATTTGATATGAGCTGCGTGAGTTCATGTTTTTTTGTTTTGACATGTTTTTCAAACAAAAGCATTAATTTTTCTAAATCATCTTTGGTCGAATGCTTCTTTATTTTTAAAACACCTTCTTCAGGCTTGTCATAGGTATTAAAATTAATCGCATCCGTATTTTTTCCAATCAGTTTGACTAGATTACCTACTTCGTTGACTAAAAGTTCGAAGTTTTCAGGGTGTTTATGAAGTTGATTGAGTGCAGTTTTTAAATTGAGCAAAAGATGCTCATCTTTGGTGCGTGCAGACATCGGCTTTTTAGCGAACAATCTAATTCTTGCATCTGTCATCCCAAGTTCCAAATAATGGGCAAGCGCGATTAAATTATGTTCCATCGTCTTTTTCTCAAAAGCATATAAATCTCTGTTAAAAAGATCATCATAGTAAAAGGTCTTGCCTTTAGACTCATATAGAGATAAAAGCAGCATCATTACCTCATGATTGATGGGGATTCGATCCATATTACCTAAAGCTTTCATGAAAATACCTTCCTAGTGATGGAAGCTAGAGCCTCCAATAAATTCTCTTAAGAGTGAGTTGCATGGGACGATATCATCGTCGATTGAGTCAAAGTATTTTAAGAACTTTAAGAGCCTATTGGCTGTAATAAAGTGTTTAGAATCTCGTGGAATTGCCTGTAATTGTGTGGTCGCATGTTTCTTTAAAACTGCAAACTCATACGTTAACTCAGAGTTAAAAACGAAATTAGCTTCCTTTTGGAATGGATAAATCCATTTAAACTCGCCTCTTCTCACAGATGGCCACATATCAAGGGTATCAGAGGCTGAAGCGTTTCTGTATTTTTGATCTCTAACAATTCTTCTCAGAAGTCTTAATTCCGTAATGGAGATTGGATTATGATCATCGATATGAAGCTGTGTTTGAGGTGCGATATAAATATTGAATTTCTGATGTTTTGGAATCGAATGCGTGAGTTTTTCATTTAAAGCATGGATACCTTCAATAATCATTGGCATATCTTCTTTGAGTTGTAAGGATTTACCCTGCTCTCTTTTACCTGTTTTAAAATTAAAATGGGGTAATGTGACACGTTGTCCTTGAATTAAAGCGAGCATATCATGATTAAAAAGCTCAACATCCAGTGCATCGACATGTTCTAAATCTGGAGAACCATCCTCATTTTTAGGTGCCTGTGCTTTCCCTAAATAATAATCATCGATAGAAATCATGATGGGCTTAAGGCCTCGAGACATCAGTTCAACTCTTAAACGATTAGAAAAGGTTGTTTTTCCAGATGAAGATGGACCTGCAATGGCAATCAACCGAATGTTATCGATATTGTTATAAATTTGATTACCAAGTTCATAAAGTTGATGTGCGTGTTTGGTTTCACACATATTGACAAAATCAACTGAGGATTGATAGGTTTTTGCATATTCATTAATCATAGGAATGGTGTTACCTTGGATGATTTTACCCCACTTTGCGACTTCCTTAAGCGCTTGTCCAAATGTGGGTTCATCAACGAACTTAGGAATCGCCCCGCCAAGTTCTGCACGTGGCACTTGAATGATGAATCCTGGGTGATATAAAAACATGTTGAAGGCACTTAAATAGCCGGTACTTGGTAACATGTAACCAAACATGTAGTTCATGTAGCCATTGCATTCATAAAGATTGACATAATCTTCTTCTCTATATTTCAATATAGAAACTTTATCAGGCATATCTAAATCTGTATAAAGTTTGGTTGCTTCACCTATGGAAACTCTTCTTCTTTCAATGGTTAAATCACGTTGAATCAAGCGCTCAACTTCTTGTTTGATTTTATTGACGACACCTGAATCTAAGACTTGATCTAAGCCTTCTAAAACAGCTAAAATCGAGCGAGAAATACTATAATTAAACTTCACTTTGGCCTTAGGATACATATTTTTAATTGCCATTGCAACCACATATCTTAATGTAGACTCATAGATACGTGCAGCATCAGGATGATCGTACTTTAAAAACTCAACTTCAGCATCCTTAGTTGGAATATAGGATAATTCTCTGAGTCTTCCATCCACGGTTGCTGCTAAAACGTTGCTTTCATTTAATTTTTCTGCAATTTCTTCTAGTCTTAAAGGTTCATCGTATGTATAAGGTTTTCCTAAAATTTTTAATGTCATTTTTTTCTCCCTATTCGTCATCCTCATCGAATAAATCGAGTCGATTGAGATGAATTTTTTGATCACTAACTTCAATAATTTCTTCTTTGACTAAATCTAAGACAGGTGCTGGAGGATTCTTCTTAACTTGATGTTTCGGTTTCGCTTCTTCCTCTTTTTCTTCCTTAGCTTTAAAGACTTCGATTAAGAAACCTCTGCCAAGGTCACTGTCTTCATAAAGTTTTTTACCAAATTTATTACCACTATATTTTAAATCATTAACCGTCATTGTCAGTGAACCTTTTTCAGTTAAGATTAAGACACCCACGTTTTCTTTTTGTTGAGCTTTAGATAATCTTGATGCCGATACAGCCACATGTGGGTTTGCCTTTTGATGTTCGATGATTAAAATACCTCGTCGATTACGATTATAAATCGGTAGTTCTTCCACAACATCTTTGATCACATGGCCTCGATTCGTTAAGATGATGAAATCATCACCGGGTTGAACATAGAGCGCTGCAGCAACAAAGTCATCTTCAGAAAGACTCATTGATTTGACACCGCCAGCTTGTAAACCATAAAGCGGTAGTTCTTCTGTCTTAAATCTTAAGGCATAGCCTTTCTTTGAAATGGAGATGATATTTTTCTTTTCGAACATATCCACATGAATGACTTCATCTGTTTTAGAGAGTTTGAAGCAACGAATCGGTTTATTATATCTAGAGACTTCAAAATCTTTAAGTTTAGCTTGCTTCATCATACCTTCTTTGGTTGCAAGCAGTAAATTGATGTCATCTTCAAAGGTATCAACTGCAATCACTTTAATGAGAGTTTCTTGTTTTTCAATGGGGACGATATTATTGATATAAACCCCTAAATCCTTCCATTTTTGCTCATCAATTTTATAGACTGGAAGGAAAATATAGTTTCCAAGATTGGTAAATATAAGTAGTGTATCTAAAGTATTGAGTTCTTTTTCAAACATAAGCGCATCATTTTCTTTCAAACCAACAGAAAGCGACGCTTGGTAAGACCGTGTGGATGCACGTTTGATATAACCATCTTTGGTGATACCAATCATGACTTTTTCCTCACTAATTAAGTCCTTAGAATCTATTTTAATCGATTCAATTTCAGCTTCAATTTCTGACTTTCTAGGTTCTCCAAGCAGTGTCACCACTTCAACAAGCTCGCGCTTGATGACTTTTCTTAAGGCTTGTTCGGAAGATAAAATGTGTTCTAAATCTTTGATGCGTTCAGATAAACTTTCTGATTCTTGTTGAAGGGCAAGGATATCCGTATTGGATAATCGATAAAGTTGCAATGTTACAATCGCTTCAGCTTGAAGATCGGAAAAATCAAAAGCTTTCATAATATTTTCTTTAGCATTTTGCTTATTTTGAGAACCACGAATAATTTTAATAATCTCTTCAACTACAGAGACCATCTTAATCAAGCCTAAAACGATATGTTGTCTTTTGTTTGCTTTAGCAAGTTCAAAATTTGAACGATTCGTAATCACATCTTTTTGATGATCGACGTAGGCTTTTAAAATGGGGAGAACACCGACTAAAACCGGACGATGGTTCATGATAGCAACCATGTTATAGTTGTAAGCGACTTGTAAATCTGTTTGTTTAAAAAGGTAGTTTAAAATAAACTGAGCATCGGCACCTTTTTTTAAATCAATGGCAATTCTTAAACCTTCCTGATCTGATTCATCTCTAATTTCTAAGATATCTTCAATTTTCTTATCAATACGAAGCACATCAATCGATTTAACAAGATCTGCTTTATTGACTTCATAAGGAATTTCAGTTATCACAATACGATCTTGAGATTTACTGATCTCTTCAATCATCGATTTGGCACGAATCACAACTTTTCCTGCGCCAGTTTCTAGTGCTTGACGAATGCCTGCATGTCCTTGAACAATACCACCTGTTGGAAAATCAGGTCCTAAAATGATTTGCGAAAGTTCTTGAATGGTAATTTTGTCATTATCAATAAAAGCAATGGTGGCATCCACCACTTCTTTTAAATTATGTGGCGGAATTTTTGTGGCATAACCCGCACTAATGCCGGTTGCTCCATTAACTAAAAGATTCGGAAATTTAGCAGGTAAAACCGTAGGCTCTAATTCTTCATCATCAAAGTTAGGAACAAAGGGGACGGTCCGTTTATCAATATCTTGAAGGAGTGCTTCCGAAGCTTTAGATAATCTCGCCTCAGTATAACGCATGGCAGCTGCTGAGTCACCATCAATCGACCCATTATTGCCATGCATATCAATCAAAGGCACGCGCATCTTAAAGTCTTGAGAAAGTCTGACCATTGCTTCATAAATTGATGAATCTCCATGAGGATGATACTTCCCCATAACTTCTCCAGCGATTCTTGCTGATTTTTTATAGGGTTTATTTGAAAGCATACCCATTTGTTGCATCGCATATAAAATACGGCGTTGCACAGGCTTTAAGCCATCTCTGGCATCAGGAAGTGCACGATCTTGAATGATGTACTTAGAGTATCGAGCAAAGCGTTCTGAAACAACATCCTCTAGCGAGGACTCGATGATTTTTTCAATATAATCATTGATTTTTGCAAGTGAAGACATTATTCCATCCCTCCTTGTTCTAAATCAAAGTCATCAGATATTTCAAAGTCGACATTATCTTCAATCCATGTTCGACGTGGTGCAACATCATCACCCATCAAGATACTGATGCGTTTATCTGATGCTGAAAAATCATCAATCTTGATTTGAATTAACGCTCTGGTTTCAGGATTCATGGTGGTTTCCCATAATTGGGATGCATTCATTTCCCCTAAACCTTTATAGCGTTGAATATTATAAGGTGCATCATCAATTAAACTCTTAAGTTCTTCATCGCTCCATGCATAAAAAATTTCTTCTTTTTTGCCTTTTTTCTTCGTTAATTTATAAAGAGGTGGTTGAGCTAAATAGAGTCTACCATCTTCAATTAATGGACGCATATATCTAAAGAAGAAAGTGAGTAGTAAAATTTGAATGTGCGCGCCATCGGTATCCGCATCGGTCATGATAATGATTTTTTTATAATTACATTTTTTCATATCAAAATCCGCACCAAAATCGGCACCAATGGTATAGATGATCGTGCTAATTTCTTCATTTTTTAAAATGGTATCGATATTTGCTTTTTCAGTGTTAATGACTTTCCCACGAAGTGGGAGGATGGCTTGAAATCTACGGTTTCTACCTTGTTTTGCAGAACCACCTGCAGAATCACCTTCAACTAAGAAAAGTTCATTAAGATTCTTATCTTTGCCTTGTGCTGGTGTGAGTTTTCCTGATAAAGTGACTTCTTTTTTGTTCTTCGTTTTCCCATTACGAGCTTCATCTCGAGCTTTTCTTGCAGCTTCTCTGGCACGTTGCGCAGAAAGCGCCCGATTGATAATATGTGAAGCGACAACTTTATTTTCTTCCATATAGGTTGTCATTTTTTCGTAAACAACGGTATCGGTGGCGTTTCTCGCCTCTGGTGTTCCAAGTTTTCCTTTGGTTTGACCTTCAAACTCTAAAAACTCTTCAGGAATTCTCAGTGATATCACAGAGGTTAAGCCTTCTCGAATATCAGAGCCATCTAAATTTTGGTCTTTATCTTTTAAGATGTTATATTTTCTGGCATAATCATTTAAAGCACGCGTTAAAGCGGATTTAAATCCAATTTCATGGGTGCCTCCATCTTTGGTTCTCACATTATTAACGAAAGATAAGATATTTTCTTGATATCCATTCGTAAATTGGAGGGCAATTTCGATTTCAATCGCTTTTTTCTTTTTCTCACCAATTAAGTAGTTTGATGCCATTAAGCATGTTTCATTAACCGCTTCTTTATCCTTGTTTAAAAACTCAATATAAGCCTTAATACCTTCTTCATATTTAAACGATTCTTTCTGAGGTTTTCTTTGGTCAATCAAGTTCATCTTAAGACCTTTAATGAGAAAAGCTGCTTCTCTTAAGCGTTCTTTAATGAGATCATATTGAAAGAGTGTGGTAGAAAATATTTTAGGATCGGGCTTAAAATAGACGGTTGTTCCTGTTCTTTTGGAGTCCCCAATTTTTTCAAGTGGGAAAATTTTGGACCCTCCGTTTTCAAAACGTTGTTTAAATATACCCCCATCACGGTAGATCGTTACTTCTAAGAATTGAGAGAGTGCATTCACCACAGATGATCCAACCCCATGTAGACCACCGGATACCTTGTATCCGCTCTCATCTGAAAATTTACCACCGGCATGTAAAACAGTAAAAATGATTTCTGTTGTCGGTCTACCTGAACTATGCATTTTATATGGCATACCTCGACCGTTATCAGAAACCTCAATAGAGTTATCCGCTTTGATTGTGAGTGTGATTTCATTACCATAGCCTGCAAGTGTTTCGTCAATTGCGTTATCGACAATTTCCCAGACTAGATGATGAAGTCCTCTGGCATCGGTTGACCCGATGTACATCCCTGGACGTTTTCGGACTGCTTCTAAACCTTCCAGGATTTGAATCGATTTTTCATCATAAATTTTGTTTGCTTTATTCACATGATCACCAACTTTTTTGTATGACCATATTATACCAAAAAATATAGTCAACTACAATCTTTGAATATGTTTTATTTTTAGGTTTGACATTCAAACTAAAAGTGATATAATTGTTTAAGTAGTGGGGTGAACTTATGACATATGTATGGATTGCATTACTCATGGTATTATCATATTTCCTGGGCTCAATCCCTAGTGGATTGATTATAGGTAAGGTATTTAAAGGGATTGACATTAGACAATATGGATCAAAAAATACAGGAGCAACCAATGCTGTACGGGTTTTAGGATTTAGATATGGGGTTTTCGCCTTTATTTTTGATGCCCTCAAAGGTGCTTTAGTCATTATGCTTGTCGCACTTGTAATTAAAGATCCATCACTTTATTTAGTGAGTAGTTTTCAAATCAATCTTGCCAGTATTTATGGTGCTGCCGCTGTCTTAGGACATGTATGGCCCATTTATATTAATTTCAAAGGCGGTAAGGCGGTTGCAACCTCAGCGGGTATGATTTTTGCGATTGAACCTTGGGTTGCTGTAGCAGTCATTATCATTTTCTTTGTGATTTTCTTTATCACTCGATATGTTAGTTTATCGTCAACAATTGCTGCTTCATCTGCACTACTCTATTTTGTCGCTCGCGTCTTTATTCCGCATCCCATGTTTAATCAAGCGACACGCATTATGGATTTAGCTGTTGTTTGTTTTCTGGCAACCATCATTTTTGTTAGACATAAAGCAAACTATCGAAGACTTAAAATGGGGACTGAGCTTAAATTTGTTCCTAAATCAAAGAAAACAACATAAGACCGAAAGGTCTTTTTTTCTTATAATTTCTTGTAAATAGGTGATAAAATAAAGATAAATAATCAAGGGGGTATAGCGCATGGATTTAAATGCACTTAAAGCAGAGTATAAAATTAAACACATTCCATTTGTTATCATTTTAGTCATTTTGTCATTTTTAGCAATGATTTGGATGATTGTTTTATATGCACTGGATCCATCAGTATCATCTTCT
Source organism: Acholeplasmataceae bacterium (assembly GCA_030603805.1). GTDB lineage: Bacteria > Bacillota_I > Bacilli_A > Acholeplasmatales > Acholeplasmataceae > Peloplasma. The sequence goes on from JAUVXD010000001.1 coordinate 112,956, forward strand.
CTCAATATGGTGATCACAATCGTTGTTTTTTCATTTACGCTCACAGCTTGGTTAGTGACAATTATCTATCAAATGGAGAAGAATTATTTTAAACAAGTTCATTTTTTATATAGCAAATTTGCAATGACCCATAATATGAATCAAAACCATGCGTATAGTGTTAAAAATGTAAAAGAAGTTCCAAGAGAAATCTTTAAAAAATTCCCACTATATCGATATACCATCATCAAATACGATCTTTACATGGTTGATCAAGCAAACAATCATCAACTACTCTATGTAAGTTTTAACCAAAATACCGGAAAATCAAATTATGTTAAGAGCTCAGGATTACTTTATGTTTATCCAAAAACTACAGGTAAGCATCCAGATGAACTGATTAAAGATGAACGATTATCATCCTATGGTAAGAGATTACAAACCGTGGAGTTTAATCAGCATTATTTTGTCTATTTAGAAATCAAAGAAAAGGTAAAAATCTATAAACATTTCAAAGAGACTGAAAAAGAAAAGGTTGAATCCTACGCAAAGACTGTGTTTGAGTTCTTTGATCGCATGAGTGATTTGTTTTAGAAATATGGCATAGATGTGTTCAGGTGCATCATTTAGGGGGATTTAAAAAATGAAAAAAATGATTTTATGTTGTCTTGCATGCTTAGCTTTTTTAACGTTATTTGCATGTAATCCACAAGAAAATGAAGAGAAATCTGTTGTTGAACTCGCCATGCTTGCTTTTGATGAAATGGATGCTTATCGAATCAAACTAGATTTCGAGTATAAAACCGCTTTAAGCTCACAAACCATGTTTGGTACTCAAGATTATGTTTTGTTTAGAAATGGTGCTCAAAAAGGTGCTTTCGTAACGGATAACGGTTTATCTGCCTATTGGAGTTTGTTTGAGATAGATAATAAAGCCTATAATGTTTTTCCAGGACCTCAAGGCTTTTATAAAACGCCAGCTTTAGATGCTGATTTATCTAAATGGGATTATCATGGTTTTTTACCTTCAATCGAAGGTATTGCTGAGACATATCTTTCTGAAATGGATCGCTATCTGTTAGAATTAGAGGCTAATGCCGCATCCTTTATGGAAGAGTATCCCGCGTTTCATCTATCGATGAGTAATTTTCCATTAGCAATTTTAAACGTCATGGAATCGCCCAATTTAAGTGATGTCATGTTATCAATTAAACTTTTTATTAATCCTTTAGAAAAACGTCTTGAACGGATTGAAATTGATTACACAAATTATTTAGAACGTCTTTATGAGCCCATAAATGATAGAACTGGTGCATTAGTCCCCCACTTTCAATATGCGAAAATGACTTATACATTTTTATACGATGATTATTCGCATCTTAAGTTAGAATCACATGATTTTATCTTAGATGATGCTTCTAGATTTGTCCAGATTGGGCCCCACCATGAACTTGTTTTAGGTGAGTGGCATGAAACAGAACTTCAGTATCTGATGGATATGGATTTATTTAAAGTTGAAATCAAAGATGCAGGTTATTATTTATTTGAATCAACAGAAGGTCCAGTTTACAATCTCATTGATCCAAATCAAGGCATTACTACCTATATTGAAGATGGGATCAATTATTTTTTTGAACCAGGGATTTATTTTATTCGAGCACATACCTTTAGTAGTTATATAGGATTTGCATCTGTTAAACTGACTCAAAATTAAAAAAAGCGGGTTGCCGCTTTTTCTTTATGTGAGGATGCCAGAAATAAAATCTGTTTGAATCATGAGGTAAAGATATCCAAAGGCTATGATGCTTTTCCAATCCTTTTTTGCATGACTAAAGGCTTCAGGATAACTTTGCCATGTCCATGTGATTTCCCAGACTCCTTCAAAGTTCGTATGCTTTAAGGCTTCTTCAAACTCAAGATAAAGCAAGTCAAGAAAAGCCTCTGAAAGATAGGTTGGGTGGGTATGAATGAAAGAGGTTGGTTTTGGAACATAATCCTTAAACCATCTTAAATGGTCTTTTTCAATCGTTTTTTCTACTAGATGGATGAGTTTTGCTTTGGCATCTTTAAAAGGCTGATAGTGCTTATAAACGGCTTCAGCATCAAGAATTAAGTCAATCAAACATCTGAGTTCATGGACTTCAAATGCTTCATGAGCACTAATATAAGTAAATGCTTCTTGTGCAACGAAGGTTGCATATTTAAACACAGGATGCATGGGATTGGCATAATGAAGAATAAAACCAGCTAAGGATGCTGAAGGATTAAACGAAGGTTCTTCTTCTCGAAAATGCCACCATGGTGCATGTGGGTAATCGTTATTCGAAGGCATTACTCCAGCCCATCTTTTTGACGTTTGATCAAAAGATTTTTCAAGATAATCCATCATGCTTAAAATCATGGGATCTTTTTTATTAAACGCAATTTCTCTTAAGATGGTGGTTGCTGTCCATGTTTGAATCGGTGATGAGTTGGGATTGATATAGTCTGGTTCTAGACCATGACCAAATCCCCCATCAGGATTTTGATATTTGATAAGTTCTTCAAGAATGCGTGTTTCATCACCTTCTCCTAAAAGATAGTACAGTCTTGCTTTTTCTAAAGGACGTCCATGATCTTTGATGTAGGTAAGGATTAAATTAATCTTTTCATCTTTCATGGGATTATCCTTTCTGGCAGTTTGGGCAATAAATGATTTTACCACCCAGATAATTTTCTTTGATTAAAGGCTTATGACATGAAGGACAGTGGTCTCTTTTAGATGACATGAGGACTTCATAACGTCCAGGCTGACCAAAAAGATCAAAAGATTGATTTCGACCTTGTGCTTCTTTTATTTTTGAAATGATTTTTTGTGTCGATTGATAAAGCCTCAATTGTTCATCAGGAGTCAGTGAACTCATTTTTTTCTTTGGTGATAACTTTGCATCAAATAAAATTTCTAAGAGCGTGCCATTACCTAATCCAGGAATATGTTGTTTTGTAGCAAGACCATCTTTTAAAGATCCTTTTGAGAAATCCATTTCTGTTGCTTCTTTGAAGTATTCAAAACTAAAATCGTTTGAAAGAGGATCGATGACACTGACTGCTCTTTTATAATAAATACTTTTCTCTTTAAGTTCGTCTTTCGTTCCACAAAGCATAAAAGCATAGAGTTTGGTCTTAACTTCTAATACTGTCCCATGGTCTGTGTAAAGTTTGATTTGGTGCTTATCAGAGCCATGCTCCTCTTTGACATACGAAAAAACAAGATCTTCTGAAAGGGCAATCTCATTGCCGTTTTCAATATGAATTCGGATAAAATTGCCACTTTGAGAGGCACCCGTTATTTTTTGATGAATCAATTTAGCTTCATATGTTTTTTGATCAAAAGAAAACCATGCAAATTTATGTGGATAATGATTGATATCAACACCTAAGATAGTTAATCCTTTGAGATGCATATTGATTTCTTCGACTATAATTTTTGCTTCAGATATTTCGATCATGATCATTTACCTAGAAAAAAAGGACATACACAAAATATGCCCTAAAATGATGAATCTTATTTATATTGGTTCATTGAAGAAAGAATTTGACGAACTTGCTTCTCAGAAGGGGTTCTACCCATCTGTCTCATCATTTCTCTAATCATTCTTTCATTGACTGGTGGATTTTTTTCAAGATATTTCTTGAACCAACGACGGGAGATAAAGAAACCTAAAACCCCACCCAACAATAAGGTTACGACCATTAAAACGATTGCTAGCCATACTTGCATCATATTGTATCACTCCTTGCTCATGCTAGATTTATTTTACTTGATATATGAATAAATTACAAGCGAAAAAGAGGGGAGTTTGACAGAATTACATAATTTCATTATAATTAGAAAGACATGAAGAAACGAGGGGAAAAAGATGGACTATGTGATTAATTTTGTTATGAGTCTAGCTGGTTATTTTATCTTATCAGTTTTTATCTATAATATCGCAGGGAGAAAGAGAAAAATATCTTTAATTATCCTTTCTGTTTTCACCCTAATTGAGACTTATCAAGTCATCCAAGCAGCATTGATGGGTGTTTTACCAAGTATGATTATTTTACTTTTTGTTGCACGCGTACTACCTCTTTTGTTGGCCTTCTTCTTTTTTATGTCATTTACTGGAGGACTACCACTTTTAAAGTTCAAGTTCAGAAAAAAACTGAAGAACTTTAATACCGATATTCAAACGAAGAAAAAAACATTTTTTGTGGGTTTATCCATGATCATTGGGTCGATTGTATTAATACTTCTTGCTTATTATTTTATTGAAGATATCTTGATGTTTGTCGTGATGGGATTATCTTTAATATCATTTGGATTTGGGATTTATTTTATTTTAATGACTCAAAAAATTAGTGAAGAGAAAGTCATTTTACTTGTTGGTAGAGAAAAAGAGCATATTTACGGTTTTAATATACCAAAAGATAAACTCAGTTTGACTGTCAAAGATTTCTTTAAAAATGATCGATATATCGTTGATGCTATTGGTGAGATTGAAATGATACATGAAAACAAATCGATCACCAAACATTATCTTTTCTGGATTGCAACAGGGGATAAAGTGGATATGACGGGTGAAGATTTATCTAAAATTTCTAGACTCAGTTATCAAGATTTCTTGGGTCATTTTGAAAAATATCATTATAAAAAAGTTTGGTTTATGGAAACTAAGATGGGGAATCTTGAACTCATTAAAGAAAAACAGATTAAATGAAAAAGGGCTCAGCCCTTTTTTTGATAAATTGAGATTCTTTTGATCCCATAGGTTTTCTCTTTGATTTTTTCTAAAGTGTCGATGGTATCAGGTAAGATGACATCTTTTTTAGATTCACAAATGATCATTGAATCTTCTAATAGATAGGGTTTTAACAACTTAATCACTTCTTCATAAACGTTCATTTGATAAGGTGGATCTAAAAACACATAATCAAAGGTCACTTTTGAGTCAAGTTTTGAAATAAATTGCGTATAATTTTTATGATGAATGGACACGTTTGCTGTTTCATTCATTTTTTTCGCATTATGGATGATGGTTTTGATGGCATCGATATCAATATCAACCAAATAAGCGAAAAGAGCACCTCTAGAGATGCCTTCTAGCCCATAAGCACCAGAACCAGCAAATAGGTCAAGAATGGTGCCGTGAAGCGTTCCACCAAGCATATTGAAGACCGCTTCTTTAACCATATCTGCGGTTTCTCTTGTGGTATCTTTACCGACAATATCAAGTTTTCTTCCTCGATATTTTCCACCGATAATACGCATTAAGACAGTGTATATCCTGCGTTTTTGATGGCAGCTTTTGCAGCTTCGACATCACTATCTTTTAAAATCGTGACACTTTTATCTGCAAGATCAATTTTTGATTGAATACCGCTCACTAAGAGTGCTTTTTGAATCTTTGCAACACAATGGTTGCAAGTCATATCTTTAACAGTTAATTTCATATATTTTCTCCTTTAAAATTGTTTAAATTTAAATAATTTAAGACTTAATGCATTAAGGACAACCATGATACTTGAAAATCCCATCCCAATACCCGCAAGTGAAGGATTGAGTAACCCAATGGCTGCTAAAGGGATCATAACTATATTATACGAGAATGCCCAGAAAAAGTTAAGATAGATGTTTTTAAGTGTTGCAAGGGATAAGTCAATTGCTTTAATAACGAGTCCCAAATCGAGACTCATTAAGGTGACATCAGAGGTATCAATGGCGATGTCTGAGCCACTACCCACTGCAAATCCGACATCAGCCATCTTAAGTGCTGGAGCATCATTAATGCCATCTCCAACAAATGCAACAATATTGCCTAACTTTTGAATCTCATGCACTTTTTCAGCTTTTTCATGAGGGAGCACTTCATAATAGACATGTTCGATACCAAGTTGTGAAGCGATATAGGTTGCGGTTAGTTCTTGGTCGCCTGTAATCATGTAGGGTGTTATGTTTCTTCGTTTAAGCTCTTTGATGACACCTTTTGCAGATTCTTTAATAGGGTCTTGAACTGCAATCATGTTGATAACTTCTTTGGATGTAAAGGTGAAAAAGACGGTTTTACCTTGTCTTAAATACGTTTCATACGCATAGGCACTTAAATCAAGATTGAATTCTTTAGCAAGTTTTGGAGAACCCACATAATAGGTTTCATTGTGCATATCGCCTTTAATCCCTTTACCTAACAGGACTTCAAAATTTTCGACCTCAAGATAATTATCTTGATAGTGATCAGTAATGGCTTTTGCAATGGGATGATTCGAGTGTTTTTCTAAGGATGCTGAGAATTTTAATGTCTCTTTGTCGCCTAAAAAATCTGAGAGTTCTGGATGACCTTTGGTCAGTGTTCCTGTTTTATCAAATGCAATCGCACTGATTTTATTGGCGATCTCAAAGAATTCGCCACCTTTATACAAGATACCTTCTTTAAATGCAATACCACTACCCACAGAAATCGAGGTTGGTGTTGCAAGACCTAATGCACAAGGACAGCTAATGACCAAAACAGCGATGGCTGGTGCAAATGCATGGGATAACTCATGACCACCATCAATGACAAAGCGCCAGGTTAAGAAAACGACAATACTGATGATAACAACTACAGGCACGAAGAGTGCTGCAATTTTATCTGCAATCCGTTGTGCTTTGGGTTTAATCAATGCTGTATCTTCTACGGTTTGAATGATGCTTGCTAAAACGGTATCTGAACCTACAGCGGTTACCTCAATTTCAAGGGTTTCAACAGTATTCATCGTTGAACCAATGACTTTACTGCCTACTTCCTTAAAGGCAGGCATGGGTTCTCCTGTAATCATGGCTTCATCGACATAACTCTTACCCTTTAAAACAATCCCATCAAGTCCAATTTTTTCGTTTGCTAAAACGATGATTGTTTCACCTTTTTGGACATCATCAATGGGAACCATGATATCCTTACCTTGTCTTCTGACGCGTGCTTCTTTTGCACCAAGACTAATTAAAGATTGTAGAGATTCTGATGTTTTTTCTTTAACTCTATTTTCGAAGAAGTTACCTAAGAGAACCATAAAAATAATGACGGCTGTTGTTTCAAAATAAAGATCTGGCATGGCGTGATGACCATTTAGATCATAGGTCAATGTTTGAAAGATACTAAAGATATAGGCTGCAGAGGTTCCAAGAACTACCAAAGTATCCATCCCAAGGTTTCTACCTTTAATTTGGTGATAGGTTGCTTGAAAGAATCGTCTACCGACATAAAACAATATCGGAGTTGCAATCGCCCATTGGACATAGCCATCCATCAGGATTTCAGGCACATAAATCGGTATACCTAAATGGACAAACATGGTCCATAAAAGGGGAAGTGTGAGCAGGGTTGCGATGATTAAATCGATGAAGTCTCTTTTTTTCGCTTTTTCCTGTTCTTCGTTATTGAAAATCGGATAATATCCAATCACTCTTAGGTGATTACCTATTTTTTCCGTATCATATTTTTCTTCATTGTAATTAAAAATGACTTTTTTGGAAGTCACCAAAACCTTTGCATCCATGTCTTCTAAATTATTGAAATAAGATTCAATTGATTTTGCACATTGTGCACAGGTGATATTTGAAACTTTAATTGTTTTTCTCATAAGTTTAATCCTTTCATCAGGTGATGTGCGTGGGTAATGATGTCTCTTGCATGACGATTTTTAAGTCGATAATAAACCATTTTGCCTTGTTTTTGGCTATCGACGAGATGATATTTTTTTAAATAAGTCATCTGATGTGAAATGGCACTTTTAGATACACCCAATAAATGTGCTAAATCACAGACACAAAGTTCATGTTCTTTAATCGATTCTAAAATTTTAACGCGTGTTTTATCTGCATATATTTTAAAGATATCGACCAGTTGAATAAACTCATTATCTGGGTATAATGCTTTTTCAACTTGAGTTAATGTCTCTTGATGAAAGATGGTACAATTGCAATGTATGTCGCATGATTTCATGAGATACCTCCATAGTTGAGTGAGTGCTCAACTGTATGATACAGGAATTCGAAAAGATATGCAAGCAAAATGTATAAAAAAACACTCCGAAGAGTGTTAATCTTGTAAAATTTCATCAACTTTCTTTTGATCAAGCTTTTTAATGACTGCAACCATCAGTTTAATGGTGTTTTCATAGTCATCATAGTGAATGATTGAGGTATGAGAATGCATATAACGTGTTGGAATACCAATGGATAAGGATGCTGCACCTTTACCGTTTAAATGCATATGACCAGCATCAGTTCGACCGCCCACAATGAAAGCTTCTTGATAAGGTATTTTTTCTGCTTTAGCAACTTCAATCACAAATCTTCTTAAGGCTTGATGGGGGATAAGTCCACCATCATATAAGAAAATTTGAGGACCTTTACCTAAAGATTGCTCTAAAGCTTCGCCACCTGGTACATCATTGGCAAGACCGGTATCCACAGCAATTGCGATTTCGGGCTCAACGACATATGCACTAGTTTTAGCACCTCTTAAACCAACTTCTTCTTGAACTGTAAATGTACCAAAGAGCTGATTGGGCAGATCATCATCTAAACGCTTTAAAACTTCGATAACAACTGCACTACCAATACGATTATCCCAAGCTTTACCTAAAAGGTATTTTTCATTTCCTAAAACTTTAAACGTTGAATGAGGGACAACCATATTACCAGGTTCAACCCCTAAGTTTTCAGCTTCTTCTTTAGAAGATACACCCAAATCTAAATAGAAACTATCAATAGGTAAGGCTTCCTTACGCTTTTCTTGTGGAATGATATGAGGTGGTTTCACGCCAGTGATCCCATAAACAATGCCTTTTTTGGTATGAATTTCCCATACTTGTGCAAGCATCACTTGAGAAAACCAACCACCAAGCGTTTGAAATTTAATAAAACCTTCTTTCGTGATTTGTGTGACAAGTAATCCAATTTCATCCATATGTCCTGCAATCATGACCCTTGGACCTTTTTGACCTTTAGTTCCAATCACTGAACCTAAATTGTCGTATGTCACTTCAGATACGTGATTTTTTATTTCTTTAGCAATAAACTGACTGACCTTTTTTTCATTGCCTGAAACACCAGGAAGCTCAGATAATACTTTTAAGATTTCATATTCTTTTTTCATACGTGGTTCCCCTTTGTTTGATTAATCAAATTATAACATAATTTAAGGCGAAAAAAAAGCCTAGAAAGCTGTGAGAACGAAATAGTTCTACGTGGGGAATAGCTTGTCGATATTTTGGGATTCCGATTCATCGGCGTTCACGCCCATATCGTTTTATTCCCCTAGACAATGCTTTGGGTTCCACGGCTGCTTCCTAGGTTCACTTTCACTTTATCATGCTTTTAAAAGCATGTCAAGAAGAATGAAAGCGCTTTAGGATAAACCTAGAGCGCATATATTTGTGATAATGTTTTCATGAAGCCATCAAAAAACACTTAATAGTAAACCGAGATTCTAACGAATTTTCCATGATGAATCATTAAAGAAAGTAAGAGTTCTCGAATTTTTGATTCAATCATGTAATCGACGTTGATACAAGGCATATCCACGCGAACGGTTAAGTAGTCATCATCTGATAAATCTGTAAGTCTTGTAATTGGATAATCTTCCATAAATCCTTCTAGTTCTTCTTCAAGTTCAAAATAGACAATCAAACTGATAATGATCTTTGTTTTGATTTCTAACTCTTTTAAAAGTTGTGCTAAATTTTGAGCTCGAGCAATGATATAGTCTGGACGATGAAAGAACTCTCGTTCATAAATTTCTTTATTGGGATCATCTCCGATGACCATCGGAATTTCAGTTTTAAACTTTGTTTCTAAATAGGTTTTAAACTTAAAGCCACGTTTCTCATTTCTAAAATGAAAATCTGCATAAAGCGTTACATGACCTTCTTTATAAGCGTATGCAGTAATAATAAACTTAAAATAATTTGCATAGACCAAAATGTCATGAAACTGTTTTTGAAATTCATCAAGTTTTGTTTTAATCTTAAACTGCCCGCATTTCGTGAAGGTTTCATTATAGACTAAAGGTTCAAACAATGCATTAGCAAATACTTCTGTTTGATGGTCGACATCATAATAGTGATACTGATCATAAGCAACTCTTTGATAGAATTTGTAGAGTTCTACAGCACCAACGACAAGACCAATGATAATCATCGAACCTGCTAAACTATATTTTAAAGGATCTGGGAATGATGAAATAAAGATTAAGAAAATAACTGGTAAGAAAAGTGAAATCACGAATGTTCTAAAGGTGGAAGTAAATCCTTTTTTGAAAAGAAAGAAGGCAAGAATAAAGATCACAATCACATTATAGAAAACAAAGAAGTTAAACCAGTTAAAATCATCTAAGGTATTGGCAATGTTATTAATACCAAGAATAAACAAAAAGATACCTAATGTAGAAAGTCCAAGGGTTGTAAATTGTCTAGTATGCAAATACCATTTTTTGGTATAAAGTTTTCTAGCTTGAGGTAGATGATAAAAATTTTTCATCTCTTTTTGATAAGAGAAAAATGGCCAATAAGAGCCTCTAATGCTAATTCGAATCGGTAAAACATCTTCATCATTCATCTTTTCAGTCAAAAACTGCTCAAAACTAGATAATGGATTTAAGACAAAGAGCAACGTACCTACAATAATAAAGGGTAAATGATAATGTTCTTCAAGTAAAAACAAGAAGATAAAGGTCACAGCCCCATAGATAAAGGCAATAATGAGTTTTGGGACACCACCAAAGACATAAAAGCCGACATAAACAAGTGTTAAAATGGCAGCAATCATAAAAATACCCTGACCCCTTAATTCAAAGAGAATCAGTGCGATTGGTAGTAGGATAAAGATGAGAATGGTGAGTGATCCTGCAATTGCAATACGTCGTTTCATGTTCATGCCCCCATTAGATTTATTATACAAAAAAAAGGCGGATTTTTCCACCTTTTTTGCATAGTCTTTACTTAGAAAGTGCTGCAATAAGATCAGCTTTAAGCATAGATTGAGCACCTTCGATGCCTTTTTCAACTGCTAAAGCTTTTAAATCTTTGACAAGCATTTTGGAATAATCGACAGTTTCTTTTGCTGCAACTGGAGCAACTTCGACTTTAACTTCCTTTTTTGGAGCTGGTTTAGCAACTTCTTTCTTTGGAAGATTACCAGCAAGTGCATCTTTTGCAAGTGCGCAATAAGCAGTAAAATCTGCAGGTTGATGCACTGCTAAATCAGCAAGCATCTTTCTGTTGACTTGAACGTTTGCAAGTGATAAACCGTGAATGAGTGTTGAATACTTCATACCGTTTAATTTAGATGCTGCGTTAATTCTTTGAATCCAAAGCTTTCTGAATTCTCTCTTCTTTTGCTTTCTATCTCTATAAGCATATCTGAGTGAACGCATCACTTGTTCATGTGCTGTTCTATAAATGGTACTCTTCGAACCGAAGTAACCCTTAGCTAACTTTAAAATCTTCTTACGGCGTTTTCTGGCAACCGTTCCACCTTTAACTCTTGGCATGTGCTGACCCTCCTATTATAACAGGTTCGAAATCAAAGATTTAATACGCTTCTTATCGGATGCGCTAACCTGTGCTTCGCCTCTTAATTGTCTGTTTTGTTTGGTTGTTTTTGATGCTGCTAAGTGACCTGTATATGCTTGGCCTCTCATGAGTTTGCCAGTACCAGTAACTTTAATTCTTTTCTTTAATCCACTGTGTGTCTTTTGTTTTGGCATGTGAATCATCCTTCCTTTTTCTTATGTGGTTTGACTTGGTGCTACAATAGCAATCATACTTCTGCCATCCATCTTAGGTCTTGCTTCTGCAGTACCTTTAGATCCAATGGCCTCAATAAATTTTTCCATAACCGCTCTACCGACATCTTGGTGCGTGATCATACGACCGAAGAAACGAATTGAGAGTTTAACTTTGTGTCCTTTTTCAAGGAACTTGATGGTGTGCTTAAGTTTTGTTTCAAAATCGTGGGTATCAATGGTTGGGCTGAGTCTAATTTCTTTGAGTTCAACCGTATGTTGATTCTTCTTGATTTCTCTAAGCTTTCTTTGTTGATCAAAACGATATTTGGAATAATCCATCAGTTTTGCAACCATTGGCTTGGAATCAGGAGAAACCACGACAACGTCTAATTCTCTTTGCGCACCTAAAGCAAGAGCCTCTTTTTTAGATATGACTCCGACTTTTTGACCTGTTTCATCAATGAGTAGAATTTCACCATTTGGGATAAATTCATTCACGAGGTCAGCATTTTTGTTGATGGGTTTGACTTGTTTAATAAAAGTCCACCTCCGCTTTCTTTGTATTGGAAAAGAAAAAAGTGTGTACATATGTACCCACTTGACATGTTCAAAAAGTTTGACATGTGACTGTTTGCCTACGAATTCGTTCATCAGGCGAGAGGGTACCTCTTCTTTTCACTGCTTCAATTACATTAAGATTATACCATGTTCATTAAAAATGTCAACATAAAACATTTACAAAATTGACTCATGCGCTACTTTTTTGTTAAGCAACCATAATCCTATCAAAATATAGCATATTTTATAAGGATAAGCAAGTGTCAAGGTATGAAAAAGGGGTGATTCTATTGGAAATATGTAGAAAAGGATAGGGTTTGGATAATCTTCAAGCATGATGGATAAAAACATATAACCTAGAGGAAGTAATAAAGATAGCGATTTATATTTATCTTTGATGCATGCTAAAACTAGGCACATCATGATACTTGCATCTAAATAAAGACTTAAGAAATAGAGATGAGCATTTAAATCTAAGGTGTAGTAGGTTGATCCAAGCAAAAAAACAATATGATAAAGCATAAAAAAAGTAAGATAAAAAAGGAATAAAACAAGAAGATAAAAGATCACTTTGTAAAAATTTAAATAAAATCGTCCAAAATAGGCAATTAAAACTTTATGAAAAGGATGATCATGGTCCATCACCATTAAAATGACAAAAAAAGGTAAAAAGAGCTTAAGCCATTGCCGCATCACCATCACATGATAGGTTTGATAATAAGATGGATAAAGCATCTCTTCTTCGATAGTTGCATGAGAATCGACTAAAAAAATCATTAAGATAACTAGACCTATGATACCGAGTAACATCAAGTTCCTTTTTTTAGGGGGAAATAAAGTAAGGTATAAGAGTTTTATCATAATTCTAAATGTTTGGATGCTAGTTCTTTAAAAAGCTCAGGTTGATGTGTAGAAATCATAAAACTCATACCTTCATCCTTTTTCTTTTCGATGTACTTCTTTAAGATTACGGTACTTTCATGATCCAGACCAGATAAAGGCTCATCTAAAATGATTAAATCAGGATTTCCAACAAAGGTTGATACAATCGCCAGTTTTTGTTGATTGCCCTTAGAAAGTTCATGAATACTTTTAAATATAGGTAAATTAAACGCATGAATGAGTTCTAAATCAAGCCTTGTTTTTTTTAGTTTTGCTAAGGTCTCTAAATAGACATAAACCTTAATAAATAAGGGAAGCATCGCCTTTTCAGGCAAATAGCCAATCTTTAAGTTTTTGCCTTTAACAAAGCCCTTGTCAGGCGAAATAAAGCCTAAAATGAGTTGAATGAGTGTGGTCTTCCCATGACCATTTTCGCCACTGACTAGAATAAAATCCTTGGGATGAATTTCTAAACAAAAGGTACGATTTAAGTAGTTTTTCCCAGCTTCTTCAAGTTTAATTAAGTGCATAGTGGTTAATCAGCATGCCGCTCTCCTTTAGAATCTGGTAATCTTGTAAATATTTAAAGTTTAGAATCACTTGTCTATTTCCATCCACATAATGAATGACAACAGGTAATTGGTATAAAAGATAAGGTGCTTCTTTAATGGTAATGATCAGTTTTTCTTCTTTCATTTCATAACTTGACTCAATGTAAGGACCTAAATGGATATAGTCAATTGCTTGAGATAATGTATCAAAAGCAATATGAATTTGACTTAATCGTGATAGAAATTGATTCTCTTTCTTTAAACCATTAAGCGCTGTCCAAAAAAGGATTTCAGTGTGAGGTGCAACGGTTTCTAAAACAAAACTACCCACTTTAAGTATATAGGTTTCATCGTTTTGAAGCGTGATGGATAGATATGCATCTTCAATTTCAAAATAACCTTCTAAATAAGGCATTTTGAATTTGAGATAATAAGCTTGATAAGTTTCTTTTAAATAAGATTCTTGATGACCAGAATCGATTTTTCTTAAATCAAGTTCAAGTTTTTTGGTATGTGTAGCATCTGAGATATAAACATGTGCATAACTATCCAAACGAGTTAATGGATGATTTTTTAAATTGATGAAAACCATAAATTCAATGAGATCATCTTCATTTCGAACATAAAAATGCTGAGTTGAAACAGTTAATAACTTGCCCGAAGGCTTCGTTTCTTGGTTAACTAAGATGAGGGTGGTAAAAAGTGCAAGAATGATTAAAAATAGGTATGAAATCAAAGGCTTCATATCCGCTTTTTCTCCAATCTTTGATATTGTGTAGTCACTAAAAAGACTTCATAACCCCCACGATCTGCACGAATCCAAAACACATATCTCGCTGCAACCCCATTTGAAATTTTACCTTCACCATAGACATAAAGATCGACTTGAGTACCTGGATCGACCTTCAGTGAAATATCAAAAGACTCCTTATCTTCCTTAGATAAGGTGTAATCAACAGATAGTTTTAAAGAACCATCTAAATTGTTTTTAAATCCTTTGCCATCGGTGGCATTTTTAATACCAATCGACCCAGTCGCTGAAACACCAAGTTTCGAGTTTACTTTTCGATCAAGTTTATACTTATAATCAATGGCAGTATAACCGTTGTTATAGTATGAAAAAAGTGTTTCAGAGACATAAGTGACCTTGATGTTTTTATGGACTTGATGGACTTGCCATCCCATAAATTTCCTCTTATCTACTTCTTGATAATAACTTTGATAATCCTCTTTTGAAAAATCTTGTAATAATTTACCCTTAGGCACTTCAATTGATTCAAAGGTTTGATAAGCAGTTTCAGCATGAACCTCTTTTTGAATCGTATAGGACATCATCAGGCATAAAATAAAAAATATGATTTTTTTCATGGTTTTTTCCTCCTGCCTTATGATAGAGAAAAAAAACCATGATTACTTTTTAAAAAAAATAACCAGCGGTTGCTGATTATTTCTGAGCCATGAAGGCTTCAATATCTTTAACTTCTTTAATAATATCTTTGGATAGGTTGATCGCACCTTGTGATGTGACAACAACATCATCTTCAATTCGAATACCAATACCCTCTTCAGCGATGTATAATCCGGGTTCAACTGTAATCAGTGCGCCTTCTGGAATCGGTAGACTATAATTGCCACCATCATGAACATCAAGTCCAAGATAATGCCCTAAAGAATGATAATAATACTTTTGAATCTCACTATCCTCTTGGATTAATCCAAGTTTTTTAGCACCATCAATTAAAATTTGCTTGCCATAATCATTAAACTCTTTCATGGTGACGCCAGGTTTTAACCACTCAATCGTTTTTTTATTCGCTTCTAAGACAACTTCATAAATCGCCTTTTGGCGAGCTGTAAACTTGCCATTTGCAGGAAAAGTTCTGGTGATATCTGAACAATAATGATCTAAATCAACACCTAAGTCAAATAAAACGAGTTGTCCATCTTCAATCCTTGAATCATTTTGGACATAGTGCAAAATGGTTGCATTTTTGCCTGATGCTGCAATGGTATCAAATGAGGTGACAGTTCTATGTTGGTTTAAGACATAATTGAACTCTGCCTGAATTTGATATTCATATGCGCCAGGCTTCAGTGTTTTCATGATGCGCTCAAGACCAGTTTTTGTGATGTCAATGGCCTTTTTAGTTTGCTCAATCTCAAGACTATCTTTAATAGTTCTGAGTTCTGCTAAAAGCATTTGGCTCGTTTTAAAGTTTAAACTAGGGAAAAGTTCTTTTAAATGCTTTGCATATAAAATCCCTTGAGTATCTAGACTGATAGCTGATTGACGTTCTAAATCGAGATAAACTGTATCGATTTGCCCATAGAGAGCACGTCTTGATGTGGATAGTAATTGGCTGATGAAGGTATCTAAAGATAAGATATCTTTAATATTTTCTAAAGGAATCTCTGAAACTTTTGCTGCTTCTTCAAATGATAAGCCTGCACCATCCCATAATGCTTTAATGGGGTCAACGGTTTCAATAAAGAGGTATGCATCTGCTCTGTCTTTACCCTTTGCAAGCACTAAAACAACATCTTCTTGGTCAATGCCTGTGAGGTAAAAGAAGTTTCTATTGACAGAAAATGGATATTTTTGGTCACCTGATTTTTGAGGTGCCTTTCCAGAGAAAAAGAAAGATAAAGCAGGCGTATCCAGTTGATTCAAATGGTTTTGTCTTCTCAAATTAAACATTATTATTCCTCCTATAAGGATTCAATTTCTAAAGCAATCTGTGATGATATTTGATCAATGACACGAATAGCTTCTTCCATTGTGTTTTGTTTAGTCCCAAAATAAATCTTGATCTTAGGCTCAGTACCACTAGGTCTAAAGGTAATCCAAGTTAAATCTTCATAATAATACTTTAAGACATTAGATTTTGGAAGATCAAGCTTGGTTGAAACACCATGTGACACACGAACACCTTTATCGATATCGTCAAAAGCAACGAGCTTTTGATTCATCAAGATAGGTGGATGTTTCTTAAAATGAGTCATCAAAGACTTCATTTTTTCAAGGCCTGATAGTCCTAGGAGTGTAATACTTTTGGTATACTCATAATAATAGCCGTATGTGGTATATATTTCATTTAAATAGTCTACCAAAGTCTGACCTTGTTCATGACAGTAATTGGCGATTTCTGCAAGCATATAGACAGCTTGAACGGCATCTTTATCTCGAACAAAGTCTTTAACTAATGAACCATAAGATTCTTCACAACCAAAGACATATTCGCCTAAATTTTTATGATGTTCTGCTTTTTCTCCAATGAATTTAAAGCCTGTGAGTGTTGTAACAACGTGCATGCCATAAGATTCTGCCATGACTTTGATGAGATCTGTTGTGACGTTGGTTGTATACACATAGCCTTTTTTTGGCAGTTTGCCTAGCTTTTTTCTTTGAGTAAGGATGTAATAGAGTTCAATAGCTGCCGTTTGATTACCAGTAAGTAATTGAAATTTGTCATCATGGCGCACAGCAATCCCAAGACGGTCTGCATCTGGATCGGTGACAAGCACCAAATCTGCACCAATTTGATTGGCGTATTCAATCGTTTTCTCATAAGCTTCTTTATCCTCAGGATTTGAAGATTTGGTATGAGAAAATGCTGGGTCGATGATCATTTGTGGTTCATAAGGATAAACCAAGTAGCCTTCTTTTCTTAAGAAACTAGGAATAATGGGTCCACCAGTGCCATGAAGTGGCGAGTAGACAATTTTTAAATCTTTTTTGACACTATTGATTTTGATGGTCTTAACTTCTCTTAAATAGATTTGATCAAAATCACTTTTAACAAGATGAATGAGATCATTATCAATGGCATCAATTTCAAAAGGATTTTCGATTTTGTTAATTTCATCAATGACATGTTCAGCATCGATTAAGTTAAGTTGAGCACCAGTATGATCATAAGCCTTAAATCCATTATAAGTCTTTGGATTGTGAGATGCTGTAATCATAATACCACCTGCAGCCTTAAAATGGCGGACTGCAAAAGAAAGCATGGGTGTTGGACGTAGGTTTTCAAACAAATAAGATTTGATGCCACAAGCGGCTAAAACCATGGCCGCTTCTTTAGCAAAGACTTGTGAGTAGTGTCTATTGTCATAAGAAATGGCAACACCACCAGGATGATTCAATTTTTTTAAGTATCTGGCAAATCCTAAGGTTGCTTTACGAATGGTATAGACATTGACACGGTTGGTACCTACACCCATTAAGCCACGCAAGCCACCGGTGCCAAAAGAAAGATCGCTATAAAAAACTTCTTCGATTTGTTCTTCATTTAAGCTGATCAATTCTTCAAGTAAATTCGGGTCTAAATCTTGTTGATTCAGCCAAAACTGATATTTTTTCAAATAAGACATAAGTTATCACCTTTTTTAATTATACACTATTTTTGAACAAAAATAACCAGTTCGGACTGGTTATTTACGAAGATTTTCATTACGATTAAAGATTGAGAGTAATCCTTTGAGGACGAGATCAGGATCTCTTTCAAGTGGATGCTTACAAAGCGGTGCAATAATGCCAGATAGACCACCAGTCAGTACCACATCAAAAGATTCTTTAACTTCATCTTTGATTCTATCAATTAAGCCATCGACTTGAGCAGCAACCCCATAGGTGACACCAGATTGCATACAAGCAATGGTATGTGTTCCTAAGACTTTTTTAGGCACTTCAATATCAATATCAGGTAAAAGTGCCGTATGACCAACTAATGCTTTAATGGAAATATTGACACCTGGTGTGATAATGACACCTAAAATCATCTTGTTTTTCACATAGATGTATTTAATGGCTGTTCCTAAGTCAACAATTAACACAGGCTTATCATGCTTTTCGACACCAACAGCATCACAAATCAAATCAGCCCCAACTTCTCTAGGGTTATCTGTTTTGACATTCAGTCCAGTTTTGACACCTGGACCTACGATTAAAGGTTCCATTTGGAACACTTTATCTGCAATTTCCTTTAATTTTTCTGTGATTCTAGGAACAACAGATGAAATAGCGATGTGATGAATGGATGTCTTATCAAAAAGACTTTTCATTTGAATCCAATATTCATCTGCGGTTTTCGCAACTTCTGTGTTCAAACGATAAGTTTCTAAAATGGATTGTCCATCGGATAAGCCTATCGTAATTTGGGTGTTTCCAACATCAAACAATAAAATCATCATGTCACAACCTAACGTTTATTTTTAACTTGCTCCAAAGCGTATAAAATGGGTGTACCAATAAATGCAGCTAAAATGGCTTCGACTAAACCATTAGAAACCGCGATAGATAAAATCAAACCAAAGAGTTCACTAGATGGAATATAGGTGGTTACTAAATTATATTCAAATAAAACCATCGCTCCAAGCACTAAGAATGTGTGAAATACTGTGGCTAGAATTAATGTTGAAGGCATTAAAATTAAAGAATCTTTCTTTTGAATGAAGGCGTAATATCCTGTGATAAAACCGACATTGATGATAAAAAATAAGAGCGTAATCAACGTTTCATTCCATGTGGTAAATGAGATAATTGCTTGTCCAGCATAATAGATGCCTAAAGATGTAATTAAAACAACGATTGCAAAAATCCAAATGTTGGAATGCTTAACTTTCTTTTCAACGAGTTTAAAAAGTTCAAGCAAGTAAATAGCGGCAATCACAAATAAAACTCTAGGCAAAATCGATACAAATGGATTCACGAATGCGGCATCGAGAGGTCCTGTTGGGGAGGTTGCTGCACGAATAAGTGAGCCAAGCCCAAAGAGTGCACCTAAACTTAAACTATATTTTTTTGGCAACAAAAAAGCACCAATCAACACAGGAATGTGAATTAGGGTCAATGCGACTGGACCGAGGGTAATAAACCCAATTTGCGGTACGAATGTCATGACCAGAATAATCGCTGCAAAGACAGATGCAAGGGTTAAATCTTGAACATTATTGTTTTTCATTTTTTTCTCCTTTTTAGGCCACTAGGGGTCCCATAAGTTACAGTTATATTATAAAACTTTTATATTGTAATAGCAATCATCTAGAAAAAAAAGGAGCCTAAACTCCTGTAAAAGTAATACCAATAATCACCATTTGGTCTAATATGGCATTGTATGCTTCTAAGTCAAATCCTTCAACCCATACTCGGATGATGAGTTTTCCGTAATATTGGGCACCACTGTGATCATTTTGGTTAGCCTCAAGAACAAATAATTGATGGTCAGTAAATGTTGTCTGCGTTGGGACAACACTAATTTCATTTCCACCACCAGGTATGTCTCCAGATTTGGCATGATAGTAGCTCATCATACCCTTAAGTTGATTGATGTTCGGAAGATAGCCAGCACCTAAAACAGTATTAAAAGTTGATTCAGGAAGTTCAAAAGTAGAAATATAATCATTGCCTTGAAACGAAACTCTAATTGCACTCGCAAGTTGAACAATCATTGTTTGACCTGAACTGATGGCATTGCCAAAAGAATCAGTAAATGAAACATCAGCAACCCACTGTTTGTGAATTGAGGTTATGGTCATATTATTTAATGAGATCGACTGATAACTATTTGACCGAATATGAATGGGTAATTCAATATAGCCTTGTTGAGTTGGATGAAGTTCTGTTAGCCCTAAACTGTAGAAGTCAACCCCATTTTGACTTGTCACATGATTGAAATTAAACAATCCATAAGTCTTTTTCATGTAATCATTTAATGTAGATGGTGTCAGGGTAGTCACCCATTTGAAGTTTTTTGGTGATGAATCACGAGCATCGATTGCGATTTCTATACCTGTATCACCAATGATTTGGAACTGAGCAGGTTGAATGACTGCCTTCATTTGACAAGATGCCAGCAAAACAGAAAAAATAAGAATCAAAACGATTAAACTTTTTTTACACATGTTACCCCTCCGTTTTCTTTACATTATACAAAAAAATACTGAGCAAATTATTTCATAATCAAGAAATTGCTCATTTTAATGCTTAATTAAACAAAAAAGTACTATGAATACTCACAGTACTTACATGAATTTAAAGTTTATCGTCAAATAGAGTTAAACTATTTTTTACCCTTTGTAAGGTCCCCAAGGACTATTATCTGGATCAGTATAAACACGCTTACCGCGATTGAGCTCATTGATTTTTTTCATATCCTCATCAGATAAGTTAACATATTGCGCATTAAAGTTTTCTTCAATCCGCTCTTTTGTCACAGATTTTGGAATCATGATCACATCTCTTTGCAAGCCCCATGAAATGACCACTTGAGCAATCGATGCATGATACTTTGATGCAATCTCGCTTAATCCTTCACCCCAAATACCTTCAAAAATGCCACCTTTCATGAATGGACCGTAGGATTCAATGGCAATCCCTTCTTGGTCTAAAAATGCTTTTAAAGGTTCTTGAGAGAGTCCTGGATGCAGTTCAACTTGATTGACCATGGGTTTGATCTTCGCCGTTTCATAAAGATCTAGTAGATGATGTCTTTGGAAATTAGAGACACCAATCGCCTTGCACTTACCAGCTTCATAAAGTTCTTCAAATAATGCCCATGTTTGTTGATTAATTTTTTTATCATGATTGGGCCAGTGAATTAAATAAAGATCGACATAATCTGTACCTAATTTTTCTAATGATTCTTCAAACTGAGCACGCATCTTTTCAATAGTTGAATGTCCAGCTTGTTTGGTTGTAATAAAAATTTCAGATCTTGGGATCTTAGCATCCTTAATTGCTTGACCCACAGATGCTTCATTTTTATACATTTGAGCAGTATCAATATGGCGATATCCAACCTCAAGTGCATACTTCACCGTTTCATAGGCGCTACTGCCATCTTGGACTAAAAAAGTACCTAAACCAAGTAAGGGCATTTGAACGCCATTAGATAAGACTTTAATCATGAGTTTGCCTCCTTTAGGACTTGAATTTGCTTTGGATTTAATTTTTTCAAAACTGTAAATAGCATTTTCTTAGCAGCAGCTAAATCTCTGGTGTCCATCATCGCAGCTGTTGAGTGAATATATCTTGCAGGTAGTCCAATCGTTGTTGCAAGAATTCCTTGATGCATATCTAAGGCTTTGGCAGCATCTGTGCCCCCTAAAGACATAAAATGTTGGTAAGGAATGTGGTGTTTCTTAGCCACATTGACAAAGAAATTGAGTAATCCTTGGTGCATGATATTTTTAGGGTCATACATCCGAATTAGAAAGCCTTTACCAAGTCCACCCATTGCATCCTTATCCAATGCATCATTGACTGGTGATGCATCAAGTGCAATAAAGATATCAGGCATAAATTGATTAACAGAGGTTTCTGCACCTCTGAGTCCCACTTCTTCTTGAACGGTAGCGCCGCAAACCAAAGTAAAGGGGAGTTCAATATCATGAAACTTTTCAATGGTTTCTAAAGCAAGGCCACATCCATATCGGTTATCAATCGATTTTGCAATCAAGCGATATGGATTTTTAGTTTGAGCGAAAGGATTATCAAATAAAATCATATCTCCTAAGCGCACACCATAACTTAACGCTTCTTCTTTACTCGAGGCACCTATATCTAAAATTAATTCAGAAATCGCTGTATTTTGTTCCTTCTTTAAATGTGGTGGAATCCCACCAACCACACCTTTAATGACACCAGATGTTGTATGGACATTTAACACTTGAGAAACAAAGATTTCTCCATTGAGTCCACCGATATTTTGCATTTTAATCATGCCTTGTTCTGTGATTGCAACAACCATTAAACCAACTTCATCCATATGACCTGCAACCATGACGACAGGTGCATTTGGATCTTTTGCTTTTTTAATGGCGAAAATAGAACCCAAACGGTCTGTTTCAATTTGGAAATTTGGATATTTTTCCATAAATTTGCGCATATAATCTCTGACCTTATGCTCATATCCGCTGGTCCCCTCAAGGTTAAATAAATCTGTGTAAAGTTTTCTAATCATGTTTTCTTACCCTCCCTGTTAGCTGATAAATGGGTCCTATTTGTCGTTTTTTGACCTCGTACTCGGTCATATATGTCGATTCTGGTAAATCGAGATTGCAATCCATAATATCAAATGCACTTTCCATGGTTTCAATACTGTCATGAAAAAAATCGACGTGATCAGTTCGAAACTGGATGAATGCACCTTCTTTTAAAATGTGTTGATAAGTGGATAGAAAACTTGGTGCTGTTAGTCTTCTTTTATGATGTCTCTTTTTCGGCCAGGGGTCAGAGAAATTTAAGTAGATGCCATCTATAACCGAAGACTCAAAATAAAGATCTAGGTTTTCTGCATCACCTAAAATAATCATCAAATTATCGAGCTTAAGCTCATTTTTCTTCTCTAAAATGCGATAGCAAACATTAATGTTCATTTCCATCGCAATCCATAACTCTTCTGGATGATTTAAAGCCTTTGCGGCAATAAATTGACCCTTACCACTTCCAATCTCAAGATATGTTTTTCGGTTAGGATCCAGTTCGATTAAATTGGGGCTGATGTTGACACCATAAGCACTTAAAAGCTCAGGCGTTGCGTATTTCACCTTTTTTTGTCTCATAGGGTTTATGTATAAAACTAAAGCGGCAGCATAACCACCACTTTGTATCTTTCTCCATAAATTTCGTTAAGCCAATCTGCCAAGCCCTTCGTTCAAGATAAAATCTGTTAAAGCTTCAATCGCTTTCTCAGAATCACTACCTGAGACAATAACTTTCACGATTTCACCTTTATAAATACCCAAGGACATTAAGCCCATAATGGATTTTAAATTCACAGTTTTTCCCATGGCTGTTAAATTGATGTCTGAATTAAATGTCATCGCAAGATTGACAAGTCTTGTTGCAGGTCTTGCATGAATACCATATTCCGATGTAATTAGAAATGCTTGTTCCATAATTATTCCTCTCCGATGTGTTCATTCAAATATGAGACGACATCTTTCGTATGATGTTTGATGAGTATGGTCAGTTCTTTCCCTTTTAAGATGGCGGGGGACTCTAAAGATTTCAAAGTTTCTGGTTCAACCTGTTTGATATTTTTTACCGTAACTTTGAGTCTTTGATGCTCATGGCTCACAGTCTTCAAGTTGGTTTTGCCACCTAAGGCACTTAAGAGTTTTTCCATGTAGAGGGTATCGATTTGAGTTTGCTTCTTAGGCTTTGTTTGCTTCTTGTTTTTAATAATGATGAACAAAATCAGTAACACGAAGACGATGCCAAATGCGATTAAAACATAGGGGTTAGTAAGCCATTTTGGCATATGAAATACCTCCACACATATAGATTATATCTATAATTCATCTTTTTTTCAATCATTTTATCAACATTGCATCACCAAATGAGAAGAATCGATATTCTAATTCAACTGCAAGATGATAGGCTTTCTTCGTAAATTCAGTGCCTGCAAGTGCACTCACAAGCATCAATAAGGTCGATTTAGGTAAATGAAAATTCGTAATCAGTTTTGAAACGACTTTAAACTGATAACCTGGGTAGATAAAGATACCTGTATCAAAGGTTCCAGGCATAAATTTTCCATTAAAATTACTTTCAAGAGTTCTCAGTGATGTGGTTCCCACACAAACAATTTTTTTACCTAAGGATAAGGCATGGTTCAATCTGTTTGCACTCTCTATGGGCATGGTATAGGTTTCTTCATGCATATGATGATCCCTTATGTTTTCTGCTTGAACAGGTTTAAACGTACCAAGGCCGACATTTAATGTGATTGGAATGATGTCTATGCCTTTTGCTTTAACTTTCTTTAGCAGTTCCTTGGTGAAATGTAGTCCTGCAGTCGGTGCTGCAGCACTCCCTGGATCTTTGGCATAAACCGTTTGATATCGATTTTGATCTTTTAGCTGTTCTGTAATATAAGGTGGGAGTGGCATGGTGCCAAGCGCTTGTAAAATCTCGATAAAAATACCCTCATAATGCATTTGAAACACACGAATGCCTTCATCTTTAATCCCGATACATTCAGCTGTTAAAAGGGTGGAGAACTTGATTTTTGACCCAATTTTCACGCGTTTCGCAGGTTTTGTCATGGCTTCCCATATGTTTTTTTGAGTTTCTTTAAGTAAGAGAACTTCAATGGCTGCATCTGTATCTGTTTTTGAGCCTAATAGACGTGCAGGCAGTACCTTGGTATCATTAATGACAAGCACATCTTGATCATCAAGTTCATCTAAAATATCATAAAAATGCTTATGATGAATCGTTTCATCACATCGATTTAAAACCATCAGTCTAGAGTGGTCTCTTTTTTCTGAAGGATGTTGTGCAATCCTATCTTTGGGTAGGTAAAAATCAAAATCACTAACTTTCATCTTCAAATAATCCTTTATAGTATTTAATGCCTAAAGCTTCATAGGCTTTTTGTGTGGCAACTCTGCCACGGGCAGTACGTTTAATATAACCTTCCATGAGTAAATAAGGTTCGTAAACGTCTTCAACGGTCGTGATTTCTTCACTGATGGTTGCGGCTATCGATTCAATGCCTACAGGACCTCCTGCAAACTTTTCAACGATACTTCGTAAATATCTGTAATCGGTATGATCTAGACCGTTATGATCAATACCAAGTTTGGAAAGTGCATGATTGGTAATCTTTTCTGTTACCGTCCCATCTCCAATAATTTCTGCAAAATCTCTGACACGTCGAAAGAGACGATTGGCAATTCTTGGTGTTCCTCGACTTCTTCTCGCAAGTGCTGTGACTGCATCACTTTCAATAGGATTATTATAAACTTTCGCCGTTCTTGAGACAATCTTCATGAGATCTTCAACTTCATAATATGAAAGTCTTAAGACAACACCAAAACGATCTCTCAGTGGTGCAGATAAATCACCAAATCTTGTGGTTGCACCAATTAAAGTAAATGGGGGTAAATCAATACGAATCGATCTTGAATCATGATCTTTACCAATCACAATGTCTAAGACATAATCTTCCATAGCAGCATATAAGACTTCTTCAACAAATCGAGGTAATCTGTGAATTTCATCAATAAAAAGCACATCACCAGGATTTAAAGAAGATAATACCGCAGCTAAATCACCACTGCGCTCGATTGCAGGGCCAGAGGTGATTTTGATTTGGACACCAAGTTCATTGGCAATAATTTGTGCCAAAGTCGTTTTTCCTAAACCAGGTGGTCCATAGAGTAAGATATGATCTAAAGCTTCTTTTCTTTTAAGTGCAGCCTGAATATAGACAGAAAGCATTTCTTTAATATCTTTCTGGCCAATATATTGGTCTAAGGTTTGTGGACGAAGGGATTGATCCTCATCCTCCTTGATGGACATGGCTGTAACAATGCGTTCTTTATCCAAGGGACACCACCTATTTTATGAGTAATTTGAGTGCTTGTTTAATCATGACCTCAACCGGCTGGTCTTGATCAATTTTCTTCATCACTTTCTTAATTTCAACTTTAGAATACCCAAGGGCACTTAAGGCATCTTCAACATCATTTTTGTGTGTTGGTATGAGCTCTGAATCATCTTCAACAAGCTTACCTTTGAGGTCTAAAATGATTTGTTGAGCACTCTTAATACCAATGCCTGGAAACTTGGTCAAATATTTGGCATTGCCTTCTTCAATCGCTAAAATGATATCAGAAATGGCATCTGTTGCAAGAATGGATAATGCACTTTTAGGTCCAATACCAGATACCCCAATGAGTCTAATGAATAAGTCTTTCGATTCGATACTTTTAAATCCATAAAGGTTATTGATATCTTCTCTCACGTAGTGATGGGTATAAATTCTTGTGGTTTCCCCTAAGTGATAACTATAGGGATTTGGGGAAATAATTAAGTAACCAATGCCTTGATTTTCAATGACCAGATAGCTTGGTTTGATTTCTTTGATTTGTCCTTCTATATAGGCATACATGGTAATCACCCATCCTTTGACATATTACTTTTCATTATAACATTTTCTCACCTCTTTTTCTATCATATCCCCTGATTATGATATAATTATTTCAGGACGTGATGAACATTTGAAGCTCGAATATTTGAAGTCTTTTGAGACTGAACTCAAGCAAATTTTAAGCATTGATAAAAAATACCTGCCAATCTCTAAGAAGTTGGGGGTTGTTTTGCGTGATCTTCAACCGTTCTTATCTAAAATCAATACCATTGAGAGCAAGCATAAAGAATCATTTGTCTTAGAGAGTGTGAATGTCCATAAGACATATGCAGAGAATTTAGAAAACTATCAAAAATCATTAAAATTGATTATTGAGAAAAATAACCAAGAAGTTGAGAAGAGTCAAAAGCTCAAAGTTCAACTGACCCATGAACTGAATCATCATCTTAAGATGCAACTAGATGAACTTGATCAAAAAATTACGGTGATTCTTCAAGATTCCCAAGAAAAACTAGGGAAAGCTGATCAAACTTTAAAAAGAGAACTTGCAGCGATTCATAAGACAATGACAGAATCCAGAAAGACGTATCAAAATGTCTCGATGGAGATTGAAAAAGAAAAAGAGCTTGCAGTGACTCAACTGCGTGCAGCTTATGATCAAAAGATTGAAGCTTTAAAAATAGAACTTGAACGTAATCAAGCTGTTTATCAAGAAAAATTATCGTCCATTAAAGCTCAAGCTTTAGTCAATACAGAAGAGCATAACGATTCTTATCTCACCATTAAAAATACGTATACTCAGCTGAGTATTTCATTAAATAAGAAAATTAATGAGCTTAAGAAAAAACAACAAACTCTACTTGCTAATTTAGAAAAAGATCATCAAAAGGCGATTAAACCTGTGATAGAGTCGATTGATAAACTTAAAGAAAACTATCAACTCGCCTTACAAAAATCTTTGCAAGATTATACAGAAAAACTCACAAGCCTCAATGTGATTTTTGATGTTCAAAAAACATCGTATGAATCTAAAAAAGAACGTATTATACATGAAGGTAACGAAGCTATAACCCTATTAAACAGCAAATTATCCGCTTATAAAGAAACAATCTCAAAAGAGAAACTCACCACGTCTAGAGCACTCCGTGATGAAATGAAGTCTTTAGAAACAGATCGTGAAAAAGAAAAGAAAAATCATGATTTGACCAATCAACTTAATGCACTCGATGCCGATTTAAATAAGCAAATTTTAAGAACCAATAAAGATATCACCGAAAAGAAAAAAGAGACCCATCGCAGGCTTTTCCAACTTGATCTTGCACATTTACGTGAAGTCAATGAATGGCGCTTAAAAAAAGTGCTTTATGAATATGAAAAAAAACAAGATACTGCAAAAATTGACCTCAACTATAACCACAACATCAACGCATCCGAGCTACAACTCAAACTGATTGAATTTAAAAATCAAGCCGAAAAAGAGATTTTACTTCAAAAACATAATCAAGATCTTCTACCATTAGAATATCAACTCCAAATCGCTGCATCCATTCAAGAAAGAGAATTAAATCTACTCGCCAATGATGCGCATTTAAGTATCGCAACCTCTAAATTTGAGGAAAGTCAAATCGAGTACGAACTTAAAAAACAAGAGGCTTTAAGCCAATTTGAAGAAGATAAGGCTAAAGCATTATTTGGTGCAGATATGCAAGTGTTATCCACCAACATTCAGCTAGAACTTGAAAAAGAGAAAGTCAAAAGAGACTATGTGATTGCCGAACAAGAACTTAGAATTGAGCTTAACCAAGCCATTTTTAATCGATCTAAGCTCTTAATCGAACATGAGCAAAACCAAGAAATCTATAAAATAGAATCAGAGCGTGAGTTAATCTATATTGAAAATAGATACAAACTCGATGCCATCAAATCCAATGCGCTTGCAGAAGAACAAAAGCGCACGTTTGTCGTGAGTGAAGCTAGATATAAACATCAACAACGACTCTCTAACGAAAAAGCGAATCGATTATTAAAAACATACTTAAATGAACTCTCATTTAATCAACTTCAAACCGAAGATTTTATGACGGTATGTCGAAAATTTTATCAAAGTTTAACAGATTTAAAGAAAACTGCCATTGAACTTTATCATCTACCTTCACATCCTGAAGTCTTTAAAGATGTTTTAAAGATGATGAAATCCTATCTGCCACAATTTCAAGCATCAATGATTGAAGAACTTGAGCATTATCAAGCACTCAATCAAGAAATATATGTCAATAAAATTGAGGATTTGACAGGATATAAATACATGCTAAAGCATGAAAACACCATGAATTATTACGGTCAAGAAATCGCTAAAATCAAAGAGAAAAAAGCATCAGTTGAGCGAGATATCCAATCACTTGAGGAACAGTTTTTCAAATATCAAACAGAGCTTGAACGCAACCATGCCTTTATCAATCAACTGACGAAGATTAGTTATGAGATTAAGCATAATGAACTGAGAAGTGAACATAAACATCAGGATTTAAAGGAAAATCAAAAACTTTTATCCAATCACGAACATGAAGTCAAACGGATTAAGCAATCATTATCAAAAATTGAAAAAGATATTGATGAAAAACACTTACTAATTGCACCACTAGACAAAGAAATTGCTTTATTATCACAAAAACAAGATTTACAAGAAAAAGAACTTGAAGTCAAAAAACATAAAGAGGCTGCTGTTTTCTACCGTTTCTTAAATAAGAATCAAAAGATTTATCAAGAACTATCGATGGATATGGCACACTTCTTAGAAAAACTTTCCTTCTTCTTCGATGCACTCTCACAAGAAGTCTATTTGACAGATACGGTCTTAAATGTTGAGATTAAGAAGTTTGAACGACATGCATCACTTTTTGAACTCAAACTTAACAGACACCAACAAGCATTTTTAAATTTGATGCTTGAGTTCTATCACAAAAATGAAAAAGAACAAGCCATGCTCATGAAAGACTTTAAGCGCTCAACGATTGCACTGATGAAGAGCTTAAGTCAAAACTATAATAATACCTTATCTAAAGCACTTCATGACCAAACAAAGAAAAACCATGAAGAACAAAGACAAAATCAAAATGAAAAGGATAAAGTCAAGAAAAAATTAGAACTCGAGATAATCTCTTATCAAAAGAAATTATCGATTGATTTATCTGTGATTAAATCATTAGAATCAAAGATTGCAGAAACTGGTGATAAAGCACTCCTTGAACTTAAGATTCTTAACGAAAACCAAATTTCAATTGCCAATCAATACCAAAATGAGCATTTGCATAAAGTCAGTATGATGCTTGATCAATACAAAAAAACATTATCTCAAATTGAGCTAAATAAGCATCAAGCAGAAAAGAATCAACAAGGTTTAGAAAACTCATTAGAAGCTAAAAATCAAGTGATTCTAACGAAGTATCAAACCAATTATCAAAAGCATCTTTCAAATCTTAAGTCAAAAACCCTACATTACGAAGAAGAGATGGGTAAACTCAAAAAATCCATTGCTGAACGTGAAAAAGCACATGAAGAAACCTTAAAGCGCATGAATGAAAAGCGTGAAGAAGAGCTTAGAAATATCTTGTATCACTTGAAAAAGTTTACATCTTCAACAAAATCTGAACAAAATCAGGTCATGAGTAAAGAGGTTAGACTTCTTAAAAAAACGAATCGTTCTAAAATTAAAATGCTGCATCTATCGTGATGCAGCTTTTCTTTTGATAAAGAAAAAGGACGATTGTCCTTATTCGATAAATTCAAATTCATAATCAAAGATTCGAATGGTATCACCATTTTTTGCGCCTTCCTTGCGGAGTGCCTCATCAACACCTAAACTTCTAAGTTGTCTTGCAAAACGTTTTACAGCTTCATCTTTGGTAAAATCTGTTCGCTCAAACAAGAGTTTGAGTTTGTTTCCCGAAAGATCAAAACCTGTTTCTGATTTTGTTAAGATAAAATCAGGTTCTGTTTCTTCTAGGGTGTATGTCTTACTATAAACAGGTGTGTGATCCATAACGACAGGTGCTTTTTTAAGCTCATCTAAGGTGAGATATAAGAGTTGGTCTATATCTTTTTTCTGATGGGCTGAAATCACAACAAACGGTCCTTGAATATGATCTTTTAGAAACTTAATTTTTGCTTCAGTCCCTGGCATATCCATCTTGTTTGCAACCACAATCTGGGGACGTTTTAAGAGTTCTTCATTATACATTTCAAGTTCGTGATTGATTTTTAAGTAATCGTCATAGGGGTTTTCTCTTGTTAGATCTAACACATGAAGAAATACGCGACATCTTTCAATATGTTTTAAGAAACGAATACCTAAACCAAGACCTAAATGCGCATTTTCAATTAAACCAGGTAAATCTGCAAGCACAAACGATTCTTCTTTAACCTGCACCATTCCTAAATTGGGTTGTAAGGTTGTAAAAGGATATTCTGCAATCTTGGGTCTCGCATTAGAAACTACCGAAATTAATGTGGATTTACCAACGGATGGATATCCAATTAAGCCCACATCTGCTAAAACCTTGAGTTCAACTTTGATTTTACGTGTGACACCAGGATCTCCATTTTCAGCAAAGTCAGGTGCTGGATTTCTATGGGTTGCAAACGCCATATTACCACGTCCACCTTTACCCCCTTGTGCAACAACAAGCTCTTCACCATGTTTGGTGATTTCACCAATTTTTTGAGATTTATCTTCGGTATATACAATGGTGCCTAAGGGGACACGAACATAGGTATGGGGTGCATTTGCACCATGCATGCCTTTAGTTTTACCGTTCACGCCAGGACCTGCTTTAATATGTCTTTGGTATCTTAAATCGATTAAGGTCGACTTACCTTCATCACCAACAAAAATAACGGAACCACCGTTTCCGCCATTGCCGCCCCATGGGCCGCCATATTCTACATATTTTTCTCTGCGATAGACAGCAATACCGTTTCCACCGCGACCGCCGAATACCTCGACGACAACTTCATCTACAAACATTTTTTTCTACCTCTTTTGCACAAAAAAAGGATAACTAGGTTATCCTTCGTAAACGGATACTTGCGTACGCGAACGGCCTTTTCTTTCGTATTTGATCACACCGTTGATCATTGCGAATAATGTATCATCGCCGCCACGTCCAACATTCTCACCTGGATGAATTTTAGTGCCTCTTTGGCGATAAATGATAGAACCTGCAGTTGCAAATTGACCATCACTTAACTTCATACCGAGTCTCTTCGAATGGGAGTCGCGACCGTTACGGCTGGAACCTGTCCCTTTTTTCGATGCGAATAACTGTATATTTAATTTAAACATGTTATCCCTCCTTCTGATTTTTTATATATTTCGGATATTGTTTTTCTAAATCAAGCAAAGTATATTCTAAGTTTTCTAAGAGTTTGATGACTGTATCATCATGTTTCTTTAGAGTTGCTTTAAAATATCCTTCTTTAACATCTAAATGAATCGCATCATTTAGCTTTAAATGTAGGATCGCATTGGCTGTCACAAGTGTTGCTGCAGACACGGCTGCGCAAACGATGTCTTGTCCATGCTTGGCATATCCTGCATGCCCAGTGACGAGAATCTCGTTTAGTTTCCCGTTTGGTTTGGTAAATCTCGTCTCAATCATATTAAGCGACTACGGATTCGATAACGAGCTTGGTATAAGCTTGACGATGTCCTTGCTTGCGACGGTAGTTCTTTCTGACCTTGTACTTGAAAACGATGATCTTTGGACCACGACCGTGTTTCACTACTTTGGCAACGACTGATGCTCCGTCGACGGTTGGCGTACCAATGACTGTTTTTTCGCCACCGACCATTAAGACTTCGGTAAATGTGTAGGTTTCGCCAGCTTCAACATCTAGTTTTTCAACATAGATTTCTTGACCTGCTTCAACTCTCACTTGCTTACCGCCTGTTTTAATTACTGCGTACATGTTGCATTCCTCCTTTTATTTTTGATTTGAAGACACACTATCTAAGGTAGCGTAAAAGCATTTATAACCTGTCCTATGTGGTACAACATAGATATTTTAACGTAGTTAGACCTTAAAGTCAATAAAAATCGTTTAAAAGCGAAGGATTATGAGCCTTTTTTGTTTGAAAACCCTTGTAGACCACCTGTTTTAATCATTCGCTCAAATTTAGTGTCAAAAAAGAGTGATGGATAGAGATTAAATATCGATGTTTTCATTTCATTTTTAAGTCTAAGTAGATAAATATCATGGTGGATATGCTCTGTAATAATGGAAACCATCAGTTGATTTTTAGTCAGTGTTCCTGTCCATGTGTTTAAAGATTTATTATGATTAGCTACTAAAACTTGCTTGAGGTCAATGACAAGCATCATGCGTGATTGATCAGGTGATGAAAACCCATGAGCATAGATATGGACATTAGTTCGATGATAATCAAAAGCTTTAAATGAAAAGATGTAGACATCAACACCTTTTCTTTCAAGATGTGAAAATGCATCATCAAACTGATGGATATCCATATCAGTATTGATATAGACTTCTTCTTCAGCTCCATATAAAAGTGTTCTAATCTTTCCTAAAATGCTAAAGTAGCCTGAAATGTTAAGGTATGGTTCTCTAGGTTCTTCTTTGATTGTATATTTTAAAAGATCCTTAAGTTCAGTCACATGTTTTTGATAGACTGATGATAACTGTGATAAAAGTGCTTCTGGGTCTTCTGCAAAAAAAAGATCTTTAACACCGTTTTCCATAAGGAGTAGACCACGTTGATACATAGCGTTGATTGTTGCATAAATTGATGTCCTAGAAAGGTGAAGATCTTTGGCAATTTGAAAAACCGTTTGACCAGGATTTTTAAGAAGGTATAAATAGATTTGTGCCTCATTTTCAGAAAAATGAATCTTTTTGAGTAAGCTTAGAATTTGTTCCATATATAAGTCTCCGTTGTTTTTATTGTACAACGTTATGATAACATAAAAAAGCGGTTGGTTTCAACCGCTTTCATTTATCTTTTACCTTGATCGTAAATTTGACCTAATGCTTTTGGAACTGAGGATTTTTTTGAGAATATGGCAAGCACGATGAGTGTTGCAATAAAGGGAATCGCATTGTAAATATCTGATCTTAAGTTTAAATTTTCAAGGAATTCAACTTCACGATAATAGAGTGCTAAGGTTCTCATAAAGCCAAAGAACATCGCTGCAAGGATAATACCTTTGGGTTTCCAATTACCAAAGATTAAGACGGCAATCGACAAGAACCCAAACCCGGCAACCGTCGTACTGTATGCTTTAGAGGGTAGGACATATAAAATACCACCCATACCCGCTAACATCCCTGATAAAGTTACGGCAATAAAGCGTGTTCGATAAATATTAACACCTAATGAATCTGCAGCTTGTGGGTTTTCTCCACAGGCTCTAAGTCTTAAACCAAATCTCGTACGATATAAGAATATTGTCACAATCACGAAAATCAGTAAAGCCAAATATAGTGTTAGATAGGTGTTTGTGAAAAACATTTGTCCAATGACTGGAATATTTGAGAGTACTGGTACTTCTCTAATTTGCATATTGGTTTGAATGTAATAGTTTGCTGAACCTCTTAAGACACGTGAGGTGAATATTGAAAATGCTGGAGCGAAGATATTGAGAGCTGTTGCAGAAATGATTTGATTCGATTTTAAATAGACGGCTGCATACGCATGAATCATCGAATAAAGTGCGCCAACACCACCACCGACCATAACGGCCATTAAGAAAATAAAATGTTTTTGAACTTGAATATTTCTAATAACCAAAGTTACAGGAATAGCAAGGATCAGTGCAGCAACAAGTTTCATCCAAAATTTGATTTTGATAGATTTTAATCCCTTCTTTTCTCTATAAATATCATATAAGAAGAGCATGGTTAATACGAGTGCCATCATAAATGCTGTACTTACCAAGAAAATAATGAAGACTGTGAAATTCGAATAAGGGAAAGCTTCTAAACCTGTAATAAACCAAATGCCTAGAAAAGCACCCATAATCATAATCCCTTCAAGCGCAATGTTGGTTACACCACTTCTTTCAGAAATGAGACCACCCAGTGCAACGATTAAAAGAATTGGAAAAGAGGTTGTCATGGATTGAACCATTTGATAGAACAAAGAAAGTCCAGTTGCAAAATGAAGAATTAAAAGTAAAACGTATATCCCAGCAAAAATGCTACCATAGAGAACTAATTTCTTTTTCATTTTTCTTCACCTCCAAGTTTCGTAGAGGCTTTCTTTTCTCTTCGTCTCTCAAGGAATGCTTTAATACTTTCTTTGTTACGTTTTAAAAACATTTGAACAGCTGCAGAAATTGCAATCGAGTAAATAATAATTGCAACCACCATATCAACTAACTCTTTGGTATATGAATAAAGTTGCATATAATAACCACCCATACGGATGTTGGCCAAAAATATACCAGCAAATAGTGCGCCTATCGGTTCACCTAAGCCAAGAAGTGCGACCGAAATCCCATCGAAACCTTCTGTAAATATATGAAAATCTGCAATCGTTTTGGATTGAACGAGATATAAAATTGATCCACCAAGACCTGCAAAAACACCGGAAATGGTCATAGCAGTAATGATATTTGCCTTCGTATTCATCCCTGCATATTTACTACCTTCAAAGCTAAAACCTGAAGCTTTTAAAGAAAATCCTAAGGTTGTCTTATGTATGATGATATGTGCTATGATAATGACACCAATCGCGATAAAAATTCCGATATTTGCAGTTGAATTTGGGAATAACCAAGGAATTCTAGGCAGTGCTGCACTATTGGCGACCGGACGTGATGTTGAATTTGTTCCTGCACCTTGTGATAAAAACGTAATCACCATGGTCGTAAAAATATAAAGTGCAATATAATTCATCATAATCGAGGTTACAACCTCATTCACATTTCTGGTTGCTTTTAAGATTCCAGGCACAAATCCCCAAAGGGCACCTGCAACAATCCCAACAAATAATCCAAGTAAAACGTGTTGTAAAGGTGGTAGATTGAGCATGATTCCGACAAATAAGGATGCGAGTGCACCAATCATCATTTGACCAGATGCACCAATGTTAAATAAACCTGTTTTAAATGCGAATGCGACAGATAAACCAGCGAGCATAATCGGCGCTGCCATTTCAAGCATATCACCGACTCCAGAAATGCCACCTGTAAATCCTCCTGCAATTAAAGTCAGTAATGCTGGAAAAGCATCATAAGCATCAAAGATCAGCATGATGATTAAACCAACAAGTAATCCAACACCAATGGAAATCAGTGAAGGTTTAATGACTTGAAAGCCTTGATTCAATCCTTGTTTTAATTTGGTTGCGAAAGGTTTCATTTCTTGCGATTTGTTTTCTTTAATTGATTTTTGATCACGCATGTTTTTCACCTCGCTTAGCACCTGACATATAAAGACCTAATTCGTTGATGGTAACTTTCTTTGGATCAAATTCTCCAACAATTTCACCTTCATAAATCACAAGGATTCGGTCAGATAAATTCATAATTTCTTCGATTTCAAGAGAAACTAGTAAAACACCTTTACCTGTTCTTCTTTCTTCAATCAACTGTTTATGAATATATTCAATCGCACCAACATCAAGACCTCTTGTCGGTTGAACCGCAATTAAGACATCATGTGCACGTGAAATCTCACGACCTAAAATTGCTTTTTGTTGATTACCA
This sequence comes from Acholeplasmataceae bacterium, assembly GCA_030603805.1. Classification (GTDB taxonomy): domain Bacteria; phylum Bacillota_I; class Bacilli_A; order Acholeplasmatales; family Acholeplasmataceae; genus Peloplasma. The sequence goes on from JAUVXD010000001.1 coordinate 149,327, forward strand.
CCTGACATCGAGCGGACAGTCGTTTTAGCACCACGTTCACTGCGGATATCAAAACGTTCAATCAGTTCATTTGCGTTTCGATTGATCGCATCAAATTTTAAAAATTGGTTCTTTTGAAAATTCTTTTGATAATAATTTTGAATGACTAGATTGCTTTGTAAATCATAATCTAAGACGACCCCATGCTTGTGTCTATCTTCAGGAATATGAGAGAGTCCTGCCTCATATTTTTTTCTAATGGTATATTTAGAGATGTCATGACCATGAAGTAAGACTTCGCCTTCATCAATTGGTGTAAGACCTGTGAGTGCTTGAACGAGTTCTGTCTGTCCATTGCCATCAATACCGGCAATGCCTAAAATTTCATGCTGATTCACTTTAAATGAGACCTCTTTAACGGCATGACGACCACGACCATGAACAGATAACTGTTTGACTTCAAAAATGGTATCTCCGACTTTTAAGTCTTCTTTATCGACAGTAAAACTTACTTCACGTCCAACCATCATTTCTGCCATTTGATCTGTTGTTGTGGATTTGACATCGACAGTACCAATCATTTTGCCACGTCTTAAAATCGTGCAACGGTCTGCCACTTGTTTAATTTCATTGAGTTTATGAGTAATAAGAATGATGGTTTTGCCTTCTTTCGCAAAGTTCTTCATAATACCCATCAGCTCATGAATTTCTTGTGGTGTTAAGACTGCGGTAGGTTCATCAAAAATCATGATTTCACTATCGCGATAAAGCATCTTTAAAATTTCAACACGTTGTTGTTGACCGACGGTGATATCATTAATTAGGGCATCTAAATCGACCTTTAACTTATACGTGTTGATGATATGATTAAGTTTTTCAACCGATTTTTCATATTTAACAAAGCCACGGTGTGTATCTTCAAAGCCTAAAATAATGTTATCTAGGACATTAAAGACTTCGACCAGTTTGAAATGTTGATGGACCATCCCAATACCTAAACGATTGGCATCATTAGGGTTATTGATTTCTACTTTTTGTCCATCTATTAAGATTTCACCTTCATCAGGTGTATAGAGTCCAAAAAGAATCGACATTAACGTCGATTTTCCTGCGCCATTTTCTCCGAGTAAGGCATGAATTTCTCCAGGTTTTACCTGAAAATTCACTTGATCATTTGCAACCAGCGTACCAAAACGCTTGGTGATGTTTTTCATTTCTATTTTGTAAGCCAAAGAAATCACCTCTCATGTTTAGAAAATGGGGAAAGCGAACTTTCCCCATGGTTTCTAAGCAATGTTTTGTTTAAAAAAGTTTTTAAGCTGTTGGAGCTCCGAAAATTGCATCAAGTAATGCTGTTGAAGCAGTGAATCCTTGAGCTGTAATAAATGCAGACATCGTCGCACGGTCTGTTGGAACAACAATTGTACCGTTAGATACTGCAGCTAAAATTGTGTTGTATTGAGCCACTGTAAATGTGCTAAATCTCCAAGAAGCTGTTTCAGTTGGAAGACCAACAGCACCTTCTGCAGCACCTAAAGTGATAGAAACGCCACCAGTAAATTCATCATTGAAGAAATCTTCTAAAGCAGATTGAACAGCAACTGCTAAGCCCTTCATTGCTGAAGTTAAAACTTTGTCATTTAGGTTAGATTGGTCAACGTCAACACCAACCATCCATTTGCCTGTGTTTTCAGCAGCTGTCATAACAGATAGACCAGCGCCACCTGCAGCAGCGTGAATGATATCAACGCCTGCATTGAACCATGAAGTTGCTTGTGTAACGATTGCATCATCTGGAGCAAATGTGTTTAAGTAAGCATAACGGTTCGCTGGGAATGAGAATGATGTTAAGTTCATTTCTTTAGCAGCATAGTAAGCACCAGCAACATAACCAGCACCAAATCTTACAACCGCTGGAACAGCCATACCACCCATAAAGCCTAAGACATCATGACCATCTTTAACAGATGCATAACCTGCAAAGAATCCTGATTGTTCTTCTTGGAAGAAAATCGATAATGTATTTGCACCAATGGTGAAGTCAATTGCTGCACCATCATAAGTTGCCATTGTACCCCAGTCAGCCACGTTGTGTGGTGATCCATCGATTAAGATGAATTTGACATCTGGATATAAGGTTTGTGCTTTGTGAACGCTATTTTCAAATAAGAAACCTGGAGTAACAATAATTTCAGCGCCACCCTTAACTGCTAAGTCAATTGCTGCAACATAAGCATCAAGTGTAATTGCAGTTGGTTTGTAGTATTTGTAAGTTTTGTTGTTTTCTTGAGCAAACTCTACAATACCTTCCCATGTTCCTTGGTTAAAGGAACGGTCATCGATGTCACCTGAGTCAGTGATCATGGCAATTTGGTAAACTCTAGGACCACAAGCAGCAAGTACTGCAGCAGTAACTAGTAAGACAAATGCGAATAAAATCTTCTTCATTCTTTCTTTCTCCTCTTTTATTTTTTGAAAGCTTCATGAAAAGGCTTTCTAGATCTAACAATAATAGTTTACCCACTTTTTATGTTTTTTTCAAGGTTTAAATATTAATATTTATGAAATTGGTGCTTATCGACGATAAGTTCAATCAATTCTTTCATTTTAATTAAGATGTAGGACAAAGAAAAAACTCCATCAAGGAGTTATTCTTCTAAATCTTCATTGACTTCTGCTTCAGCTTTTTCGGGTTTCTTAAAAAGGTTAATGAGTTTCTTAGGTAAAATCATGAAAGCTTCTCCAATGACAGCGGGAAGCAATTTAGCTGCTTCAAGGAGTGCACCACGACGAATTTCTTCTTTCGTGATTTCTTTGGCATCACTGAATAAGAATTTTCTGGTTACAATCCCAATTCTTAAGGTGAGCAAAGCATTAGAAATGCCTTGTGTGACAGAGGATAATACAGGTTTAACTAAAGGCACTTCACTTAATGTGTTCATTGTTGATTGAGGAAGCACTTGAGAGATATCCATATTTTCTAATCCTTCAGCAATCAAAGCAGTTGAAAAGACATTGACTGTGAGTTTTGCTAAGTTTTTATATGAAGGCCTAAACCCACACATCACAACCAGTTCCTTAATCATTTTAAGATTGACGACAATGACTGTGTAAAAATCAAGTCTGCCATTTTGAGAAATTGCTGTTGAGATCATCACGGTCTTTGCGTTCTTCTTAATGACTTCATTCATCTTCTTTTTAATATGTTTGGTAAATGTGTGATTTAAAGAGAGTCTTAAGTCCTCTGCATTTGAGTTTAGAGCATCTTTAAGTCTCACCTGTTCTTCTTCAGGTAAATCTTCAAATTCTAATAGTCTTTTAGCGACGCGTTTATAAAGAAAGTAATTTTTCTTATCGGTTTCATCTAAGGTTGTCGATACTGAAAAAGTGGGTGAAAAGACGATAATATTTACCGGTCTAATGATTAAAATATAAACTAAAATGGCTGCAATACCGTAAAATGCATATTCGACATAAGGGTGAATGGTTCTTAAGCGATCTCCAACATCTAAAACACTGGATAACAAGATGAGAATAAATAATAGAATGAATCCGATGGCAATCGCGTACCAGAATAATTTGGTCGAGTCTTTCTTTTTCATGGTAACTCACTTCCTTTGAAATGATTATAGCATGATTTGATAAATTTCGATGTCAAAGCCTTGATAATTTTTGACTCTTAATCGAATAGAACTCGTTGTGTCCAATGATGATGTGATCCATGATGTCAATCCCCATGAGTTCACCCGATTTTTTTAAAAGTTCAGTAGCTTTTATATCCGCTAGTGATGGTAGTGCATCACCTGTCGGATGATTATGAACAAAAAGTAGGGCTGCACACGCATGCTTAACCGCTAATTTAAAGATTTCTCTTGGGTGAATGAGTGTTTGATTCATGGTGCCAATAAAGATGGTTTCTTTTTTGATGATCTCTGATTTGGTATTTAAATAAAGCACAACAAAGTGTTCTTGTTCTAAATGTCCAATTTCAGGATACATTAGTTCATACACATCATGTGAGGTTCTAATCACATGTTTCATCGTTTTGGGAAGAGATGCCAATCTTCTTCCAAGTTCAATGGCAGCAATCAAAGTGGTTGCTTTAGCTGCTTTAATCCCATCAATTTGCATCAATTCTTCTGGTGTAATTCGCTTTAAATCAGATAAGGATTCTAAATGATAAAGCACTCTTTTAGATAATTCTATGACGGATAAATCTTTCATACCCGTTCTTAAAAGTAAAGCAATCAATTCTTCATTAGATAAATAAGAAACCCCTGAAATGAGTAATCGTTCTCTAGGTCTTTCTGTTTTTGGCATTTCCTTAACTAAGTACATAAGTAAAAACTCCTCTACCTTAAGATAGAAGAGTTTGATCATCATTACTTTATTCCCATTCAATGGTTGCAGGTGGTTTGGATGTAATATCATAGACCACGCGGTTAATGCCTCTCACTTCATTGGTCATTCGGTTCGAAATATGCTGAAGCATATGATAAGGAATTTGTGCGAAATCTGCAGTCATCCCATCAACTGAAGTGACTGCTCTTATGACTAAGACATAATCGTAAGACCGATTATCACCCATCACACCAACTGTTTTAATAGGTGTTAAGACGGTAAAATATTGCCAGATTAAATGATCGAGCCCAAATTTAACAAATTCTTCTCTTAAAATGGCATCACTTTCAGAAACGATTTTGATCTTTTCCTCTGTAATATCACCTAAAATTCGAATGGCAAGTCCAGGACCCGGAAAGGGTTGTCTTCTTACAATACGTTCAGGTAGACCAAGTTCTAATCCAAGAGCACGCACTTCATCTTTAAATAAGGTATTCAATGGTTCAATTAAGATCAGTTTCATATCTTTAGGCAAACCACCGACATTATGGTGAGATTTAATCGTTTTTGCAGTTTTTGTACCCGATTCAATCACGTCTGTGTAAAGTGTACCTTGAGCTAAAAACTGAGCATCCGATAAGGATTTCACTTGTTCTTCAAACACTCGAATGAATTCAGTGCCAATGATTTTTCTTTTTTCTTCTGGATCACTGACTCCTTTAAGTTTGCTTAAAAACCGTTCTTTAGCATCAACTGTGATTAAGTTCATCTTAAACTGATGTTTAAATGTATCATCGACATCTTTCGCTTCATCTTTTCTAAGGAGGCCGTGGTCGACAAAAATTGGAGTAAATTGATCTTTTAGAATATGATTTAAAAGTGCAGCAACTACACTAGAATCAACGCCTCCAGAAAGTGCACAAATCACATGTCCATCTTGAACCAAATCTTTAATTTCTTTAGTTTTTTGTTCAATAAAATAGGACATCGACCATGTTTTTTCACAGCCGCAAATATCTGTAATAAACCTATCTAAAATGTCATTACCATACGTGGTATGTCTGACTTCAGGATGAAACTGAATGCCATAAATATGTTTTCTTGAATGCATCATCATCGCATAAGGCGTATGAAATGATTTTGCAACCCCTATAAAGTCTTTCGGCAAGACCTTCACTTGATCGCCATGACTCATCCAAACATCAAAATGATTCGGTAAATCTTTGGTCAGTGGATTTTCATGTAAGATATCGATATTGGTTAAACCATATTCTTTTTTATCGTGTGTGACGACGATACCACCTAAGGTATGGCTAATGAGCTGCATCCCATAACAAATCCCTAAAACAGGGATAGAAATATTTAATAAATCAAAACCAAGTTTGGGGGCTTCGGTTTCATAAACAGAATGCGGACCACCTGATAAAATGATCCCTTTAAGCCCAAGTTCTTCATTTATATTAAATTCAGTTGGATGTTTTAACTCAGCATAAACGCCCAGTTCTCGAATTCTTCTAACGATTAATTGGTTATATTGACTCCCATAATCGAGGACAACAATTTTCTCATTCATGATAATTGGGAGCCTCCTGGATGTTATCTACATCGTGAGGATGGGACTCTTTTAAACCAGCATTACTGATTTTAACAAATTGCGCTTTTTCTTTCATTTCCAAAATGGTTTCACACCCACAATAGCCCATGCCTGAACGAAGTCCTCCCATCATTTGATAAATGACATCGTTGATCGAACCTTTATAGGGCACAGTCGCTTCAATGCCTTCAGGGACTAATTTCTTAAGTTCTTTGACACCACCTTGGAAATAACGATCTGATGAACCCTTCTTCATGGCCGTGAGGGAACCCATACCCATATAACTTTTAACCTTTTTACCGCCTAATTCGAAAACATCTCCTGGTGTTTCCTCAGTACCCGCAAGAAGACCTCCAAGCATGACACAGTCTGCACCCGCAGCCAGTGCTTTAGGAATATCACCTGAAAGTTTGATGCCACCATCCGCAATCACACCAATTTCATATTGCTTGGTCACTTGATAGACATCATTGACTGCAGAAAGCTGTGGCACACCAACACCAGAGACGACTCTAGTTGTACAAATGGAACCTGGACCGACCCCCACTTTAATCGCAGATGCACCTGCATAGATTAAATCAATAGCAGCTTGTGCAGTCACCACATTACCACCAATAATATCTAAGTTCGGAAAAAGGGTATGAATTTGCTTCACGGTATCTAAAACACCTTTAGAATGTCCATGGGCTGAATCGACTGCAATAATATCGACACCAGCCTCATAAAGCGCATTAACACGGTCATAAACATCTTTTCCTACACCCACAGCAGCACCAACTCTGAGTTTTCCGTCATGGTCAACACAAGCATTTTCCAAAAGTTCCTCTTTTGGATAGTTTTTAACTAATTTGACCATCTCTGCTTGATCATGAATGGACAAATTCTTGTGCAAAATCCCCATACCGCCAAGTTTTGCCAGTGCAATCGCCATTTGGACTTCTGTGACTGTGTCCATCGCAGCAGATAAAACAGGAATACCGAGTTTAATTTTTTTCGTGAGTTTGGTCTCTAAGTTGACATCAATAGGTACAACTTTTGAAAATGCAGGAACTAACAATAAATCATCAAACGTATAAGCTTCCTTAATCACTTTTCCATTCATCATGGTTACTTACCCCTTATTAGTTTTTTATAGTTTAACAGGTCTTAGACCTAAATGGTAGATAAAATTTAGAGAATACGTTTTCTATTATGAAATTAGATCGGTAAATAGATGATTTGAAAGAGTAAAAAGATTGATATCATAAAGCCAATCATCCAAAAATCTTCTAAGAATGCATACATAGGAGCCACCTCACTGGGGACTTCTCTTAAAAAGAGATGATTTGCATCGATTAAGAAATTGATGGGATACATGATGAGTGCATAAATGAATAAAATTAAACTTGATTTTAAGATATCTTTATAAGTAATCGTAAACTTTGAAACGATTAAAAGATACAAGTTACCGAGCATGAAAAACCCATGATTTCCAAAATAATGAATGAATCTGAAATGTGGGAAGCTGAATGTTTGATCTGCAACAATCAAACTGATCAAAGCACCTGCTATTGCCCATGGGAAAATGATTTTGAAGACTTTTTCGTTTTTGGTCCAAAGCGTATAAGCTGTGACATACATTGAGATTGCACAGACACCGAAAGGTAAGAGGCTCGTTTGAAACCCTCCACGAGAAAGTGACCAAGCATAAAACGTCCATTCTAAAACAATCATCAAGATTGCAATACTTCTACGTAAGATGAGATCAATTCTCGGTGTGATTCTGTTTTTGAAAATGATAATACCAATAAAAAGTAGCAAAAAGAATACTAAAGCTATACTATGCTCTATACCGAACCATTGAAATGTTTCATAGAGATTATCAAATAAAAACATAAGCCACCTCATCGTCTTTTACTCTCATTATATGATAAAAAAGAAGAAACTAAACCGAAGTTTAGTCCCTTTTTTTAGTCATGAAGTTTTTGACCTCGGTACTCGGCAACTTGTTTCACATCTTTATCGCCTCGGCCTGATAAATTAATCACTAATATTTGATCTTTTCTCATGTGAGGTGCGACCTTAATGGCTTGTGCAACTGCATGTGAGGACTCAATCGCTGGAATAATGCCTTCTTTTTTTGCTAAATACTCAAATGCACGCACAGCTTCTTCATCAGTGATTGCCACATATTCAACGCGACCATCTTCTTTAAGCTTGGCATGTTCAGGTCCCACACCGGGATAATCTAGTCCTGCTGAAATCGAGTGGACTGGAGAGATGGATCCATCATCTTCCAAGAGGACTAGCGTTTGCATCCCGTGAATGACACCTGTTTTTCCTAAAGTCATGGTTGCTGCATGCAACTTGGTTTCAACACCTAAGCCACCACCTTCAGCACCAATCAATCTTACATTTGGATCATCAATAAAGGCATAAAATGCACCAATCGCATTTGAACCACCACCAATACATGCAATCACTGCATCAGGGTTTCGACCTTCTAAGTCTAATAATTGTTCCTTAATTTCATATCCAATGACACTTTGGAAATCCCTAACCATGATGGGATATGGGTGAGGACCTACCGCTGAACCGATGAGATAAAAAGTATCCTCTAGTTCCTCGCTCCATGTGATCAGTGCACTATCGACTGCTTCCTTAAGGGTTTTTAGTCCCAACTCAACAGAAACAACTTTCGCACCTAAGAGTTCCATCCGGTAAACATTGAGGGCTTGTTTTTTAATATCGACAGCACCCATATGGATTTCACATTCAAGTCCAAAGAGGGCTGCGGCTGTTGCTGTTGCTACGCCATGTTGGCCAGCACCTGTTTCTGCAATCAACTTCTTTTTACCCATACGCTTTGCGAGTAAAGCTTGACCAAGCACATTGTTGATTTTGTGAGCACCGGTATGATTTAAATCCTCGCGCTTTAAGTAAATTCGCGCACCACCTAAATCTTCAGTCATGTTTTTTGCATAGTATAGAAGACTAGGTCTATTGGCATAATGGTTTAAGTAATATGATAACTCCATCTTAAACTCTCTATCAAGCTTATACGTGTTATAAGCCTCTTCAACTTCTTTGACCGCTTTTAAAATGTGGTCTGGGACAAACTGTCCGCCAAACTTGCCAAACTCCATCTTTTTCCTCGTTTTCTGTCTTTCCTTTGAGTACTTGTACTTGGGAAACAAAAAAAGCTATTCGTCATGCATATCTAAAGATATGTCTTGGGACGAATAGCTCGTGGTGCCACCCAATTTTAAGAATTTCAATCAATTCTCCTTAACAAAATACGCCATCATTGAAGACTTAATATTTTTGCTCTATAACGGGAGCTCCCGGCTCAAGCTACTTTTATGTTCACCCTGCTTCTCATGAGGCCATTCACGCTTAATTCATAGACTCGTCTTCCACCATCACGAGCTCGCTAACTCATCTTTAAGCGTTACTTTACTCAATCATCGAATTTAGGTTTATTATACACACTTCACTATGCTAAATCAATAGAGAAGCAAAGAAATTTATCTTTTATGATCCTGTTTTTACGTTATTGACCATTAAGTTAAGCTTTGAAATAATTGCTTGATCTAAATTGGCGAGTGGAATACCTCTAAAATCTGGGGTATCCTCATAATATTCCATATAAGCTCTAGCCCAGTTTTTTTCCCAGTCTTCATCACCTGTGTATCCTACAATCATATCGTAGGTCACTTGAAGTGGTGTTGCATAACCAATGACTGATGCATTTAAATACGCCATTTCAGGATCTAAAAAGAAATCAATAAATTTATGCGCCAAATCGACATGTCGTGCATTTTTTGGAATCACAAAGGCGTCCATAAAGGCCAAAGTCGTATCTGGAATAAAAATATCATAGGTAATCTCATCATATGAGATGCCTTCACCTAAATCCACATAAAGCATATCTAAGAAATCTCCAGTCCAAACAAAAGCAAGATCTAAGTTGTTTGCTGCGATACTTTTTTTGAGCTGATCATCGGCCCACGTAATGAAATTAGCATTTTTGATGGTATCAAAAGCAAGTGTTAATTGAGCTTCATTAAAGGAGTTAGGATCGATATCGTTATAAATCATGGCAGCTGCATAAGCAAATTGTGCGGTATCATACATGCCGGTTCTTGTGCCTTCTGGTCTCAGTGATGGATTAAAATATGCTTGCCATTGATGGGTCTCTAAAGCTTCTTTTAAACCAGGTTTTAATTTGTTATACATGAGCCCAAATGTTCCCCAAAAATATGGGACATGATAGTTTTCTGTGCCTTCTAGCATGGTACTTCTAATACTTTCAAGCCCCTGTAAATAAGGATTATTGATGGGATCATAGTTTTCAAGCTGATCGAAATCTATTTCTTGAAGGAGTCCTTTGACCATCATTTTTTCAATCATATAATCACTTGGAAGAATTAAATCATAAGCGGTTGTCCCACTTTTAAGTTTAGAGTAGAAAAGTTCATTGGAGTCTGCAATCGAAATCGAGACTTCAACGCCATACTTTTCTTCGAAAAGCATGACCACTTCATCATTGATATATTCACCCCAGTTTAAGATTAAGAGTTTATTTTTCATGGTGCAAGCAGATAGAAATAAAGTTCCAAATAAGAGGATGAGTAAAACCATCGCATATTTAATGTTTTTCATTGGGCTTTCCTTTCTTATTTAAGATGTGATAAAGGTATAAGATACCAACTGTCATTAAAGTAAGCAACGTCGAAAATGCATAAACTGAAGGTGTTAAAGAACGTCGACCAATCGAACCATAGACCCAAATGGATAAATTATCGAAACCATTGCCTGTGGTGTAGTATGATATGACGAAGTCATCCACACTCATGGTGAATGCTAAAAGCATACCTGAGAAAATGCCTGCAGTAATCGCTGGAACGATGACTTTATAAAGCGCACGATAAGGTTTAACACCTAAATCAAGTGCAGCATCCATTAAATTAGGATCTGTTTCCTTAAGCTTTGGAAGCACACTTAAAATGACATAAGGTAGCGTGAAAAATAAATGCGCCATAATGAGGGTAATCGGTCCAAAAATATAAGGAAATACTGGAAGTAATAATGAGAATACAAGCATTAATGAAATCCCTGTAACAATATCAGCATTGAGTAAGGGGATATTGTTAAATAGCATAATTTTTTGTCTAGTTTTCTTCTCAAATGAGTAAATCCCAACAGCAATCAGCGTCCCTAAGATGGTTGAAAGGAGGGTTGCAATCATCGATGTGACCATGGTGTTTTGAATGGCATTTGCTAAGGATCTAACTTCAAACATTTGAACATACCACTTCAAGGTAAATCGACCAAATGAAGTCACTGAAGGCGATGAGTTGACTGATTGGATCGCAAGTACGATCACAGAAAGATATAACATCAAAAATGTCAAAGAAACGATCGCGATTTTAAAGATTCGATAAGCTTTTCTTAGAATGGGATAGTCTTTATATCCATATTCTTCTAAGGTTGCACGTGGATAGTTTGTCATCATAATAAAGTCTCTCCTTCCTTATCAACTTTTGATACCGTCAGTAAAGCACCTAAAATGAAGAGTAAAATCACAATCGCAAGCAGTGATCCAAAATTATAATCCATGTTTCTAAATGCTTGCTCAATCACATTACCTATGAGTAAGATATTACCCGCACCTAAAATCTCAGGAATTGCAAATCCACTCATTGAAGGTAAAAAAACTAAAATAGAGCCGGTTGCAACACCTTTAAGTGAAAGCGGGAAAATCACTTTCCAAAACTTTTCAATGGGTGTTAGTCCTAAATCGAGTGCAGCTTCTTCTAAAGAGTAATCAATTTTTTCTAACGCTGTATAAATGGGTAAAATCATGAATGGCAAATAGGTAAAGACCAATCCAATAATGACAGCGGGTGGTGTCCCAATGATATCAATACCAAGTCCTGTACCAAAGATACTTGTTAAGATGTTATTAGATTGCATCAAGTTAAAAAGTGCTTCAGTTCTCAGTAATAAGTTAGACCACATAGGTAAAATGAAAATGGTTAAAATAAGAAATTTATTCTTAAATTTGGACTTAAAGACTGTATAAGCCACAAAATATCCTAATATTAAGCAAATGAGGGTTGTGATGCCTGCATAAAATAATGAGTTACCAAACGCGACTAAGGTCGATCTTTCTAAAAGCATTGAAAATTGGTCAAATGTGAAATAACCTTCTTCAAACGATAAACCTTCAGAAAAAGCAAAGGATAAAATCAGCATGACAAGCATCGGTAAAATCGCAAGCAGTCCAAGCCAAACAATATAAGGCTTAGCAAGTATTTTAAACGACTTGATCATCTTTAGATACCTTCATTAAATGAACCTCATAAGGGTCAACTGCAAGTCCAATGGCATCTCCCACTTGATAAGATTCATAGGTGTTGACATTGAGTTCTAATCCACCAACATCGACAGAGAGTTCATTATGAACACCTTTAAAGATGGCAGATGTGACAACCCCTTTAAGTTTAGCCTTCTCAAGATCAACAACATCCCAGTCTTCAGGTCTTATGACGACATCGACAGCTTCTAAATCGTTAAAGATATACCCAGTGCACTTGAATTCTGTATCAAGAAACTTCACTGTATCTTTCTTTAAATAAGTTCCAGAAATGATATTGGTTTCACCAATAAAATTCGCTACATAACGATTGACTGGTTCATTATAGATTTGCTTAGGTGTACCGAGTTGTTCGATAATACCTTCTTTCATAACCACAATTCGGTCACTCATCGTCATCGCTTCTTCTTGGTCATGGGTGACAAAGATGAAGGTGATGCCGAGTTTTCTTTGCATATCTTTGAGTTCATATTGCATGTTTTGACGTAGTTTTAAGTCAAGGGCAGCTAATGGTTCATCTAAGAGTAAAATTTGAGGCTTATTGACGACTGCACGAGCTAATGCGACACGTTGTGCTTGTCCACCTGAGATTTGTGTAATCTTTCTGTTTTCAAATCCTGTAAGTTTGACAAGCTTTAATGCGTCTTTAACAGCTTCATCAATCTTTTGTGCAATAACTTTCTTCAGTGCTTTTTTATCTTCCATGGGTGCGATATTAAAAAATTTCAGCAAATAAGCTTCATCTCTGTTTTTTAATCCAAAAGCAACATTTTCATAAATGTTTAAATGAGGAAAGAGGGCATATTTCTGAAATACTGTATTGATAGGCCTTGCAAATGGAGGTAGGTCGTTAAAGATTTTTCCGTTAATGATGATTGAGCCTTCATTGGGTGTTTCAAAGCCACCAATCATTCTAAGTGTTGTAGTCTTGCCGCAACCAGAAGGTCCGAGCAAGGTGATAAATTCATTTTCAAAAATGGTGAGATTCAAATCTTTGACGATCACATCTTCGTCGAATATCTTGGTGATGTGTGATAATTCAATAATCACTTTTTTGTCCACTTTAAAAACCTCCGTTTATTTGATTTACAATCGAGAATTATATACCTTTTTTTTGAAATTGCAATAGATTATTCTAAAATCATAAATCATTTTTTTTATCATAGCGATAACCGCTTTATAAAGGGCTCCAATTGAGTTTATAGACGCTTAGAAATCTAAACCGTTTTCATAAGCATTTTATATATATAAAAGAAAAAACTGCACACGATGTGCAGTCAGATGATTTCATATATTTGTTTAAAAATATTCAATAAAGTAACGATTGAGATATAGTATGAATTTTTAAGATTTGAAGAGTTTAATAATGAATGGCAAATGCGTTAACGATAGGAGGAATATAAAGACCATGTATAAATCAAAATTGAGGTTATAGTATTGAGAACCAAAAGGTGTATTTACAGTCGATAGATACATGAAAATTAAAGACAGAATACTGATGAAGAATAGATATTGGCTCTTTTCAACTTTTTTAATCAGTTGTGAGGATACCGAAATCAGATAAACAAATGTGATAAAGAGTGGAATCAGTAAAAAGAGCAAGTTGGTTTTAACCATGAGGACATAGAGTAGTAAGATCCAAAAACTAAGAACATTTGTAAGCATAAATTTTTGAAAAATTTCAGGTAAAACGAGAACTTCTTGTTTCTTTTGAGTTTGATAGGCGACATAAATACCATAAACATAAAGGATGGGTGTCAATATGAGCGCATAGGGGAAAAGATACGTCAAAAGAATCAATATCGAGGATAATCCTAAAATTAAGTGATAAAGAACATGCTTTTGTCCGAGTCTTCGAGTGGATAGATAGAAAAAGAAAGTGATGAACACATTCAATATTATAGATAAGATGGGATACATATGCTCATTATTAAAACTTTGGACAAAACCGATCACGGTCGATATAGTTAAGGTCAACACAAAGGATATGAGTAATGTCCACTGTAATTTCTTTGTATCGATGACAAACGTTTTTTTACCTTGTTTTTTCACAGATGTTTTTCTCCTTGATTGTATAAAAATCAAAACTAAACGATAAGAATCTATTCTTGAAACCTTAATGCTTTATGATATCACTCAAAACTTCAGTTTTTTAATAAAGCCCACAAAATGAAGTGATCCAGTAATCAGTAAAATCTCGTTAGGTTCTAACTGATTTTTTATTGTCTGAATGGCGAGTAAGGGGTCTTCTATGTAATGATGATTGGAACTTAACATGGGTCTTAAATCAACAAATCTGGAATCTGGAAAAGTTGTGACATAGATTTTTTGACTAAAGGCTTCAATGATTTTAAGCATGCCAGCAATATCTTTATCTCCTAATGCACTAAATAGGACAATGATCTTATAGTCTTTAAAGGTTGTTTTGGCACTTTCTTTGAGTGCTTCTAGTGCATGGGTATTATGGGCACCATCGATATAAACTTGTGGTGATATTTCTTCTAATCTACCCGCCCAAGAAGTCTTTTTCAATCCTTTTTGAATCGTTTGAACTTGTATATTTGGAAATAAATATTTGATGGCACGAATTGAAATAAGTGCATTTAAAAACTGATATTTCCCAATGAGTCCTGAGGTATATAAATCATCTTGATACATAAAAGATACAGGTAAATCTGATAGAATTTGGATGTCACTTAGTGTCAAGAATTCATAACTGTTTCCACGTTCATGAAGATAGCTTCTAAAATAGTCATGAAGTTCAGGGTCAACGGTTGTAATTAAATGATTACCAGGTTTTAAAATGCCTAATTTATTAAAGGCAATGGACTCTAAAGTGTTTCCAAGCTGTTTCATATGATCAAACCCAATCGATGTAATTAGAGATAAATCATAGTTTAAGACATTAGTAGCATCCAGTAAGCCACCTAAACCAACTTCCATCACCATCACATCGACATTCATTTTCTTAAAATATAAGAAACTCATTAAGGTTAAAAGTTCGAAAAATGCTAAAGGTTCAGCAAATGTTTTTTCAAACGTTTCATTAAACTGATAAATGATTTCAATCAGTTCTAAAAGATCATGATCACTAATTTCTTCAAATTGAATGCGAAGTCTTTCATTAAAGCGCACCAAATAAGGTGAGGTATAGGTGCCCACCTTATATCCGGCTTCGATTAAAATATGTGAAAGATAACTCGCTACAGATCCTTTACCATTCGTCCCTGCAATATGGATCTTCTTGATTTTTGATAAATCAATGCCTAGCATTTGATACGCACGTTCCATACGGATGAGGTCTGATTTTGGTCTGAATTTGATTCTTGTTTCGATCCAGTGGATCGCATCACTTAATTGATTAAACATAGGATTTTAGTTTTTCAACCACGATTTCATATTGTTTTTGATACGATGCAAACTTCTCTTTTTCTTGGGTCAACTTCGCTTCTGGTGCTTTTGCAATAAAAGATGGATTACCAAGTAGAGACTCACTACGCTTTATTTCTTGTTCAAGTTGTTCTTTTTGCCTGAGCAACGCTTCTTTTTCTTTCTCTGGGTCAATGATGCCAGACTTGAAGACGTAAGTTTGAATTTTCTTACCAACCAGCAAAATTGTTTCCTCTGTTGTAGATAATCTAGATTCAATCTTTAAGATATTTGCATTTAAGAACTTTCTAAAATAGGGCTCTTGAGTAAGTAATAAATCTAACCATGATTGATCTTCGATCACTAAATGGAAGTCAAGAGGTTTTGAAGGGAGAACTTGATGTTCGCTTCTTAAGTTTCTAACCTTAACGATTGAGTCCATGAGTTCTTTGAAGACTTCAATGGCACGATGGTTTATTTCACCAGAAATTGGCCAAGACGATGTCATGATGGTCTTTTCATTTGAAATTTCAGTATAAAGCATATCTGTAACAAAGGGAATAAATGGGTGCATCATTTTTAAAACAGCTTTTAAAACATAAAGCAGAACGGCTTGTGTGTTTGTTTTGGTTTTTTCATTTTGAAGCGCAAGCTTTGCAAACTCGACATACCAGGCTGCAAACTCATCCCATATGAAATTATAAAGTGTTCTAGATGCTTCACCAAATTCGAATTTTTCATAAGTATGATCTGCTTCTTTAATGACTTCAGAAAGTCTCGATAATATCCACTGATCTGGTAAGGTTAAAGCTTTATCATCAATTTCTAAAGTGTAATCTTCAATATTCATTGTAATGAATCGTGTAATATTCCATAATTTATTAATAAAGTTCCATGAGGATTCGACTTTTTCTTCTTCATAGCGTAAATCTGCACCAGGTGCTGAGTTTGTGGATAGAAAATATCTTAGTGCGTCAACCCCATATTTCGCAATAACATCCATCGGATCAACACCATTACCAAAAGATTTACTCATCTTTCTACCATCTTCTGCACGAATCAGTCCATGAATTAAGACTTGTTTAAAGGGATCTTGTTCTGTAAAGAGCAACCCTTGGAAAATCATACGTGCAACCCAAAAGAAAATAATATCATATCCTGTGACTAAAACATCTGTTGGATAATATCGTTTTAAATCTTCAGTTTGATCTGGCCAACCCAGTGTAGAAAATGGCCATAAAGCAGATGAAAACCACGTATCTAAAACGTCTTCATCTTGTGTCCAATCATGACCAGGAGATTCTACTTGAACTTTAACTTCATCACCTTTATACCAAGCAGGAATCCGGTGACCCCACCAAAGTTGTCTTGAAATACACCAATCTTGAATATCGGTCATCCAATTATTAAAAATCTTTTTAAAACGTGCAGGGACGAATTCTGTTTGAGACTTTTCTAAAGTCATTTTGGCAATGTCATCCATTTTAACAAACCATTGCAAAGAAAGTCTTGGTTCAACAATAACACCTGTACGTTCAGAATATCCAATATGATTGGTATAATCTTCAATTTTTTCAACAAGATTTAATTGTTCTAAGTCTTTAATTAATGCTTTCCTACATGCAAAACGTTCCATGCCTTCATACTTAAAAGCCATAGCATTCATCGTGCCATCATCATGCATACATAAAGGCATCGCTAAATGATGACGCTTAGCAACTTCAAAGTCATTGGGGTCATGGGCAGGTGTTACTTTAACAACTCCTGTACCAAATGACATATCGACATAATCATCACAGATGACAGGTATTTTAACCTCTGTTCCTGGAATATAAACATAGTTTCCAATCACATCTTGATATCTTGGATCCTCTGGATGAACCATTAAAGCTTGGTCAGCAAACATTGTTTCAGGACGTGTGGTGGCAATCACTAAATAACCTTTTTGATCAACAAAAGGGTATCTAAAATAATAGAGTTTTCCTTGTTGTTCTTCATGTTCAACTTCAATATTGGATAAGGCTGTTTTCGCTTCAACATCCCAGTTGATAATCCGGTGTCCTCGGTAAATATAACCCATTTCATAAAGTTTAATAAAAACATGATTAACTGCTTTATTGAGCTGTTCATCTAAGGTAAAACGTTCCTTAGAATAATCAAGAGAATTCCCTAATGCTGCCCATTGTTTACGTATATGATTAGAGTATTCTTCTTTCCATCCCCAAGCCTGCTTTAAAAAGCCTTCACGCCCTAAATCATATCTAGAGATCCCTTGAGATTTTAAGCGTTCATCCACTTTTGCTTGAGTTGCGATACCTGCATGGTCCATACCAGGTAAATAAAGTGCATCAAAACCCATCATCCGTTTTCTTCTGATGATGATATCTTGAAGTGTGTTATCCCAAGCATGGCCTAAATGAAGTTTACCGGTAACATTGGGTGGTGGGATGACAATTGTAAACGGATTTTTCTTTAAATCGCCAGTCGCAAAATAATTGGCCTTAAGCCAAGTGTCATAACGGTTGGATTCGACTTCTTTAAAGTCATATTTCGGTTTAAGTTTGGTTGTCATTTTTCTTTTTCTCCTTGTAAGTCTCAATTTTGAGTTCATACATCATGATTGGGACCATGATGCCTAAATAGTTTTTTCTCTCTTCAACATGGGTATAGGTGAACCCAGTTTTTTCAATCACACGTCTTGAACGGATATTCTCCACATAATGTCCACATAAGATGGCATCAAGCTCTAAGACTTGAAAAGCATAATCTTGGATCGCATCAACAGCCTCAGCAGCAAGTCCTAATCCCCAGTAGGTATCATCAAGGGCGTAACCCACTTCTTTTTTATTCGCTAAAGCATTTTCTAAATTCCCTGAATGAAGACTCACCGTACCGATGATTTGATCGCTACTTTTTAAGGTCATTGCCCAGGTATCTTCTTCAGACATCATCAGTTTCAAGATTCTAAAAGATTCCTCCACGGTTTCATGAGGTTTCCAGCCAGCTGATGGTCCGATGTTTGGTTTTTTACAGTAGGCATGAAAGTGATCAAGATCCTCAAATTTAAGGGGTCTTAAAATCATGCGTGGTGTGACTAAAATTCTCATATGCACCTCAAATAAATAAAAAAGTCCTTAAAAAAATCTAAGGACGAATGATCGCGGTACCACCTTAGTTCTAGAATAAAAATTCTAGCCCTCAATCTCTTTAACGCAGAGTGACGCACAAAACTACTCAAAAGTTCATCTTGCGAGCTCCAAGGCGACCTTCATGATAGCTTATCAGATGTTGCACCAACCCATCTGTCTCTATGAAAAGCTTCATCACTACTCTTCCTCTTCATGGCTTCTATGATGATTTTAGCATATCTTATGTTGCTTTACAAGGTATTAGACAAATATGAGTAAAGAAGCTGCCATAATCATCATCCCTAAGATTAATCCATAGATGGCAATATGGTGTTCGCCGTATTTTTCTGCGGTAGGCAGGAGTTCATCTAACGAGATATAGACCATAATACCCGCAACCGATGCAAACACAAACCCAAACAAAGAAGGTCCTAAAAACGTGTAGAGTAAGAAAAATCCGATGATGGCTCCGAGAGGTTCAGCTAAACCCGACCATAATGCAAACCCAAAAGCCTTCTTTTTAGAATTAGTCGCATGATAAATCGGTACAGCCACTGCAATACCCTCAGGCACATTATGAATCGCAATCGCAACAGCAATACTAATCCCAATCGCAGGAGATTCTAATGCTGCAATAAAGGTTGCTAAACCTTCTGGAAAATTGTGAATGGCGATGGCAAGTGCTGAAAAGATACCCATTCTGAGTAAGTGTTGTTGTTCATGATCTTTATCAAAGATATTTCTTCCATCAAGCTCATGAGGGTTTTCAGCTTTAGGGACAAACTTATCTATTAACGCAATTAAAAATACACCAGCAAAAAACCCAACTGTTGTAAAAAGATATCCAAGCTTGGTGCCATAAATTTCTTCTAAAGAATTAAATGCTTTAGGAAAGATTTCAATAAAGGAAACATAAATCATGACACCAGCAGATAACCCCAGTGCAAATGCTAGAAATTTTTTTGATGCAGCTTTCTTATGAAAAGCGATTAATCCACCAATACCCGTGGATAATCCTGCAAATAAAGTCAGTAAAAATGGAAATAGGTATGTACTCATCAAAATCACCTTCTTATCACAATATTAAGGCATACCATAAAATCATATTAAGTATAACATGCATTATCATTGGTGTCAAGAAAAAAGAAAAGGGACTTAGCGAGTCCCTCAATCAATTTTCAAGTGTGGGTATGATGGATAACAAAATATCGATTTGAATGGCAAAATGTAAGCCTTCAATACCTTCACCTATATATTCATCGACATAGCTCATGTCATTTAAACCAATGAGTTTCCCATAAATATCAACGAGTGCACCCCCACTATTCCCTGGATTTATAGGTGCCGTATGTTGAATCATGATGGTATCCATCCCATAATCATCAGACATCGGACGATCGATTTTTGAAATGATTCCCATGGAAACAGAGTTTGATAAATCCAAAGGACTACCAATCGCATAAACCATCTGACCAACCTTCAGACTTGTTTTTGAACCCATCTCGATGACTCTAAAGTTTTGAGTTGAAGTAAATGTTAAGACTGCCATATCATGTAAAATGGAAACGCCTTTTAATGTGACTTGATTTCTATTGATTTTGACTTCACCTTGAGGGGTAAAGATCGTTAATGAGATTTGATTGGATAAGTATCCACTGACCACATGTTCATTGGTTAATACATAATAGGTATTCCCTACTTTTTTATAGATGACTCCAGAACCACCACCATCCACTTGAGATCCCTGATAAGTTTCAACCATCACAACAGATTGTCTCACTTGTTCAAGCATCGTCGACACATGGGCTTCAAATAGTGCAACCACATCGATATTGGTTAAGATTGCAGCAATTATACTTGCTTCATCAATGACTTCACCACTTGATATTAATGTTGTCACAAGATTGGTAATAGCCTGTTGGTCTGCAATCATCAGCTCTTGATCACCTAAAATGGCATCAATAATTGCTCTAATTTCAGATTCAGATAAAGCAATTTGATCCCACTTAGCATAGAGTATAGTGTTGGCATCTACCCCAGCATTAAATGCCATAGGATACATTAAATTCGCATCCAAGTACCATCCTGAAAAGACATAACCTTCTTTCGTTGAGACTTGAAGTGGGATGAATGATTGATTGGCTTTTACAGTCATGACATCAACAGGGGTACCCCCATTGGTATTAAACGTGACTGAGTAAGTCTCTTCTGACGCAAAAAGCCCTTCGCAAGCGAAGAGCGTTAATAATAATGTCGATAAAACCATAAGTGATAAAATTTTTCTCATGAAATCCTCTTATTCTTCCAAATACGCAATACCTACAGTCTCTTGACCAGCATGTGCTGAAATGACACAGCCCATTTCAGATTCAATGAGATGGGTGATTTTCATATTTGAAGTGATGTGTTGTTTTAAAAACTGAATACTTTTTTGTGCCAAACTATGGGTAATGACCATCAAATTTTTATCAATAGGCTTTTCGCTTGTCTTGATGTTTGAAACCAAATGTTTGATTTGTTTTTCGATTCGACCGATGGGTTTCTTATAAATACTGACAACGCCATCTTGCACGGTGATGATGGGTTTAACACCAATCATTCGACCAAAAAATTTCTGTGCTGATGTCATTTTACCACCTGCATGCAAATAGTCAAGTGCAGGTATGATATAAAATGATTTAACTTTAGGTACATAGGCTTCTATCATCATTTTAATGTCATAAGCTGACTTACCTTGATTTCTGAGTTCTATGGCTTTAAAGATGAGTAATGAAAGTCCAGCCGAAAGATTTTTTGAGTCTACAATAAAAATTCGATCAGGATTAATAGAGTTTTTTGCAATTTCAGCGGATTGAAGCGATCCAGATAAATTTGAACTAACACCGATATATAAAATATCATATCCACGCGCAAGAAACTTTCTAAAAGCAACATTAAAATCTGTGGATCTTAGTCCTGAGGATCGCGCCATAATACCTGTTTCTTTGACTTTTTGATATAAAAGCTCAGGTGTCATATCCACACCATCCAAAAATACCTCTTCATCAAAGCGTATAAAAAGGGGGATTGTTTGAATATCATGCTTGAGTTGTAGCTCTTTGGAAATGTCTGAAGTGGAGTCTGTAAGAATTAATACTTTGTTCACAATAAATAACCCTGTGTTGCCAGAGCAACTCTTTCTTAATTACTTCCATGCAGTGTTCTGTATTGATATTATAGCAATTAATTTCAAAAATTAGTCGAGATATGATAATATTTTCTATTTTTTATATAAATAAACTATTGTTTTAAACTATCTGTATCAGCTTATATGCCTATGGATCTTCGAAAATAAAAAAATGATACCTAGGTATCACTTTCAAAAATTGATGGATAAAAACCCATTTTATGATTGGATTGTCGTCAGGATATGTGTTATGATTTGATCAATGTTTTCTTTAGTAACACTCGAGTAAGCATAAAAGTCATTTGGAAATCCAAGTTTTTCTTTAATGAGTTTTTCTTGCTTAAACTGGTGAGTCTTGGGGACTTTATCCTTTTTGGTTGCAACCACTAAAACTTTTCGATCTAATTGACGAATAAATTCATGCGTGAAGATATCGTCTTCAGTCGGTCCAACCTTAAAATCAACAAGTAAGCAAATGATTTTCAAATGATCTGATTTCATGATGAAATTTTCGATCATTAAAATAAAATCATCCTTCATCGATTTAGAACGTCTGGCATAACCATAACCTGGAGCATCCACTAAATAAAAAGATTCATCAATATTATAAAAATTCAAGGTTAATGTCTTACCAGGAGTATTGGATATACGTGCTAAGTTCTTACGATTCGTGAGCGCATTGATAAAAGAACTCTTTCCCACATTAGATCTTCCTAAAAGTAAAACTTGTGGGAGGAGAACTTCAGGTTGATCTTTAAGATCGACGATTGACTTGACATATCTAGCTTGTTTAATCATAATGACCCCTTAAAATGAAAAGCAGTCCGAAGACTGCCTTTATTATACTTTATTTTAGTGCATATTGGAAGACATCCGTGACGTTTTCAACGGGAATGATCTTTAGTGCATCTCTGACTTCTTTTGGAATATCATCGACATCTTTTTGATTATCTTTAGGAATTAATATCGTTGTTAAACCACTTCGATGCGCAGCAATCGATTTTTCTTTCAGACCGCCAATTGGAAGCACATACCCTCTTAAGGTAATTTCACCGGTCATACCAACATCTTTTTTGATAAATCTTTGAGTGACAGCAGAATAAATAGCGGTTGCAATGGTGATGCCTGCTGATGGACCATCTTTAGGTACTGCGCCTTCAGGTACATGCACGTGGAAATCATTTTGATTGAAGATATCTTCATCAATCTCAAAACTCTTTGCACGAGATTTAATATAAGAAAGTGCGGTTTGTGCAGATTCTTTCATGACATCGCCTAACTTACCTGTTAAAACTAACGAACCTTTACCTTTATAGTAAGTGACTTCTACAGGGAGTGTATCTCCTCCAAAAGCTGTGTAAGCAAGTCCGGTTGCAACACCAATCTGTTCTTTTTCATCCGCGAGATTATGGACAAATTTCTCTTTGCCAATAAACTTTTCTAAGTTATCAACTGTAATATGAACGCTTGGAACTTTCGTTAAAAGAATTTCTTTCACAGATTTTCTAATCAGTGCACCGATGTAACGGTTGAGTTCACGTACCCCGGCTTCACGCGTGTATTTTTGAATGATGTGGTAAATTGATTCATCTGTGATGGAAAATTGATCTGTGGTCATGCCATGTGCTTTAAGTTGTTTCTTAAGCAAATGACGCTTTGCGATTTGGAACTTTTCTTGTTCAGTATAGGAAGAAAGTTCCACAATTTCCATACGGTCTCTAAGTGGTGCAGGTACATTTTCAAGGTAGTTTGCGGTTGTAATGAATAAAACTTGTGATAAATCATAAGGCTCTTCTAAATAATGGTCAGAAAACTTAGCGTTTTGCTCTGGGTCAAGTACTTCAAGCATGGCTGATGCAGGATCACCTTTATAATCTGAGGACATTTTATCAATTTCATCCAGTAAGAAGACAGGGTTTACCGTTTTTGCATCTTTCATACCTTTTAAAATACGACCAGGCATTGCACCAATATAGGTTCTTCTATGGCCTCTAATCTCAGATTCATCTCTGACGCCACCTAAGGATTGTTTTACAAACTTACGATTGAGTGCTTCTGCAATTGAAATGGCAAGGGATGTTTTACCAACCCCTGGAGGCCCTGCAAAACACAAAATGGTTTGTGGATTTCTTCTGGTCATAATTTTGACTGCGAGATATTCGATAATACGTTCTTTGACATTTTCTAAACCATAATGGTTTTCATCTAATTTATCTTTAACCTTCTTTAAATCGTAATTGTCTTTAGACGCCTTTTTCCAAGGTAGGTCAACAAGTAAATCTAAATAAGTCTTAATAATGTTAGATTCAGCCATCGCTTGAGGCGTTGATTGATAACGATTAAGCTCTTGAAGTGCTTTTTCTTCAATCGCTTTAGGCATTTTAGCAGCTAAAATCTTACGTCTCAGCTCATCGATTTCCTCTTCTTTTTTAGCTTTATCCCCAAGCTCATTTTGAATGGCTCTCATTTTTTCTCTTAAATAATACTCTTTTTGATTTTCATCAATCGACTTCTTAATGTCATCATTGATTTTTTGTTCCAAATCAACAATCATTTTTTGCTTGCTAATATCTTCTAAGAGCATCTTTAAACGGACATTGAGTCTATTTTCTTCTAAATAGCGATACTTCGTCTGATCCGCAGATTTGAGGTTAAACACCACAATATCACATACTTTTTCAGTCGATAATCCTTGCTGTACTTTTTCTAAAACATTATTGTTTGAGACTAAGATGGTTTGTGCGTGATTCGCAACTTCTTGAACAATGAGCTTCACTAAAGTGACTTCTTCATCAATATTTCCAGAAATGGTTTCTTGTTCTTCATATTCGACAACAAAATAGGGGTCAGTTAAAAAATATTCTTTGACCTTGATTCTAGAGATGACTGTAAATTTCACTTTATAGGCTTCATTGGGAAGCTTAATCTTCATTTGAACCTTAACGAGCGCGCCATAAGGCTCTAAATCGTCAACCGTTGGTTCTTCAATTAATGGGTTTTTTTGTATCAGTACGATAGCATAGGATCCGAAGTTCTTTTCTGCTTCTTCCACAGCCTTTAAAGAGATCTTACGACCCACTTCAATTCTAAAATCATTATTGGGAATTGGTATGGTGCCGCGAACGACTAAGGCAGGTAAGCTTTTTGATAGTTCCATGGTTTTCACATCCTTTTTTTATCTAATTTAATTATATCACACAAGACTCAATTTGCAATCTATATGCATGAGTGCCAATTTTGTTTTTTTAAAGAAGGGAACTAAGTCCCCTTCATTACTTTTTGACTGCGGAGTCAATGATGAATTGGTAAGCCTTGTTCATTGCAACATCATTGGTGAGTGCTGTTTCTGGAATGTATTTTTTAATGTCTTCAACGGGCATGTTGTAGCGTTTAGAAAGTTCTTCATATTTTTCGATAAGTTCAGCTTCAGTTGCACCAAAGCCTTCAGCTTTAGCGACAGCTTCGATTACTAACGTTGTTTTAACTCTCTTTAAGGATTCTTCTGCGATTTGTGCCTCGAAAGTTTCCTTATCAACACCTGAAAGTTGTAAGAACATATCCATTTCTAAACCATATTGTTTTGCTTGTTGTTCTACATTTTCTTTAGCAGCCTTAATTTCATCTTCAACCATTTCTTCTGGAATGTCGATTTCAATTGATCCTAAGAGTTTTTCCATCACTTCATGGGTGATTTGGTTTTTCGCTTCGGTTTCTTTTTGTGCTTGTAAGTCTTTTTTCGTTGACGCTTTAAGTTCTTCAACGGTAGTCACACCTTCTTTATTTAATGATACAACGAATTGATCATTAAGTTCAGAAGCAGATTTTGATTTCACTTCGTGAAGTGTAATCTTAAAGACCACAGGTTGACCAGCTAAATTCTTTGCTTGATAGTTTTCTGGGAAGGTTACATGAATCTCTTTAGATTCACCTGGATTCATCCCAACCATTTGTTCTTCAAAGCCTGGAATGAATTGACCTGAACCAATTTCAAGGGAATAGTTTTCTGCTTTGCCACCTTCAAATGGCACATCGTTTAAGAAACCTTCAAAATCAAAGATAGCTGTATTCCCGAGTTCAAGTGCACCTGTCTTAGGTTCTAATTGGCTATTTTGAGTCAGTAAAGATAAGATGGCTTTATCGACATCAGCATCTGTGACTTCACTACTCACATCTTTGACTTCAATCCCTTTATATGTGCCTAATGTAAATTCTGGTTTCACTGGGGCAATAATAGAAACTTCAAATGTTTCACCGCGTTTCACATTTTTGAAATCAACGTCAACTTTAGGTTGACCAACGATTTCATAATCTGGATGGTTTTGTGCATCATGATACTTGTGGTGAAGGACGTGGTTTAATGCATCTTCAAATAAAGATTCAACGCCAAACTTAGTTTCATAAATGTTTCTAGGTACTTTACCTTTTCTAAAACCTTTGATTTCTACATCTTTTTGAACATGATCGAACGCATGGTCTAAGCCATGTTCGAACTCATGTGGGGTAACGTCAAATGTATATTTGACACGATTGGTTGATAGTTTTTCTACTTTCATAATAAGCTCCTTATTGATTGATAAATATTTGGATAGACCTGTATTATTATAACATAATTTTTATTGAGTTAAAGAGAATTGGTAAAACATTGAAGTTTTTGTAAAATTAAGTTAAAATAGACATAATGAAACGAGGTGTAGATTCGTGATAATAATTAAAGAAGTCAAAACTTGGCTAGATGGTATTCGTTTTACAGAGTTTCCAAACAAAATGTATAAAAAGAATTTGTTTTATGTCCCTGCTTTATCTATGGATGAAAGAAACGTTTTTAATGAAAAAACAAATCCTGTATTTGAATATTGTGAAGCTAAGCGTTGGCTTGCGTATCATAACGGTAAAATTGTCGGAAGAATTGCAGGTATTATTAATCATAAACTTAATGATGCCTATAAACTCAAGACAGCAAGATTTACAAGACTTGACATGATTGATGATCTTGAAGTGACCAAAGCTTTAATTGATGTTGTCACCAAGTGGGCATTAGATAAGGGCATGAACCGTTTAATTGGACCGATTGGATTTACCGATTTAGATCGCCAAGGATTATTGGTTGATGGATTTGATCAACTCAATATGTTTATCACCATCTATAATCATCCCTATTACATGGAACATTTAGAAAAGCTTGGTTTTGTTAAAGATGTCGATTGGACAGAAAAACAAATTATGTGGCCAGTTGAAATTCCTGAAAAAGTCAAGCGTGGTGCCGAAATCGCGAGAAAACGTTATGGGTATGAACTGATTAAATGTAAGACGAAAAAAGATGTTTTTAAATACATCTATGAAGCCTTTGATATGTATAACGTGGCCTTTAATGAACTTTATGGCTTCTTTCCCATTACTCAAAAGGTGATGGACTATTATATTAAGCAAATGATTCAACTGGTTCAGTTAAATTATCTATGGTTTGTCTTAGATAAGGAACAAAAAGTAGTAGGTTTTACCGTCATTATGCCAAGCTTAGCTGAAGCAAACAAAAAAAATAATGGGCACTTATTCCCATTTGGATGGATCAGAATACTCAAAGCTCTTAAGAAATACGATGTGATTGACTTATATTTTATCGCAATCGATCCCAAGCACCAAGGTCATGGGATTATCGCGATGATTTGGGAAGATGGTATTTTAGAAGGCATTAAGCATCAGGTGAGATATGCAGAAACCGGACCTGAACTTGAACTCAATGATGCCATTCAAAACCAATGGAAAAACTTTGAATTTATTGAACATAAACGCAGACGTTGCTATCAAAAAGACATTGTATAGAAATTGAGGGAAGCCAGCCGGCTTCCCTCATTTTTTAGTCTAGTAGGAGATACTTCTTATTTCCAAGCAAAATTCTAAGGAGTGCAATACCGATAATACCACCAATAAACCCTAAGAGGTTAAATGAAATGGTAACAACCACCATCGATAAGAGTAAGTATAAAATACGTTTATGCCCATCTGCTGTCATGATTTCTTTTTCTTCGCTATTTTCAGCTTGGATTGAAATAATCCATTGGACAACAAGTAATAAAATCAGGTTGATAAAACTCGATAAGAAGATAATTTGGATATCATTCATGACATTATCTAAGACTCGAAGCATTAATGATAGAATCATGAAATTAACAAACCAAATGACCATGGCATAAAAGGACATTAAAAGACCTGAAAATAAGACATTGAGTGATAAGGTTTTAATCTGTTTTTTGTTGATTTTTTTACGGTGAATGACAATTTTAAAAAGTGTATAGATGAGTTCTGCAAAAAAGCCCATTAAAAAACCCATCCATGCGACTGTCCAAAGCGTGGTAAAGAAGATATTCCCATTGGACTTTCTTAAGCTTGTGCGCACGATTTGATCGTAATTTTGAGTCCGATAAGTCGTCTCAGATTGCCCAGCAGCAATCAAATCTCTTTCTGCATTCGTCACTAAAATTAAGTTATTGGGATTCGCAACTTCTGGCATCCCTTGACCTTCAATAAAATGGATGGAATATCCATTAGGATCATTTGGGTTAACCCCTGCAAGCTTCCCACCAGATTCGATATGGTTGAGTTGGGATGTTGAAAGTTGAGTCGGATTGTTAGGATTTCGATAATTGAGACCATCGCCACCCAGTTTTAAATCGGTACGAATATAAAGTTCATGTATATTACGGTAATTGGGACCCCCACCGATATCATTTGACCATAGTGGTTTTCTCGCATAAACTGCTTTCGCATCTTGAAGCGCATTAAAAAGATTCCAGTTCGTATTTAAACCAGAAACACTGTGATTATACAGTCTTGGGGTGATGGCGAGCGTTTGAACTGGTGTCTTTGCCGGATACTTGGCAGCCACCAGAATGTTTTGTACTTTATCTTTGACTTCTGTCATGATGAACACCTCGTTTTGTGATACTTCTATTGTACTATATTCTCTTCAACTTTTATCGATAAATAATACTTAAAATCATTCTGTAAGAGAATGTAAAATTTTCAGAAAACGGTATGATGTGGTAAAATAAGTTAACTATGATTATAAATCATAAGAAATAACCAAGAAAATATCATTTTGAGTACTTGGTTAAGAAATGAGGTCATGATGAAAAAATTCCATTTAACAGAGAACTACGCACTCATTAATTTTGAAGCATCGATTTGTGATTCTGAACTATCTATTATCCAATCAAAGAGCTTTGAGGCTGTCTTTATTCAGTTTATAAGAAAAATGAGACAAGATAAACATATTCTTGTCGATGATCTTAAAGGGATTAGAACATCTCAAATGATTGATTTTTATCGATTGCTGATGATTTATGATTTTCAAACGCTCATTAAAAAACAACCCCAGTTGTCTTTTTTTGCGAAAAAGAGAGAATCTTTTTATTTACTCACCGAAACATTTTATGATTATTGGAGAAAGATTGAACGCTTTGGTTTGATGAGTTCAAATAAACTCTATCACTCTTCTTCTAAAACACCAGAGCTCATTCAAGCCTCTGACTTGTTTAATCAACGTGTACTCTATCTTTACCGGACGATTGCACAAAACCTTTTAGGACACGAATTTCATGTCCTAAGACAACTTCCAGCAGGTGTTAATGCCAATCTTTTACTCATTAATCACAGGTTTACCTATAAGGAAGCGTATGCCAGTCTTCAAAATGTTGGATTCGTCTCGACACTACTTACACGTCCTCCTTTTATGATTTATTCAAAAAGTAATACAAGAACAGGACTTTTCCAAGAGATTTTTGAAAATCCTCTTTCAAAACTCTCACTCAATAAACTCCATTACATAGCTTTTCCGATTTGGATAGGAAAATTGCTTGCATTTGTTTATGTTCATCGTGATTTTTTGCATCATGGCGTTGGTTTATCCAATCTTTTTGAACCTGCTGATTTTGAATCATTTAAAGATAGAAAGCCAGATATCTTATATGTCTATGGCATAAGAGAACACGAATATGACTGTACGTATTATCATGATGTTGATGAAAAACTCTACATTGGATTTGTCAGTCGAGCAGATAAAAATGACTACTTTGGATATTTAAAAAAGATGCTTTTGACCTTGCATAACGTGCATCAAATCGATCAAAAGAAATTACCCATTCATGGGGCAATGGTCAATATTATATTAAAGAATAACCAGCAAAAAAATATTGTTGTGATAGGAGATTCAGGTGCAGGGAAATCTGAAACACTTGAAGGTTTAAGAATTATCGGAAGTGATTATATTAAATCCATGCGTGTCGTCTTTGATGATATGGGAACCTTTGAAGTTAAAGGCAACCATGTGATTGCTCAAGGCACTGAAATTGGTGCATTTGTAAGACTTGATGATTTAGAAAGTGGCTATGCTTACCAGGAAATGGATCGTGCGATATTCTTAAATCCTGATAAAACAAATGCACGTGTGATTTTACCGATTTCACAATATAACTTTGTGGTTAAAGATCATAAGGTCGATATGCTTTTTTACGCCAACAACTATTTAGAATCCACTGAAGGTTTAAGAAAATTCGATAAAATGGCGGATGCTTTAGAAGTTTTTAGAAAAGGTGAAAGGTTTGCTAAAGGCACGACTTCTGAAGTGGGTTTAGTTTCTAGTTATTTTGCAAATCCATTTGGTGCTGTTCAAAGAAAAGATGAAAATGATCAGATTTTAGTTGAAGTCTTTGAAAAACTTTATCAACAAAAGGTTTTTGTCGGAGAGTTATATACACAGCTTGCAAGACCAGGTTTAGAAATGGTTGGTCCACAGATTGCAGCTAAAAAATTGCTTGATTATTTAACTAAATAAATGATCGTCTTTAAGGTGTGCTAATCATCAGAAAAAAAGCAAGATTAATCTTTCATTTGTCTATGATATAATGATTATAAATAGACACAGGGGGTCAATTGAATGAATGATTTATTAGGCTTATGGTTTGGTTTTATCGGTATTGTCGTAGGTGCAATCATCACATTTGTTACTGAAATCATCGTTAGAAAAGGTCAAATGAAATTTGATATGTCTAAAGAAGTTAGAAAAACATTGATGGAGCTCAATGATCGATTAGTTAAACTTCAAAATCAAGTATTGCATACATTTGATACTTGTGATCGAAAAGCTCATCATGAGAATATCATCCTATTGAAGGCATATCATTGGGAAATTATGGATTGCTACAAAACCTATCGAATACATTTAGGTGACTTGAAAGCATATGAACTTAATTCAGCAATCTTTGAGTATTATTACAAACAGGCAGTAAGTCAAGGACAACAGGTATCATTAGGATTCTCAGATTATATGCATGGGTATACTGGACTGAAAAACGCTGTGGGGTTAATGATTAATGCTGTTCGATTTGAACTTGTGAAAATCAACCAATTAAAAAAGATTAAAAAAGTTGATATATTCAAAAGAAATGAAGAGTATTTGAAATATGCCTATCATATCGATGAATGGTTAAAATTAGAAGAGGTCGTATTCATGAAAAATGAGTATGTAAAAGATGAATCAAACTTTGACCCAGTATTTAAGGCAATCGCTGTTGTCATCAATCGCATTGAACCATATCTTAAAGAAAGAATGGCCGTTAAAGTCAAATAAAAAGGAAAAAGCATCATCTTAATCGATGGTGCTCATTTTTTATGATGCTCTATGCCCAAGAAACGATGAGTTCCAAATCACCTATAAGTTCGATCTTTGGTACATTGGCACATACAATAAAGTGATCGCCTTTTTTGATTTTTTCACCATTAATGGTACCTGATCCTTCAAGCACACTAAACAATTTATAATAATCATTATTGAGTTCGAAATGATCATGTATGACCCATTTTTGAACGGTGAAAAATTGATTGCCGACAAAATGAGTAATATGTGAAGTCGAAAAATTCATTTCTTTGATATCAAGTACTGGATTTTGATGAGGAATCTTGGATACTTCGATGGATTTGTCGATATGAAGTTCTCGAGGCTTGCCTTTGTCATCTAAGCGATCATAATCATATAGTCGGTAAGTGGTATCTGATGATTGTTGAGTTTCAAGAATTAAAATGCCTTTACCAAGTGCGTGAATGGTTCCTGAAGGCACATAAATAAAGTCACCTTTTTTAACAGGTTTTTTAATGAGCAAATCATGCCACTGATTGTTTTCAATCATCATTTTGAATGCTTCTTTAGAAGTTGCATGATGGCCATAGATAATATAGGCATCATCTTCTGCATCTAAGACATACCAACACTCTGTTTTTCCTAAATCATTTTCAACGCTTAAAGCGTATAAATCATCTGGATGCACTTGAACTGATAAATCATCATTTGCATCTAAAATTTTTGTAAGAAGTGGAAAACGATCATAAGGAATATGATTAAAAAGTTCTTTATGAGACCCAAAGACCTGACTTAAAGGTAAGCCTTTGAACCTTCCTTCTTTAATGATGGATTCTCCATTGGGATGTGCTGAAATAGCCCAGCATTCGCCAGTTTTCAAATAGGGGAGTTGATAACCAAATTGCTTAAGTTTTTGTCCACCCCAAATACGCTCTTTAAATACTGGGGCTAAAAATAATATGTCCATAAAATACGTCCTTATCTACTTATCTATAGTCTATTATATGCGAAATCTATGGATTTTCAAAAAGATTTCAGGGCATTCTCTATTGTTTCTAATACTTTTCTAACCTCACTATTTTGGATAAACAGAGGCTCTTTACCATCTAAATAGGCGGTTACGTGATCATAAAAAGCATATGGAATCACGTCATGAACAGGTAGATTCACCTTTGTTAATGCATCATCTCTAGGTGGCGCCATGGTCTTTGTAAAGCCATTTCCAGCTTTGACTGGTTGATGGATGGTCTCACTTAAGGGGACATTCAA
Organism: Acholeplasmataceae bacterium; assembly: GCA_030603805.1. Lineage (GTDB taxonomy): Bacteria > Bacillota_I > Bacilli_A > Acholeplasmatales > Acholeplasmataceae > Peloplasma. Next base: position 182,165 of record JAUVXD010000001.1, read on the forward strand.
AAGGTTCATGTAGCCATTCACTTGGAAATCTTCAATCAATGCTGTTCCATGTGTGCCTTTGATATACCATCTGGGTAACTTGATAAAGTTTGTGGTCTCTACTTCCACTAAAGCGGTTGATTGATCTTCAAATTTAATCCATAATTTGAATCCATCATCGACTTCATACCCAAGAACTTTTGAGAAATGTACTTGGATATCTATGATGGGTAGTTTTTTGATGAGATAGAGTTGATCAATTAAATGTACTCCCCAATCGTAGAGCATCCCACCACCATGTTTTTTGATACATCTCCAGTCACCAGGGATGCCATTACCACCATGGACTCTAGATTCAATATGAAAAACATGACCAATCAGTTTTTGATCAATAATTTCTTTTGCAGTGATGTAGTCATTATCCCATCGTCTACTTTGATGCACAATGAGTTCTTTTTGATATGTTTTCGCACAATTGAGCATTTGATCAAATGTAGACAATGATAAAGTTACAGGTTTTTCGCAAATGACATGTTTCCCACGATAAAACGATTGAATCGCAATATCTGCATGGGTATCATTAGGGGTTGCAATAATCACAATATCAACTGCTTCATCTGAAAGTAAATCATCTAAAGATTGATAGGCGTGGATTTGATTTTTTTCAGCAAGCTGATTACGTTCATGTCTTAAGTCATAAACCCCTTTTAAAACCATTTGTTTTGTGTGTGGAATTTCTTTTGCATGGTAACTGCCCATACCGCCATAACCCACAATAGCAACGCCATATATTTTCATCAGAGATATCCTTTCATATCATCGGTAACCATGATATCCTTTAAGTTCTTAACGGCTTTATTAAAGCCTTCTTCAATGCTCATTAGGGCATCTTCATGTTCAATACTAATGACATGATCATAGCCATAGATAGAAAGTGTATCAAGCATTTCTTTCCAATGAGATAGATCATGCCCGTGTCCAACGGTTCGAAAATACCAAGATCTATGTTTTAGGTCACCATAAGGTTGCATATCTAATACACCATGAAGGTTTATGTTTTGTTGATCTAAGTAAGTATCTTTGGCGTGGACATGAAATATGGCATGTTCTTTCCCCAGAATCTTGATTGCTTCTACCGGATTAATACCTTGCCACCAAAGATGCGATGGATCAAAATTGACGCCAATCCAATGATTAGTATGATGTCTTAGTTTAAGTGCAGTGTAAGGTGAGTGGACTGAAAAGCCACCATGCATTTCAATGGCGATTTTTACTTGATTCAATTCTGCAAGCTTTGCAATCTCTTTCCAATAAGGAATGATTTTTTCTTCCCACTGCCAGGTATATAAATCTTTATAATGTTCTGGCCATGCAACAACCGGCCAAAAAGCATGCTGACTCGATCCATCTCCAGGTGTTCCTGAAAAACAGTTGACCACTTTAACCCCACATAATGCTGCCAATCGAATCGTTTTTCTAAGCAAATCATCATAAAATGCCTGTGCTTTAGGGTCTGGTGATAACGGATTACCATGACAGCTAAAACCACTGATTTCAATCCCTCTAGATTCAAATTTATGGAGGTATTGTTCACGCAGAGTTTCACTACCTAAAAGTAGATCAAGTGGACAATGATTGTTTCCTGGATAGCCACCACTTCCAATTTCAACGGCCTTTAGCCCAGCTGCTTGGATTTTATCTAACATAACTTCAAGCTCTAAAGATGAAAAAATAGGATTAAACACACCGAGTTTCATTTAATATCAACCTTTCATCAGAGATTTTATAGAATGAAGACCAAAACCAAAGCTGGTTCTGGTCTTATTTAGTCTTCTAAAATTTAAACTTACGCAATTCTACCAAAGACAACAAGTTCATAAATACGTGCGGCATTATCTGATCCACCATTGATCACGACAATTTTGACATAACGTGCTTCAACTGGTGTGACAGGATGTTCTGTACGGTCGAGTGTATTATTGGTCACATGAACAACAGTTGTCCAGTTGATGTTATCCAGTGATACTTGAATTTGGAATTCTACTGTGTTATAGCTCTTTTGTTCAACAGCACCTGCATGATAGACTCTAAAGTGGCTCATGTAGTAAACATCCGTGAAGTCAATCGTTACAAACTTATTACCTGGTGAAGATGCTGTGGTTTCACACCATTTGGTTGAGAAGAAATTACCATCAATTAAATATCTTGGATGCTCAGCAGGCACAACAAAACCTGAGAAATCAGAAACACGCGCGTTTCCTGTAATGTTGGTGACTCTCGATGCTGCTTCTGAGACGACAATGACATGATCAAGTTCTAAAATATCACTACCAAATTGGTTGGTCGATGTGAGTTTAACTCCATAAACGCCTTGATAAGGATAAGTTACTGTCACGGTGCCATTTTGGTTATAAACGATATGATTTTCACTCACACCTGGAAACTCCCAAGTCAGTGTTTCTGCAACCGGAGACTTCATCGGTGTAAAGGTCACACTTTGTCCAGCACGAATCAAAGATGTTGAAACAGAGAAGCGTGCACGACCACCAACAATTGGATCTGTCCAAGTAAAGATCATTTCAGAGACTGCGAGTGTTTGACCTAAGCCATCAACCGCACGAACAACGACTGTAGATGCATCAATATGCTGTCCATTAACAAGTCTTTCCAAATTCTTGATATAGGCGTGATGTGCATAAGTCGAGGTGAGGTATTTGAGTGTTCCCTCTTCATTTTCATAGAAAATTTCATACAAAATGAACCCAGCAACTGTTAAATCTAAAGGTGTCCATGTGATGCGAGCATCTGCATAAATACCATATTGGAATCCAGCTTCAACTAATGTTAAACCTAGAATTTCGGTTTGTTCAGTGACAATATGAATACCGCGATAAACGCTCATTTCACCAAGTCTTAAATCATAATTGACTTCAACATCAGATTCAACTAAATAGCCAATCGAAGTCATTTTCTTACCTGCATGTGCACCTAGTGCAAAAGTATCTCTAACCCATGTATTGGTGATCTCAGGTGTTAAGGTTAAGTAATGAACTTCATCATACCAACCGTTTTCATTTTCAAAGGTGATTCTCACTTTATTGGTTACACCTAGATCATTTGTTTTATACGTTAAATCAAAGTGCGTATCTTCATGTATGTCTAAATAAGTCATATAGACTTGAAATTCAGTGGCATTATCTTGGTTTAAGACACCATGAATATTAAGGTTGCTACCCTTTTGATAAGCATCTTGGTAGTTAAAGTTAATATTGAGCGGTGCACCTGAGCCATGAGAATCCCTAATCCAACGCCAAGTTGGAAGTAAATCTTGAATGGATAGATTATTCCATCCTTGCGTATAGCTTGTAACAACTTCACCATCTAAATAATATTGATGACCATTACCAGTTGAAAAATTGGTATGGAAATGATCTCCAACAATGGCTGTTTTTTCATTGACAAAGCTTGAAATACCATACCATGCATTTGGACGATTAACTAAATCAACTTGAGATAATCTTGGATCGCCTTCAGGTCCAACCCACATGTTTTGAGCATTGATTGTAAAACGCTCATAGGTTCTTGGGTTAGGTGGTTGATTATCTTGGAAGAATGTCCAGCTTGACATGTAAAAACCGATGGATACTAAGGGTTGATTGTTGGCATCAAAATATCTATTCCATTGCCATGGTGTTTGTGTGCCAGAAGAGCGTGCAATACCATATTGTTGGGTATCGAAGCCAGCATAAAGGTCATAAGGACTTCTACCGACGGCTATAGCAGCTTGTGCAGCTTGACTCATTTGACGACCTGCACCATAACGGCCATCCCATCTAAAGTCTAAGAACATACTGTTATGGACAACTTGGTCTTCGTGTTGGAAAAACATCATATTATTGTTATTTAAGGTACCTTGCCATGTAATGCTTCCTGAAGTGATCATGGAGTCATACCATTGAATTTCCATATCGAGTCCACGGGTACGAATTAAGTCTTGCATATATAAGCCCATCAAGTGGAAATCGGTTGCAATTTCTGCATTACCACCTGCAGTTTCTAAATTGATGAACCATCCATCAAATCCATAGTATTCTGCAATATCAATTAAAATTTTACCGACGATATAATTGCCTTGCTCATCTTTTCTAACCAAAGCTCTTGTTTCTGCAATGTCTCCACCATAAACAACAGGCTTCATAAAGATATTGCCTAAAATCTTAACGCCATTCTTATGAAAGACATTGATGACATCTTGTGTGGGTGAGACGATATTACCTGCACCTGACCATGTCACCGCTAAATCCATGTATTGGAAATATTCAATAGTATATTGATGAAATCCTTGGAATAGGGGAACACCACTATCAATTTCAGTTATTTGGTCTAGGATTGCAACCTTAACGTCCTTGTTCGCATTTGGATTCATCGACTGACCCATGACTCTAGGTTGTAATGGAATCACGCCTGTATTGACATATGGATCATTAGCATGTGGTACCCAGTTATGAACACTTACTGCATTAAAAAACATTAAAGTTGGAGTTACGTGCATCACTTCATTTAAACCTGTATCCATCGTTGCTGAACTTGGCATAATGGTGACTTCTCTGAATTTCGTAATGAAATTGCCATCCACATCCGTTACTTCAAAGACAATTTTATAATAACCAGGTAACCCAAGGTATTCGACTTCAACATCTTGACCATTGAGTACTGTTATTTCAACACGACTTGAAATATCCCAACCTAAAACATCAGTAACATTGACGCCATCCATAAAGTTGAAACTTGAGACGTTTCTCACGTTAATGACTTTTTCAGGTTCAGCAATCACCATCACTGGCGTTCCAATTACAGGTTCAACCACCAATTGATAAGGATTTGATAAGGTAATATTACCTTGTTCATCTTGTGCTTCAAAGACGATTTCATAGGTATTTGAAATACCAAAGATGGGTTCGCCATGAATACGCATGAGAGACGTGATGTTATCACCTTTATAGTCTTGTGCAGTGATATTGAAATAAGACATGATGTTTCCAGAAAAACCACGGGAAACAACAAGTTCAAAATCTGTAGGTAGACCAAGAATCACGGGTTGACATTGCTCAAGCGGATTTTTAGTCTCACAAATCCAACTTGGTGCAGCACCGCCATCCATGGCTATCTTAAGCTCATCGAGTTTTTCTTTTGCTTGAAGTAGCATCGTATTGAGAGACTCTGTTGAAAGCTGTTCATCTAAAACATCTTTCCAATCATCAACAACAGAAGCTGCATAGACTTGATAAGCTTCACTATAGGTTGATGTGTTTAAATAGCCTTCAAGTTCGATTTTTGCTTCTAGAATATAGTCTTGAAGTGTCTTTTCGACAATGGTAGGATCCGAAGGTATTGGTTCTGTTGGTTCTGATGGATCCTCGCTTTTGCAGGCTGCAATCGTCATTAACGATGCCAGTAAAAATAATAGACTGAGTATTTTTTTCATTATGTTCTCCCTTCAATATGGTTTAGCACAGTGGACACGGTGCCAGAATTTCCTTAATTTTAAATGTGTCTTCTACAAAGATCCAAATGCCTAATACGGGATCAAAGTAAATTATGGATTCAATCTGAACATATCTGCCATCTAAGTCCAGATCATAGGATGCAGAAATATCAATGGTATAAAAATAATCAACATCACTTAACTGATAATTTTCGATATAACCTTCAATAATAACAGCTCTTGCAAACATTAAGATGTTATCAAGTGAGGTGTTCGCCAAATCACTTAAATTTGTATGGATATATTCTGGCTCATCAAAACCGGTGATATCAATCCATTCAATTGTTGACATTTTTGGATCCACAATGAGTTTAGGTACATGATTGTCATAAACTAAAACACCAGAGATGTGGTAATACTGATCTTGAGCTAAGACTAAAACACCTAAGAGCCCTTCAACTAAAATGAAGGCATCTTCAGAAAATATCACAGCTTGATTTTGTCCGTTCATTGCAACAACCATACCTGAAATGCCAAAAAATGACGTCATTTCATAGGAACCATTTGAATCCTTGTCCTCTGTATGAAGACCAATGACTGCAAGTGCTGTTCGTACAGTTTCATAGTCAACCACTGGCTTTTCTATGGGCTCTTCATCATCAATAATTAGAGCTTTCGCTGTGACGGTATAGGTCTTGTTATACATAAACCCACCATAAATCATCGTTGCACGCAAAGTAATCTCAATATCGACATTCGGTCTTTTAAAAACACCATAATCACTGATAATGCTTCTTTCACTACTTGTCCAAATAATTTCTAGACCAGGAATGGTTTCAAAATTTAAAGGTAATAAAATATTGGCTTCCACAGTTTCATGCGTTACAAAAAGTGGGTCTAAAAGTTGTGTTGCAGCAAGAAAAGCATAGCTTGCTCTTTCTTCTGGTGTTAAAGGTTCTGGTTTTGTTTGACATGCACTTAAAAGGATTAAACCGAATAAAATGATCCATCCTAAAGTTTTTTTCATAAACATCCACCCTTTCTTTAGAATTCCTTAATTTCAAGTAATAGCACGTATTTAAGTTTTGTAGAGTTTCTCAAGAAATAAATCAAACTTAAGAATATGAATGTGAAAAAGATGATCCATAAATAGTATTTGGAATAGTCATAAGTTAAGACACTCGATCCGGAGAGTCTATATGAAATAAAAATGATTAATCCGTACCACAAGAGAATCCCTTGATAAATCTTACCTAAATGCTGGAGTGATGCGATAGGTTTTATGATATTTCTTTGTATTAAATAAGCAAGTTGAACTAAAATGGCAAAATTGAGCACATAAATCACAAATGTTTGAAATGATAGAATGATTGTTTGAACCGTTTGTGAGCTTGAACTAAAAAAATCTGAGCGATTGAGCATGAAAAATAGACTGGTGATTAAAAGAGCAAAAAGTGTATATGTTGCATTTCTAACGATAATCTTATGACTAATCGCCTCAATATTAAACACATAATGTCTTAAAAGCACACCTGTCGCAAAGAAAATCAAATTATAAAGCATTAGATTCTTCTCAACTAAAAATATATAAATCATGCCAAGTTCTAATCTAAATGTTTGGGGTAGTAAAATCACAGTTAAACTTAGTAAACTTACCCAAAGTAACACATAGAAATACTTTTTCATATCTTGAACGTAACGTGTAAAGACATAAAGAATCAGGCTATAAAAAGGCATAGCGATGAAAAATGATAATCTAAAGAAAGCATCATAACTATGTCTTAAGATATATTTTGGATACTCTTTGAAAAGATAATCAACAAAACCATAAGTTTCAATTTGTCCACTATAGATTAAAAAGGCATAAATTGTCACTGCAATGACATAAGCAACTATAGGCCTAAATGCGTAACTTTTGAACCAAGACAGCCAAGATAAGTCTTTCATCTTCTTGTAATCATGGGCATAACCGATAAACCCAATAAAAAGTGGAATGGTAAAAATGGATAGGAAAAACTTGACAAATATTTGATCTTTGCTGCCTTGGATATAGGCATCCAGTAAGATAAAAATAGTCATTAATCCAATGAGGGTTAAATATGTTTTTGGTTTTTGAATCTCTTTTTGTCTCAATGTTTTTTTCATAAAGCTCCTATCCGACAATGCCAGATCGTTCAAAGGATTGAACAAACTTACGTTGAACTATAAAATAAAGAATAAGTAAAGGTGTAATGAATAAGACTTTTGCAGCTCCTTGAGCAGCACCTAGAAGTAGTGGATTGGCTTGAGTGCCTTGAGGTTGAAGGGTGAGTTCATTAAAGGCATTGGAAACCCAAGTGGTGGTTTGAAATCTTTGTCCTAAAAATTGAGCCAGCAATCCTGTGTTTTCTGCAAAAAGACCGGTATAGAAGGTATCTCCATAATTCCATACAAATGAGAATACACCTACGGTGAGCATAATTGATGCTGTGTTCGGTAAAATAATTTGGAAAAATGTTCTAAAGTAGCCACATCCATCAATGAGTGCTGCTTCTTCTAATTCCTTAGGTAGACCACGATAATACTGTCTAAACAAGAAAATGAATAGGCCGGATCTAAATCCCATTCCTAAAGCTGACATGAGATAAATGACACCTGTTTTGCCTAAGAGATTTAATGGAGAACCAGAAAGTCCTTCAATAATCCCTAAGATATCAAAGCTTTGGAAATGAAAGTATTGAGGAAGCATAATGACTTGAGGTGGCACAATGATGGTTAGGATGACAAAGAGAAATAACAAATTGTGTCCTTTAAAATTTGCATGTGCAAATCCATAACCAACGATTGCTGAAGCGAAGAGCTGAACCATCATCATGGACGTCGAAAATAAGAAGGTTTTGCCTAATGCTGTCCAATAATTTAATAGATGGGATGCAATATCAAACGATAATGTGCCAAATTTTAAGGGAATCCAAATCGAATTGGGTCGACCCAAATAATTATAATCTGTGATTGCTGGTAAAATGCTTTCAATTAATGGGTATAAAATAACAAATGAAATCCCTAAAATGAGTAGGGTTCTAAAAAAGCCAATGGTTAAGCCTCGAACCATTTTCTTGGTTTTATAGGTGTTTAATCTTTTGACGACTAAATTACTGTTCATAGTGCTTAGCCCCCTTTCTAACAAGCGCTAGGATTAGACCTAAGAGTGCCATGGTTAAGAGTAAGAAAATCACAGAAATGGCAGAACTTAAACCAGGTCCAGCGGTTAAATCGGTAAATGCTGTATCAGAAATGACTTTTGTGATTGGTGAACGGTATAAGACATCAACAAACGTATAAACAATGGTTGTTATGATAATGGGCACAATCATCGGCAACGTAATCTTCCAAAAGCTTTCATACTTTGATGCACCTTCAATATCAGCAACCTCATAGAGGGTTGGGTTAATCGATTGAAGAGCTGCAAGGAAAATTAAGATTTGAACACCGGAAAATGAGATGATATGAAAGACTTCAACCACAGCATTTTCTAAGACATTCATCATGCCTACAGGGATGCCACTGCGTTCAAATAAGAATCCAATATCTAAGAGTTTAAAAATGGGTTGTGTCGAAATGGTTGAAGCTAGGAAATTGCTCATTGCATCTGAGACAGATAAATTGGCTAAAACACCTAAACCAAAGATAATGGGGAGGAAAAAGATCGTTCGAACTAAACCCCTACCTTTAAATTTCTGATTAAGCAAAATGGCAATGAGGAGCGAAAATATAATGATAATCGGCATTTCAATTAAAGTCCCTGAAATGGATTCATACATCAATCGTAAGAAGGGATAAACCGTACCATTCAAATTATACGTAAAGCTTGTAAAAAGTCTTTGATAGTTATCAAAACCAATGGGTGTCATTTGCATGCCACTTGCTGATGGCACAATGTAATGAAATGAATAAATCACTGTTTCAATGACAGGCTTTATGAATAAGACTAAAAACCCAATCAGCCAGGGTGAGATAAATAAAAGATTATAGAGTTGTTTTTTCTGATTAAGGGTGAGTCTCTTCTTTTTGCCTTTCACATTATCCTCCAAGGATTTGGTATTGATAGGGTTCTACAGTATGTGTTAAATAAGTTTGTGTTTGATGGGTCATATTAATTAAAAGTTTCTGATCAGTCAGATATGTCACCAGCACAAGTCCTGATGCCAGCGTTTGATGATTTTTGATGATGCTTGTGCCTAAGGTTGCATAAATATCTTGAAGTAAGATGCTATAAGCAATAATCTCATCTTTCCAAACATCAAAAGATGTTGCATACATGTAGTTAAAATATGAACTTGACTTAGTTACACTGCTATTCACATAAGTTAGATCATAAGCTAGACCAGAACCAGATGCAAGTGCACTTAAAAACATCAAATCACTGGGTTTAATGCCCTTGGTGTTGGTGCTTTCAAGACGATATCGCATATGACCGTTTAAGATGAGTTGATAAAACGGAATGGAATAACTAAACATGTAATTGACTGAGCTTTGATAAGGCAGATCAGATACACTAGATGCATAAGGGATTGCATGCATAAAGGGTCTTCTTAAGGTGAGATCATAAGAATGCTCTAAACGAGCAAGTGCATCATTGATGACGCCTTCAACAAGTGAAGGTGTTGTACCATCTCGCCCAAAGTCTGCTGTAAAGGTGTTTCCTAAATCTCTTAATTCTAAAGCAGTGACACCAAGGGTTGATTGTTTTAAGAATTGATCGACAAATGAAGTGATATAACTTGGATTCATTAAATAATAAGTTCCAAGATCAGCACTTTCCTTCATCAACATACGAGATAAATCGTAGGGATAAAAAGCTCTTGTATAATCGCCAATCAGTTTTGCAGCATGTCTTTGACCATGAAACCCGTTTGAATTTTCATAAACATGAAGTATTGGAACATCTAAATTTAGACGAATATCTTCTGATGTTGCATAGCTTAATAAGTTATTAAAATCTCTTCTTGAGCCTAATGCACGTTCAAGGTTTAATGAGGTCATAGGTTTTCCAAGCATGCCACCTTCTGACCATCCTTGATAGGTATAAGAGTTAACATATCCTGATAAACTTTCCATAATAAGCTTCGCATCCCTAAAGGATGTTAGAGCAATCATTTTTTCATAAGGTATACCGATAAAAAACGCACGATCCTTAATGGCACCAATCAAGTTGATATGAATATCAGGTATATAGTTTTCTTTGGGTTTTTCACCAAAGAGATAATCTTGATAGGATTCAACCATATTCATATAGGTGATATCATCTGTTTTTTCTAATAAACGATATCTCACTTGATAATCGATTTCATTTAAGGGTTTAGAATACATATCAATGACGACACCAGATAAGCTAAATGCATCTTTATGCCTGTAAATAATCGTGGGATAAATGGCATTGAGTGCATTATTTGAGGATGCTCGTCTGATTTGAAGTAAAGATTGCATCGCACCAGATTCAATAATGCCAAAGATTCCAAAGTTTTCTTTTGCGAGTCCAAAGACTGGCATTAAAATACTTTCTTGATCCAAATAAGGTGTGTAATGTGTTGATAACAAGGATCTAGCATCATAGAACCCTTTGGTATATCTTGTATAGTTAAAATCAGGGCGACTGAGTTCAACAATGGCACCACTACCATCAGGAACAAACATAAAGGCATCACTATGATTTTGAGTACTAAAGAAATAGGGTAGTAAATCAATATCTTGAATAAATAAGGATTCCTCATCATTAAAGGATAAGGATTCTTCTTTAATTTCTGGTAGAACAACTCGTGCTATGAAATCGCCTTGATCAAGCTTATATTCCACAGGAATTTTAAAGCTTGGGATTTCAATAAAATTATTTCGAATGTTAAATGCACGATTGAGTTCAAATAAGGTTTCAAAAGTTAACCCATATTCTTCATACCAAACTGAATAAATTCGATCTATAAAGGGTTGTGCAATTGAACTCACAATTTGATAGAAGTTTGCACCTGAAGGTCTTTGATAAACATTTTGAAGTGCAATTTTACCTGAAGCATTGGTTTGAGCATGTAGTTCATCATATAGTGTTTCAGTAATGCGTTGTGGCATCCAAGATAAAGATGGTGTATGAACACCCATATGATAGATGACGCGAACCCCACCTTCGATGATGATGACCTCATATTTTTGACGAGAAATGCTATGGGTAAAGGCATCAAGTCTTTTACCTGTTGTCCAACCTTCATACATATAAGTGATAAATAAAGGTGCTCTTTGAAGATTTTGATTGGCTTCATTAAGCGCTGAATTGACTTTAAGTGTTTCAAAAATGGCACCAGTTTGATGATCTTCTATGATGATATTGGTTGTGATGAGATTTATCGATAAACTTCTAAAGTTGTTTTCAACAGAAGGTGAAACAACTTCAATGATGTCAGGTGTATTTCCTAATTGAATCTGTTCATAGTTGATTTGAATAGTTTCACCTGATTCATAGATGTATTCTGGTATATCTAAAGTATCTTTTCTCAATCGAAACCCAAAGATAAGATTCAAGACCAAAATAAGAACCATGGCACTTAAGATAACAAGAACTGTTTGTCTTTTGTGTGCTAAAGTCCAATGGTAAACTTGATTGACTTTTGATTTGAGATTACGATACATAGGTCACCTATTGAGTCGATATAAGAATTCTTCTAGGAAAGACCAGATAAAGCCTAGAAGTTGTTGTAAGAGTGAAAAGAATAAAAGTAGGACAAAGACGATCACTAACATGGAAACTAAAGTGAGTATTAAAGTAAAAATGTTTTGGACAAAGTAAATTGATGCATGACAATGAGTCCAACTAAGACTAAGAAGCCTGTCCAAATAAAGCCTAAACCCATCATGACTGTAATAAAGATCATTTCAGATTCGACAAAGACATTGGATAAGATGACCGAAATGATTCGACTGATTAATAGAGGAAATAATGCATAAGCAAGAAGTTTAAAAATTTCGTCCATTTTGCCTTTACCATCGAGTAAAGTGGTCATCGACCAGTTGGCTAAAACCATTAAGAGTAATGGAAATACTGAAGTAATTAGGATTACAATTGCATTCATTTCTCTTGGGTCAAAGGTATTTAAGATAAATCCTGTATATTGATATTCAATAATGGACATGATACCCATGAGTAAGATCAGCGTCACTGCAACTGAAATTTTACCTTCATGTTTATCTTTAATGTCATCATAACCCTTAAAGGGTCTAAAGATTAAAGAAATCGGGAAATCCCAGAAATCGTGTTTGATTTGTTTGAGGATGTTCATTCTGGCTTCCTCCTCAACGTCAATAGAATGCCTGCAACTCCAACGATACCAACCAAGAAAATCCATGTAAAGTTAGATCTCAGCCATTCATTACGATACTTTTCGTAAGCTCTTGAGTAATAAATGCGATTATTACCAAGTCTAAAGTAATCAACTGCATCTTTATATTGTTCATTTTGATAGAAAACTTTACCAATACCCACATAAGCAAGATCATAGTTCGTATTTAAGGTAAGTACTGTTTCCCAGTAGGATTTGGATGTTTCAAAATCGCCTTGATAATAATGATAGACCGCTTGATTAATGGCATGTCCATAATCGGTTGGTGCCATGACAAAGACTTTATTTAATGCTTGATCAACGACTAAGATTTTGTCTTGATGCCACTTAATCGAGACAGGAAACTCGAACTGATTTTCTGAACTACCTCTATTTCCTAGAATATAGAGTAATTCTCCATTATCGTTATACGCAAAGATGCGATTCATTTGAGTATCTAAGGCTATATAAATACCGTAATTATTGATATCAATGGATCTAAATGTTGATTTTTTGTTATCCCCAAGATTCACATCGCCACGAACAGGAATATTGCCATTTTGAATTAAGATATCTTCCCCTTTAAAATTAAACTTTTGAATGGGGTTTACATTAGCAGATTCTGTGGTTGTGTAGATAAATCCTCTAGAATCCACAGCAAGCGATGTAAAAACAACAGGTAAATAAAGCTGCAAGCGACTTCTCGCTTCATCAGAGATGAGTTGTCTCCAAAAATAATCAATTAAATTCACTTCAACTTCATTGGTTCCAACAAATTGTTTAAAGTTACCATCAAAATCAAACTCCATTAAACCTTCATAAACATCACGGTTAATCACAAAGATTCTACCTGATCTATCTACAGCAATTTTTAAGGGCTTAAATGCTAAGTCTTCCATCGATGGAATATCTTCTGGCATATAAATCGATTTGATGTATCGAAGACCATGGATGGGTTGTCCAAATTCATCGGTATGAGCTAAAATTGCGATACGCTCTGTATCTGTATCAGAGACATAAATAAAATCATCTGTTATGGCAATCGAAGTTGATCTTCTTAAACGATCTGAATTTCCATCTTCATTGATAAAGTTGCTAAAGTGATATTGAAACTCATAAAGATGATTAAAGACATATAAACCTAGAGCTTCATCTAAAACATAAATAAAGTTTTTGCCCACAGCCACATCAGTCAATCTAATGAAACTTTGAATACTTGCAGAACTCGCATTAATCTCAGATTGATAACGATATGCAGCTGGTGCATGGACGACTTGTCCAAAGTAATCATAATTGTAGGAGGATGCCTCACTCTTCATACCAAAAGTTAAAAGCATTAATGGTGTGAGCATCAATAAGATCAGTATCTTCTTCATGGCTACTCCTTAATGCCTGATGTCGACATGGTTTCGACAACATTGCTTTGTGAAATGATAAAAACAGTAATTGGAATTGAGATCATCAGTAGCGATGCTGCACCTGCAACACCTGCTCTTGCGACACCACCCGCAACAATCGATGAAATAGCATCAGTCATCGTCTTCCAACGTTCACTATAGATAAATGCGCCACCCGCTGCACTCCATAGACCTTGAAATGAGAAAATCACTAAGGTTAAAATTGCAGGTTTCACTTGTGGCATGACGACTTTAAATAAAATCGTCATTTCGCTTGCGCCATCGACTCTTGCAGATTCAATTAATGCCATAGGCACTTGTTCCATAAACTGTTTTAACAAGTATAGACCAAGCGATGCTGAAAAAGCAGGTAAGATTAAGGCAAACGGTGTGTTAATCAAACCAAAGAATGAAATGGTAATATAGTTTGGCACTTGCGTGACTTCTTGTGCAAACATTAATGATAAGACAACGACTGCAAACATAAACTTTTTGCCAGGAAATTCATATTTCGCTAAAGGATAAGCTGCCATCGAAGCTAAAATGACGTGTCCTGCAGTACCGACTGCTGTATAAAATAACGTATTGAAAAAGTATCTAGACACAGGAACCCAAGAATCATTTAAAATTCTAAAAAGATCACTAAAATTTTGAAAAGTTGGGTTTCTGACAATGAGTTGTGGTGGAAATCTAAAGATTTCATCTAATGGTTTAAAGGCATTGGATGCGACATAAATGAGTGGCCATGCACTAAATAAACCAAAGCCTGCTAAAGCGAGGAATAAAAGAACATCCATTGTCTTAGAACGATTTAATCTTTTCTTCTTCTGACTTTTAACATATGTTCTAACTTTCTGATAAAGGGTCTGGGTCATCATTAAGTCCCTACCTTTCTCAGAACTTTTTGAATAAACTTATTCGCAAAGATCATGAATAAAAATAAAACAGTTGCAATCGCAGAGGCATAACCCAGTTCATAACGAATCATTCCAAAATCATCTAAGTGATTAATGATGGTATGACCTGCATAATCGGTACTTGGGAAGCCAAGTAGATTTTTAGACAATAAACCAATCCCAAAGGATCCTGTAATTTGCATCACAGCACCAAACATCAGCTGTGGCACCATTTGAGGCAGTGTAATAAACCAAAGTTCTTGCCATCTATTTCTAATCCCATCAATCGCACCTGCTTCATAAAGCGTACGATCACAATTTTGAAGACCTGCAATGAAGGCTAAGAAACCCACACCTAAGCTCATCCATAATTGAACAACAATTAAGATAGGCAGTGCATACTGTGGATTTTGAAGCCATAAAATAGGTTCTCTAATGATATTAAAACGTATGAGATAAGCATTTAAGAATCCATAAATATCACCAGAGAAGATTAGTAGCCAAATGGTAAATGCAGCTCCAGATAATGAAGGTGCATAGAAAATTAAGGTCATAAAGGTTCTTAACCTTCTTGGAAGTTCATTGATAAGCCATGCAAAGACAAAGGCTAAAAGATAACTGACAGGTCCTGTGACAATAGCTAAAACAAATGTATTTCTAATTGAGGTCATAAAGACATCATCATCTAAGAAAAGGCGTAAATAGTTATTAAAGCCAATAAAACGAGGTGCTTCAAGCATATTGTAATAGGTTAAAGATAATCCCATTGACATTAAAACAGGGAAAACAGTAAAAATAAAGAATAGGATAAAATAAGGTGCAAGCATAAAATAGAACACCTTATTTTTCTTCATCAGGTATTTGTTCATTTCCCATTTTTCTTTAAATGTCATAACTTTGGGTTGGGATGCTTGCGTCATAGAGACCTCTAATCTAATCTAAATTAAACTCTTCACGTTTTGATCTAATTTCTCGATCAATTTCTCTTGCATATTCATTCATAACTTCAAGGGGATTATATCCATCATTGACGACGGCTAAAAATGCATAAGTATACATTCTAGTTGTCATATAGCCACCAGGTACTTGTGGAATACCTTTGGACCTTGACATCATTTCTAATATAATTGTTAAATCTCTTGCGGGCCAAGAAAGTTGTGCGAGTGCTTCTTTGTTGGCTGTTGGATATCTGGCTGCAGCCCCCATAATCGTTTCTAGTTCTCTTGCATACTGAATTTGTGTCTCAGTTGAGGTCCACCATTTTAAGAATGCCCAAGAAGCTTCAGGAGATTTGGTGTCTTTAAGCATCATCGATGCAAATGGGACATTGGATGTCACCATTTGATGTTCAGTATCCATACCTGGTACAGTTGCAATCGCCCATTTGCCGCTAATTTCAGGAGCAAAGACGACTAAGGTGTTATAAATGGAATAATCCATTATCCCAGCAGCAATTTCACCACTTCTAAAACGATTGACGAAGTTTGCTTGTGTTGGGACACCATAACTGGTGAAAAGTTCTGTAAACATTCTAAATGCTTCTTTTGCCTGTGGTGTGAGTAAGCCGGTTTGACGACCATCATTTAAATAGAATGCACCACCGTGCTGGTATAAAAGTGTGCCAAAGAGTCCTGCATAAACAGTGTTATTCGCTGCAGTTGCTAGCGAAGTTGAACCAGAATCCACAAAGAAATCTAAATTGGCAGTGTTTAGTTGTGTTAGTAGTTGATAAACTTCAGTCCATGTTTCTGGTACTGTAAGTGATAAATTGTTAAAGATATCTGTTCGGTAAAAAAAGACAGGGAATGTTTGTTGTTCAGGTAGTGCATAGACGCCATCTAAATATTTAAAAGGAGTTAACGCACTTTCATAAAAGCGGTTGGCAACCATATCAAAATCACTAAACTGTGTTAAATCATAAGCTGCATTTCTAAAGGCGAAATCAATCGGTGTACCTTCTGCAATCATTAATGCGACATCAGGACCTCGATTCGAAACTGTTGCACGCAGTAACACATCGCGACTCACAAGTTCTAAATCGATATTGATATCTTCATCAAAATAGTCATCAATGAGACGTCTTAAGATTTGTGCATTATCTCGACCTGCAGTCACCCATACACGAATCGTTTCTCCATCACCACCGCCACCAAAGGCGTCGTTATCTTGAAAAAACGAGAAGAAAAAGCGTCTAAACTCATGCAAAATTGATTCAAAAATATTGTCCTTACCGCGTTCTAATTTAAGGTTAGGATCAAAGAAACTAAAATGATCAAGCGTTAGTGGTTGTTCGCTTTCCTGCATAATCCATGTACCGAGAGCTGAAATATTTGATTCCATACTCGTCAGTTCTCTAACGATTAGTTCAGGATCTTTGATAAACCTTTCAAGTTGAATGCTCATATTTGATAAAATCGAGGTTTGAGCAGCACTGCTTGAACTGATTTCTTTATACGAGTTAATCACTTCAGTCAAACGCTCATATTCTGTTATTAAGATTGATTTAAGATTTAAAATATTTCTTTCAAGTTGATAGTCACGATAAGGTTGTGGGTTCACAGTTGTATACATGATGATGGATAAATAAAGCTGATTCAGTCGATTAATTGATTGACTAACCTGATTGACTGCATCGCCTACATTACCTAATGAAATCTGGAATTTGATTTCTCTAACACCGGATTCTAAGTAGAATAGATAAGGTTCATCAGGTGTTCCAATCACATAGTTATTAAACGATGAATTATAGGAAAAAGGTAGGTAAGATGCTTCCTTAAAGGGGACGACCCCATCAATCGTGATTTGTCTTGAGACGAATGAGCCTTGTTTAATATCTTGTTTCATTCTAAAGTTTAAAGCGTAGAGTCCAGACTCTGGCACTTCCAGTTGATAAGATACCCAATAACCTGGCAGTCTCCAAGAATAAATACCCATCACATTGAGGACAGTTCTTCTACCTTGAAACTTTGGATAGGAAAGAAAACTAGATGTATCAGCAAGCGGAATCATTGTCGGTGAATTTTTTTCAAACATATGTTCAGCTTGAACTGTTAACTTCGCATCTTCAACGATTTGATAATTTTTTTCTTCATAGACTGCTTTCATCTCTTGATAGGTTTTAACTCTAGGTAGACCGATAAAAGAGATGGATTTAATTTGAAGAGGTTCTCTAATCGATTCAAAAGAAAGTGTATGATTACCTGTCTCTAAATAAACATAGTAGGGATCGACTTCATATTTTTCATAATCATCGACAAAGTGATTAACTAATCTCACTTTTTCGACTTGTCTTGGTCTAATTTGATTGCCAAACCTGTCTTCTAAGATTTCAGTTTGATCTTCCCATATACGAGATAGACGAATGCGTTCAAATTCAGTAAAGGGGACTTCACCATTAATTAAAATCTGACGTTCAATCGCTGAAGACTTTCCAGTGATGCCTAAAGACTCAATTTCTACGATTTGATAATATTCAATTCTTAAATTGTATAACCCTGGAGTATCCACATCAAAACGCCATGTAATGATGCCTTGCTCATCTGTAATCAATGTTGAGTTCAATTGATGATAAACCATGGATGTTTGATCTAAATCAATATCAAATATATTGACAGTAACGATATCATCAAAAATGATGTTTTTATCTTGATGATGATCCATATAAGCACGGTAACTACCTTCAATAAGAAGCGTATCACTAACGCGTGCTAAGTATGATGAAATAGACCCCGAATACAAAGGTCTTTGTGATTGGATCAACGAGATGATGGATAAAGATGTTAAAGTGATGAGCAACAGGATGGTAATAATCTTTTTCTTCATGGTGTCTCCAGACAAATCAATGAAAAAGGGTCGACAGCTTCAAGGATGCCGTCGACCGGTTATCCATTATTTAAGGCTTTCTGCAATCGCATCAAGCATTCTTCTAATATTTTGGTTAATTTGAGGAATGATGGCATCAATATAGTTTCTTGGTGAACCACCATTTTGGAAATAATCTTGGACAGCTTGTACATAGAGCACTTCACCATTCAAATATGCAAGTTCATTTGAACGTACAGATGGATAAGTGAGTGTTCCTTGAAGGAATGAAAATACTTCTTGAGCTTGTAAAATATCTGTTTCATTGGTAAGTCTTAAGTATTTTTGAACATTGGTGATGGCTTGACATTCGATGGCAGTACTGCCTGGATTTGCAACAAGGCATAAATCAAGTTCCGCTTCTCTTTGTCCTTTATGGAACTCATTGATTAAAAACATGATGGTTGCAATCTCATCTGAATCACTACCAATGGTTACCATTTGTAAATCACCTGGATTAAGTGGTGTATAATAATCATTTTTGGTGCGATTTGAAGATTGTGGGAATGGAACTGCACCAAATTCGAAACTGACATTTTGTGCAAAGCCTTCGAGTTGCCACATCATCGCGACGCCGAAGACTGAATCTTGGTTTGCCCATGGATTAGCTATGGAGTGCTTTAAAATATAACCCATATTGAAATTCATCGGACGGATATAACCATAATCATACCAATCTTTATAGCGGTAAATGACATCTAAAGTTTGAGTGTTTAATAGACTCAAATTACCTTGTGCGTTGACAAACTGAGAACCATTGGCTGCTGGTGCATACATCGCCACATGGTATGGCGTGATCGCGAGTGGATATGGGGCTGTTCCAAACTCTAATCTGAGTTGATTTAAATAATCACCCATTTTATCTAGTGTCCATTCACCTTTAATCCAAAGGTCGGCAGGTGTTTGTGTAATACCTGCTTCTTGAAGTAGCGTCTTATTGTAAACTAAGAGCTCAACATATTGCACACCATCTTTGTTTTGGATGGCAAAAACATTATCTTGAACGGTTCCAGCTTGAATTTGCCAATCATTAATCGCATAATCATCTTTAAGTGCATCTGCAACATGTGTGATATTGGATAAATAACCTGCTGATATTAAGTCTAACATGAAATCGAGTTCTGGTGATCTGACGATTGCAGATCCTCCTCCACCTAAAACGTGAGATGCGATATCTGTAATACGGTTATTGTAATCTGTCCAACTTCTAAAATTTAAGGTGAAGTTATATTGTGTCTGAAGTTGAGTTAAGAAAGCTTGATAAGCAGCCTTATCTGTTCCAACATAACCTTCTGAAAATGGGTTATCTTCAGAACTGACATGCGTGAAGTAGTTGACGACTCTGCCACCTAAGTTTAACGTAGATAAATCAATATCATATGTTTTACCAGGATCCGTTGGAATCACTGGATCTGTTGGTTCAGTGGGTACAGTTGGTTCTGTTGGTGATGTAGGAACTGTCGGTTCTGAGGGTGTGTTGTTACAAGCGATGAGTGCTAACGATAAAGTTAACATCAATAAAATGGATAGTATTTTTCTCATGTTTTTCTCCCTTATTTATTTTTGTCGAGCAGATTGTTTCCAAGCAACCATGGAATGATTAAGTCAATGGTTGTAAAGGCAACACCTGTCACTGTATCTGCTGCGCCATAATAGATGGCGATTTTACCTGTTTTTGAATCTGCCAATGCTGCACATGGGAAGACTACATTAGATACATCTCCATTTAGCTCATAATCTGTGTAGGGGGCTAAGAGATAATCTTGAGATCTTGCGATCACCTTTGAGGGATCATTTAAGTCAAGGAGTGCAGCACCCATGGAGTAATGATACCCATTACATGAGCGCAGAACGCCATGATAAATCAGTAACCATCCTTGATCAGTTTCAATGGGTGATGGACCAGCACCAATCTTTAAGCACTGCCATGCGCTATCTTCGAAAGGTGCAACCCCTAAAACAAATCTATGTTTACCCCAATAAATCAAGTCTTTACTTTGACTTAAGAAGATATCACCAAATGCAGTGTGTCCTGTATCACTTGGTCGTGAGAGCATGACGTAATGTGAGTTAATCTGTCTCGGGAAAAGCACACCATTACGATTAAATGGGAGGAATGCATTTTCCATTTGATAAAAAGTTTGAAAGTCATCGGTGTAGCCTAAGCCGATGGTTGGCCCGTGATAACCATTACACCATTGAATATAATAACGTCCATTGATTTCAACCACTCTAGGATCGTATTTATAATCAGATGTTGCAAGTGTTTCAAAGTCATGTGCAACAAACGTAATTGGAGATTCATCAATCGTCCAGTTTAAGCCATCTTTGGAAAATCCTCTGTGGATATTCATTTGTCTTGCACGATTGTCACACCGAAAGACACCAGCAAACCCATCTTTAAATGGGACAACAGCACTATTGAAAATGCTGTTTGATGATTTAATTAAGTTTCTAGGGATGATTGGATTTTTAGAATACCTCCAGATGATTTCTTCAAAACCTTGTGGACGATCTTCCCATGGCATGTTTGCAATCGGTTTACCAATGATTTTCATAATGTACCTCTTTTTAACTTGTCTAGATGAGTGTCTCTAGATCGACATATTTTTTTAAGTTTATAATGGATTTTGATGCTATATCTGATGGGTTTGATGAGGTTATGCATTTGAAATAACATAAAATTTTTCATGCTTCACTACGTCTTATCGATACAATCTATGATTGTGTAAGCGTTATTTCTGACATGTAAAAAAAATATGATGCCATTTCATTGGTTTATTTGCATGAAAAACCATATTTATCAACCTATATTTAGTCTATCATATCTTACATGTATATACAATCCTTTTCCTCAAAAAAAGTTGCATAGACATTATCTAGACAACTTAAAAAAAGAAGGAAGCACTTTGCTGTGTTTCCCTCTATAAAGAACTTATGATTTGAATTTGAGTGTATGAATTTCTTTAGGACCAAAGTTAAGTACAACTTGATGATCTTTCATCTCTAACAATTTAATCTCTTCTTCTCCAAGTGTTGCAAGGTATACTTGCTTGTAATCTTTGTTTATTTTAAGTTTTAAAGCTACCTTTTTTGGTGAGATATTATAAAGCCTTAAAATGTGTGCATCTTCATATTCTGCTTTCTTAAATGCACTCATATGGATTCTAGATTCTTCATAGCTTGCAAAAGATTCTGCCTTAAGGGGACCTGTTTGATGACTTGAAGTTTGATAAGTTTTAAGGTCAAGACCGTTGTAGATATAACCAAGTCTTGCAACTTGATAGGTGTCTTTAGGTTCAAAGAGTGTCACCTGATAGGCAAGTTTGTGTGTCCCTTTCATCTGGGATTTTGGTGTTGGAAATATGCCCCAATCACCTAATTCTCCTGTCCCTCTGAGTAAGGTGAGTGCAAGCGTGTTATCATCAAATCTTAAGACTTCATATTCAAGTAATCCTTGAGCTGCAACTTGAAGACCTTGTTCATCATCTTTTAATTGAACAAACGCTTGAAATCTTTGGGTATTGCTTGGATTTTCCCAACCTTCCCATGGCATAATGTCCCGTTCAACAATGTCAAACTGTCCATCAGCATCAACCTTCTTAGTATTAATCTTGTTTGGGAATAAAGCGCGAATTCTAAAGTTTTCTGCTTGATTGGTGATGGTTGTTTCAATATCTACTGATTTAGAGTTTTGATAGAGTGTGTAAGTTGAAATCATTTCTGTTTTTACAGTGTCCAAAGATCGTTTTTGATTTTCTACACCTTTAGGTACTTTGAGTACATGTTTGATTTGATATACTTTTTTAAGTTTATTTTCAAGAATCAAACGAATTTCAGCTTTTTGATTATTGGTTAATAGTTTAAATCGATCGATTGATTGTTCATAATTGTACTCATTACCAATATCTAAGGTGTATTCAAATGTGTTTAAGTTGAATTGATATCCATGGGTTAGTTTATCATAGATATTGAAGGAACCATCGAGATTGATTGTTACTCTAATGAATTCATTTTCCATGATACGGTCATCTGTTTGATTATTTTCAATGAGACCTGAATTAGTAGGCACCACATCAAACAAAGTAAATCCAAGTGGATTTAAATCGTGAGCAATGAATTCAACTTCAAAGTGGTCGACATAATGTACTTGTCTAAATCGATCTTTTGGTAGTTCATAAGTAAACTGATTTTCTAATAATGAATATGTTACTTCTAATTTTTGACCATAGCAATCCAATAATTCGATTGCTTTGACACCTTCACCTACTAAAAAATCAACGTGTGCTTTAATTGGTTTTGTCACCTTAAAGGGATATGGATTAAATACTGCTAAAACCTTACCTTTAAATGAAGTTGTATCCAGTTGAGATAAGTATTTACGTGCAGCTTCTGCCTCAATTAAATCGGCAACTTGAATGACTTTATTAAAACGTGTAGTCATTTCATCATGTACTGGATCAACCGAACATGAACAAATCGAATCATGAGGATGGTTTTCCATGAGAAGTTTCCATGCATAATCAAAATATTCTGAATCATGTCTGATGCCATAGTGATGCGCAATTGCTGCAATCGGTTCAGCTCGTTTTTCTAATGTAACTTGTGCTTGGTGATTGAGTTTCTTTAAATCAACTCTTGAAGAGGCAGTATTAATTAACAAGTGATATCCGCGGGTTAGTTGACCTGCAATTTCCCCTTGAACAAGCCCATATCGATTTTTATGCTTTAAGACGATGTCTAAGTAATCCTTCATATTACTATGAATAATTTCAACATCAGGAATGGTTTTTCTTGCATGATTCAGCGCACTGGTTAAATCCTTTTGAATCGGTGTGTGGTCACACCCATTCATTCCCAGTAAATCATCTAAATGACTGAATTTTTGAGTATTATCAATGATTTTTTGGAATCTTTCAGTGTTTTCTTTGCCAGATAAAGGTAAGTCAATGGCATTACAATACCAGTTGGCAAACATCACACAGGCTACTGTACTGCCATCTGGTGATTGCCAGTTGACTTCAGATTTGTTGATTCCTTTTTGCGAAATAATTTCATTATTAAACCCAACCTCATTGAGACCACGCCCAAAAACAGCAGTTTCAATTCCAAATTTTTTTAAAATTTGTGGAGCTTGTGAGATATTACCAAAAGAATCTGGGAAATATCCCGTCATCACAGGTTTTGCACCTAAACTTTTAGAAAGCTTTAATCCAATCAGCATATTTCTGACATTGGCTTCACTTGAAATTAAGTATTCATCTTGCAAGATATACCAAGGTCCAATTTGAATTTTATCTAGAGCAATCAGTTTTAAGACTTCATCTTTTCTAGATGGCTTGACTTCTAGATAATCTAAAATAGGGATGACTTGACCATCCATATGGAAATACTTATATTCTTTATCATTTTTCATGACCTCTAAAAGATCATCCATTAATTCAACCAAGCGGTAGCGATGTTGTTCAAATGGCATATACCATTCTCTATCCCAATGCGTATGTGGAATGATGTGTAGTTTTTTCATGTGTTACCTCTTCTCTAATTTGACCTTAAAGGTCTTGATTTCATAGGGTTTTAGATCAAATTTAATACAATCTTCATAAATACATGGCGAAAGTTCATGTTCCAAAAGATTGACTTCTTGATAAAATTTAATCTGATAATCACTAGAAATTGTAACTTCTTTTCTAAAGCCCTTATACTCATGAACACGTAGAATGATGTCATCACCTTCTTCAGCATGTTTTATCGCATCGATCCAAACATGCGTATCTGATAGATTAAATAATGAATGCTTATCAACACTTAAAAGATTTGAAGATGCGATCATTGGATTATTAAGATACCATGCTTCAAGATGAGTCTCAGCTTCCCTCCATGTACCTTGATGTGGATAAAGCGCATATGTAAAATGGTGATCACCTAAATCAGCAAACGGGTCTGGATATTCAGTTGCTCTAAGGAGTGTTAATCTTAAAACATTTTCTTTGATATCATAACCATATTTGGAATCATTTAACAGGGAAACTCCATAATTACCTTCAGATAAATCTGCCCATTGATGGCCAACCACTTCAAATCTAGCAAGATCCCATGATGTGTTCCAGTGTGTAGGTCTTTCGACGTTACCAAATTGGATATCATAGGTTGCCTTAGTTGATCGAATATCCACTGGGAATGCAACTTTTAAAACATGTTTTTTTGCATGCCATGACACATGGGTATCAAAATCAATTCTCGGAGTATGTGCATAGAAAATAATATTTTGCGTGATTGTGGTTTTACCATAGGTATAAATCTGTTTGATGACATGTCTTAACTCACCCGTCTCAACGACTTGACTTGAAATAAGTTTTTCCATCTTTTTCATCTTTTGTTGATAGAATATGTCTAAGTTCCATGCATCATAAGTGAGTGGCATATCTTCAAAGAGTTGAAACTGATTTAATGGCTCATTTGTTGAAATCATGCGCTTTGAGATACGGTCAACTAAAGACTTAATTTCACCAAATGCATTAAACTTAACTTCAAAGAATGGTGTGATCAGAAAGTCTTGATGATGCTCAAAGACTTGACTTCTATGTGCTAGCTTGGATGGTTTAGTTAAGAGATTTGTATAGGCTAAGGGTTTTAACTCATCAAAATACACCAATAAGCCAGTTTGACTCATTTGAGACTTGAGTTTCTGATCACCATCATAGACATCTAAATTCGTTGATGTTGGGATTAAAATCAAATCACGACGAGAGTGACTACTGCTATTAAATACATGATAATGCTCAGGTTTTTCAAGCAATATCTCTAAAGTTTCTTTAAGAACCGATGATGCAATTTGATCTGCTTCTAAGTAATCCATTTTCGCATCTTGATAGACTTCTGTAATTGATGAACCTGGGATAATATCATGAAATTGATTGGTTAATAAAATCTTCCATCCATGAAGTAGTGCTTGCTTAGGATAAATAAAATCTTTAGATTCTAGATAGGCAACATTTGATCTAATCTCTGCATCACGGTACTTGATTTCTAATTTGCGGTTATTCTTTTTAACATCAGCTTGCGTCGTATAAGTGCCACGATGATATTCGAAATAGAGTTCTCCATCCCACTTAGATAGATAAGATTTTTTTTCATTAACGGTATGATGTAGTTTCTTAAAGTATCTTGAAATGGTTGAGGTTTGAATGTGAGGTAATCCTGGTATTTCATCGAGTCGTCTTCTCATTTCAAGCATGTCGCGAGTAACGCCACCCCCACCATCACCAAAGCCATAAGAAATGAGAATATCTTGATTCAAATCCTTATCTTGATATTTACGCCATGCACCATGAATGGTGTATGGGGCAAGGATTGCATTATAACCGCTATAAAAGTTTTCTTTAGGTTGATACTTCCATGGGGTTGTAATAAAGTGTGTTAAGACTTCTGAACCATCAATGCCTTTCCATAAAAAGGTGTCATGTGGAATGTGGTTGTATTCATTCCAACTGATTTTAGTGGTCATAAATGTCTTGATATTTGAAAGCTTCAATATTTGAGGTAGTGCCCATGAATATCCAAATACATCAGGTAGCCATAAGACTTCTGTATCGACATCAAATTCGTCTTTAAAGAATTTCTTCCCAATTAAAATTTGTCTGACTAAAGACTCGCCACTGGTAAGATTGCAGTCTGCTTCAACCCACATCGAACCTTCAGCTTCCCATTGCCCCCTTTTAATCGCTTCTTTGATTTTAAGGTATAGATTTGGATCATCGGTCTTAATCTTTTCATAGACTTGTGCTGTAGTGTGCATAAACTTATATTCTGGATAATGTTTCATAAGTTCTAAAACCGTTGAAAAAGAACGAATCGCTTTTTCTCTGGTGTGTTTTAATCTCCAAAGCCAAGCAACATCAATATGTGTATGACCCACGGCATGAATTTGAATATTGGAATGTTTTTCCATATACTCAAGCTCAGTTCTTAAATAATTGCTTGCTTGGTGTAGGGATTCATAAAAGAGAGATGGGTCCATATCTTTTAATGACCAATCAATTTTAAGGATAGCCTCATCAAGTGTTGTCATCAACAAATGAATCGAATCATGACTTTGATCGTGAAGATTTAAGGTTTCAATCGTTTCCCAAATCGCATGACTTGTAAAATACAAATCATCGATTTTAGGATCTAACCAACATAAAAAAGCTGTTTTAACCTTGTGTAAAACATCTTTTACACCATGTCCACCTGTTAAACCTGACCATAATCTAAATAAGAGGGTGTTTGATAATTCGTATGTTTCTTTAGGAAAAAAGAGTTCTTGATGATTGGCATCAATCGCTTGAATCATTTCACCATTGATATAGGCTAAGGATTCAAAACCTTCATTGTTACCATCACCGACATGCTTTCCAAAATCAAAAAAGCCTAATACTTGTTTGGTTTTAAAGTCTTCTGGAATGATGATGTTATTAAACTTAATCCATAAGTAACGATCATACCCTTTCCATTCATAACCCGTGGTTTCTTGCCTAAACCCTATACTAGACTCAGGTAATTTAGGATGAATTTCTTTATCTAAATCTTCTTTCACCTCAAAAAGACTGAGTTCTATCTTATCCCGATATCTTAGAGGTTCAATCATTTGAATTCTTTTCTTTAGTTTTTCCATGGTAAACATCATATTTGAATGTGTGGACATAGTCTCTCCTTATGATTTTTGAATGTGATCGATGATGATTAAATGTTCTATTTCTCTTTGCGTAAAACTTTCAAGTGCAACTTCATAGTCTTGATGAATAGTGTATCTGATGTGATGTGTATCCAATGCTTGTATAAATTGATGATGATCTAGTGTTTTTAGTACATGAACTTCGAATTTGAGTATCTTAAGTAAATCAACGTAATCTTTAAAGTTTGATAGTGATGGATCATATCCTTCTGTGAGGTAAACCGTAGGTTTCAGATAATGCTTAAGATGACTTAAGAAAGATAGTGTTAAGTCTAAAGATTTCAATAAACTTCGATCATAAATCACATGATTTTCATAGGGATAACATCTACCAAACCCCTGAGGGACTTGAAAATGGTTTGTATCAAAAGCTAATTGCGAACACTTCAGATAAGCAAATGCTGCAGATAATGAATTCAAGTGAAAATCCTCAAAAAGAGGAGCTTTAATATGGTAAATGAGGTCGTTTTGGTGATAGACTTCAATGATGGATTCACTAAACGCGCGATGAACCATGGTTGATCGATACGCTTTATCGTCTTTTAGCCCATAAGTGATGATTTTTGATGCATATTTAAGTGAATTTTCTGTCATGATGGCATCAGGTTTTAGGAGGTCATCTGAAACAAACGTTGGATAAATGATGACCTCAAGATCACTTTTTTCTTTAGGTAACCCCTCTAAAAAATCATAGAGATGATAAGCTTCACTTCTATTCTTGGTAACCTTCATATGCTTTTCGACTGCTTGATAAATCAGAGATTGAGTCACGATTGAGGTTGGTCCTGATTGGATCAAAAGTCTTCGAGGTGGTTGAGTTAAGGATTTGATCTTTTTTTCAGTTTCTTTGAGATAGACTTTATAATAAAGATAAGACATTAAAATCATCAATCCTGGTAATAGTGCAAGTAAGATAAAACCATAGATGAAAAGTGCTTTGGGGTATAAGATGACGGTAAAAACTTGAAAAAAGATATAAATTAAGAAATGAATCTTTGTGATTAATGAAATTAAAGGATGCCATCGAATAGCAATCTGTTTTTTCTCGATACCAAAGCAAGTTAAAATCATAATGAGTGCAATCATGGTCAGTAAAAAGCTAATGACGTTTCCATATAATACGTAATATAGATAAGAGGCTCCCATAAACAGTAAACTTAAAACTTTGGGTTTTGAATAATAAGTGAAAATGTTTTTTTGATATGATTTTCTTAAATAAGCATGTAGATCAAGTTCAAGTATCTGATAAAAAGACTGTCTCATAAAAACAAATAACATAATCAGTGCCATTGCACTATGATAAATCCAATCGACAAGTAACATAGCTTTAGTCCTCTAAATCGATTAAATCGAATTTTTTCTGCAACGCTTTAGTAATGATGGATATAGACATCATCAACATCCCATATGCAAAAAAAATCATGATTTGTGGCATCAAGTAAGTCAGCACTGCAGTAACAAGATGCATCCCTAAAACAAGAAAGACTTCTTTTGGAAATCCCCAAACATATCTCATTGAAAAGATTAAGGATTCCTTCCAAGTTAAACTAAAACCATGTCTCATCATAAAAATCATATGAAATGCGGTCCAAATATAAATAAAGACAATGACATTAAGGATTAGACCTGAGGTTCGTATCCATGAAGGCTCAAGATTCAAGTAAAAGAAGTAAAAATTAAACCCAACCCCTAAAAATAAAAGGATTGATGCATAAAAAACAAGGTTATGCATCCAAAATGAAGTTCTAAAATAAGATAAGAGTGTTTTAAACATGGGTGGATATTCTTTATTTGACCAATCAAAGATGAGTCTCTTGGTTGCAGCAATCGCAGGTCCAATTCCAAAAATAATGCCGCCTAAAAGTGAAAAGATAACAAAAAAAAGATTAAGAATTAAGAGTTTCCAGATCATTTCATAAATCATATAAATTTTAGGATAACGGGACTCAAATACAATCTTTTTCTTTTCCATACATACCTACACTCTATTGATATTATACCTTAGTGCGCTTTCTATGTAAATAGAAACTCTCGAAATGAAATGTAAATACAAGTTAAATACATGTTAGTTCAATGTTGAGCGTTTTTTCACATATTTCTTCATTTTAACCGTTATTTAAGCGATTTGAGGAAGATTCTTTACTATTATCTTGTTCTGCTATATAATTAAAGATGTATAGACATATAACTTTGGAGGACACCCATGAATTCAAATGTACAAAAGATGATTGACTTAATCAAAAGCTATTATCCAAAAGATCAAAAAGTTGTTGATCTCTTTGAAAATGGCATCAAAAATACTTTAGAAACAACACTTAAAAAACAAGAGGACGGCACAGTTTTTGTCATTACCGGTGATATTCCTGCCATGTGGCTAAGAGACTCATCTGCCCAAGTCAGACCCTTATTGATGCTTGCAAGTCAAGATGAAGAAATTAAAGGCTTAATTCGAGGTGTCATCGAAAGACAAAAAACTCAAATCATTGATAATCCTTATGCCAATGCCTTCAATTTAGTTGAACATCAAGGTCATCATGATGATTTGACTTTAATGACACCACTGACTTGGGAAGCCAAATTTGAAGTCGATTCCCTATGTTATCCTATTCAACTTGCCTATCTTTATTATCAAGCAACAAAGGATGATTCTATTTTTGATCTCAAGTTTTATCGTGTCGCTCGAACAATCTTTGATACGTTTAGAACTGAACAACACCATGAGTCCAAGTCTCACTACAGATTTATAAGAACCAATCCTGAGATTATGAAAGATATCGATAGAATTCCTTATGAAACCCTTCAAAGAGAAGGCAAAGGTACTTTAACAGCTTATACAGGCATGATATGGAGTGGATTTCGTCCAAGTGATGATGCCTGCCAGTTCGGATATTTAATTCCTGCTAATATGTTTGCTGTGGTCATCTTAGGTTACTTAACTGAGTTGATGACAGATATTTATCAGGACTTATCCTTTGCATCTGATTTAGCAAGGTTGAAAGATGAAGTCCAATCTGGTATAGAAAATTTTGGAATCGTTGATCATCAAACATATGGTCAAGTCTATGCATACGAAGTTGATGGCCTTGGAAATTATTTACTCATGGATGATGCCAATGTCCCAAGTTTGCTTTCTGCACCTTACTTAGGATATTTAAAAAAAGATGATCTTCTCTATTTAAACACTAGAAAGCTTCTTCTATCTAAGGATAATCCGTTTTATTATGAGGGTTTGGTTGCCAAAGGTATCGGCTCACCACATACCCCACCTAATCATATCTGGCATATCGCACTTGCAATCGAAGGTATGACCTCTTCGTCTGACGAAGACTGTTTACGTATTTTAGAACTTTTTAAAACAACAGATGCTCATACGAATCTCATGCACGAAGGTTTTCATGTTGATGATCCTTCTTTGTTTAGTAGACCTTGGTTTAGCTGGGCAAATTCAATGTTTGCAGAATTCTTACTCATGATACATGGTCATCACATACCATCTAGCCCACTTAAATAAAGTTATAGATCATACCAAAAAGGACCCATCTTATGATGAGTCCCTTTTTTTATGAAAAATGAAGTGTTGTTAAACGCGTCCGAAGACTTCTAATTCTTGAATACGTGAGTGATTATCAATTTGTGAACCTTGAGTGACAATAATTCTGACATATCTGCCTTGGATTGGTGTAAATGCATGTGAAGTTGTTGCTGCAACGTTATCTGTGACTTTTGCAACCATCACCCAATCTTCTAAATTCGTACTGATATAAACCTCATATCCTCTGGTATTCCAGATGCGTGTATTGCGATACGCAGGGTCATTATCAGCATGATAAAGGATGACCTCAGAAATAAAGAATTGTCCTCTTAAATCGACGATAATCCATTTATTACCGGTGGTTGTTGCATCAGTTTCACACCATTTGGTTGCAAGATTGCCATCGATCATATATCTTGGATGTTCATCAGGTCTTGTTGGGTTAAATCCTGAAAATGAGTGAATGCGTGCATTACCCGTGAGGTTGCTGACATTTGCTGCAATATTGGATACCGTAATTGCATAATCCACTTGATAGGAGTTACTTCCTAGAATGTTAAACGTGCTCAGTTTGACTGGGTAAACACCTTGATTTTCATAACGAACGGTCACTTGTGGTGAGGTCAGTGTACCAGTAACAAGCGTTGCACCAGGAAGTTCCCAAAGTACTGAATCTGTAATTTGTGATATGTTGGCAGTCAGTGTGAGTGTTTCTTGAGTTTTAACAACTGTTTTACTTGCTATAATTTCAATTCTTCCACCAGCAATTGCTTCTGGCCAATCAAAGGTGAGTTGAGACTCTCCAACAACACGATTGACTTTATCATAAGCACGTAAAACGAGTTTACCTGAAACATCATAGTCACTGATATTTGAACCATCATTTTTAACTAAACGTTCAATATTTTTGACATAAAGGAAATTATGATAGCTTGCACCAAGATATTGAAGTTCTCCAAGTGAATTTTCATGATAAACACGATATAAAATCGAATCATTTAAATGCTCTAAGACAACAGGTGCCCAAGTGAGTCGCATATCTGCACGACGTGCAAATTGGAAACCACTTTGAACGATGGTAAATCCATTAATCTGTGCATCATAATCATCAGTTTGCTCTTGTCTATGAAGGTTTAATTCACCAAAATTGACTTTATAATTGACTGGATTTTCAGCACCAACTGCAAATCCAATCGAGGTGATTTTCTTTCCTGCATAAAGGGATAAATCTAAGGTTTCAAGGAGCCATGCGTCTGCTTGAGTTGGAGATAACGTCAGGTAGACAGTATCTTCATACCATGTTTCACCTTGCTCAAACGTGAGCTTAACGGCAACATCTGCTGCTAAACTATTCACCTTATATCTTAAATCGAGTTTGGTATTTTCAAAGACATCTAAATAAGTCTTATACACTTTAAAATCTGTGTTATTATTTCCAGTCAGTTCACCAGAAATGACTAATGATGTGCCACCAAGATAAGCATCATCATAATCAAACTTAATATCCATAGGTGTACCTGCACCGTGTACATCTTTCACCCATCTAAAATGGGGTTGAATGTCTTGGACGGATAGGTTACTCCAACCCTCAGTTAAATTTGAGATTTGCTGCCCATCTTTAAAGTATTGTTTACCGTTTCCGGTATTAAAGCTTGTATAGAATCCTTCGCCCATCACGGTTGTTCTTTCAACGATAAAGCTTGCGACTCCATACCAACCATTAGGATTATTCACTAAATCAACAAAGGCATTTCTTGGATCGCCATCAAAACCTACCCAGAAATCAGATGCTCTTTGTAGATATTGTTCATAAATGTTTCCACCAGGTTGTCCATCACGATTAAATGTCCAATCGGTACGATAGAATCCAATCGATGTATAAGGAATAAGTGTTTCTGGATCAAAGAAGCGATTCCATTGCCATGGTGTATTGGTACCACTTGATCTTACATATCCATATTGTTGTGTATCAAAGCCTGTATAAAGTTCATATGGGCTTCTTCCTAATGAAATGGCTCTTTGAGCAGATTCTCTAATACGTGTGGTTGATCCGCCATAACGTCCATCCCATCTAAAGTCGATGAATAAGGAATTAGATAATACTTGGTCACCATTTTGGAAGTATAAATCGTTATTGGCATTGAGTGCACCTTGCCATGAAATGCGTCCATTAATGTTTAATGAATCATAGTTTTGGATAATCATTTCAGGATAGTGAATATCTTTTTGTTCTTGAATATAAATTAAGAAATCTCTAAAATTAGCTGCAAGTTCTAAATTTGTTGAACCTGGATCTGTTTCTAAGTTGATAAACCATCCATCAAATTGAAAATACTTCGCCATTTGAATCATTTTATCTGCAATTGGAAAGTTACCTTCAGCATCCTTTTGAAGCATCTTATACGTATTACCGATGGTACCACCAAATGCTGTAGGTGCCATAAAGATGTTACCTAAAATAGGAACACCATTACGATGTGCTGAATTAATAATATCTCTAGATGGAATCACAAAACTTGCGATTTGTCCACCCCAAGCAACAGCAACATCCACATATTGCCAGTAATCGACGGTATAGTTATGATAACCTTGGAACGTTGCAACACCTGCGGCATTGACTGGCGTGAAAACATCTAAAATAGCAACACCAGGCAGTGGAGATTTCGCGTTTGGATTAATACCTTGACCAGTCATTCTAGGTTGTAGTGGAATGGTGCCAATCCCTGTATATGGGTCATCTGCTTTAGGTTCCCAAGTGAAAACATCATCAATCATCAGATAAAGTAGACCTGGCTCTTGTGCAAAGCTGGTTTCAATATCAGTCGACCAAACGACACTTGAAGGTAATACCGTGATTTCACGGAATTGATATGGCGTTTGTTCACCACCTGTTGAAGTGAGTGTGATTTCATTTTGTGTATTATTGTCCATATCCTTCACAGAATAAAAGACTTTATAATAACCCGGATTAGCAATAGATGTGACGACTTGATCGTTTTGATTTCTAATTTCAAATGTGATTTGAGTTGATAAATCAATACCGATACCATCGACTGCAGTTAAGCCATCGAGCGCATTAAACTGTTCAGCTTGTGTGAGGGTGAGTGCACTCCCTGCAGATGATGCATGAATGATTGGTTTTGTTGAAATTGGTAAAACTCTAAATGTAATGACTTGGCTTTGTCTTAAGTTGTTGTTATCATCATAAGCAAAGAAACGGATTGAATAGTCACCACTGGTTGCAAAATCGACAGTGCCTTCAATACTCATTAAGGATGTGACATCATTGCCTTCAAAATCAATGGCTCTAATGTTAAACTCTGTCGTAATATTGCCTGTAAATCCTCTAACAACTGAAAGTTGATTGGAGGATGGTAGGTTAATAATGGTGGGTTTACATACATCAAATACACTTTCAGGACCACATAAATCCGGATCTATGGTTGTGCCATTATTATGGGCAACGAGTGTATCTAAGCTACTTTTTGCTTGTTGAACAACATGTGCAGCCTCATGTGCTGTATTACTTTCTGCAACACGGTCCTTATAATTATTGATGACACCTTGAAAATAAGCAGATAGTTCAGTGCTAAACCCTGTTCGATCCACATAATTTTCAATTTCTATATAAGCAGCATTTTGTGCGTTAACTGCATCCAAAATACCTTGAAGTGAAGCTCTACCTGATTCATAGAGCGCGTTGACTTGTTCAACAGTTTCAGCTTCATAAAGTGAGTTTTTAATTTGTGTTAATGTTTGATTAAACAAAGTCTTCATTCGATCAGGAAATCCTGATGGGTCAATGAATGCTTCGATTTGTTCAACTTTTTCTTCTTGTGCTTTAACAAGGGGATCTTCTTTTTCACTACATGCAACGATAAACAGTAGAGAAAATACAACCACAAGTAAAAGTATGAGTTTCTTCATTGAGTCATCTCCTTTTTGTCAGTTAATAATAAAGAGGGGAGCCATACTTTATGACTCCCCATCCTGTATCATTTACGAAATTTTTATGCCGTTGCCTTAAAGATTTGAACTTCTGATAGTCTTAATGTATAGCAGCAAGCCCAGTTCTTTTGGTCGGAGTCTGTAATTCTAATTCTAACACGGTTTGTTTCTACTGCAGTAAAGTTTGCAATATGGTATGAAAGTGCATTGTTAGGAACGTTAGTGATTGTAAACACAACTTGCCATGTTTCAGTCTCAAGGTTCCAAATATAGATTTCATAACCTCTGATCTTATCATTACCAGTCACACCACTGTCAATTAAGACTGAGTTGATGGTTTCTGTTTGATCCATAGCGATGTCAATGATGATGAAGTCATTGAGACCGTTTGCTCTTTGGTTCACTTCGATTGCGAAAATTTCAGTTCTGTCGCCATCGATAATCTTTCTAATATCATCTTGGTTTGATCTCCAAGTTGGGTAAGTCCAAGTGTCCCAATATGGATCTTCATCAGATAAGAGCATACCTTCTAACCAGTCATTACCAGCCACAGTGTAACCAACGATTGAGAGATCATCCCAATGAATCATATTGGTCTTCAGTGTGAATGTATATTCAAGAGTCTTAGTAATGAAGACTGGGTTTTCTTCTGTACCAGTTGCATAATCAAAGACTTTGATTTGTGCACTGATTGTAATGGTTGTTTCAGTAAATGGAGCAGATACTTGAACACCACGAGAAGCTGTAAATGAAGTGAAATCTGGGTGTGAACTTGTCCAAATGATGTCCATATATTCGATACCATCATTAACATTATCCCATTTTCTACCTACTGGAAGAATGAAGTTTTGGTCTTGAGTTGAGACATAGTTTGTTGGAATAGTTCTAATGAATTGGTCTTCAACTTTATCCATAAATTGTTGAGATGTTAAAACAGTGATATCTGAACCATCGCCAACATATTGTGCACGAACTAAGTTTTCACCAAACATAGTTTCATAATCAACATAGTAAACAGGAATGGTTACAAACTTGCCATTGAGTGCATCAAGTGCAGTCTTTTGAGCATCTGTTAAACCATAAAGTTCAAATCTTCTGTCATTGAATTCTACGAAGTAAATTTCTGTTGGGTATAATGGGTCACCATCAACTGCACCAGTTAAGAATCTTTCTTCAGTTGACTTATAAAGTTGACCTGTAACATGATATTCATAACCTTGTGTTAAGATTCCAGTTACTGTTGGAAGGTTTGCAAATTCGTTCGCCATAATGGTTTGAACAGTATTCTTCGCTTCATTGCCCTTACTTAAAACATAAACTCTATCTTGAGTGACTTGGTCAACGAACCAAACGTTATTCATCGTTGGTGAGAAGAAACGACCTGTACCATAACGTGTATTTCTACCCATCACATAGATTTCGTCGCCGATTTCTAATTCTGGTGTATTTTCTTCAATACGAACACGTTTCATTAAGTTTGGAAGTGCATCGCCATTTTGATTAGTTCTGCCATCGTTATCAACAACTAAGTAGAAACTACGGTCTTGAGGATCTGTATAAATACCAGCAACGATACCAACGAATGAATGTAATCTACCATTTGTCGTAATAAATGCTTCTTGAACTGAACCAAACGCATCATAACCAGAAATTGGAAGTGTCACAGCGAAATCCTTAGTGAATTGGAAATCACCAGACTTAAATGTTGCAGTTAAAGTCAAGTTTTGAGCAGCTGTTCTGTGTGGTAATACAACAGCACCATGAGTCATTCTTGATACTGTTTCATCTTCTACTGTTTCGTGGACTAAAGCTTCACGGAAGATAAATCTTGGTGATGCAGAAGACCAAACAATTTCATAACCAGCACCATTGGGTGACTTGTTAGGAAGTTCGATAAAATATTGAGTAATTGGTGCAGCGAGTGATGCAACATCGAAATCTTGGAACTCGATATACATATAAACGAGGTTCGTAATTTCAGTGATTGCAAGTTCTGCATCATTAATCTTGCCATTAGCTACGAGTAAATCAGCAACTAATCCTTGAATTTGAGCTAAGAGTGCTGCTTGAGCTGCTGCAAGTTCACCTTGTAAGTTTGTTATAGCTTGTGAGTTATTTGCAGTTTGAGCTTGTAATGTAGCAATTAACGCTTGTAGATCTTCAATCGATCCATGAGCTGCATCAAGTTCATCTCTAAGTTCATCAATAAGACCTCTAAGTTCGGTGATATCGACACCAAGAGCATCTTCAAGTGCTTCAATACCATCTTTGACACCATTAATTTCGTCATAGATTGGGCCAGTGATATCTGTTTCGCCACATGCCACTAATCCTATACTGAAAAGCAGTGTTAAGACTACGAAAAACAACTTCTTCATATTTCTCTCCTTATTTTACTGATTTTTTGATTTTTAACACAAGAATGTATAGATAATGTATATACAAGTTGTGTAACCGCTTTTATTTTAACATCATTTTCTAGACATGTCAACACTTATTAGTATACTTAATTTTTTTATCACACGTCATAAGATAATCAACCTATCTAGACAAGAAAAAAAGCCTTTGACGGCTTTTTATCTAAATGCATGTTGGATGAACCTATATTGATCTGCACGGTAGTATGAGGTAACATATTCAAATGGATGTCCATTATCTAAGAAAGTATTGAGTGTAATGTGAAGTACGGCATTGTTCAAAGGGATCCCTAGATACTTAGAAACTGTCTCATCAGCATTCACTGCTTCAATTGATTGAATCGAGAAATTGATGCTCATCTTGAGTTCTTTTTCTATATAGGTATATAAAGACTCTCTAATGATCTGCTCAGTTAAATCTTTAAATATTCTTCTTGGGAGAAAGAGTGTTTCATATAAAACGGGAATACCATCTGCAGATCTGATACGCTCGATTCGGTATACTTCTTCGTTTTTATTGAGAAAGAGTTTGGCTGCAACTTCTTCAGAGGCTTGCATTAAAGTGAATGAAGCAACTTTATTAGTAACTTTTCGGTTCATGAGCTGCATCTCTTCTGTAAAACTCAGTAATCCTTGGATTCTTTTTTCCATCTTCGTATGATTGACAAAGGTTCCTTTACCTTTATGTCGGTAGAGGAATCCATCGTTGACAAGGTTGTTTAAAGCTTGTCTGACAGTCATCCTTGATACACCATAGGTTTCTTTAAGTTCATTTTCTGATGGGATTTTCATGCCATGTTTAAGTTCGGATTTTTTGATTTTTTCTTTAATTTCATTTTCGATTAGCTGATATGATGGGACTCTCATGGGTCTACCTTTCTCGCAAGTCAAGATACAACTTTACGTTTAATTCTACTATTTTCATCATACTCTTTTTTTTAAGAGATAACAAGAAGATTAGACAATTTTTAAAAAACTATAGACAAGTCACTTCTTTATATTTTGTTACAAAAAAAACTTGTCTATATAAGTTGAATAGAGTATAATGGAGTTGAGGTGATACCATGTACATAGGAATTAAGGACGCGAAAATACTCACATCAGACGGATTTATACATGGCAATATTGGAATTATTGATGATAAAATTGTACAAGTTGGTCAGAAAGATTGTGAGCATTGTTTAGTGTTTCCTACCCCTGTATATGTCTTACCTGGCTTTATAGACGAGCATATTCACGGTGCAATGAACGCTGATAGTATGGACAATACTTTTGAAGCTTTGAATGTGATTGCCAAAGCTTTAGCTAAAGAAGGCACAACAGCGTTTCTACCAACAACCATGACACAAAAGAAAAGTTTACTGGTTGAAGTTGTCTCGACAATTTCAAACTACATGGAACAAGATCCTCAACCTTTTGCTGAAATTATAGGTATACATCTTGAAGGCCCCTTTATTAATAAGAAGTCCATAGGTGCCCAATCAGAAGAACACGTGATTCCGCCAAGCATTGAAGATTTTAAATTATTCGAGAGTGCATCAAAAAATAAAATCAAAAAAGTAACCCTTGCTCCAGAAATTAGAGGCGGCAATGAGCTAATCAAATATTTAACAAGTAAAAAGATTATTGCATCTTTAGGACATAGTGAAGCAAACTATCAAGAAGTTTTAGATGCAGTAGCCTGTGGAGCAACATCGATTACCCATTGTTATAATGCGATGAGTCCACTTCATCATCGAGATATCGGTTTAGTCGGTGCAGCACTTCTGCATGATAATCTTTATACAGAACTCATTGCAGATGGCGTCCATGTCAGTAATCCTGCCATGAAACTCCTTTATAAGAATACTAAAGGGACAAAGCGATTAACCTTAATTACGGATTCAATGCGTGCTAAAGGATTATGTGATGGCATCTATGATTTGGGTGGTCAACCTGTCTATGTCGATAAGAAAACTGCAAGACTTAGAAATGGTGTTTTAGCAGGTGGTGTTCTATCGATGCTTGATGCAGTCAAACATGTCATCCAGGTTTTAGGGATTCCACTTGAGGAAGCCGTCAAACTTGCATCTGAACATCCTGCACGAAAACTTGGTATCTATGATCGTAAAGGTTCCATTGAAGTTGGTAAGGATGCTGACTTAGTTATTCTCGATGAAAATTTAGAATTGCAGATGACCATTTGTCGAGGAAAAATTGCGTATGATAAGTCACAAGAACTTTAAACTATATATAGACAAGAACTATCAAACGGTATGTAAGGCAGCTGCCTTGCATATCGTTTCTCATGTAAAGACAACCCCAAGATCCATACTCGGTTTGGCGACTGGAGATTCCCCTAAGGAACTATACAAGTCGATGGTTTTTTATAGTCAAACAATGAATGTCTCTTTTTCAAAAGTTTTGACCTTTAATCTCGACGAATATATTGGCTTAGAAGAAAATTCAAAAGATAGTTATCAGTTTTTTATGAATGAACACTTATTTAAACATTTAGATATCGATTTATCTCATACCCATTTCCCTTTAGTCCATCAAAATATTGAAACCTCTTTAAGACATTATCAAACATTATTAGAGACCCACAGCATAGATATTCAAATTTTAGGGATTGGAACCAATGGTCATATTGGATTTAACGAGCCAGGAACTCCTTTTAATTCAAAAACACATATTGCAAACTTAACTGAATCTACACTTAAAAACAATCAAAAACACTTTAAAGATCAAGCACATTTACCCAGTCAGGCCATGACGATGGGTATTGATGAAATCATGCGTGCCAAAAAAATTATGCTCTTTGCTTCTGGAAAACATAAGAAAAAGCCCATTGACGACATGGTCAATGGACCGATTTCTATCGATTTTCCAGCATCGATTTTGCAGACGCATCCAAATGTTGAATTATATCTTGATTTAGATGCTGCTGAAGATTTGCTGAAACTACTTGAAATAGAGTAGTTTTTTTATTTTCTAACTTGATAAACAATGAGTTCATCTTGTAACTTTGAAACTTTATGCATCAGTTCTTCTTTGTTAAGGTTGCCTTGATCAAGCTTTATCGAATAATTAAACTGATAAAATCCACCTAAATTGGTTGCAAAATTCGTTTCCCAGTAGTTGTTCATCACCCAAACGTACTGATCATCACTATTTTTGAGTGAACCATCATGATACTTAATTAAACCTGGATCTAGTGTGCCTAAATGAAGTAAAGGTGTATCTTTTAAATTTACTAAGAGTGAACGTTTGCTTGATGTGAGGGCATAACCTGACTTTGTTGTATAAAATAATGCTTGAGAATAAGGAAGTTGATCAATTCTTGGTCTGATGATGGTGCCAGCTTTATCTAAGTAGAGTATTTCGTCCTGTGCTACTTGAAGCGGTAATGATAAATAAACACTTTCTGGCTCCCAAACTGTATCTTTTTGCATGATGAGTGCAACATCTAATCTCGGTTCATTTCGATAGGCTGTCAGTTCCACGACTGTATAGGTAGAACCCATCATTTGATACTTTAACTTAATTCTTCCAATGAGTGGTCCATGATCTACGACTTGAACATTGATGAGCTTACCGATATCTCTAAGTGTTGAAAATACCTTTCGATTTCTACCATAATCACCTCGAACACTTCTCATATCAGGAACATTAAACTTATACTGATATTCAACCTCTGTCTTTTCATAGATTGGCGTAAATAACCCGGTTTGTTGATGCGTTCTCATCAAATCTAAGTTAAGTGCTTTATCTATGAAGGTATAAATACCCTTATCTTTATTCCATAAGAGCTTATAAAAAGGTGTTTCAAGCATATAGGCATTAACAATGAGTGTTTGATCCAAATATGGCGTGATGTAATCGTAGTCAGAATCATGAGTCACCAGTGGATCACGTGATGCCAGTCTTTCTCTTTGATGATGAGGTTCGATTGACAGTAATAAAGCTTCAAAAGGGTTGAGTTCAACTTCGACATGAACTTCTCTTCTTGCTTTTTCATCCACTCTGATTTCTTGATGCATTAAGATTTGATTGGTTTTTAAGTTTTTAACTTGATAACCATCTTTAATATAGAATGCTTCCCACCAAGGGATATAAAGCTTTACTTTTTCCTTTTTTGTGTATGAGAAAGGATTGAAAACCTCAAATCTTAATGGTCTACCCGTTGATTTTAAAAACTCACCTTGAGAGACCTTAAAAGCATCCATCATGTGATCAGATAATTCATTTGCACGTGCTGCAAAGAGTTCTTTTCTCGCCTGTAGTTTTTTAGTCATTTTATTCCATGGTTCAGAAACTGATGTGAAATATCCCCAGGTGTGTTCAGAAAACATGATGAGCTCATATTTAAGTTCGTCTAACTTCTTTGCATCAATCGGATAGCCTTGTCTTAAAAGTTTATCAAGTTTATGATAGGTTCTCAAGGATTCCTTATAATCAACCACACTTTGTGGGGTTGACATAAAGCCATCACTCCACCAGTCATTCCAATCACCCTTATAGGTCGGAATATTTAAGTTTTTAGACTCAATAAAATCAAAGAAGTCATGAATGCCCATCATTTCGATGGTGTAGATATCACCATATTTTAAGTTAAAAGCACGAACCACTTCCATCACATAGGGGTTTGGTGGTGCATTATCAACAAATAACCCTAAGGACATGAGAGGTAAAAAGTCATAAGGATACTTTTGATTGTTCATGGAATCCATATAATCATCTAAGAAATGTTTAATCCGATCAAGTTGTGCATCTGTAATTCTTGCTTCTTGGTGATAGGTGTTATCCTCGATAATGCCATGAACTTCAGGGTGGATACCTGCAGCATTACCTTCCGCATAGTGATCCCCATGCCATACAAGTAGTTTTCTACCGTCTTCAGCTTCCCAGTAAAAAGGCATATGCACTTGATTAAAAGGAACCAGTCCGTGATGGTTGTGTATACATGTATAAAAATAATCAACCCCATGATCAAGTAGTGCATCCAAATACCCATAACTCCAACCATTGATATCCATCGAGATTGCAGCATTCATTCTGATATGATGAGTTTTACCGAAGTCTTCTGCTTTTTTTAAAAAATGTCTTAAGATGTCAATATCAACAAGGTCAGTTAAGTTTAAATAATTCGATGTCAGTTGAATATGGCCTCTTTTAACTGCAGAAATTAGCCTTTCATGCCAAGAATCATCTGTTGATTCTAAGAATTTTTCAATAATCCAAAATGTTTCATTGTTCCAAATAAATCCTTGAAATGATTTTTCACCTTTGAGAATCGCTTCTGAGATAATAATCGCTTGTTTCAAAAAGTCGACATGATAGTCTTTAATTTTTTCCTGTCTTTCGGTATATCCAATATCTGTGTGGGTTTGTTGCATTAAGATGATTTTCATAAATTATCCTCTCTACTTGTCTATACATTTCTATTTTATCTCATTTTAATCAAAAATGATACCGTATTCAGTCGATTCATCTAAGTTTTACTTTTCATCTACTTGTTTGTTTGCTATACTGTGTATAGATTATGAAGATCATATGGAGAAAACAATGAATCAAAAACGTCTAATCGTAGCAGATCTACTCAAAACTAAAGATCCAAAGTCACTCAAAATGGTTTTAGGATTGGATGGCTTTGTGGATGAAATCATTCATTTAGTTGATAAATGGACAACCAAAGAAACATATAAAAGAATCGAGACCATCGGTGCACTTGCTATGCGTATCGAAAAAGCTAGCGGTTTATCAACCAATATCGAACTTATCCCTGTTCAAAAGAAACTTGGAGGTAATGGACCGATTATGTGTAACGCTTTAGCACTTCATGAGCCACAAATTACTTACATTGGCGCATTAGGA
This sequence comes from Acholeplasmataceae bacterium, assembly GCA_030603805.1. Lineage (GTDB taxonomy): Bacteria > Bacillota_I > Bacilli_A > Acholeplasmatales > Acholeplasmataceae > Peloplasma. The sequence goes on from JAUVXD010000001.1 coordinate 225,592, forward strand.
TTACCTCATTTAGACGAAGTCTTCCAAGAGATGGCAAATAAAACCACCTGTTATACACTCGCAATGAATGGTCACACAGATGCCCTTGAATTTCACGATGGCAAACTCATGCTTGGTAAAATGGCGTATTTAAATGAAGTCACCTTCGAAAAAATGGTTGAAGTCATTGGTTTTGATAGACTTAAAGACTTAATTTTAAATACGGATTTACTTGCAACCGTCAACTGGTCTATGATCCCACATATGACTGATATTTGGCATAAGATTTGTGACCAAATTCTCATATTAGAAAAACCAAGAACAAAGAAACCTTTTGTCTTTGTTGATTTAGCTGACCCAGAAAAAAGAGAGCCTCAAGATATTATTGATGCGATTGATACATTAAAGAGATTTAACTCGCATTTCAATGTCGTTTTAGGCTTAAATAAAAAGGAAGCCTTTGATGTAGCTAAAGTCTTAGGATTACATGCTTTAACTGAAATGCCAGATGATTTAGAAGTCTTAGCAATGACCTTATATGAACGTATTGGTATCTATGCGATTGTGATTCACCCTGTAGACCGGTCATGTATCGTCATCGATAACATCTACTATGAAGAAAAAGGTCCTTATGTGAAAGAACCCAAACTCACCACAGGTGCGGGCGATAACTTTAATTCAGGCACAATGCTTGGTCTATTGCTTGGACTTAAACCCGATCATGCCATTTTATGTGGGATGGCAACGAGTGGATTTTATGTCAGAAATGCGAAAAGTCCAACAACTTCTGAACTCACCCAGTTCTTAACAGACTGGGGTCACGACAAGATTTAACCCACAGAAATCAAAAAAAACCAGTGCTTCCGAGGAGGATGAAAGCACTGGTTTTATTTATGATAATTTAAATGTCTTCACTTCAAATGGGCTAAAGTGGACAATCTTCTTAGAATGTGTGGATAGTGATTCTTCAACTAGGTTAGATAACTCAGCTTTTTGGTACTTAGTATTGAATATAACTTCAGCAGATACCATGTGATTTGACTTATTATAAAGTCTAACAACATCGTAACTTTCATGAAACCCTTTTTTAATTGCCGACACTTCAATGAGTGGTTCATCAATTGATACAACCTTTTCTAATGGTAATATTTTGGCAAAGGTTGGCTTAAATGCGTTAAAAATCATTGCTTTTTGATCGATTTCAGCCTCTTCATGATTACCCTTGTGAGAAAGAATCTGATAACGATAAGTGGTTTTATCAATATCGCCATTATGACATGGATAGTTGGTACTTCTTAGTAAATTCATATCTAAGACTTGATCTTTGACATAAAACCCGTATTTTGATGAATTGATCAATGAAAAGCCACAAATACCATCCGTGACTGAAACCCATTGCTGTCCTGGAACTTCAAACTGTGCACTTGTGATTCTGTTTTCATTTCTTGCGCTACGTTTGATTTCACCAAATTGAATATCAAATGTAGCTTCATCAAAGACGATATTCAGTGGAAATGATGTTCTAAGCATATAGCCAACATCTTTCCAATCGAGTTCATGATGAAATGTAATCGCATCTGTTTCTAAATCGACTAAAACCGTTTCAATTAGTGTTGATTTCTTATATTCATATAAATTCTCTATTTCAACAAGTGCTTGATTTCTTCTCATCTTTTGAGACTTTAATGTCATGACTTCTGGGGTTTGTTTGCGGTAATGATCTGAAATATTCCATGCATCCCCTTTATCTTGATAAACTGCAAGCACATTACCTGGAGCAGACAAGATTTCCTTCATGCATCTTAAATCCTTAATCGAATCTAGGGCTCCTGTTTTTGAATTAATGGATATAATTAAATGCTTCGTTTGAATCGTTTTAAGTGCTTCTACGTTTTCTAGTTTATGAACTCTTTTTGGACGACTCATTTCAAAAGCACCCACTTCATAAGATAGATATTCATGATTTGATTTTTCAGTCCACCTAATGGGATAAGATAACGGATTAAAGAGCGCTTTATCTATCGATGTGCCTTTTTGATAGGTTGGATCAATTGTTTCAAAGATTTGATCTAGTGCTTGATCTAAAACAAGATATCGTGCAAGACACTCATCATAAACACGTTTAATTGATGATCCTGGTAATATATCATGGAATTGATAAAGTAAAACTTCTTTCCAAATGTCATCAAGCTTCTCTTTGATTTCATATGACCAAGCATTTGTCATAGTCAGTAAGATTTCTAGAGATCTTAACTTATGTTCCATATGACGATTATATTTTTTAACATTAGCTTGTGAGGTATAAGTGCCTTGATGATTTTCTAAATAAAGTTCACCTTGCCAGGTTGGAAGTTTGTCTTGATATTTTTCTAGTTCTTTAAAATAAAGATTAGAATCTGCATATTCTACCTTTGGTAGAGGACAAAGATTATGCTGACGGTCGATTCTCGCTAAATGTTCATAGCCTGGACCACCACCGCCATCACCAATCCCATAAACAAGGAGTGCAACAGGTGCGATTTCTTTTTCTTTGTAGTTCACATCAGTTAAATGAATAGATCTTGGAGATGCAGAACTGTTATAGGTCCCTTCGGGTGGCATATGTACTAATACTTTAGATTGATCAATGCCTTGCCAAAAGTAACTATGATAAGGAAACTTATTGATGAGACTCCATGAGATCTTTGTTGTCATAAAATAATCTAAACCAGATTTTTTAATGATTTGAGGCATGGCACCGCTATAACCAAAGACATCAGGTAGCCATAAGTTTTTAACTCTAACCCCAAATTCTTTTTTGTAATATTCAATACCATAAAGCATTTGTCTGACTAATGCCTCTTCACCTGCAACATTGGTATCGGATTCCACCCACATACCTCCTTGAAGTTCAATACGACCTAATCCAACATAATGTTTAATTTTTTCAAAGAGTTTTGGATAATCTTGCTTGATCCAATCAAGCAGTTGAGGCTGAGAAATACCAAAAATAAAGTGTTCATGATGCTCAATCAAGTCAATGACATTAGAAAGTGTACGTCCTGCTTTTCTTCTGGTCTCACGTATCGGCCATAACCAGGCTAAGTCGATATGTGCATGACCTACAGCATATACTTTTAAGGGATTATTCGTTTTGGTTAAAAGAAGTTCTTCAGTCATCTTTAAGCTTCGATCTAACCATTCTTTTTCTTGATAAATAACTAAATAGTATAAATCAAGTAAGGTTTTTAAATACGTTGGATAAGGTTCTTGATTTCTATCAATCACTTTGATGAGGGTAATTAATGTATCTAAATCATCATAGAGTTTCGAAAGTTTTGGGTCTCTATAAATAAGTTCAAAGGTTTTCATTTCACCTTGTTCACAAAGCACACCAAAAAGATCATTGGATCCACCTTCAACCCACAAATCAACTTGACCATCTTCACCAATTAAGTGATTGATTTGATATATGGTTTTACCAGGCTCACCGTGTGTCTTATCGAAAGTTGAACTCCCATTGGTAAAACCCTTAATCGGTGTTCCAGTGGAATCAAATAAACATGCTTCACCTGATAAATCAAGTTTTAAATAAACAGGTTCTTTTGTTTTCTTTATCTGTCCTTTAAGATGAAACCACCCACAAAGAAATAATCTACCCCAAGTATCTCCTTTTTTAAAGGGTTTTAAGGCATATTTTTGAATATCCTTAAACAAAACAGGTTCATCAGTGATAAAACCTTCCATCGATAAGGATGCTGCATGAATATCTATTTTGGGTTTAATGATGTTTTCTTTCATGTGAACGAGCTGATCAATGAGCCCTTTTTCATAATCTAAGTTAAATTCCATAAGATTCCTTTCAGTCATGGATGATTAAAGTTTCCAGACGATTACTTAATAGGATTGGGATATGTAAGACGTTGCTTTCTGCATGATAACCAAAATCTATGATTTTATCCCCAAATATGACTTCTTTAGGTACTTCATTTGCTTTTAAAACCACATAACCATTGATTTCTTTTTTACCTTGTAGCTTAATCATTGTTTGACCAAACACTTGCTGATGCTCTAAAATGCGGTAAGTTGAGCCCATCACTTCATGATGTTTAGCTTTCTTTACATCAAAATAAATAGCAACTTCACCTGGTTCTATCACAGGATTTTTAATGAGTTCAAACGTTTTTGAAAGCATATTTAAGTAATAGCCTTCTAATGTTAAATGATCAGGCTTGCATGTTTCATCCATCACTGAAATGATTTCATAAGACCCTCGTTTCAGTCTAATATAAGGTTTTGGCTCAAATGATCTAGCTTGAGCTTTTAAGAGCTTCATAAAGAACTGTGTATATAAAGATTTATGAATCACTTCTTTGGTTAATTTATAGGGTGCTGTTTGAAAATATCCAAAAAGTCCTTGACCTACAGGATAAATACCAGTCATATGGTGATTGACACCTAGTGTTTCAAATAAATGTTTTCTTGGTGTGTATTGAGCTTGTTTTTGATTCCACCAAGCATTGACATGATGAAATGGATCAGAATCATCACCTACATATAGTAAAATCTTACCTGATTCGACAAATCTCTTTAAAGCATAATGAATATCTGGTGTCAGCGGCTTCATAAATTCATAAGATAGCACGATCATATCATAATCCTCTAAATAGGATTCAAAATGCGCTGCATGATCTAAAATGACACCCATGAGGGGCACACCCATCTTAAGTAATGGAAGTGCTAAACCATAGTAATCAGGAAATTCAATCGAAACTTTATGAAGGTTAACTTCACAGGTTTCATTTTGTGGGGTTTTTCTTTGATACATGGCAGAATCAGATAGACATAAACCAACTTTTAAGTCGACACCTTCATAATGAGGTTTACTTAGCGGCATATCTCCTAACATTTGAAATGTATTATTGAGAAGCACATCATAGGATGCTGGAATGAACTTAGGTTCAACTAAAGATGGGCTATTGTTATCAATTCTTGGAAGTTTTCTTTTAAAGACACGTGTTGGCCAAGGACAAATCTCATATTGATTCACTTGTGGATGGAGTAGGGATGCTACCAAAGTTCTTTGGTAATCATAAGCATATGTCTCCCATGTCAGTCCTGGGTTATCTTCAATCGGGTCATTTAAATACCACATGGTCTTCTTTGATCCATAATTAAGCCCAGAAACGATGCCATATTCTAAAAAGGCTGTTTCAAAGGTTCTCTCTTTTTTAACGCCTAAATAACGATTTTGAACCTTTGCAGTGCCTGCCCAAATTTGACCGATGAATCCATCCACCTCATTTAAATGTGCAAGCTTAGATTCTGGGGAGACCAAATGCCACTGGGTATAATTTAATAAGCTATGGGTTGGTATATACACAAAAACATTTTGATTATAGGTTTCTTTTCCATAAAGTTTTATGGCATAGGCAATATGTGCGATGGCTCTCGTATATAAATGTGACTTAAGCTGTGCGACTTTAAAGATTTGATTATGGTTATCTAGCGTTTGATTATAGGGCTCTTGATAATAGATTTCATATTCTCTTTCAAATGCTTTAGAATACCCACCGTGTTGCCAAAATTCAGGTTCCTCTAAATGAATATGATAAACACCTTGGTCAATGATTTTTTTAAGTTTTTCAATCATGTAATTGGCATAATTTAAGGTAGGTACCATATAAGGTACATCAACACCATGAAGAATGTATTGACCATCTTTATCCATTTGAGCTTCATCCCAATGGTTTTTACCATCGAATTTACCATAGAGATAATCTTCATAATGACCCCAAGCGATACCTGTCATGAAATGCACGTGATAGCCTTGTTCTCTAAACTGTTTAATTCTTTCTTCTGCATTGTTGTGAAAACCATAAACCATGACAAAATCATAAGCCATATCAATAGCATCACTAAAGACTTCTATTTCTTGAACACCTGTTTTAAACACTTTAGAATCTCTTTTGTATGACATGGTAAGCCCTCGATTGATATAAAGATGTATAGATATCTCAAATCACTGATAAAACAAAAGAATACGACTAATAACCGATTTTATAACAATCTATCGGATGTTTAGCATACTTTCATCTTAACATGTCTATACAATTATGTCAATTTAAATTCAAGCGATTTCTCATTAAAATCACTGGGTATGATGTATAAAAAACAAAGGCAATTTCTACCTTTGCTTAAGTGAGTATTTTTTTAATTTCTTTTGTAATTAAATCATATCCATTTTGATTGATATGTAGTCCTTCTACCGTATATGTTTTATCTAAATTACCTTTGTCATCAAGTAATTTGTCGTATAAATTAAGATAAGACACACCTTCTATGGTTTGATAAAGTGCATTTAAAGCTTGAATGTTTTGATTTGTTCTACCCCCAACACTCATCTGATCCAACGTAGGATTCACTGGATATACAGAAATCAATATAATCTTTGTTTGAGGTATTTTGAGTTGAATCAACTGGACAACTTTTTTCATCCGATTATAGATATCTTTAGACTTTGCATTTAAGACTCCAAAATCATTGGTACCCATGAGGATAATGACATGTGAAGGATTTAAATCAAAGATTGATTCATCCATCCGTTTTAAGAGTCCTTCTGTGGTATCGCCGCCAATCCCTCTGTTATAGACTGTATATTCAGAAAAATATTCATAGACATTATAGTCTTGAGTAATCGAGTCTCCAACAAACGCAATCCCACCTTTTTGAATGAACTGATTTTGTTTTCTAAAGCCTTGAACTTTCGCTTCAAAACCGCTCTTGATGAAAAGACTTAAAAGAAAGTTCATGCCTTGTTTCTTGCCATATCCATAGATATAAAGACAAGCTAATGGAAATAAGATTACTAAAACAATTAAGACATATTCCATAGACTACCTCACATGGGCTTTAATCAGCATACACGAATCATCTAAACAACGAACTCTAACTTTTTCTAATGTTGCAGGAATGATAAATGTTTCAGCATAATGGATTTCATAAGGTTCAAATGAATCATCCAGTGATTCAATTAAAGCACGTTTACCTGAAACAAGATTTCCCATATTGACAGAACCGAAAGTTTTAATTTCTACAGTGTCACTAAAGGTATATCTTCTCGTTTCTAAAAATTCTCTTTCATGAAGTCCAGTGATTTCTTCAGTATCACTCACCTTTTTGATGACATTAACGAGTTCTTGATCCACCCACGAGGTTGTTCGATCATACTGTAAGGCCTTAAATCCGTGTTCTAAATGCACAGGACGGGGTTTCCCATCTAGGCCTAGTCTGCCCCAGTCCCAAAGCTTAAACGTGAAAATAAAGGAGGTTGCACTAATTTCTAGCACTAACGTATTTTTACCTGAACAGTGAATGGTTCCTGCAGGAATTAAGAAATGGTCGTGTTTTTTTGCAGGATATATATTGACATATTTTTCAGCAGGAAAATCGAGTTCTCCTTGAGCTGCTTTTCTCATATCGTGCTCAAATGCTTTTTTATCGATATCTTCCTTAAATCCAAGATAGACCGTGCCATCATTTTCTGTATCTAATATGTAATAAGATTCATCTTGTGTAAAAGGCATGCCAAATTTGTCATAAATATATTCAGTGAGTGGATGCACTTGAAGTGAGAGATTGCCACCACCCATGGTATCGAGTAAATCAAAACGAACTGGGAAATTTCTGCCAAATCTTGCATGGACGCGTTCGCCCATTAAAAGTCTTGGTCTAAATAAAACCAAATCATTGGCAGGTATTTCAAAAATACCTTCATTAAACCCTAATTTAATACTGTTTTCTTCGGGTACACCATCAAATGACCATGCATAGTTTTTTTCACTAGGATCTAGATTACAAACTTCTTTCATCCACTGTCCACCCCAAACACCAGGATCAAAATAAGGCACCATTCTAAAGGGACGTGTTAATAGGTGGTCAAGCGCATGAAAATAGGCATTTTTAGTCATCATCACAGGACTATTTGTTAAAGTATAGTCGATTAAGTAGGTTGCATGTTCCATGATAGATAGTTTAATGCGATCTGCAACACGCCATTCAATAAAAAATCCACGTTTATATTTTTTTAAGATATCTTCTTTAGGGTTGTGTTTCTTAAAGTTGGAAAAGCCTTTACGATAGCGTTGTTGAATTTCCCATCTGGTTAAAGAAACATAAACCAAATGTGTATGATGGATAAGGCTTGCACCAAACCCGTAAACAATGGTAAGTCCTTTTTTTTGATTGAGTCTTTTTCTTAAACTACGAATGAGTTCCATTTGGTAAAATTCATCAATCGTGTGATGTGAAACAAGACCAAAGACTCTATCATCTGTTAAATTTTTATCAAGCATGAGGTCGATTTCGGTCTCAGACTTTGTATAATCTTCAATAAAAACAATTTCATCAGCCTTGAGTGGATTGATGATATCTTTTAATAAGATACTTAAATCAATACCTGGATAAGTTTCAAATACGATAATGCCTTCTTTGATGCTTTGCAAAGCTTCAAGAATTTCTTGTTTGTCCTTAAAAAAGTCATTTGAATCTGACTTGATTGGGATAATTGGAGATTTGTCATAAAGTGATTTAAAGTTTAAATAGCTCATCAGTTTTCATATCCTTCCTCTTCGTCTATTTCCCCTAATTGTTCTAAAAAGGGGCGAAATACTTTTTTAAGGTGAAAGCTTACCAAAACACCATAGAGACCAACAGCAATCAAGATCAAACTTTGGTGAACAAAAATCACTAACAAAATGAAAAAGGCAAGACTCCCTAAAACCTTGAAATTTGTCCATAGATTGGTATTGGATAATAACATAACGTTTTTAATTAAATCGCTTGCACGTTTTGTTTTAAATGTTGCACATACTGGAAAAAAATAAATTGCAAAGATGATCAGTTGATAAAACCCTACAATCGCAAGCACGATCATAAAGACTAAATCGTTATTTAAAGCATAGTGGTACATGAAAAATAGGGGAACACCAATCGCCATCAGTGCGAGCCAAACCAATGTGCTGATTACAAAGTTTTCTTTGAAACTTTGAAAGAATAAGGGTAGCACATTGGTTGGTTCACTCTTTTTTAAGATTTGTTGGGTGACGCGAAACATCGCTGTTGTTGCGGCACCGGTTGTGATCAGTAACCCTAAAAAGCTTGCTAGAATCCAGATGAAGTTGACGAATATCATATCTGTGAGTTTTCTAAACAGCTCTTTCATGAGTTCTTATCCTTTAATTATTTCTTTAATACCTTTTTGAAAACGAAGAATCCGCCTGCACCAACTGCAGCAACGCTTAAAATCACGATAACAAGTAAGCCAGTATTAAAGAAACTACCAGTCACTTCAAAGTCTTCACTTTCAACAAAAATCACTTTACCAACGCCATCTCCATCTGGAGCTGTTGGGTTATAGAATCTAAGTTCTTCATAAAGACCTTCATTAATCTTAACGGAGTAGCCTGCTAAGACTGAAATGTCAGCTTTTCCTACAAAACCAGCAAGGTCAGCAGCATCATAAATAGAATTGAAAATACCATCAATTGCCCAATCTAGAGAAGCTTCAACGATTGCTTTAGATTCTGTGAACTTTAAAGTTCTTGTGAAACCACCAGATACTTCAAGTTTTGGAAGTTCTGATTCATCAAAGTCATTCCAAGAAAGGTTAGGTGATAAGTTAACTAAAGTTTGATATTTTGCAACAAAATCATCAAAGCTTGAGAAATTGTAGCTCATTGTAAAGATACGATGATAGCCTTCGACTTTAGCTTCATGAACCGTAATAAAATCAGGTGCATTTTCTTCTAACCATGTTTGAATCGCAATGACACCACCAGTAATGTGCTTATCATTTAAGACAGCACCTTTGCCTTCTGTTTGATCTGGATCATCAGGATTGATGATTGGAGTTGTTGACAAAAGGTCATCCATGACATCTAAGATAATATATCTTGTGCCTGAACCATCAGCATTAAACTCAGTGCTGACAGTAATTTCTCCTGGCCAACATGCGGATAATGCAAAAGCCAGAACAAGTAAAACGAGTAATGATAAAGCTTTCTTCATACTTTTTTCTCCCTTTATATTTTTTTATCCTTCATCGCCTAAATAAACAACGTATTTATTGAGACGTAAAGCAACCATAGTTAAGATCAGCACAATGACAAGGAGTATCCATGCCATGGCTGAGGCCATGCCCATTGCTCTATCGGCCATCATCTTATCAAACATATAATATGCATAGTAATATGTTGATCTAGATGGTCCACCAGAGGTCATAATATAGGCAATCGTAAAGACTTGAAATCCACCAATTAAACTCATAATGAAATTAAAGAAAATGGATGGGGTCATTAAAGGTAGTGTAATATAGTAAGTTTTCTTAATCCAATTGGCACCATCAATTTCTGCGGATTCATAAAGTGTTGTGGGTATATCTTGTAATTGTGCAAGATAAATGACCATCGTGCCCCCAGCTGTCCATAAACCCATAATAATGAGTGTAATCTTTGAGGTTTCTTCTGCTTGGTGCCATCTTAAAGGCTCCATGTTTAAAAGTTTATAGATGGGATCTAAGAGTTGGTTAATAATCCCAAAGCTTGGTTGAAAGAGCCATAACCATAATAAAGACATTGCAACCACACTGACCACATTGGGTAGATAGAACAGTGTTCGATAAACGCTCATGCCTTTAATCTTGTTATTCAGTAAAAGTGCAAGAGAGACCCCAACAACAATCCCTAATGGGATGGCAATGACGACATGATAAACCGTATTACCTAAACTTTTCCAAAACAAATTATCATTGGTTAGTAAGATCCGGTAATTTTCAAAACCTATCCATCTAGGAGCGGCAATCATGTTATAAGTTGTAAAACTAATATATAACGATGCAAGTATTGGAAATAATCCTAAAACAATGAGACCAAAAAGCCATGGGGATGCAAAAAGATAACCCATCAAGTTTTCTTGTTTCTTTAATTTTTTGATCGAAATTGTTTTAGCCATAGGGACTCCTTAAGGATTAACTGCGTCGTAGTTTTGTTTCTTTTGAATATAGTTTGCTCTTGCAGCAGCTAATGCTTGTTCTGCAGTTAAAGATCTCGATAATGCTTGATTATAATAAGGCTGCCAGTCATTTCCATGCCAAGAAGGTGCATATGGTATGTAAACCTTATCAATGGCATAGTCCACTTCTGCCAGTAATTTCTCTAAAATAGGATTGCCCTCAACATATTCTTCCATGGCAGAAATATGACTCATAATCCAACCATTGACTTGTGCTAATCTGATTTGAGTTTCTTTACTCATTAAGTATTTTAAAAACTCAAAGGCACCATCACGTTTAGCTGTTTGGTTTTTATTGTTGTCATACATTTCAATAGAAAACCCTGAACCCCAGTTCACACGTCTACCGCCCTCTGGAATGGGGATAGGTGCGACACCATAATTAAAGGTTGCGCCAGCATCTTTAATGACTTGATATAAGCCATCTACTTCAACAATCATTGCAACTCTTTCAGATGCAAAGGGATTAATGCCTAAGGTTTGATTGGCTTCACCAAAGGTCGTCAGTTGTGCTCTGGTGAAATTTTCATTAAAATACATAATCCATTCTAAGACATCAATATGACCTTGAGTGTTTAAGGTTGGCATTTTGTTTTCATCAAAGAAATCTAAATTCTTTTGCCATAACCATCCGTGATAAGTCGCATTCCCGTAAGTTGGATCAAAGCCTAAACGTGTGATTCTATTTTGATTATCGACACGATCAAAGAGTTTTGCAACGGTTTCTAATTCTGCCCAAGTTGTTGGAACATCAGCTTCAGTTAAACCCATTTCTGTAAACATATCGATGTTATAATATAAAACTCTCGTTGTTGCAGAAAAGGGAAGCGCGAAGAGATGGCCATTATAGGTTGCAAAATCCTTTTGACTTTGTCTAAACTCATTTAAATCAATGTTATTGTCTGAGGTGTCATTAGCAATTAACTCAGATAGGTTATATAAAACCCCTGCTTTCGCTCTCGCCTCAACATCATCAATCGTTGAAAATCCTAAATCCGGTGCTGTTCTTGAGGAAATTGCGACATTGATTTTATCCCAATAATCCCAAAATGAAAATCCAGTACCTCTGACAAAATATTCATCTTGACTGTTATTAAAGTCGTTGATGATCCCTCTCATGCCAGAAAATGAGGGGGAACCTACAGGAGACATATGCCAAAATTCAATGACGGTCTTATCTCCGGTATCCTCGCCATTACATGCAGCTAAAGTCACTAAAGATGCTAAAATCATGAGTATGACTAATACTTTCTTCATTTTTAATCCTCCTTTTTAACCTTTAATACCTGTAAAGGTAATCCCTTCGATAAAGCTCTTCTGTGTAAAAAAGAAGAGTACTAGGGTGGGTAGCATAATCAAAATAGCCGCAGCCATCATTAAATCAAAGCGTCCACCAAATTGAAGTTGAAACGCTCTTAAACCTAATGCAAGTGTCCAATGATCTGGATTACTTAAAAAGATCAAGGGACCAAAATAATCGTTCCATACTCCCATAAATGTAAAGAGTGCAACGGTGATGATGGCTGGTTTACATAAGGGAAGCATAATTCTAATAAATATTTGAAAATGATTCGCACCATCAATAATGGCAGATTCTGATAACTCTCTTGGAATCCCTTTGAAAAATTGTCTCAGTAAGAAAATATAGAAGGCAGCACCACCCCCAAAGAATGCCGGAACAATTAAGGGCAGTCTCGTTCCTAACCAACCAATTTGTGCATACATAATATAGGTTGGAATTAAAATCACTTGAATGGGAATCATCATGGTCGCAAGCATAATTAAAAACCATTGATCTCTACCCTTCCAATTGAGTTTAGCAAATGCATACGCGGCTGTGGTTGCAGAAAATAAGGTTCCAGTCATCACGGTGATGACGATAATTAAACTGTTCTTTAAATAAAGTAAGAATGGAATGGATTGAACTGCGGTTATAAAGTTTTGCCACTGAGGATCTTTTGGGAAAAAAGACTCTGTGCCCTGAAGCAGCTCTTGAGGTGTCTTTAGGGCAGTAAAAAGCATCCACAAGAATGGGAAGATAAACCCAAAGCTTGCAGTGATTAAGACCAAGTGAAGTAAAATCTTTTTAATGAGGTCTTTTTGCTTTTTATTTAAAAGTGGCTTTTTAATGGCTTCTGTCATCATTTGACTTCCTTACTTTGTTGTATCGTTTAATTTAATGAAGCGTGCTCTATAAATCAGATTATTCGACATATTATGTTCAAAATTATATGTGTTGGTATTATAAGACACTAAAATTGAGGTTGATTTGGATAAATGTGGATGTGCTTTGGCATTGTATGTGTAAGTCGTTGATTTAAACAATGCTTGTTCTGGGGTGTGATAAATCTTTTGAGGTTTACTAAAGGGGCCAACTAAAGAATCCCCAATCGAAAATGCAACATAAGGTGTATTGGTATCATAGGTGTAAACTGCAATATATTTATCTTTATATAAACCATCTAAGAGTTGTGAGACACTCATTTCACAAGAGATGTGTTCTAAGATACCTTTAGCATCAAAGATATTGGTCACCCAATCCTTGCCATTATAAAATCTCCAGTCATCAAAGAACTCAAAACGTTCTGCTAAGACTCTTGCAACAACAAGTTCTCTTAAACCCATGGTTGTTTTATAACCGTAGATATAAATATAACCATCTGGATCTTTCGCACCGGCTTGTTTGGTGTTTGCAGTCATCGCTGCACCAAAGAGCCACTGAGAATCCTTAGAATCCACTAAAAGTGGTGCCATTTTCATTTCTGCCGTCTGATAGTCTGGCATACCGTCGACGATTTTGCTCTTATAAAGAGAGACGCCTTTGACACAAAACTGTAAGCCTTCGGGTTGATTTAAATCACTATTTATGACCATAGGCAGCGTATATAAGTAATCTCCAATAATCACACCATCTTGTAGCCAAATCCAGGAATGCTCATAATCTTTAAGTAAGACTGAATTTGATGTCGTATAGATATCTCTATATTGTTGAGTTTGATTAAAGAACTTGACTAAGCTTAAGGCATACATCCCTTCAGAAAATTCTAAGTCGTTATGATTTCCAACACCCTTAATCGTTGGGACAACAATCTTAAAGTAGCGATAACCTTTTTCAATATTCACTTTTTCTTTATCGCCTTTAACTTTAGCTTGATCAAGTTTAACTTCTTTAATGAGTTCAAATGTCTTGTTATCTAAGGATCCATGAATTTGGAAGTTCTTTAACCCTCTTTTAGAAAGAAGATCAGATTCTTCACTAAAGTAGTTATAAAAATCAATATGTGTCACATGTCTAACGTCATGTAAATCAAACAAAATTTCTAACGATTTTGGATTAATTCCTGAAATAAATCCATCATTTTTTTCTTTACGGTCATAATAGGTGATATTAGAGGGGACAGTGCCTGATAAATCAAATCTTGGATCTACTTTATAAAAAGCTGAAACGGAACCATCTTCTTGCCAGTTGACTAAAAACTTGGTTTCTCCTTTTTCATAAAGTCCAAAACTATTATTTGGCATCAAATGGGGTTGATATCTTCTATTGGTCTTTAAATCGGATGTGCCAACAAAAGTATCTCCAAAGAAAAATAGTGTTTTAACCTCTTCTTTTTGGTCAAATCCATCTAAAGCATTCGTCATATTAAAGGAATAGATACCATCGCCGCCTGACCACCCAGAATAACTTAGAAATTTATTGGTGAGTTCATCGTCTTTTTCTGCTAAATAACCCGCACCTACTTTAAGCTCAAATTTTTCAGCATTTTTCGCATCAATCATGATTTTATTGGCATAAATCACACCATCACTCATAATCTCATCATCAACCATATAGGTGACAATATTATGATTTTTAGATTTAAAAGGTTCTAGTGGATAAATACGATCAAGTAAAACAGTGTTAATACCTTTTTTTAAATCAACACTTAAGATTAAATCTCCTTGTTTCATAAATTTCTCCCTTATTTTTTGACTTCAATCATTTTAATAAATCTTGGATAGTAGATGCGCGCATCACTTAAGGCGCCAGCTTGTGTGGTATTGACATTATAGCTAATTAGATAACTACCTGGTTCAGATAAAACAGGATGCATTTTCGCATTATAAGAAAATGCGCTTCTTAAATAGGTGTGTTCGATGGTTTGATAAATGAGGTTATAATCGCCAAAAGGACCATAAGGTGTATCTGAGAGCGCATAACTAATTCTTCCAGATGTCGTATTTTCCATGACAACAAGCATATATTTTCCAGCAAATAAACCAGAATTCATATAGGTGACAGATAACTCTGCAGAAACGCCTGTCTTAAGACCAACAACTTTCGTTATATCAGATGTAAAGCTTGTGCCATCAAAATAAGTCCAGTTGTTAAAGTTTAAAATATCTTCTGGTAAAAATCTACCAACAACTAAATGTCTACCTGCTAAATCTTTATAACCATAAATATAGATGTAGCCATCAATTTCGATGTGATTCATCACCCCTGCACCCATAAAGATGGTGCCACCATCGTCAGTTTTTACTTGAAGTGGGGTATTGTAGTAAATTGTTTCACTGTAGATCAATCTACCCTCACGAATCGGTGTTTGGGTCATCCCGACGTTATGGACTTTAAAGATGGTACTTTCATCTTTGACTAAGATTGGGAAGTTATAAAATGTATCATTGAGTACAACACCATCTTGAAGCCAAAGTCGAGCTGATAGCTCATTTTGATGTAGCGTCGATAGATAGGATGACGAAGTCGCTTCGCCAAAGAGAAATCTACTTTCTTCATCAAAGATCATCAATTTTCCTAGTCCAACATAAGTTTCATCATATGATTCTATGAGCTTTAATTTAAGATATCTTGCAGGTAATGCATTTAAATCAATACTTAAGGTATAGGTTTCTTGATTAGAACCAGTTGCTTGATTCATGAGATAATCTGATACAAGATTAAAGTCTATACCATTGATGGATGTATAAAGTTCAAAGCGTTTGGTTCCATAATTTGGATTGGCGTTATAATTCCAAATCACGAGTTCTGATAAACGATGAGTTGTTCTTAAATCAATATCAATTTCTGATGGGATTTCTTGACTTAAGTAGCTAATCCCTTCACTTGATGTATTTAAGGTCGCATCTTTGGATTGCGTGATACTTAAACCATCACCATCTGTTAAATTTCTTGCACGATTACCGATATAGTGATCTGGATGATAAATTGAATCTGGTTTATCATCTTTAATCCCCCACTCAAATTGGAATGCTTCATTAAAGGGCAGTGAGGTTGACATGTAACCTAATGAGTTATTAATCATCACACTACTTTTTCTAAGCTTATTATGAGGATAGACTTCCCCAATAAAGGTATCTGAGAAAATAAAACCAACATCTTCTTTGGGTGCACCAATCATCGGATTGCCATCAGTTAAGTTATAGGTAAAAATGCCATCAGCACCTGTCCAACCATTATATCTTAAAAATGTATTAGACCATGCCTCATCTTCTTTAATGATGATACCATCTGCAAGTGTTGCTTCAAGATGAGAGATGACTTTGGTATGATCATCATGTGCAAAAATGAGTTTAATTGCTTGTGCCATAGTGCCTCCCATGGAAATGATGGTTTCATGATCATTTAAAGGTGTTTGATTGATTACTCTTTGATAGGTGAGTTTGTTTAAAGAGGTTTCAATGGATAGTGTTTCTATTTTTGAAGCTTCGATATCTTGAATCAATTTAAGTGATTCTATAGGATAGATCGCATCAAAAGTCAAAATGATTTGATGGGTTCTTATTTGAGACTTTGATAACCTTAAGGGATTCATCTCTTCTGGTTTACAGTAGTTAATAAAATTCTCTTGATCTCCCTTGACTTCTGAATAAGGAATTGAAATATCCATCCAAGGAATTTTTTCACCCAAAGTCATTGTGAATTGATCTAAACATTCAGGAATAACGATGGGATCACTGTCTATAGATTCAACTTTACAAGCAGATAACATCATGAGTACAGCAATGAGTTGTGTGATGATGCGTAATTTTTTCATGATATTCCTCCTTGCAAGCGTTTTCTCACCCTTAATATATCATGAGTATACATCAAAAACAATACATTTACAATACATTTATAATTTTTTCAATACATTATATCTAAAAAAAAGAAAACCGCAGTTATTTTCTGCGGTAAAAGATTCTGGCTCTATATTCATAATTGGATGCATTGTAATAGGTTTCTGTATATTCAATGAGTTTATTTGCCTCATCATAAGAATATCTTTTTCTCTTGAGTTGTGGGGTGTCATCATAGATTTGAAGAATCGACCTGATATGCTTAGGTGCAACCACTGCACTCACATATTCTTCAAACATATTAAAATAGACTTTTTGGGAAGCTAGGTATTGATATAGGGAACCATATAAAAATTCTTGGGTATTTGGAATTTCAATAATTGGAAGGATATAAGTATCTGAATAAAGAATCGGTATTTTAGAACCTCTCACACGTTGGAGGTTATAAAGCGGTTCTCCTTCTTTAATGTTAAAGATAGTTGCTAAGTTGTGATCGGCTTGAATCAGCTTTAAATGAGCATCTAGAGTCTCTGAGGATAAGCCCATTTCATTCATTTCATTGGTGAAACTTTGAATGAGTGTAAATGAAGATAAAGAACTTTTATTTTTCAGAACAGTTGTCCCATAACCTGCACGACGGGTCAGGTATTGTTCAGCAACGAGCTGTGATATGGCTGCTCGAATCGTGACCCTACTCACACCAAAGTCTTCAGAGAGTTCCTTTTCTGAAGGGATGAGATCGCCTTCTTTCCATTCACCGTTTTCTATTTTATTTTTAAGTGTATTTCTAATTTGTAGATAAAAGGGTTGTTTATCTGCGATGTTAATTTTCATGTTTACACCTTCTTTCTTTGGAACACCCTAATTGTAGCATTTATATAATACATTTACAACACATTTAATACAACATGATTGGCGAATTTACATTTTAGTTTTAAAAAGAGTATGATAAAATGGTTAGGTAAAGAGGTACATACTATGAACTATTACTTAGGTATTGATGGTGGTGGCACCAAAACAAAGGTTGCAGTCATCGATGAAGATAAAAACTTAATCTATATGGGAACTTCTGGACCCTCAAGTATTGATACAGTGGATCAAGTAACGACATTGAAGCACATCAAGGAAGCTTTAAGTGGTTTCACAAATGCTCATCAAGATATAACATTTTCTTCAGTTTTTTGTGGTCTTGGTGGTATCATCTCAGAAGATGATATTAAACTTGTGAAATCCTTAATCAAAAAGATTCCTGGTATTGATGATCATACCTTTATCGATGCATCCAATGATGTCGAAAATGCACTTTATTCTGGTCGTTGTTTTTTTGAAGGAATTGCACTCATTTGTGGCACAGGCTCTGTGGCTTATGGAAAAGATTTAAATGGAACAAAGGCTAGAGCAGGTGGATGGAGTTTTAAAGAAGGTGACTTAGGTTCAGCCTATGATTTAGGTATGAAAGCCATCAGACATGTTGTTAAAGCCTATGATGGCAGATTAGACCAAGATGATTTTTCATTAGAGATTGCTCAGTCGATTGGTTTAAACGAAGCAATCGACATCGTTTCAATCTTAAATGAAAAGTATTTAGAACGGACATGGATTGCTTCGCTTGCACCCATGGTCACTAAGCATGCAAACTTAAAAAACAAATACGCGATGACTTATGTCGATCAAGCTACTGACGATCTCAAACTGATGGTTCAAGCTGTCTATAAAAAACTGTCCTTAAGTGATAAACGCGTCGTTGTCATTGGAAGCTTAGGACTAACCCCAGGTTATTTTAACGAACAACTCATGAATAAAATTAAATCCATTGATTTAGAGGTTTATCCGATAGAGCCCATCATTGATCCAGCAGAAGCTGCAGCTCACATGGCATGGATTCAAATTCATCAAGACTAAAAGGTGGGTTCATTCCTCCTTTTTTTTGACTTTTATGACGATACTCTCTATAATGAATAGTGTAGTCATCTTGGGGGTTATCATGACAAAAATAGAAAACTTTTTAAATAGCAATCTCTATATCGCTTCTGTTTTTCTTTTCACGTTCATCTCGTGGTCTTTTTTATTTGAAACACCACCCTTTTATTTTAATGTTTTTAATATGTTTGGTTTATTCATTTTAGTGCTTACGATCACGTTATGTTTAAGTTTTTTTTCTAATAGTCTTTATGCATTACCACCATCCATGGGGATGTTTTTTGTGGTGAATCATCCAAGTTTAACCTTTGACACCACAACACTCTTTTTTCCTATTTTAATGATGATTCTGCTCGTTTCTGGATTTATCATTCATTTAGTTAGATTTAAACCGATATTAAAAAAAGGTAGATTTTACCTTGGATTTCTTCTTTTAGCATTTGCGTATGTTATTCCACTCATTTATACACCTTTTCAGTTTAAAGCGATTCCAGTTTCGATGATGGCATTCTTCTATTTTGTCTTCTACGTCTTTTTTAGATCAACCATGAAAGGCAACCTTGATTTTCTATTCAAACTTCTTTTAAGCATTAATTTATTGATGTGTGCTCAAATGGCAGTTTACTTACTCATGGGATTTCTTGGACATCCAGAGCTTTCATTTTATGAAAGACTCTTTGTGGGATGGGATAGAAACTTAGGATGGGCAAATGTCAATGACATGTGTTTTTATATTGCTCTTACTTTCCCAAGTTATATTTATTTCATCTTTAAGAAGCCTAAAACATACTTAAACTGGTTTTTAATGTTGATTCCAATCTTAATTGTTATTTTATCTAAATCTAGAGGGGGCATCATTGGCTTTGGTGCATCAATTGCAGGAATCATATACTTCGCAATTTACCAAGGTGAAAAGGTACAGCTTAAACACGGACTCATCTTTGGTATTTTCTTAATTGTTTTCTTTTATATCAATAAAGATATCATTTATTTATGGTGGACCTATTTTAACGATACAGCAACTGGAGATCTCAATGAATTTTCATCCAATCGTCTTTTTTTATACCGAGAAGGATGGCGTATGTTTCTAAGATACCCACTCTTTGGTGCAGGCTGGATGTCAATTGATCGGGTTGCGATTACTTGGTATGAAACTTATGGTGCTTACCAAAGACTCTTTATGTATCACTCCACCTTCTTTCATACGATTGCAACCATGGGTTTATTTGGACTGGGTGCCTTAATCCTTCATTTCACTCAAATCTTTAAGTTTTTACTCAAAAAGATGACTTTAGAGAAGTATTTATTTATGATTGGATTTGTTGCAAGCCAATTGCATGGCTTAATTGATAACGTGCAATTTGCAGTTCCCTATATGGGATTACTGGTCTTAATTCTTCCACTCTTTGAAACTGCACAAAAAAAGACAAGCTTTATGCTCGTCAATAATAGATATAAACTTAAAAGTGAGCATCAGCTTTGATGCTCACCTTTTTTTATTGTCCGATGTATTTTTTTAAATAGGTCATGATATCTTCTTCTTTAGCAGGTTTCTTAAAGTAATAACCTTGTGCAGAATGACATCCAAGTCTTTCTAAAAGATCTGCGGTTTCTTTATCTTCAATCCCTTCAATTAAAACCTCATAACTCAGTTGTTTAGCTAAATCGATGGTTGCTTTAACGATATGTTGTGTGGTTGGATTTATTAAGACTTGATTGGTGAAAAAGCGGTCAATCTTAATCGTGTTGATTGGAAATTGTGCCAGATATGCTAAAGATGAATAGCCTTTACCAAAGTCATCAATTGCGATTTTAAACCCGTAATTCGATAATGCTTGTAGCATTTTCTTTGAATTTTCGGGATCTTCCATTAAAAGAGATTCTGTAATTTCAAACTCTACCATATTAGGTTTAATCTTCTTATAAGATTTAAAGATACCAACCATCTTCTCATAAAAATGCAAGTCATATAAATTTTTGGTTGAGATATTGATTGAGATGGGTAGATAAATACTTTCTTTGTTTAACTTCACTTGATAATCAAGCGACCATTTGAATACTTGTTGTGTCATCTGATGAATCATATTCGTCTTTTCAATCGCGTAAATGAATTGATCAGGGTTAATCATTTTCTTTTTAGGATGTTCCCAACGAATTAAAGCTTCAAGTCCAATCGGTCTTTTTGTTTTTAAATCCATTTTAGGTTGATAAACCATATAAATTTGACCATTAGAGAGCGCATCTTCAAAATCGGTTAAAAGTTCATATTCAAACTGTTTATTGGTATTGATATCACTAAAAGTGAGATACATTAAGTTTTTAGCCTTCGCTTCGGTTGCTGCTATATCAGATTGGATGAAATAATTGGCGATTCTTTTTTCAGCGATATGCTTTCTTTGAGTAAAACCTAAAGCAAAATCAATAAAAAGGGTGAGATCATCGACATATTTTGAGCTTTGAACAAACTTGACATAGTCTTCAATTTCTAAATCAAAATCATAGGTGGGTTTAATCAGCCACAACTTATGAATTTCTGGTTGAATGAAGATCATATCCGGATAAGTCTTCATAAACTTATCTGCCATGAGTCTCAGATACGTATAATAGACTTCATAACCTTGGACTTCACAAATCGCTTGAGCATTACCAATTATCAGTGTGGATACGGTATAGACTTTTTTAGTTTCAAGTTTAATCTCTCTTAAGTAGTTGAGATTATAAAGACCTGAATCTGGATGTTTGGTTTTGATATCTTTGATATCGATTTGAGATTTTCGGTAATTAAAACCAACCATACCCGATAATACACCAATCGATGCCATCATTAAAAGACGAAAAAACCAGTCACCCCAAAATTGAGGTTGACCGGTGGTTAAGTTATAAGGCATGATAGGACCAACAGCTAAGCCAGATACAATTGCAATCACTAATCCATAAGGCGTGCCAAGAAAAGTTCCTGTAATGACAATCGGAATATACATCAAATGTGAAAATGAAAGATGATTACTTTTTAAATTCAACATGATGAAGTAATTCATCACAATTAAAAGCATACTCGATGTTAAAATCACAACATGTCGATGCTTTTTAATGGTTTCTATCAGATAACTCACAAACTTCTCTTTCATGCAAACCTCCAAAGTTTACAGTGTCGTAATCCAACCGTCAGGGTCTTTGAGATCACCATATTGGATGCCAGTTAAGAGTTCATTGAGTTTTTTGGTGTAATGTCCCATTTCTTCTGAAGCAGGGAAAATATGCTTTTTATTTTGATAGGTAATTGATCCAATTGGGGTAATGGTAGCCGCTGTCCCACAAGCCCCAGCTTCAATTAAATCATCTAATTTATCAATATAGATTTCACCTTCAATGACTTCTATATTTAAGAAGTTTTTTGCTAAGTATTTTAAACTTCGGTTGGTAATACTATTTAAAATCGAAGGGGATTTGGGTGTGATGTATTGGTGATTTTTGGTAATACCAAAGAAGTTAGCAGCCCCAGCTTCTTCAATTTTTGTATGTGTCGTTGGATCTAAGAAGATACAATCCGCATAGCCTTCTCTTCTGGCTTTCACTTGTGCTTTTAAAGAGGCCGCGTAATTGCCACCTACCTTGACATGACCTGTGCCATGAGGTGCTGCTCTATCATAGTCAGAGACACTCATATCAACAGGTTTAACATCACCATTAAAATAAGACCCCACAGATGAAACAATAATTGAAAAAATAAATTCAGGCGCAGGACGCAGTCCTAAGTTATCACCAACACCAATCATAAAGGGTCGAATATATAAGGATTCTTTATTCCCATAAGGGGGAACAAAGTCTTGATTGGCGATTACTGTTTTTTTAACAGCAGCTATAAAATCTTCAACAGGGATAGTTGGCATCATCATATACTCACAAGATGTTTGAAATCTTCTTGCGTTATCTTGAACTCTAAATAAATTGATTCTACCATCTTTTCTACGGTAGGCTTTTAAACCTTCAAAGGCTTCTTGACCGTAATGAAGTGATGTGGAAAGTCCTGAGATCGTAAACTGATCGTTTGAATCGAGATGTCCTTCTTCCCAAGCCCCATTTTTCCACCTTTGAATCCAAATGACATGTGCTTTGACGTAGTTAAAACCTTTTGCTTTTGATATCATTGTGCAGTGTCCTCATTTCATAATATAGATATATTGAAAGCGTTTTCTATTAAATATCAAAAAGATAGGATGATAGCTCATGCCTTCTTTTGATTAATCACGTACCTGTTCTGCGTTATCGATTACTGGAATTCTTACCTTGAGTTTCAAATAGATGAGTGTTTCTTCGCGGTCATAAATCAACATGAATAAAAGTGAAATTAAACCACCATAAACAAGTGCTGGGATTAAGAGCCATAAGACTGGGAAATACCCTACGCCTGAATAAAAAGGATTGATTCTTAAGAATGTAGGAACAAAGAGCCCTAAGGCCACACCGACACCCGTTAAATCGCCTCTTACACCAAAGATAAACGATGGATTTCTTTTAGAAGGATCAAAGAAATCTGCTTGAGGAACCCATCCAAATAGCGTCACTAAAACTTCATTGATAAAGATAATGATTAAGACGCCAAACAACATCAAGGGCATGCGCCAAGCTCTTTTGATGGAGAATTCATGGAAATGATAATGCATCATGAGAAATGGCACTAAAAATATTAAGTAATGTGTGATATAAAAACGAATAATTTCTAAGTTATACCAAGGTCTAAATCCGATGATTTCACCGTTAAAATACTCACTCATGGCATCCACAGGAATTAAAAGAGCGATAATTCCAGAAGCTATCCCTGCCATGACCATGTAATCTTTAAGTGTCTTATTTTTTGTAAAATAGAGAAATGGAAATGTAATTGCGGAAACCGCACAAATATTTTCGAATGTAATCTTAGTTAATACATAGTCTAAGGTTGTATAAGGCCAAATAAAGATTTTAAAAATATGGATTAAAAAATTAAGCATAATCAATCCAAACAAAAACCAGTATCTAAATTTTTGTGTTTTATGCTTTAAAAATGCTAAGAAAAGCAGTGTTAAAACAACTGCGATCATAAGATAAAAAAAGTAGTAGATATTGCCAAATTTTAATAGTTGCATATGACTTTAACCTCTGCTTACACTGTCATTATAACATATCTTAATGTTGATCCTTAATCTAAGATTAACAAAAATATCAAAGTTTAAAATAAAGACGCTTAAATTTAAGCGTCATTTTTGGATAATTTTTAATGCGTTATTATAGAAGATATCTTCTAAGTAATCTTGGTCAATGAGTTTTTCCAAATAGTGATAAGCTTCATTCATATTCGGTTTTCTTGAAGTCGTATTATGAGTATCGGATGCGACAATATCAATTAAACGATCTTCTAACATTTTTAAAATCGTTTTTCTTTGAACTTTTTCGTTAAGTCCAAGGATTGAGTGCGTATTGACTTGAAGGATACCACCTGCATCTTTAATCCTTTTAAAGTCTTCATACTTTAAATATTCATAACGCTCAACATGGGCAACCACTGGAAAATATCCAGACCTTGAGATATCAAAGATGATATCTTCAATGGGTGCATATCTTGAAAAAGAAAACTCAATTAAAACATACTTAGAATGATTGAGTGAATATTTGTCATAATCAGGTTCTACATGAGATCTGTAATGAAGCTCGCAGCCTAAATAAAGCTCGATATCTATGCCCTCTAATAAGACTTGTTTCTTAAGTTCATCAAAGATGGGCTGATAAGCTTCAGGTTTAACTTTGGTCACCGATGATTGCACATGAGGGGTGAGAATCTGATGTTTGACACCAGATCGAAAAGCCATTTTAAGCATCTCAATCGATTCTTCAAAAGATTGTGATCCATCATCAACTGCAGGTAGAATATGTGAGTGAATATCAATCATCATCATTTTTATTCTTCGTATTTATAGGTATAGTCATACCCATAACCATATTCGCCACTCTTTAAGTTCACTTGAGTCAGTACTGTCCCAATGATATTGACATTGTTATGCTTGAGTGTTTGAATCGCTTCTTTCACTAAGCTCTTCTTTGCATTGCCGTAGGCAACCACAAAGATAATACCATCAGTAAGTTTTGAAATATATAAAGCATCAGAAACAGCAATGACTGGCGGTGTATCAAGTAAGACATAGTCATAAGTTTCTCTAAGTTTGGCAATGAGTTCAGCAAGCTTCTTCGCTTCTAAAACATTCACAACGGCTGTTGTTTTTTCACCTGTAATCATGAAATCAATACCAAGCTCTTTAGAAGATTGAATGAGTTTATCATAAGGGATTTTTCCTGATAGATAATCGGTTAATCCATTTTTATTGGGCACATTAAAGACTCGATGCATCTTAGGCTTTCTTAAGTCTAAGTCGATTAAAATCACTTTCTTACCCTTTTGACCTAAAAGATAAGCCATATTCGATACAAAAGTTGATTTACCTTCAGAGGCAAGCGTTGATGTAAATTGGATAACTTTATAATTGCCATCGATATTGGCATAATCTAAATTGATTAATACTTTTTGGAAAGATTCTGCTGTATAGGATAAAGGTTGTTCTTTGGTGACGATATAATCATAGCGTTCATTGCGTTCACCATTAAAGAGGTTTAATTTTTTAGACATATTAGACCTTCTCCTTTACTTCAAATTCTGGGATAACCCCTAAAACTTGAATTCCAAATGCTGCTTCAAGTTGTTCTTTACTTCTAAATGTGTTATTAAGCATTTCCTTAAGGAATGCAAAGCCTACACCGACAATACCACCTAAAATTAAGCCAATCACGACATACAAGACTTTATTAGGTGAATCATAGATTCCATTATTGGCATAGGAAGTTCTCACGATATTATCATCTAAGATTGGGATATTAGCGTTCGCAAAGATAATCGCTTGATTAATGACTTCATTAACGACATCTTTTGCTAAGACTGGGTCTTCTGAAAGATAGGAAACATTAATGAAAAAGGATGTTGTTGATGATGTCACAGTTAAATTGTTTTTAAGTTGCGTTGGGGTTAAGTCTAAATCTAAGACATTAATCACTTGTTCTAAGACAACAGGCATTGAGATTAAATCTCCTGCAGTCGTCAGTAGTCTTTGTGCATTGATTAAGTCAAAGGAATCACCTTGTGATCCTGAGACTTGAACTGCAACTAAGACATAAGCATTGGATTTATATTTAGGTGTTGCAACTAAGAATGCATATAAAGCTGCAATCAGTCCGATTGCCAAAGTAAATGCGACAATCATGATGAGGTTGGCTCTGAGGATTTTAAATAAATCGATTAAGCTGATCTCGTTTGTTGATTCTAGTTGTTGATTTTCCATAAGTTTCCTCCGAAATTTCTAACTTTACTTAAGTTCATTATATCATACACTTTATGAAGAATTAAGAAATAAGTAATAAATTACTTGCCTAATGCCATGAGGTCACAGACCTCATCAATATCTTTCTTAATTTGTTCTAAAGAGTCATACCAAAAATCCTTTTTGGTGACATCAATACCCATCGACTTTGCACATGCTTCAACAGATGTTTTGGTCGTTAAAGATAAGAGATCATCATAAGATTTTAAGAAACTTCTAGGATTTTTTTCATATTGTGCATAAAGTCCTAAGCCAAAGAGTAATCCAAAGGCATAAGGGAAGTTATAAAAGTTGAGTCCTGCACTATAGTAGTGACCTTTATTAAGCCACATGAAAGGATGGAGTTGATTGTGATCAAGTCCAGATAGATATGCTTCTTTTTGAGCTTCAATCATCATCTCTTTCATTTGGTTTTTGGTCACTGGACCTGTTGCCTTGGCGAAGAGATTGGTTTCAAAGATGAAGCGTGAAA
The DNA here is from genome assembly GCA_030603805.1 of Acholeplasmataceae bacterium. Classification (GTDB taxonomy): domain Bacteria; phylum Bacillota_I; class Bacilli_A; order Acholeplasmatales; family Acholeplasmataceae; genus Peloplasma. The sequence continues at coordinate 252,472 of JAUVXD010000001.1, forward strand.
GAATATCGATAATGACTTGTGTATCACCTTGAAGAGAGTTTTCTAAAATGGATAATCTTTCTTTTGGATCTTTAATTTGTGAAAGTAGATGATTTAAAACAATATTTTCGCAGAAAATAGAGGCAGTTTCAGCCAGTGGCATGGGGTAACTCCAATGAAGCGGTGCATTATCTGAAATAACCTCACCATGATAGCCATGACCTAGTTCATGCGCCAGTGTTAAAACATCAGATAAAGATCCAGTGAAGTTCGTCATAATCCGAGATTGCTTGATTTGAGGTTGATTGGAGCAAAAAGCACCGCCACGTTTACCCTTTTTCGGATAAACATCAATCCATGCGTTTTCAAATGCTTTTTTAGCAAAATCTCCTAAACGTTTCGAATATCCATAGAACGCTTCTAGAACTAGGGATTCTGCTTCTTCATGGGTATAGGTTTTATCGAGTTTTCCAACCGGTGCAAAAAGATCATAAAAAGGAAGATGGTTATCATGACCTAGATATTTTGCTTTCACTTGAAGATAACGCTCAAAATGAGGACGAAAATCCTTCATGGATTCAATCATCGCATCGAGTGTTTCTTTGGTCATATTGGATTGATTGAGTGTTTTTTCTAAAACATGCGTATATCCGCGAAGTTCATTCATAATGACCACTTCGCGTTTAATATTTGAAAGTGCCATCGCGACTTGATCTTCAATTTGAAGATAGGCTTTAAGTTCTGCTTCATAAGCATCTTTTCTAACACTTGCATCACCATCATTAGCAAGATTTCTCACCTCTGATAACGTGATTTCTTTTCCACGATATGCTACAGGTAGATTAGCAGTTGTAATTGATTGCAGTTGACCCCATGAAGCAGATGCAAGTTCTCTTAGTTTTGCATAAAGCACTTCTTCTGATTCAGATAGTAGATACTTAGCATCTTCTTGACTTTTCTTAAGTTGATATAAATATTTGTTGATGAGTTCTGATTTTTTTGCTAGAGCATCTAAATCTTTATCCACTAAATATCTGGTAAATAAGACATCTTCAGCGGTTGCTTTTCTACCTATTTTTTGAAGTTTTGCCATATAGCCAGGTGCAACCTGATTGGTGACATCAGTGGCCATCGTGAGCATCGCAAAGCTTCCTAAAGTTCTAGAAATTTTAACAATGTCTTCTTCAATTTTAAGGTAAGTTTCAATATAGGTGATTGGATCTTTGGCATCTGAACGAACATGTTTGATATAGTCTTCAATCAGATGATCAAACTTGGTTAAATCAGCTTCATATGTTTCATTAAAGCCTTGATATAAATCATTTAAGTCCCATGGTTTCATAGTTTATATCCCCTTTATTTGTTTAAGTTATTATATCATTCTTTTTAGATATATTCTAGGAACCAGCAAAAAACCATTTTTTCACAAAAAAGAAAAGGGCAAATGCCCTTTGGTTTAGATGATGGGTAGATATTTTTCAAGTTCCCACGCAGTGATCTTCATCTTGTATTCGTTCCATTCTCTTTCTTTAGCTTCAATGAGTTTTGCAAAGAGTTCTTCACCCACAACTTCTTTCATCAGTGCACTACTTGAGAAATATTGGAGTGCTTCATTTAAGTTTTCTGGAAGATTTTTAATACCATTACGTTTTCTTTCTGCATCACTCATCTTAAAGAGATTCTTCTTAACAGGTGAAATCGTTTCTAAGTCATTAACGATACCATCAAGACCTGATGCAAGGAGTGCAGACATCGCTAAATATGGATTTGCAGATGGGTCTACAGATCTCACTTCAATCCGTGTTGATCTTCCTCTTGCTGCAGGAATTCTAATCATGGTTGAACGATTTGCATCACTCCATGAAATATAGCAAGGCGCTTCATAACCTGGAACAAGTCTCTTATAAGAATTGACGATCGGGTTGGTCAGGAGTGCAAACTCCATGGCATGCTTCATCACACCTGAAATGAACTTAAGTGCTGTATTTGAGAGCTGGTTTTCCGTATTTGGATCATAGAAGACATTTTGTCCTTCTTTATTGGATAATGATAAGTTTGAATGCATCCCTGAACCATTAATGCCTTGAATTGGTTTAGGCATGAAGGTTGCATGAAAGCCGTGACGTCTGGCAACATTTTTGACTAAAACTTTAAATGTTTGAATATTATCACAGGCTTCAAGAGCATTATCAAATTCAAAGTTTATTTCATGTTGTCCAAAGGCAACTTCATGGTGAGAAACCTCCATATTAAATCCCATTTTTTGAAGCTCTAAGACGATATCACGTCTGACATCTTCTGAACCATCAATGGGTGCTAAATCGAAATAGCCTCCAAGGTCCGAAAACTCCATGGTTGGTTTTCCTTTATCATCCAGTTTAAATAAGAAAAACTCTGGTTCCACACCAACATTAAACTTCTCAAATCCAGCTTCTCTCATTTTGGCAAGATTTCTTTTTAAGATATATCTTGGATCACCTTCATAGGGTACATGTTGCGTGGTGTAGACATCACAGATAAGTCTTGCAACTTTACCTTGGGGTGGGTTTTCCCATTCGAGGACAAGCCATGTGGAAAGATCTGGATATAAATACATATCCGCTTCATCAATACGGACAAATCCTTGAATCGATGATCCATCAAACATCACTTCATTAGCCAGTGCTTTTTCTAGATTGGTCACTGGAATTTCAACGTTTTTAACTGTTCCAATCATGTCTGTAAATTGCAAACGTACATACTTTACATCTTTTTCTTTAGCAAACTTTAAAATGTCTTGTCTGGTATAATTTTTCATTTTATCAAATCCCCTTTATGTGTAAAATATTACGCCTAAAAATAAAAGATGTCAATAGAATTGAACACTCTATCAACAAATTTTACATTTCTTTACATTAATTAATCTATTTTTTGTATTTCATGCGAGATTTTACTGCACGTTTTGATAAAATAGGTGCTATTGACATCGGACCTTCTGTATAGGTTTCTATCCTATTTTCTAGACAGGCTTGACTAAACTCAATAAAACGATGAGCAGCAAGCTTATGATTCCATAAGGAGTGAATCGTTTTATAAGCTTCAAGACCAATAGATGCTCTTAGATTTGGATTTTCACAAAGGTGCATCGTATATTGATAAAGCTCATCTTCATTTTGATATAAATATCCGTTTTTCAAATGGGAAATTAGGTAAGGTGCCGCACCAACTTCAAAATATGAGATTGGAACACATCCTGCATTCATCCCCTCATTTAAAACAGCGCCCCAACCTTCTTCTTTGGTGCTTGTTACTAGATGAATGTCTGCTTTAAGATAATATGTTCTAACCTGGTCAGGAGAACGACTTCCCAAAAGTTTAATTTGAGATAGATGATTGGACTCAATATAGGCTTTGAGATCATCAAAAAGAGGACCTGATCCAATCATTTGCATCTCAAATGGAATCTCATGTTTAATTAACTTTTCAGCAAGACGAATTGCAGTCCATGGTCTTTTCCAATCGATTAATCTTCCTACCCATAAAATGATGGGTATTTGATTATTTTTGATGAGTTCTTCAGGATGATAGGTGATGGCTTCAGGAAAATATCCCCATTTTAGCATCTTTTTTGGATAAGCAAAATAAAAGCTATAGTCATATGGTGCAAAGGCACTACTGGATAAAAGATAAACATTTTTTCTTCTAAGCATCGTATCTTGTTTAAATCGTTTATACATAGCAACCGGATGAATATAATATAGGCATGCATGCTTTTTAAAGATACGTTCAGAATATCTGAATGTGAGCTTATTTGCTTTTAATCTTTCCTTAATGAAAATCTCATTGGAGCTTCCAATAATGACAACGTCACTTTCAAGACCTAATATTAGGGCTTGTTGAAAGTTTTCATCAGATTGATGTGATTCTAAGAGATAGGGTTCTTTAAATGTTGTTAAGTATCCGAGTTTTACCCGATCACCTGGTACATCTTCTAAAGAGACAAACTTAAAATCATCACCAAACATGAGATAAAATTCATTACAGATGGGTATTTGATGATGATTTAAAAAATTGGAGAAAAATGTAAGTTTCATTAGACATCCCTCCATAAGACTTCTAAGAAGACTGATCTTAACATCAGTAAGGAGATCCCTCTCGTATCTTTAAACATTAAAGGAACAAAGAATGCTACCGTCATTTGTGAGACCAGTGTTGCAAGTGCAGCACCTTGGCCACCCATTAAAGGAATTAAAAATAGATTTAAAATGATATTGATGATGGCACCAAAGAAGGTAAAGATTAAAGTATATCTATTTAAATTTTCCATCACAAGCCATAAGCTTCTTGCGGAACCTAAGATAGCAAACGTCCCAGCCCAAACAGAAATGACTAAGATATCAGCACTCGCTGCATAGGATGCACCATATAAGATGAAAATAATCTCTTTAGAAAAAAGTGAAATGAACAATCCAAACCCAATACTAATCCAAAAAACAATGGTGAATAAAAGTTTTAAGGTGGCATAGTATTGATCTTCACTTTCTTTTTTAGATTGAAAGACAATCGGTTGAAAGGATGTAATTAAAGCTAAAGGCACAAAATACCACATTTCTGCAATCTTAACAGCAACCGAATAAAAGCCTAGTTCACTACGACTTGCAATCATTGAACCAATCATCACCTGGTCAATTCTCATATAAACTGTAATCATCAGTCCAGATAAGATTAAATAATAACTTTTAGATAAAACATCTTTTGCATAATTGATTTGAATTTTCCAGTTGCTCTTATCCTCTCGAATCTTAAAATAGGCAACAAGGAGTGCAAAACCCACAATCAGTGCATCAATTAAGTAAATGAATGCATAATGGATCAGTGAACCACCAGAAACAACAAGTAAAATCTTTAATCCTGAAGAGATGACATAAGCGATCATTCGAATACTTGATGATAGTTTTGCTTTTTGTTTCGATTGAATCCAGTATTCAATGACATCTAAAGATTTTACCACCATCACAAAGCTTGAAATCATAACCAGTAAATGAAGCATTGAATCCGTTGGCTCTAATACTCTAATGATGATACTTGCAAAAAGCATTAAAATGAATCCACCTAAAATTCTTAAGGCAAGACTCGTATACATTACAGTACCTTCAGGATATTTCTTTTCAACTAAGGCTTTGACAGTTAAGGTATCTAGTCCAAGGGTTGAGATTGCAGTAAAAAGTGCAATGAATGCAAGTGCATAATTAAAAAGACCATAAGATTCAGGACCAAAGTGTCTTGCAACTGAAGCTGTAACAAATACACCTAAGAAAAGTGTAAAAAGACGCTCTAACACTAACCATATCGTGTTTTTGAGCGTTTTTTCACCAAGCAAACTATCAAAGATTTTGTGTTTGAGTTTTCTTAAGTGTGAAAGCATAATTAATCCTTTGATTTCATGATTTTCTTATAAGCCAATAGTAAGTCCTTTAAATTCTTTTCTGGATGATGGGTGATTTTTGCATGAAGTGCAGCTTTTTTGCCTAAACTTACTGCAAGACTATCATCTTTAAAGAGTTTGATGATATGTGATGCAAGCATCTGATAATCATCATAAGGATAAAGCAGTCCTTCTTCTTCATCTTTTAGCATATCAGATATCCCACCTACATCAGATGAAACAATAGGCATGCCGAGTAACATCGCTTCACCAAGTGAGTTTGGACTATTTTCAATAGAAGAAGTTAAGACATATAGATGTGTTTTTAAATATCTTTCAAGAATTTCTTCTTCTTGAAGTATACCTAGAAACTGAATATGTTTCGATAAATCATACTTGGTAATTAAAGATAAGATATATTTACTATATGAAGATTGCTTGATCAAATCTTTAAGTGTCTTCATCGAATAGATATCTTGGCCACCAACATAAAGCATCACATTTGGAAAATCCTTTTTCACAAGATTTAAGGCATCAAGAAGGATATGAAGTCCTTTGATTGGATAAGGTGCTTGTGAAAGAAATAGAGAATGTCTATCAACATGATTTAAGTTCCACTCATTTAGATAAAATGAGGGTCTTAAAGTTTCACCAACATGATAATAATTAAGACTTGGATTAACTGATTTTGAGATTTCTAAATCCCATGTGGTTCTACCCATCACATGCTTAGTGAGTTTAAAGAGCTCAATTTCATATTGACCTCTTTGTGTCATCTTTTCTTGTTGTCTCATTAAATCATCATCCTTTAAGATATCTCTTAATGTTTTATCTATTTGGATTTCAGGAGGTAAAGCACACATATAATGCTTCGCATATTCAAAGATTATCCCTTGAAGTGAGATCACAAAAGGCACGTTAAACTTATGACATGCTTGACCCATCGATAAATGATGATAAAATTCACTACCATGTAAATGCACCAAATCAAAATGATTTTGCGTGAGTATTGATTGGAAAAGTTCATCTAAATCCTGTTTAGGTAAATCATTTGAAAACGCGTGATAAACGATTTTAGATCCTTGAAAAACTTGATATCTTTTAAGTCTAGATAAAGGACAAAGGATATGAAGTTCATGAGTACTTGTTGATAAATCTGTTGATAACTGAACCAACCATCCCCCAAAGGGGTTGATGGGTTGTTTCATGAGTGTTGATAGTTCAGGAAGTGCTTGATTAACAAGCCATAAAATTCTCATGAGGTAATCCCCCGAGGTCTGATGTCTTTTCTAACTTTTGCGTATTGATAAACTAAACCATTAAATAGGCAAAAGATTAAAAAGATATAGGGGACACCTTCTAAAATAGGCTCAGTCATAAAGTTAATGAAATAACCCATAAAAATACTGAAGATTAAGATTTTCATATCTTTTTTGATGTATTTAGATAATAAGACACGTGCTAAAGTCATGAGTGTTAAGAGTGAATATGAAACCAGTAATATAAATGGATAAAGACCAACAGCATAATAGGTATCTATCCATAGATTATGAGCATAATCTAGGCCATTGATATCCATTTGGAAACCGCCTAATGGAAATTCTAAGAATTGTTCCCTAAATAGACCATAGACTGGAAATCTTGGATCATTTTCGATCCCTGCTTCCCACATGACTAAAAATCTTTGGTACCAATCAGAAGCCTCAACAAAGGTTTTAACACCAACTAAATCTTTTGTGTAACCAAAGTAGAGAAGAGCAAGAAATGCTGTAGCAATTAAAGCAGGTTTCCAAAATTTAAGTTTACTTAAGAAAAGCTCTGCAAGTAGTGATAATACAAAGATAATGGCAGTTAAGAAAAAGAAAGTTCTATTTTCAAGTAAGATACTAAAATAGGCACTGAAACCTATGGCTACAAAATTAATCAGTTTTAAATGAAGATGTCTTATCAGCTTTAAATGCATGAGATTATAGACAAGTAGGGATGCCATACCTGTGAAATAAATGCCTTGAAGGGTTGCAACAATCTTGAAGCCTTCCCAAATATCATAAGCAAATCTTAAATCAGGAACTTCGTCTGGAGTTAGTAGATAAGGAAGCATATTTAAAAAACCATAAACAAATAAACCAAAAACAAAGGTATAAATCACCCATTTAAAAAGATATTCATTTCTTGGTGCGATAAAGAGTCTACCAATTAAATACATGATAGGAGCACCTAACCAAAATGTTATAAAGGTTCTTGGTGAATAGGGCATATAGGTGATATAAAGCATAAAATAAGCCGTACCAAACATGAAAAGTATGAATAACTCTAGATTTAATGTCATCTTATGTTTAAACCAAAGCGCGTAAATGATAGTCCCTATAAGTAAAGCAATCACTGCTTCATTAATACGATATAAAACATTGATTGAGACTAAAAAGAGCAAAATAAACCACAGACTAGCTGCAGTAATTGAAATCACTCTTTTGATGTCAAAATCAAGTTTCTTCATGAGTTCACTCTTTTCTTAAAAATTCAATCACACGTCTTGCTTGCATCTCATTGGTTTTGTGGGTCAAGACGAAACCTCGACCTTTTCTTCCAAGTTTAAGTCTATCCTCATCTGACATGTTGTAAAACTTTAAGATACCCTCTTTAAATCCTTCAACTGTTTCTTCTTCAATATAAATTAAGAATTGATCATATGCTTCTGATATACCTTGAAGCTTTGTAGAAAGTATGGGTGTTGCAGAAAGCAAGTACTCCATAATCTTAGAAGGAAAGGCATATTTGGTTTCTTCTGAAGATGACTTTCTTGGGTTAACTAAAACATGTGCCTTAGATTCTAAGACTAAGACTTCTGAGTTCTTTAAAGTCCCTAAATAAATTATATCATGATTGCGTGATGCATAACTTTCAACAAGTTCGACAAGTTCTCCAGAACCACAGATTTGAAGCTTTGCACTTTTGAGTTTAAGTTCATCAAAAGCTCTAAGTAATAGTTCAATACCAGAGGATTGAGATAATCCTCCAGCATAAAGCATGGTAAACACTGCTTCATTTGGATATTCTTTAAGCATTTCAGGATAAACCATCCCTTCAATGATGAGGTATGGTTTATGTTTTGGATTTAACTTTTCATTGGCATAAATCGATAACATAATATGCTTATCATAAGATTTAATCAGTTTAGTAACTTTAATCTTAAAGAATTTGCTTCCAGTGAGTTCACTTGGTAGATCTGTGGTGAGTGCTATGATGGGCACTCTAAATAGTTTGCCAATCAAAACAGTTGCATAAGATAAAGATAAATTGAGTGGATCTGCAATGAGATATGTATCTTTCTTGTTTTTGATGAGTAGTTTCAATAGTTCAAAAAATGCTGAAAAAAACAGTGTGAGCTGTCTGAGTATTTTTAAGTTGATAAAGGATAGATGAATATACTTGATGTCATCACTATTGTCTACTTGTTTGGGAAAGTATACTTTCTTTAAGTTTCTTCTATTAATCGGTCTTGAGGATAATGGGATGATATCAACTTGGTTGGCATGAAGTCCTTCAATCATCATTTGATGAAACTTTTGGTCTTGTTGTTGAGGTTTAATCGTTGATTTTTCATAAATCGTGTTAAATATTTTCTTGGAACAAGTTTTTGATAAATAGATGATTCTCATTTGATAACCTCCTGATAGAGGTTGAGATAAGCTTGAATCATTTCCTTTTGATCAAACTTTTTGGATTGAGCGATTGAATAAGGTTGATAGTGTGCTTTCCCTTTTTGCCTGATTTGATCAATGGCTTTGGTGACATCACGCATCTCATGAGTGCTGAGTACAATACCACAAGTTTCATTGACTAAATCCCTAGCTCCTCCAGTGTCATAAGTTAAAACAGGAAGACCGCAAGCCAGAGCTTCAATGGTTGTTGTAGGTAGATTATCTTCAGTTGATAAGTTTACAAATAAATCACTTTCTTGATAATACTTAATTAAAACTTCTTTATTTTCTGTTCTTTCAACATGTTTAATCGTTGATGGCAGTTGATGATGTTTAGGTATTTTCCCAATGACAGTGATTTCATAAGATGAAGGATCTAATCGTTTTGATAATTGAATCAAATCATCTAGTCCTTTTCTTTTTTCCCAGATACTTGCAACTGCAAGAATTTTAAACTTATCATTAATATTGACTAATCCTTGAGTAAACTCATCTAACTTAATTCCGTTATGTATCACTTTCTTTGGATGATGTTTTAAAAATGATTTTTCTACTTCGTTAAAATAGTAAGTTGAAGGAGATACAAGTGTCATATGCTTATAATCGGCATAAAGTGATTTCTTATCATTAAAATTTTTATTTGATGCATCAAAAACAAAGCTTTTTGGATAATATCCTTTTTGAGGACAATCATGGCATGAGGTTTGCCATTTTTGACAAGAAACTGTCTGATAACCAAAGCAATGTCCTGTATAACTCCAAGCATCATGCAGTGTCCATATCACAGGAATTTGATGTTTCTTGATTTCTTTAAACAAGATATCTATGTTTAAGTAATAACCATGAAGGTTATGTAGATGAATCACATCAAAAGATTTTAAATGAATATCCTTTAACGCTTTACGTGTTGCATGCTTGGATCCAAAGCCATGACGATCAAATATTCTCGTCTTTAAACCATGCATCCATAACGAAAAACGTCCCCCAATTTGAGCGATGTTTTTCATGTTTTGATCAAAATGTCTGCCATAAAGAACGTGACTCTCATGTCCTTGTTCAGATAAAGCTTGATGAAGGGCTTCAACAATCTTACCTGTACTGCCAAATTGATAGGTCACATTGATTTGCAAGACCTTCATAATTTCCCCCAAATATTTTTATTGATGATTGGAATATAACTTTGAATAATTTTGGCAACCTTAGTGGAAACATCTGTTGCAAGATAATCACTAGGTGATTTAAAATCTAGAGAAAGACTTCTAGAGATTTTAATACTTGGGATGATGGTTCTTTCTTCAATACCACCAATAACGATCGATCCTTGATCCAAAACTTCTGGTCTTTCAGTTGATGTTCTGATTAATACTGCTCTAAACTTTAGAATAGAACTTTCTTCAGATAAAGTCCCTGAATCAGATAAAACAACAAAGGCATGTTTTTGAAGGTGATTGTAATCGATAAAGCCTAGGGGTTCCATAGATTTAATGAGTGGATGAAGCTTAAATTTTCTTTCCTCAAGTTTTTTTCTTGTTCTAGGATGTGTAGAAAATATAATCGGTAATTGATATGTTTCAGCAACCTTGTTGATGGCTGACATCAGTGAATTAAAATTCTTTTCAATATCGATGTTTTCTTCTCTGTGTGCAGAAACGAGTATGTATTGATCACTTCTTAAGTTAAGGTCATTTAAGATATTGCTATCGCTAATGCGTTCTTTATGTTTTGCAAGCACTTCAGTCATTGGAGAACCCGTAACAAAGATATATTCTTTTTTAATACCTTCAGAAATTAAATACCTTCTTGAATGCTCCGTATAAGGTAAATTGATATCTGAAATGTGATCCACTAATCTTCTGTTAATTTCTTCAGGTACATTTTCATCAAAACAGCGATTACCTGCTTCCATATGAAATACTGGTACTTTAAGTCTTTTAGCTGATATGGCTGAAAGTGCACTATTCGTATCACCTAAAATGAGAAGTCCATCAGGTTTAACTTTAGAGATGATGTCATAGGATTGATGGATAATATGCCCCATGGTCTGTCCTAAATTTTCTCCAACACAATTCAAATAGTAATCAGGCTTTCTTAAATTTAAGTCCTTAAAAAATATTTCATTTAAGGTATAGTCATAATTTTGACCTGTGTGCACAAGCACATGGTCAAAATAAAGGTCAAGTGCCTTAATAGTTTCTGATAACCTGATGATTTCAGGTCTTGTACCTAAGATGGTCATCACTTTATATTTCATGACTCAACCTCCACAAAAAATGTATCTGTATCATTTGGATCAAAGAGTTGATTAGACCAAAATAGTGTGATTAACTCTTTATCACCAATGTTTGTAATTGAATGTGTATAACCTGGAATGATATCAACAATCTCGATTTCATCGCCTGAGACTTGATATTCAATCACCTCACTAGAATCAATCTTACGAAACTTAATCGATGCTAAGCCCTCAATAACGATAAATTTTTCAATTTTAGAGTGATGATAGTGATTGCCTCTTGTAATCCCTGGTTTAGTTTTAGAAACAAAGATTTGTCCAAAACCCTGTTGTTTCATAAGCTCAACAAGAAATCCTCTTTGATCTCTATGATGAGTAGTTTGATATGATAGCTGATTTTGATCATAATAAGATATAAATGTCGCATGAAGCTTTTGATCAAAGGATGTTGGATTTTTAGGTAATGTATGTGTTTTTCTAATTTGATGAAAGGCATGTATTTTTTCTGCAAGTTCACCAAGTGAAATCATATGGTAATCTTGAATCTTTAGGATTTGTGATTCGAGATGATCTAAATTTTGAATATCTTTATCTATTCTTTTGATGAAGTCATCAATATAGTAGAGCGGAATTTCCTTTTTTAGATCATGGATATCTATGGGTAGATCTCTTGAAATCTGATGACAGAAAGTTGCGACTACACTGTTATAAAAAGGTCTTGACCATTTGCCAAAAAGATTGGGTAGACGGTAGATTAAAACTTTCGAATTTGATTTTTGTGCATGGTCTAAAAGGTGATTTTCTGCATCTTTTTTTGATTTGCCATAGGGATTATCTAAATCGATTTGAATGGAGGATGCAAATAAAATCGGTGTCTTTTTTGATAGTTTTTCAAGTTTCTTGATAATAAGATTAGTTAGATTAAGATTGACTTCTTCAAAATCTAAAATATGATCTGTTCGATTAACACCGGCAAGATGAATGATGAGATCAGCTTCTTGGATTAAGTGATCAAGTTCAAGGATTGATTGATCTTTATCAAACGTTAAAAACTCATACCTTTGTATGGAAAGTTGTGTGATTAAGTTTTTCCCAACAAATCCGTTTGAACCTGTCACTAGAATTTTCATCATTTAAGTTTTTCCTTTACCACATCTAATTTAAGTAATAGAGTTTTAATCTCTGATACAGTTAATAACTTGGTATTATGAGATGTATATGGCTCATATCCATTTTGTTTTTTCATACCTTCCTCAAAATAAAGGCCATAGTTTAAATCCCTAACATCCATATGAACGACAAAGTAATCACCTAAATCCGATGATAACTGTGTTTCTTCACTGGTTAAAAGTGATTCATAAAGTTTTTCACCATGTCTTGTGCCAATGGTTTGGATAGGGACATTGGAATTAAAAACTTCCTTAATCGCGGTTGCAAGATCTAAAATGGTTGAGGCTGGTGATTTCTTAACAAAAATATCGCCTTGTTTACCGTGTTCAAAGGCAAAGAGCACCAAATCACAAGCTTCATCTAAATCCATTAAGTATCTTGTCATTTTAGGATTTGTGACTGTGATGGGTTGGTTTTTTTCAATTTGATCAATAAATAGTGGAATTACTGAACCACGTGATGCCATGACATTGCCATAGCGAGTGCCACAAATGATGGTACCATCAGGACCTTGCATTCTTGCTTTAGCAATAAAGAGTTTTTCCATCATAGCTTTAGAAATGCCCATTGCATTAATCGGGTAGACAGATTTATCAGTTGATAGACAAATCACTTTCTTTACTTTTGCTTCGATTGCAGCATTTAAAACATTTTCAGTACCTAAAATATTGGTTTTAACAGCTTCAATTGGGAAAAACTCACATGTTGGAACTTGTTTGAGTGCTGCAGCATGAAAGACATAATCGACACCTTGCATCGGATATCTAAGTGAGTTTGGGTCTCTAACATCTCCAATAAAGAATCTGAGTCTTGAGTCTTTATAAATGATTCTCATATCATTTTGCTTAAGCTCATCTCTTGAAAAGATACGGATTTGCTTGACATCCATATGGATCAATTTCTTGATAAAAGCATTTCCAAAAGATCCTGTACCCCCAGTGATTAAAACCACTTTGTCTTTGAAAAACATATCATCAACTCTTTTCTGCTAGTCTATGAAACAGTTTTAAATATAAATCTACATTGTGTGCTTTTTTATAAGTTTTTAAAGCATGAGTATAACTCACTTCATCAAATGAAATCTCTTGACTATATATAGATAATATAGCATTTTTTAAACCATTTGAGTCATTTGGGTCAACAATTAAGCCTATTTTCGATTCATCAATGAATCTTGCATAGGAAGAATTTTGATCAACACATGCAACAATCGGTCGTTTTGCCTTAATGCAGGTTGCTGTTTTAGAGGGTGATGCTCCAAATATAACACCTTGTTTAAGTGTAATCAAATTGATATTTGAAAATGCGTAAATCGCTTCTGCTTCTTCAACTGAAACTTTAGGAATAAACCTTGCATTAGGTTCATCTTGAATCATTTCTTCAAGTTTTGTTCTAAGTACACCATCACCTACAAATAAAAATCTGATATTGGGATGTTTACTCAATAATTTTATCGCACCAAGAATGATATCCATATTTTGCATGTAACCGATATTTCCAGAATAAGTGACATAAAAGTTATCTTTTGATAGATTAAATCTTTGATAGGGGTCATATGAGACACTTTTTGCCTCAAATGACCAATTATGAATCACTGAAATATGAGAGGGATTAATTCCTTTAGATTCAATTCTAGCTTTGATATCATCAGAGATAACAACTACATGTGATGCTCTTTTTAATGCTTTCTTTTGGAAAAAATTAAGAATTGAATAAATAAAACCTTTGTTTTTGCCCAATATATCAGGATATAAATCTTGAACACAATAGACGACTGGAATTTTCTTTCTTCTTGCAAAAAAGGTTGCAAAATAGGCATAAAAAACTGGGGGATCAGATTGGACAAACATCAGATCAGTTTTCATTTTTGATGCTTTCTTAGCACAAAAATAACTCACAAAAAGCGATCTTAGAGCTCTTGTGATTTTTGAATGATTCGTATCAAAAGGAATTTGAACTCTCAAAATGTTTTGATTAGGAAATTCGTTTTCATATTTAATCTTTTTATAAGATTCTCTATCTATCTTAGAAATCCCTCGAACAGGATTTGGAGTTATCACTTGAACATCATGATTATCTTTTCTTAAAGATTCCATAATGTCATTAAATAAATAATAACTGGAGACTTTTTCGGGATGATGGTACAGCATTAAGAATGTAACATGCATGATAAGCCTCCAGTTTTTTTATAATTTGGTAATTGAAATAATAGTTTTAAAAATTAAATAGATATCATAGAAGAAAGACATCTTCTCCATGTATTTAAAATTGAGTTCAACCTTTTTAGGAATGATTTCTTCAACATATGTTTTTAGTGGATCCAAACTACTTAGTAGCATGTCACTTTCTTTTCTAAATGTAATGGATGCTAAATCAGTAATCCCAGGCTTGATTAAAAGTATTTGTCTTTGTTCTTCCGTGTATAAATTAATGTGTTCTAAAACAAGAGGTCTTGGTCCAACAAAACTCATATGTCCTAAGAAAACATTGATCAGTTGAGGTAGTTCATCCATTTTTGTCTTTCTTAAGAATCGTCCTACTTTGGTTACTCTATCATCTTCATAAAATGATACAGGTTTATCGATGATAGGTGCTTTTGCGCGCATCGTTCTAAATTTAAAGATTTTAAATGGTTTGCCAAGTTTTCCTGCTCTTTCTTGAATAAAGAAAGGTAACCCTTTAGAATCTATAACAATCAATAAGCTGATTATAATAAAAACTGGAAGTAAGACAATGAGGCCTAACAAGGCGAAAAATAAATCAAATAATCTTTTAAAGGAGAAATAAAACTTTCTTTTTCTTAACTGGTTTGATAGTTGATGATTAATCAAAGTTTTACACGCTCCCTTATGATATTTTATTAAATTCATTATATCGTTTTTTTAGATGTTTTACAATAAAGGAGTCCTATGAATATGTAAAAGAGCACCCCAAGTCATTTGACTTAGGGTGGCTATAGTAACTATTCTTTTGCCTTAATTAAATGCTTAGCATAATCTGCTTTATTGATTTGCTTGTTTCTAGCAATAGCAAGTGATCCTTTAGGAACATCTTCTGTCACAGTGGAACCAGCTGCAATAAAGACATTATCCTCAATTTTGATTGGAGCAACCAAGTTCACGTTACATCCAATAAAGACATCATCACCAATAATTGTTTTATGCTTCTTAACACCATCATAATTAACAGTAACAGATCCACAACCAAAGTTCACATTCTTACCAACTTCTGAATCACCAATATAGATGAGGTGCGCTGCCTTAGTATGCTCTCCTGTGGTTGAGTTTTTAATTTCAACGAAATTACCAACTCGATTATCTTTACCAATAATTGCATGGTTTCTTAAATGAGCAAATGGCCCAACTGTCGTATTTTCACCAACTTCAGAGTCTTTAACAATGGAGTGTCTAATCTCTGCTTTTTCATGGATAATAGAATCATTGACTTCAGCATTTGGACCAATGATGGCACCTGCTTTAATGATAGAGTTTCCTAAGATAACTGAGTTTGGATAAATCCAAACACCGGGTTCAATAATTGCGTTATGTGAAATCGTGATGGTTTCTGGGTTAACCATAGAAACACCATTTAACATATGTGATTTATTGATAGAATCTCTTAAGTATTTTTCTGCAATACTAATGCCATATAAATCGTTGATACCCATCGTCACCATGGGATTACGTACAATAAATGTGTTTACTTTGTGTTCTTGATGCATGAGTTTAACGATGTCAGTTAAGTAGTACTCACCTTTACGTTCATTTCTCTTAATCTTTTTGACATATTCAAAAAGAAGCTTGTTATTAACAACATAAACAGATGAGTTTACTTCTTTTATCAATTTTTGAGTTTCATTACAATCATTTTCTTCAACAATCGCAGTAACTAATCCATATTCATCACGGACAATTCTGCCGTAAGTTTTTGGATATTCCATCACCATCGTTACAATCGTTAAATCATTACCCATCTCTTCGTGGGATCTCAAGATTTTATCCATCAGTGGATATTCCATCAGTGGCATATCACCTGGTAGAATAAAAGTAACACCTTCTTTATCTCCTAATACGGGTTCTGCTGCTAAAACAGCATGACCCGTACCAAGCTGTTCAGCTTGATAAGCATAAAGAACTTTATCTCCTAAGATGTTTTCAAGAACTTCTTTTTTATGTCCTACAATCACACAAGTCTCATCAATGGTGCTTTTCTCAATGTTTTCCATGATATAGGAAATCATGGGTTTCTTTAAAATTGGAAATGCACATTTTGGGAGTTCTGTTCTCATTCTGGTACCTTTACCAGCAGCAAGAATCAATGCATATTTTTTCATAGATTTTGACCTTCCTTTTCGATTAAAGTGATAAGGGTTTGGGTTATGTTTTCAACTTGAGACAGATCTTTATGACTTACTGTGATACGTATTAAACTTTCTGTTCCACTAGGTCTAACTAATAATAGACCATCCGTGTTGATACTTGATTTTATTGATTCAATGGTTTGAATGACATTTGGTTTTTTGAGCACTTCTTTTGAGATACCTTTAATGTTTGTTGTTTTTAATGGATAGATGGTAACATTTTTGGTCATCTCTTTTAGAGTTGTTTTTAGTTCATCAAGGATTTTAATTAGATAGATTGCAACTAAGAGTCCATCACCTGAATGTAGGAGATGTCTTAAGATGACATGTCCTGAGGATTCACCACCAATGGTGTAATCATTATCCTCTAATGCTTTAAAGACATATTTATCTCCAATATCTGTGAGCTCATAGGAGATACCATGATTCTTAAGTGCTTGAAGTAGACCAGGATTACTCATTTTTGTAAGCACTACTGTGTTATTATTGAGAAGATGCTTAGATTTTAGATACTTACCAATCATGTAGATGATCATATCACCATCATAGATTGTTCCATCTGAATCTAAAGCAATGATTCGATCGCCATCACCATCAAAGGAGAAACCAATATCATAGGGTTGTTGCTTCATTTCATTTTGAATGGCACTTAAATGTGTTGAGCCACAGCTCAGATTGATGTTTTTCCCGTCGGGTTGATTTCCAATTTGATGAAAAGATTTGGTTATTGTTGAGATGAGTTTTCTTGAAATTTGATGGTTTGCACCATGTGCAGAATCAAATAAAACTTTTAAATGCGTTTGAGATAGATTTAAATCATCATATATTTTGAGATACTCAGTTTCGATATCATCAGAATATTTAAACTGACCATATGATTGGTGTGTTAAAGTTCCATGGTCAATGAAAGCTTCTAGTTTGAGTTCATCTTCATCTAAAGTCTTATACCCCTTGTTAAAGACTTTAATGCCATTATCAGTAAATGGATTATGAGACGCTGTAATCATCACACCAATGATGTTTTTTATTTTTGAGTAGTAAGCAATCATGGGTGTTGACACAACACCTGCAAAAATCACATTAACGCCTTTTGCATTAAGACCATGTGCAACTGCATAGCCTAACAGTGGTGAAGATTCTCTTGTATCGATACCGATAACGACTTCTTTTGGAGAAAAAACAACAGCAATTGCTTGACCTAATCTAAAAGCAAACTCTGTACTTAGTTTCTCTAAAGCAACTCCTCTAATACCATCAGTTCCAAAGTATTTTGCCATAGTGATTACTCCACAGTAACGCTTTTCGCGAGATTTCTTGGTTTATCAATATCATAACTACGTTCTAAAGCAGCATAATAGGCAATGAGTTGAGTTGGAACAACTGTGATAAGTGGAGTTAATAGTGGATGAACTGGATCTAAGATGACATCATCATCTGGATATGCAAGATCTCTAGTTGAAATAATAAGAGTGCTTGCACCTCTAGCTTGAACTTCTTTGAGATTACTTCTTGTATTACCATTAATTTTAGGATCTGAGATGATTGCGATAACTGGAGTTTTATCTTCGATTAAAGCAATGGTTCCATGCTTGAGTTCACCAGCAGCAAATCCTTCTGTTTGAATGTAAGATATTTCTTTTAGTTTTAAAGCAGCTTCTAGTCCTACAAAATAATCTAAGCCTCTACCAATGAAAAAACAGTTTCTTCGTGTTAATAAGTTTCTAACATGTTCTCTGATATTTTCAGATGCTAAAAAGTTCTCAATTGATGTAGCAGCAATCGAGAGTTCTTTTTTAATGTCGATGTTTTTAGATGAAAGTTCATAAGCTAGAAGTGATAAGACTGTCACTTGTGCAACATATGCTTTAGTTGAAGCAACAGCAATCTCTGGACCTGCAAAGAGTTCAAGTGCGTAGGATGCTTCTCTTGCAAGAGTTGATGTTGGAACATTCGTTATAGTTAAAATGGGGTAGTTTTGATCTTTGATGTTTACAAGACAGGCTCTTAAATCGGCAGTTTCACCACTTTGAGTGACCAGAATGAAAAAGGGTTTTTTAGAAAGTAAAGGTTGGTGATATGCAAACTCAGATGCAATATGAACTTCAACAGGGATTGAAGACATTTTCTCAATCATTTGTTTTCCGATTAATCCAGCATGCATGGATGTCCCTGCTGCTAAGATAAAGATTCGATCTGATGATTTGATTTGATCAATGATTTCGGGTTTGATGAGTGATGCATCTTTATCAAAATAGTTAGTTAGAATTCTTCTGACAACAGATGGTTGTTCATGAACTTCTTTCATCATGAAGTGAGCATATTCACCTTTGGTAGTATCACTATCATCTAGTTCGATTGGTTTGAAATGGAAGTCTAGTGATTCATTATTCAAGTTGAATAAACGAATGTTATCTGGTCTAGCTACAATAAAAGTTTTATCGTCTAAAGCATGATAATCAGTAGAGTAACCTACAAGTGCCATGAGATCTGATGCTATCGTAATACCTGCATCACCCTTTCCAATAATAAGAGGGCTTTTGTATTTAGCAGCATAAATTTTCTCTGGATCATTTGAGTCTAGAATTAACAGAGCATAAGAGCCGTGAAGTAGTTTGAGAGTTGTAGTAATTGCGGTTTCCACATTGAGAGTTTGAGAGAATGTCTCAATTAGTTGAGCAATAACTTCAGTATCAGTTTCACTCACAAATGATGAGTTTTTAAGATATTGATCCTTAAGTTGTTGATAGTTTTCAATGACACCATTATGGACAATAATAAAACGTCGAGTCTGCGAATAATGTGGATGTGAGTTTTCTTTATTAACTTTTCCATGAGTTGCCCACCGCGTATGACCGATTCCTATATTTGAGAATTGAGATTCTTTTGTTGAATCGATAAGTTTTTGGACCCTTCCTTCATCTTTAAAAACATCAAAAACCCTATATCTAGAATTAAAAAGACTTAATCCGGCTGAGTCATAACCTCTATACTCAAGACGAGATAAACCGTTAAGAATGACTTCTTTAGCGTTCTTATTTCCTATAAAACCCACAATGCCACACATGATTTTCCTCCAGTAAATACTTTTATAAACATATTAGATTAAAATCAAACTTATATTTCTAAATAAATCAATTATACATCAAGTTCCATATAAAATGAATAAAGACTACGATGTTGGCGGATAATAGCCAAAATGATGAATCGTAATCTAATTATATGTCCGATATCGACTCTTGTTATGAACAACATATCTTGGTATGAAATATGATATGCACTGCTACAATATTGTAATCGCAAACAAGGTTTGGACATACTGCTATCACATCTATTTGTCTTTAAGAAGGTCATGCAATAACTAAAACATCTTGTGTCATCCTTATGAAAATCTAAAAATAACTAGTTTTTTTCACAAACATATAAAAGTCTCTTTTCACCTTAGTTAAGAGCATTATTCACCTTTAAAAGCATATAAATATGTTTCCACATACAAGGTTGCCTTGACCCTAAGGGTATGACTGTCTGTTGATATGAAAGTCATACAGTTGAACATACTATTTAGTTACAAATTCAATAATAGATTTAGAAATAAACTCGATTTCGGTATCCGATAGGTATGGATGCATTGGTAACGATAGCACTGTCTTACATAAATTTGTAGAAACTGGATAATCCTCATCTTTATTATTAAGATTTTTGAATGCTGTTTGATTATGCATTGTCTTAGTGTAATAAACCATGGTAGGTATACCTTTAGTGCTTAAATATGACTTAAGTTCATCTCTTTGTTTCTGAGAATCAAGCTTAATTGTATATTGAGCAAAACTAGATAGATAGTTTTGTGGGATTATTGGTATTTCAACGATGCCATCTAATAAACTATTGTACTTTTGGTATGCTTTGTTCACATCATCTAATTCATGATTTATAAAAGCTGTTAGTTTAACATCGAGTATGGCAGCTTGAATTGTATCTAAGCGTGAATTAACACCAATTCTAACATTATCGTACTTATCTTCACCTTTTCCATGAACTCTTAAAGACTCCAGCAACAAAGCTATTTGATCATCGTTTGTAAAAATAGCACCTCCATCACCATAGCACCCCAGTGGTTTAGCTGGAAAAAATGATGTTGTTGCAATATCTCCAAAACTACAAGCTTTTCTACCTTTATACTCTGCTCCAAAACCTTGTGCAGCATCTTCTAAAATTAGTAAATTGTATTTCTTTGCAATTATTTCAATCTTCTCATAATCTGCTAGTAAACCGAATAGATCAACAGGGATAACAACCTTGGGTGTAAGGTCATGCAATTCAATAACTTCCTGTATTTTTAACTCTAACTTGTTTGCGTCGATATTAAAAGTAATTGGATCGACATCAACAAATATTGGAGTTGCTCCAACAAAAGATACAACTTCAGCTGTTGCGAAGAAAGTAAAGTCAGGAACAAAAACTGCATCACCTTTTCCAACATTCCATGCAGTAAGTACTAATGATAGAGCATCTGTACCATTTGCACACGAAATACAATGCTTGACTCCAACATAGTTTGCAAGGCGTTGCTCAAACGCTTTAACTTGTGGTCCGCTAATGAAACTTGATTCAGCAAAAACATTTTGTACTGCATTGTCAATTTCATTTTTATACTTCTCATATTGTGATTTTAAGTCTCTAAATTGCATTGGTTTTCACTCCTTAATCAATTCACATAATTGGTTTTCTTTTTGAATATATCTTCTATCACACGATCTACAATGAAGATTCTCAGGAAGTCTTAATCCACATTCACATACCCAACCTATTTGTTTTGCAGGTACTCCAGCAAAAAGTGCAAAATCCGGTACATTCTTTGTTACAACTGCTCCTGATGCAATCATTGCCCATTTACCAATAGTATTGCCACAAACAATAGTTGCGTTTGCCCCTATAGTTGCGCCATATTTAACCAACGTCTTTTGATAATTTGCAGATCCTTTTGGATATTTACTTCTTGGAGTCAGATCATTGGTAAATACCATAGATGGTCCACAAAATACGTAATCTTCAAGTTCAACACCCTCATATATGGATACATTGTTTTGGATTTTTACATGATTTCCAACTTGAACATTATTAGCAATATTTACATTTTGTCCAATTGAACACTTTTCACCGATATTTGCACCAGATTGGATATGAGAAAAATGCCAAATTTTGGTTCCTTGACCTATTTTTACATTTGAATCAACATAAGAACTCTCGTGAACGAAATAGTCCATTATCTGAATCTCCCTTTAAAATCAATTGAAGCACAATGACTCATTGGAAATTTAACACTTCTTCCCTCTGCCGCTGATTTGTAAATACCTAGTACAAGTTCTAAAGCCCTTCTTCCGTCTTCAGCAGTTACATAAGGTTCAGTATGGTTTTCAATTGAATCAATTACATCTTTATAAAGCGGTGTATGTCCAAATCCGTAAACAGTTGGAGGGTTTTCATGATATTTAACTTTAACTTCTTCAGGATTATCAAATTTATCTGCAAATAGCCATTCTTCAATAATATTTACAGATTTTCCACCAGCTTTAACTGTTCCTTTCTCACCGAACAAATAAAGAGTTTCCTCTAAGTTTTTGGGATAAACATTCGTTGTACCTTCAATAATTCCATAGGAACCATTTTTAAATTTTACGAGTGCTACTCCTAAATCCTCTGTTTCAATAAATGAATGATTAAGATTATCAGTATAAGCAAAAACTTCATCAATTTCATTACCCATCATCCATCTTAATAAATCTATATTATGGATACATTGATTCATTAATGCACCACCATCTTGCTCCCAAGTCCCTCTCCAAGGAGCTTGTAAATAGTAATCTTGTCCCCTATTCCATCTAATATGTGCAGTCCCATGAAATAACTTTCCGAATCTGTTTTGTTCAATTGATTCTCTTATCTTTTGAATTGATTTATTAAATCTGTTTTGGTGACATGCACTAACAACTACATTATGCTCTTTTGATAGTGCAATTATCTCATCAGCATCTTTCAAAGAGAGTGCAATAGGTTTTTCTATAATCAAGTGAATTTCTTTTTTTATGCAATATTTAGCGATTTCAGCATGATTTCCACTTTCAGTGGCTATTGCAATTAGTTGTGGGTTTTCCTTCTCAATCATAATTTTGTAGTCAGAATAAGTTTTTGTACTAGATTTTAATTTGTGATTAGTTATATGTTGATTAGCCTTATTGATATCTAAGTCACAAAGGGCAACTATATCAAGATTATTATTTACCGCTGCAGTGATATGATTTGGTGATATACGTCCGCAACCAATTAAGGCATATTTTAGTTTCATAATAACCTCCAATTACAACAGTTCAATGTTGTCTCTATTTTTTACATTTTTCATAGCATTTTTTGTATCGAATATGAATTTAGAATTCTGCTGCACAAAATCATAATCAACTTTTGTGTGAGCAGTAGTAACTAAAATCAAATCAGCATTCTTAAGTGCATCTGCACTTAACTCATTCAAACCAGTCTTTACATTTCCATGTTCCTTGTACTCAGTAATATAAGGATCGTAATAGTTTACTATTGCACCAAGTTTTTCTAATTCATTGATTACTTCAATTGCAGGACTTTCACGGTAATCTTCAATATCCTGTTTGTATGCTACACCTAGAATTAACACATTTGAACCATTAACTGATTTTTTAAACCGATTCAATATTTTTGTACTTCTCTCAGCACAATATTCAGGCATTCTATCATTAATCATCATTGATGACTCAATCATTGATGTATGAAATCCATATTCTCTAGCTTTCCATGACAAATAATATGGGTCTAGTGGAATACAATGACCACCTAATCCTGGACCTGGATAAAAGGCTTGAAACCCATAGGGTTTAGATTTTGCAGCATCAATAACCTCCCAAATGTTAATGTTCATCTTGTTACATAAAATGGCAAGTTCATTTACAAGACCAATATTTATATTTCTATAAGTGTTTTCAAGTATTTTTTCCATTTCTGCAATTGCTGGTGACGATACTTTGTGAACTGGTGCTTCAAGAATACTCTCATACATCAACGCTGCAATATTTGTACACTCTTTTGTAACTCCACCAACCACTTTAGGTGTATTTTTTGTTTTATACATTAAGTTGCCTGGATCTACTCTCTCTGGTGAAAACGCCAAGAAAAAATCAATACCACATTTAAGTCCAGATTTTTCTAGTATTGGTTTTAGCAATTCTTCAGTCGTACCTGGATAAGTTGTTGACTCAAGAACAATCAACATGTCTTTATGCATATAGGGCACTATACTTTCTGCAGAAGCACGAACATAGCTAATATCTGGTTGTTGATACTGATCAAGTGGAGTGGGAACAGCAATACAAACAGCATCAGCTCTCGCAACTTCCGAAAAGTCAAGTGTTGCTCTAAGCATTCCACTTTTAACAATTTTTTCCAAGTCTTCATTAACAACATCCCCAATATAATTAATCCCATTATTTACTTTGTCAACCTTATCCTTTTGAACATCAAAGCCAATAGTGTAGAAACCTGCTTTTGCTTTTTCTACTGCTAAAGGTAAGCCAACATAACCTAATCCGATAACTCCAAGTATCGCCGTTTTATCTAAGAGTTTTTTATGCAGTTTCTCCATTAATCGACTTCTCCTTTCGCTTGATTATTTTTTTTCTAATCCAATTTATTTTTTGCAAAAAACCCAGTATTTTTTTATTATTTTTGTAATCGTTTTCTGTTTTATTTGGAGACCCCATTATTTTCTCCCATTCTAGCAAAGAAATGTCAAGTTTTTTGAGTATATAATCTCTATCTTCAATGAAACTTATATTATCATAAGGACTATCATTTAAGTACATATTAAGAGCGGTTTCACGATTGAGTTCACCACCGACAATCAAACTTGATAAGTGAGCCAACCTTTTGTCATAATTAAACTTAGTTGGTAAATAGTATGATTGAAAAAATTTTGTAAATCGTGATTCAAAGTGTTTTCCTCCATAATATTCCCAACCATACATTGATTGCAATGTATTAATTGCATCCTTTTTAGAGTAGTTTATGTAGTTCAATAGATTAATTCTTTCAATTTTCTTTAAATAATACATGTATTTAAGTAGTCCAAAATGTGGGTATTTTTTTAAATTACCCTTTCTTCTATGCTTTTTAAAAACATCTTTTATGCTTCTATAATCTGTATTAGAATAACCCCAACTTATAGGTAAAATACCTTCAGTAGCTATATTGCTGCCATTTAACATATACTTAACATTGTTCTTTAGTGCATAATCATACATTGCTGCAAGAAACACATGATCTTGGGGTATATCAAGATTTGGTAAACCAGAAAACATATAAGCTCTTTGCAATTCTTTAATAGTGGGCCAATCAATTACAATTGTATGTAACTCTACATTTAATGATTTACATAACTTGTGTATATTTTTTACCGCAATATCAGAATTCC
This sequence comes from Acholeplasmataceae bacterium, assembly GCA_030603805.1. Taxonomy (GTDB): domain Bacteria; phylum Bacillota_I; class Bacilli_A; order Acholeplasmatales; family Acholeplasmataceae; genus Peloplasma. The sequence goes on from JAUVXD010000001.1 coordinate 277,804, forward strand.
AACCAGCATCAACATGCACAGCTAGTACATTCAAACCATTAGAAACTGCATGATGGAGAAGAAAACAACTGTCTACTCCTCCAGAAACACCTATGATACAGTCATATTCTTTGTTTCGACCATGCTTTTTAATCATTCTTAATATCGATTCATGTCTTTGTGGGCTTGTCAATGCATCATATCCAACTAAATTTTTCTTTCGATCATAATCGTGGCAATGATTGCAAACTCCATTTTCATCAAATACGATATATGGATCAGTTTCATCCATTATACATCTAGTACATCTTTTCATTTGTATAAACTCCTTTATCAATTAGATTTTGAAAATCTGGATAATTAATTAAAACTCCTTTTTTCTTTCCATAAAAAACAAACAAACTACCAACTGCGACTGCTGAAGCTCCGTGTTGATGAATTACTTTCGAAATATGTTGTAAATCACCTGCACCACCGTGTGCTATTATGGGAACATCAGCTTTTTTACATAGTTTTTCAATGAAATCATAATCAAATCCTTGCATTTTACCCTCATGATCAACAGATGTGACTATCAATTCTCCAGCACCATAATTAATTGCTTTTAGAGCATGATCTAAAGGATCAATTGTAGTTCTTTTTTTACAATTATGATAGCAACATTGCCTTTTGTGGAATAAATTCAATTTATAATCAATTGATACTACAACACTTTGGCGACCAACTTCATCAGAAATATCTTTAACTAATTGAAACGAGTTATAGGTTGCTTCGTTAATTACAATTTTTTCAAAGCCAATGTTTATTATTTTTTTTGCATCATTCACAGATTTAATACCTCCGCCATAACTTAATGGCATAAATGCTTCATCCGCCATTTCCTTTAGAAGTTTAAAATTAATGCCGTTTTCTGAGGCTGATCTATCGATTATGCATAATTCATCAACTTCTTTCTCATTGAAAATCTTTAAAGCATTAATGGGATCTCCCAAATAAACATATTTATCAAACATAATGGTTTTTATTAAATCACCTTTATCAATTAACATGATTGGGATTAATCTTGGTCTATTCATTTTTTACCTCAATAAAATTTTTTAGTATTTGCATTCCATATTTGTGACTCTTCTCTGGATGGAATTGTGTGCCAAAAATATTGTTATAAACTAAAGCAGCTGTATAATTGACACCATATTTAGTTGATAATACTGTATAGTTATCATTAATAGGCACATAATAGGAGTGAACAAAATAAAACCTAGATTCTGAATTTATATTAGAGGTGAATGAGCATGAATTTAGGACTTTTACATCTCTCCAGCCCATATTAGGAACTTTCAAATCCGATTTTTCCCCTAAATCAGAAAAACTTAAACATTCAAAATCTAAGAAACCAAACCCTTTGAGATTACCTTCACGACTTGATTTCCCTAAAAGTTGCATTCCTAAACAAATTCCTAAAATTGGTTTTTTTAGTTTCAGCACATTATAATTTATCACATCAAAAAGTCCAGTGCTTTTTAATTTTTTTATAGCATTATCAAAAGATCCAACACCGGGTAGAATAATTTTTGATGATTTATTTATTATTTCCGTATTAGATGTTATAACTGATTGGTACCCCATTTTTTTTATCATGTTTTCAACAGATCCAAGATTTCCAACCCCATAATCTATAATTGCAACATATTTTTCATTCATACAGTGACCTCACATTAGTTTTAGATAATCAAATATATCATGATTTATTACACTCTTGACAAAACTACAACATCCATAAAAGCAATGTGATTATCAAGTATAAAGAACTAATAACCACATATTGAATCGCATATTTCTTTAACAGAATGAAATTAATCATCATATCAATTATATAATAAATACTCATTCCTATTACATAAATTTTCATTACTGAGTAAAAATTATTGTAAGAATAAAAACCGATAAACAGGGTGATAAAAACAATAAACAGTCTCAAGATACTTATTAACAGATTAATTGATTGTTTTCCAATTGAAACCCTCAAATACGACGTTATTGTAGAGCAAAACATAAAAACATAAAAAACAATCAAATACTTGGCAATCTCACCTGCAATTGACCAGTTTTCTCCGAGAAATATTGCAAACAAATATTCACCCCAAAGAATTATAAGGATACTTGGAACTAAAGACAATAACATTATTTTTGTTATCAATGAAAATGTAAATCTTGATAAATCTTTACCTGAATTGTAATATTCAGTGGCAGTTCTAAAATATATTGTGTTTATTGGTGCACCTATTAGTCGCAATGGAAGACCAAGTAGTTTCTCATTCATAGAGTAACCCCCTAGATTAGAACTACCAAAATTGGTCGAAAAAAACTGTGCTGGGAGTTGTGCAGCTAAAGTCTCTACTGCATTAGATGGGTATTGATAAATGACAAATTTTTTATATTCACCTAGCACTTTTTTTATAATACTAAATTTAAAACTTTTTATAAAGGGGTTCACTTTATTAAGCATCTGCACAATGGACAGTATACCTCCTATTATCGATGCTATTATAAGACCATACATTGTGAAACCTAAAATCCCCAGCGGGATAGAAATTATTAATGTAGACAATGCACCAATTAAAGAATTATTAAATAGTAATCGATTTAAGGCGAATTTATTAACTAAAATCGTCAAATATCCTTTAATACAGTTTACTAGCACTGAAAGATACAATAGCAGCAAAAATACGTGTATATCCATATTCGTCTTAATAAATGTTAAATGATTAGCAAAAATATTTGATGTAATATAGATAACAGATGCAAGTATTCCAGATAAAATGAAAACTACCATAAATACTTCTTTACTTTTCTCATCATCTTTAGGTACCATTATTGCAGAAGACAGTCCGAGCGTCACAATTCCAATAATGATAGTTGAAGCTGACAATAACAATGCATATTCTCCATAATCTCCAGGAGAGTAGATTCTACTTACTAGTGGTGTGGTTAGGATTCCAATGCTTTGAGCTATTGCAGTCCCAGATGTTAATACTCCAACACTAACCCAAAATTTACTTTCTTTTAATTTTTTCACTAATTTAATCATATTGCTTATTCCTACCATGTGTTATTACTTTATTATTTCCAAGGTAATTGATTATCAATCCTAGAAAAAAGAAAAGCAATTTTGATTCGGTGTATGTTCCAGAAAACAACAAGGGAAAGAATCCTATTATAAAAAATATGGAATAAACACTTTTTTTAATACTATCTCTACAACTTATTAATGTTTTTATTTGTGCGAAAACTAGCATAATAATCAGAATAGCACCTATAACAACTCCAAAATGTAATAAAATCTCAATAAATATGTTATGTGGATACCAACCTATAATTTGATCATATGAATTAATCCCAAACTTATTTGCTATTACAATTCTTTCTGCTCCTATACCAGTACCAAACAATGGGTTTTCTATTAAAATTTTTAAAGATACTTCTATTATTTCAATACGACTATTATCTGCAAAAAACGTTCTTTCTTTCAATCTTTCCAAAACTCTTGTGCTCAAGTTTAAAAATTTAGCTACTGACTCGAATAAATCCAACAACATATCAAAATAAAACATCATTCCTATTAATGCCACAAAAACAACTATAATTTTAATTATTGAGTTATTATTTTTTAGCTTAAAATTCAGTAATATTTTAAAAAATATGAAGAACACAAAACTAAAGATAGGTCCTCTAGCTCCAATAAAAATCATCAAGATTAATGACAATAAAAGCAAAAATATGTCTTGCAACTTGACCTGTGTAGTTATACGATCCCAAAACACAACTGCCGGCAGCAACAAAATGTATGCGTAATTTTGATTATAAAGAGATGTCTCAAATATATCAAATTCAAAGACAAACAAACTTAAGACAACAGTTATTACTGCTAATAGTCCAGCCACATAAATATAGGAATAGAACTTAACAAAGTCTCTCAAAGATAAACCTACTATTAACCATGGAAGCGATAAAATCATATTGAAGCCAATCGTTGTAAAATAAATGCTATGGTTAGAATAAATAAGAATTGTTAGCAAGAAGTTTACCAATATCAAAATAATAAGAAAAATGGTTATTTTATTATTGAAAAATCTTACTAATAGTAATTTTAGTGAATATAATCCAATGATTCCAAAAATAGAGTATAGAAAAAATGTGTCTAGCTTAAAAGGTAACTCTACAAGTTTTCTTATGGTGTTATTAAAAATGAAGACAATGTTAGCTGATGAAACAATTAAAAAAGCTACAAAAGTAACTGAAGATTCATTATTTTTTGACTTAAAAATCATTCTTTTGGTATTAATTTTTTTCACCTCATTGCGTTTTTATATGCCTGTCGTAAAACTTCCACTTCTTTTTCCCAGCACAACTCATTCTTAGCTTTAACAAGATTTGCTTTGTATATTAAATATTCTTCTTTATTGTTTTTCATTTTTTTCACTGACTCATATATCTTTTGTGGGTCATTAGGATTGGTACAAATTCCAATTTTGTATTGATTAGTAATTTTTGAAACTTCAGGAAAATCACTACAAATTACTGGAGTTAATGCTTGTATACATTCAAAAAATTTATTTGGAAGCATGTAATAGTAACTTTTAGTTAATGCCGGAATTGTAATCATTCCAACATCTGCAGCAGAGACATAGTGACATAGTTGTTTATAATCGACAGCTTGATGAAAAATTAGACGAGATCTCACATTCAAATTATTCGCTTGCAAAACAAGTTTTTCTATATATTCGTTTTCAGAATTACCTAAAACAACAAGTCCAATACTGGTATCATAACGCAAGACATCAATGAGTTTTTCTATTCCTCTACCAGGCATCACGGCACCATGATACATCATTAGAAAGATGTTGCTTCCGTTTTCGATTTTTTTCATTAAATCCTGTCTAACTTTTTTTGTTGTTTCCATGTTAAGATACCAATAATTAGGTATGTTCCTGACTACTATTGGTCTGTGACTAAGATGATGAATTTTAACAACTTCATCAGCAATGCTATCATTAACCATAATTGAAAATATACTTTTCTTAATCAAAAAATTTTCAAGTTTTTTAACGATAGTATATTTTAATCTACTTCTTGGTCTATTAGTGTTTCTACCTAGTTCAAATTCATGAGAATCATAAACTAATTTAGGTTTATTTGTTTTACTAATCATTAGAGTAGATATCCATCCAATAAATAATGCTGTCAAATCATGACAACTAATTAAATTCGGTTGAAACTTTCTTATGAATTTTGGATCTTTAATAAAAATCCTAAGTATAATTTGTAATTTTCTAATTATAGAATACTTAGAATAATTCTTTGTTCTACTTATAATAGTCACATTATCATCTACAGTAAATGATGTTTCAGAGCGATAATCCAAAACGTATACATTAGAAGATAAATTCTTTAAAACTTGTACCTCTCGTTTATCTCTACTATCAAATTCGTATGAAGAATTAATGAATTTCACTGTTATGAAACCCATATTCGATTTTTCCAAACTATCCTTCTTTTCTATTTTCACAATAACACCTCGTTGTATTTTTAAACACCTTTCATACTAAACAATAATTTGTTACAAAATGCAAAACTTGCCATGTAACTATTACTTATGTCTACTTACTCAATATATAAAATGTTAAACTATTCATGTTCACGAACACAATAATTCAAATGAAAAGTAAATTATAAGACTCATTAAAAAGTATTAGTATAATTTAAATCTAAATTATGTTATTCGTATATATTTTTCGCTATTATTTTATAGTCTAATAGTGTTTTACCAATCATATATGACTTTTTCTTCATTTCTGATAACTGTGATACCCGAAGTTCACTTATAGTGACTAAAATGTTAGACAACTCTTTCTCGTCTGACACATAGTACCCATTGCCATCGATTAGAAAATGATGACTGTCATAAGGATAAACCACAACAGCACATTTACAACAAATTGCATTTTGTAATGTTGCTGATTGTGTTCCTGGTTGAATATAAATATCAGAAGCACATAAAAAGTCAATTAGTTCAGTGCCTTTTATCCAGTCTAACTTGATGACTCTTATATCATCTTTTATAAGTTCATTAAGTTGTATATAAATATCATCAGATATACTACCAATTAAAATAAGTCTTAATCTATTAGATTTTAATCTTACAAAACACTTAACCAATTCTAATGTTTTTTTGCGTTTATTCATTTTTCCTGTATGTATTAAAACTATTTTATCATCATCTAAAGCATACCTTTCACGAATTATTTTGTACTTGTCCTCAATTACTTCTTCAGTATAAATAATTCCTCCCAATGGCATAAAGTGTAATTTAGATAATGGTAAATTGTAGTTTTCAATGTAAAAATCTTTAGATTCGTAGTTGATATAGTAAATTCTGTCAATTGATGCATAAGAAAATCTTAAAATTAGTTTATAATAGAGTTTATGCAAAAAGTATTTCGATATAAATGTTTTTCCAGAGTTAAATCTATCGCTATGGGTATCAACGTATAATTTAACTTTAGGATTGTGTCTTTTATATCTCGCGGCAGTTAACAAATCAAATGATTGAATACCATGAAAAAATATAACATCTGGCTTATAATTATGCATGATCTCTTTAAATCCTGAATAGATTCTGATTTTTGAATTTAAAAACTTAAAAAAAGGAACTTTATATCTCAATCTTATTACTTCAATATCGTCCTCATTTTTGTATTTCTTTGGTTTGATATAACTTAATTTTCCATCAATTAATGTTTGGCATGACGCCACAATTAAAACTTCATGTCCGTCAAGTTTGTTTTGTCTTGACAATAGATTTTCTTGATATGTTACTTTATCTACATAAATATTACTTAGTATTGCATGCATTATTTTCATTTTAATCTCCAAAGTGAACTAAAAACTATTTTCAAATGTGAAAAGTTTTTCTTTTAATATATTTGCAATTCGCTTAGAAGTATTACCATCACCGTAAGGATTTATTGATTTACTCATAAGGTTGTATGTATTTCTACAGTCTAATAATAACTTAAAATTTAAATAGATTGTTTCTTCATTAGTACCAACCAGTTTCAAAGTTCCTGCTTCTATTCCTTCAGGTCTTTCTGTTGTATCTCGCATGACTAATACTGGTACACCTAAACTTGGTGCTTCCTCTTGAATACCACCGCTATCCGTTAAAATTAGATACGATTTTGCCAACATATTATGAAATTCCAATACATCAAGAGGCTCTATTATTTTTAATCTTGGATTGTTGCCAAAAACTTCTTGTGCAGTAGTTCTTATAACTGGATTTAAGTGTATTGGATAAATGGCTTTAATATCAGAGTACTCATCAAGTATTCTTTTTATTGCACGAAACATATTTATCATAGGCTTACCAAGATTCTCTCTTCTATGAGCAGTTATCAAGATTAATCTAGAATTACCTGACCACTCTAGCAGTTCGTTTTTATAGTCGGTTTTTACAGTTGTTTTTAACGCATCTATAGCTGTATTACCAGTAACATAGATTGTTTCTTGCTTTTTTCCTTCTCTTACTAAATTTAATCTTGCTTGCTCAGTTGGTGCAAAATGATATTGAGCTATAACACCGACTGCCTGTCGATTAAACTCCTCAGGATAAGGAGAGTAAAGATTATAGGTTCTTAAGCCGGCTTCGACATGGCCTACAGGGATTTGCAAATAAAAACAGGCTAGGCTTGTAATAAAAGTTGTGGAAGTGTCCCCATGAACTAATACAACATCAGGTTTTACTTCTTCTAATATTAACTTCATTTTACTAAGAATATTGATGGTTATATCAAAAAGAGTCTGACCTGGTTTCATTATTGACAAGTCATAATCTGGAATCACTTTAAAAGCATGAAGCACTTGATCAAGCATTTCCCTATGTTGTCCGCTGACACAAACAATCGTTTCAAAATAGTTTCTAGATTTAAGTTCATTAACGAGTGGACACATTTTTATCGCTTCGGGTCGAGTTCCGAAAACCACCATGATTTTTTTCATTTACTATAGTTACCTTCCTTTAAAGTTTATATACGTTATCTCCATGCATTATGTTTCTAGTATCAAGTATTAAGAGTTTAGAGATATCATTATTCTTTGATTTAACTTCATCATGAGCGACCATAATCACAATAATTTCAATGTCTTTAATAAAACTATTGAAATCAAAATACTGATTTTCTACGATTTTTGATTTAATGAATGGATCATAAACCTTTATTCCAAATGAAAGGTTTTTTTCCAATTGTTCAAGCAATTGAAGTGTTGGGCTCTCTCTAATATCATCCACATTTTCTTTATAAGTGAGTCCATATAGTCCAACTCTTGAAACATCTTTAATATGATGTTCCTTCATAATACTGCTAATTCTATTCAATACATGTACTGGCATTGAATCATTAATTTTTCTTGCAGTTAATATTAGATTGGTTAAATCTGGATAGTCACCAACTAAAAACCAAGGATCAACTGATATACAATGTCCACCTACACCTGGACCAGGTTGTAATATATTTACTCGAGGATGTTTATTCGCAATTTTTATGATTTCATAGACATCCATATTATCAGAACGGCAAATTTTTGCTAATTCATTTGCAAATGCAATATTTACATCTCTAAATGTGTTTTCAACAACTTTTGACATTTCTGCTGATCTTATATCAGTAATAACTATTTCTGATTTACAAAAAGACTGATAAACTTCTTTGATTTTATTTGCAATTTCTTTGGAATCCGCACCAACTGTACGCGAGTTATTTTCTAGCTCGTAAATCATATTTCCTGGAATAATTCTTTCAGGTGCATGAACTAAATGCACATCTTTTCCTATAATAAGGTTTCTTCTTTCAATTTCAGGTCTCACATATTTGTCTATAGAACCTGGAGATATTGTAGACTCGATAACAATAATTGAACCTGAAAGACAAACATCTAAAACTTTGTTAACTGCTCCAAGTACATATGTTGGATCAAGTTTTTTACTTAGATGCATGAAAGGTGTAGGTACTGCAACAATGTATGTATCTGTTTTTTGATACTCAGTAGTAAAGATGATGCCTTTATCAATAGCACTTTGAAAAAGTTCACTTAATCCCTTCTCCTCAAATGTAAGAACACCAGAATTTAGTTTATTGACAAGATCTTTATTATAATCTGTTCCAACTACTGTTAATCCACTTTTAGCTAGCATTAAAGCTGTAGGCAAACCTATATATCCTAATCCAATAACATTTATCATATTTATTTTCCCTCCACGGTTTTTTCTATTAATTTTGAATACTTTTGCGTTTGTATTTTTCTTCTTAAAGAGCTAATATCTCTATGTATTTTTTTGCTATAATCAATATGTTTTATTGCAGATACGAGTTCATCTATATTATCTGGCTGAACGTAATAGGTTCCTTCGTAACTCATCAAAATTTCTTTAGATACACCTTCCAATCCATAAATAATGGGTTTTTGTAGCAATAAATACTCGAATACTTTAGATGGAACAACTTTATTAAAGTATTCACTAGAATGTAGTTGAAGATATAGAACATCTGATTTTACATAATGAGATAACAACTCCGATCGTTTCATTGGGGGAACAATAGTTATGTTCTTTAAGTCTTTTTCCTCAATCAAAGTCTTAACTTGTTCTAGTTGTGTACCTGAGCCAATTAAGACAAACTCATAATCGGAATCATCAAGTTTGGAAGCAGCATTAACTAATGTGATTAGATTTTGTGCGATACCAATATTACCAGCATAGAGTATTGTATATTTACCATTTTTTTCATTAATATTTTTCGATGAAATACTTTGTAGATCGTTTTCAAAATTAGTGTCTATTCCATTTAAAATTACATGAGGGTGGGCATTTTTTACTATTTTTTTTATATGATCAACATAACCTGGCGAAGTGACAACTATTAAATCAGCATTTTTGTAAAGTTTTTTCTCAATCACTTTAAGTAATGATGATATTATTCCGTTCTTCTTTATCTTCTTTAAGGCAATCGGAGTATCTGGCCATAAATCTCTGACATCTAGTACATGCTTAGCATGCAAATATTTAGATATTTTTTGCCCTACTAATCCTTCAAGAATATACGGTGTAGTCGAAATTACAGCATCGATCGATTTATTTTTGTATTGTTTTTTTGTTCGTAAAACTTTAAAATAAAATTCGAAAAAACCTAAAATCCTGGAGAATATACTCTTGCTGGTGTTTTTCATATGAAGTCTTGTCTCAAATTCACTCGTTATAAGGTCTTGACTTGCATTGAACTCCTTATATCTATTGGGGGTTGCTGCTAAAACATAGACAGTATGACCTCTTTCTTTCATTTCGTTGACTATAGCTTCCATTCTGAAAGCAACAGCTCCCAAGTCAGGTGGATAAAATTGACTAATAACAAGTAGTTTCATTTATAATGTCTCCAAGTCTTCATATTTTCCATTTTCATATTTTAAACTTAATTGCATTCCATCATAGTTAATATCAATTATTTTAGCTAGTGATATAACATATCCCATTTTTCTGCTTTTTGAATTAATAACTAATGATTTTCTCTTTATTTCAGTTCCAAAATATGGGAAGTAATTTGAATTAAATACTGTTATATTTTCATTGTCCAAATAATTCCCTTGATCAATAACATATAAATATAACTTTAGTGTGTGACTATGAACTTCAATATTGTCTTCATGAAATACAATTTTAACTTCTGGAGCAAAGTGCAAATGTGAGTTAAGCGAATATTTTTTTTTAGAAGTCACATTATCAAGTATCACTATTGTGTTATTTGTTGTAATATAAAAGCTTCTTTCATGAGTGTACTTATTCTTATATTTATATTTGCCTTTGAATAATTTATAATTCTTTTTCTCTTCGATATTGGTAATGAATCTAGTTGGTCGGTAACCGTTTCGAAAGCTACTCCAAATATCACTTTGTTCAAATCCATTAACTTGAAGTGTATTGTGCGCTAGAGTGCTACGTGAATAATGCCTTAGATTACTATTTTCATATTCGAAAACACCAGTATCGGTTATGACTTTTTGATTATCGACTAATAGTTCAAAATTAAATATGTCATTGTGAGAATGAGCTAAGAGATAGTTAGAACCTAAATTACCTAAATCCATTGTCAAACGCAATCGTTGATTATGATAAACAAAATAATTCGATGCACTCTTTAATCTTTTGACTATCAAATGGCTTTCATTTAACATTAGGTTTGACTTTGTCTTAAAGACATTACCAGTTATTTTATCAGTCATTGTGTAATTGGAGTCATTAAATAATGGATAATCCACATCTGTATATCTAATTCGATTATAGAATTCTAGCATGATACTTGCATACTTCTTTAACGTGTAAACAGAATCTAAATTGAAGTCAATTATTGACAAAACATCTAGAATACCATTTAAGACAATAATATGATATGATATTGATTTTTCGAAATGACATCCATCCATTAGAACTTGTTTTTTTAAAGCTCGATTAATTTTCTTAATATATTTATTAACTAAACCTATATTGTCTAAAAAGTATTCACTCAATATGATTGTTTTTAAGTTTTCAAATAGATGATTACCCCTAACATCGTGTTCAAGATTCATTTTAAGATATCTAACCTGTTTTCTAATTGAAACTAATACTGTTTGTGGAACCGAATCGATATGTTTATACTCGATCAAATATGAGTAAAACGAAATCCAATTTAACAATCTCAATGAAATAGTATAAGGTGCCCACATGACATTATTGTATCTATTTGAACAGTTTATCCATTCTTGAACTAAACTTTGTCCCTTAAGTAACAAATCTTCTTGTTGCTTAGTTTTATATAGGATAATTAAATCATTTAGATAATCGAAGTAGTTCAAATGGAAGTTCCAAAGACTACTCTGTTCATTATTTGCCCACTCGACATCGTTCTTAAATGAAAAATTGTTATTAAGAAATGTGAATTGATTATTTAAAATGTCAGTAGTTTGATTAACAGAGTCGTTTAAAGTGATTTGGAAATAATTTATTTTATTGTTTTCTACTCTATATTTGCTATTTTGAATAAATATATAGGAGAGTGGTCTTAGAAACAATGAAACAAAACGCCTGAAAATTTGTACTTTTTTAGTATGAAAGAAAAAATAAAAATATCTTTCTAATGTCTTCAACTTTCTTTTCATCTTCTAAGCACCTCTTACTTTTTTAAATACTAATGCTTCTTTGAATTGATTCTTCTATATCTACTACATGGTAATTAAACCCTTTTTCAATACTTAGATTTAAATCATATGTTTTATTACCATATGCTTTTCGTATTGAACTAATATATTTGCTCATAAATCTTAATGGCAAATTAAATAATCTGGTTTTTATAGTTCTTTTTCTTAGATATTTTCTTGCAGTAACAATAATTTTCGTAGTAGACATATATTCAGAGTTTTGAGGGTAAAACACGCCATTCGCACTTCTACTAATTAATAGCTTAATAAACTCTGAAAAATTATCTATATATATCATACTTCTTTGATTTGAAATATTGGGTACTACAGAAAGCATTGAAGCCATTTTTAGAAGTTTTGGGAAATTACCTTTACATTTTGGTCCGTAAATAACTGGAGTTCTCACGATAGAGACTAGAAATTTCTCGTTTTGTAATTTTTGTATTGCCATGTCTGCTTCTAGTTTGCTATTTCCGTACGCATTTAATGGGTTATATTTGCTTATATCAATGTGTCGTTTATCAGAAATTGCGTTGTCTTCTCCATATATAATCATACTACTCATAAATATAAATTGTCTAACACCAGATTCTTTAGCTTTTTTCGCTGTTTCAATTGCAAGGTCTCGATTAATTTTATAATATAATTCATCAAGAGATTTCTTTTTAGAGACATGTGCTATCCCTGCAACATGGAATACTACATCAAAATTTGAAAAATCAAATTTTTCCCAATTTGGATCTTTCATATCCAATGTTTTAACTAAATATTTATCAGGTTCTCTCATTAACCATTTTTCTACATTGGTACCAACATAACTATTAGCACCAGTAATTAATACTCTTTTCAAAGTAACACCTACTTACTCTCTTTAGAATCAGGCTTTTTTTCCAATGTGCCTGTACCACCTTCAACAACACCATCTGATTTAAATATACTTACAATAGTTCCAAAGAATATCTTAATATCTAACAATAAACTGATGTTTTTTACATAATAACCATCAAGTTTAGCTTTTTCAGGAATTGGTAATTCATCTCTACCATTAATTTGTGCATAACCGGTTAATCCAGGATATAACTTATGGACATTATATTTATCTCGTTCTTCTACTAGATCATATTGATTCCATAGAGCTGGTCTAGGTCCAATGATAGACATATCACCTTTTAGGATATTAATGATTTGAGGGATTTCATCTAAACTTGTTTTTCTTAAGAATTTACCAACTTTTGTAATCCATTGTTGTGGATTTTCTAACATGTGAGTTGGTGTATCTTTTGGTGTATCAATTCGCATGGTTCTAAACTTTAAAATATAAAAATGCTTCTTGTTACGCCCGATTCTTTTTTGTCTAAAGAGAATAGGTCCTTTCGAGTCTAGTTTTATAAGAATCACTAAAACTAATAACAAAGGAGATAAAACAATTAAGCCTATAAAAGATAAAACAATATCATAAAATCGTTTAAACCAGAAATAGAACATATATGAGTAACCTCTTTATTATTAGTTATCGAAAAAATGAATAATTTTACTTTTTGGATAGTCAATCCTTATTAGAGTGCTGTGAATGGTTACATGGTGTTTATAACTAGATATCATAATGCCATCATGATTGTATTTGCTTAATTCATTTAGTGTGATGATAGGTATGTTTACAAGCTTATCGCCAACTCTATCTTTATTATCATCAATGACAGCAACAACTTCTAAAGGTATTTGATTATCATCGTTCATAACTTGTAGCATGATTTCAGCAACTTCACCTGCACCATAGAGTATAATCTTCTTAAATCCCTTATCAATGATTTGATTTAAGAAACTGATGATATTGTCCTTGGCTTGTATGTAGATGTTGTTAGATGATTTTAGGTACCAGATATTGAGCAGTTTTCTTCTTTCACAACCCTTCTTTGTGACAAAATACTCTACAGTCTTTGTAGAGTGTTTTTTTCTTTTGATCAGTTTATCTTTTTCATAAATATTGAGATAATCATTAATCATACTGACTGCAATACCAATAGTTTTACTCATTTCTCTTTGAGTGATATTAGGATTTTTTTCAATCATATCTAATATCATATATTCTTTGTATAAAACCGTTGGTTTAAAGAATTGGTTGTCACTCATTCATTAGTCACCATCCATTGTTCGATTATTGAATAATTATATTCTACATCATTGTTCTATGGATTACAAGAAAATATTGGTAATTTGTTTGTAAATCGAACATTTCTTTCTAACTTATTTCAAGATTTTCAAAAAATCGGTTTCGTGTAAATAAAACCTCCCCCCGTACGGTACCCATCAAACGGGAATTAATGGTCATGGGGGGGGTTTTAATATATATTTATTGGAAGTCTAAAAGTAGACACCCATTATATTATATAGATACATTTAAAACCTTGTAACTGGACAAGAATTTGATAAATAATGCATGAATCAAATAGGAATACGCTTAAATAAATGGTTTCAGTCGTTTCTATAATAACTGTAATTGTTTACCGGTTGGATTTAAATTATTCTAATATGAACGACTGAAGTTATTGAATAGTTCTTTTCATCATGTAATAGATGACACAAGACAACATAAGGATAGCCACATGAAGTACATTCATTTCACTATTTCGGTAATCTTCACATATATTAGGAAATACATTTAATCATTTTTTGTTAATCTTTCAATCATCTCTTCAAATGTTTCAGTAATATACGGTGTTTCAGGGTTTAAATTCTTATCCAGTGATACTTCAAAGAACTTATATTTGTTTTCGATCTTCTTGTTTGTTCTTTTAGAGTGCTCACATAAATATCTAACAGATTTAAATAGTTGATCATGATCATAGGCTTTTGACAATCCTTCAAATAGTTCATTGTATCTAGGAATATCTAAATCGTAGTTATCAATATAACCTGATTCAATAATACAACTCGTTAAGTAATGTTTTCTAGGTGCGCCTTCATAGACATCATCAATTCGCTTTCTTCTTCTGATTTCTTTTTTTGTGAGCTTTTCATCTTTTCCTACTTCATCTTTTGAATGGATTGCTTTAACTACATTAGAATCATTTTCATCATCAATGATCCAGTATTTAGATAAGTCCTGATTTTGTCTTTTCTTAGTCATCTTTACAAATCTCTTTTGAATCCCTTTTGATGTTACAACATGATGATGCAACATCTCCATATCAATTAAATCAATATGCGCTAAATATAAAATCAGTTCTTGAATCTTGTTTCTACCACTGAAGTACTTACCTCCAATTCTTGATAATAGTAATTGAGTGGTATCTTCAATGCTGTATTCTAAATAATAGCCATTAGCATATACATGAGCTAGGATGGTGATGTAGGAGATAAATCCTACAGGACCATACCTGTTCATGAGTTTTAAGATCTTTCCATCACTAAAGATGTTAATATCGATATTGAAGTAGTCTAATCCCATGTTACTTGACATAACGAGGATACTCCTTTTTTTCTAGCTTCATTAAGAATGTATCGATTTGTTCTTTTGAGAATCGCCATTTTTCTGCGATCTTTTTTCCTTTAAGCATGCCATTAAGGACATACTTGTAAATTGTTCTTGGAGATACCTTCAAAAGATCTGCTATTTCTTTAACGCTATAATGTTCTAATTCGTTTTTGTTTTCTATCATGTTTTATCATTTTCCTTCTTTAATATATAGTCTCTAATTCTAAATTCTGAATCGTCATCGATTCTATTGATGTTATGCGCATAAATCAGTGTCGTTTCAATGTTTTTATGTCGTAGGAGTTGTTGGGTTGCTTCTAGGGTACCACCGCTTTTAAGGTTGAAATAAGCGGTGGTATGTCTTAGAGAATGAACGGTTTGCTTCGGGTTATGGATACCAGCTTTTCTCATGATGCGTCTTAATGAAGTTCTAAGACTACTTGTAGTCAGTTGATTTAAACTGTTTTTCTCATGAGAGACAAAGATATATTTGTTCTTATCGTTTCTTAAGTGTAAATACTCATTAATCGCATCCGTTACTTCAATCGGAAGTTTTACAAATGTATCACTACCATCTTTGCCTTTCCCTTGAATATATAGGATTGAATGATGATCCATCCTAGATAAATCTTGTTTTCTTGCTCTGACGACTTCTATGGTTCTCATACCTGTTGTAAGCATCAATAAGATAATGGCATAGTTTCTAATCCCATAAATGTTTTTAGCATCTCTTTTAGCAACTTCAATTAAGTTTCTTGCTTGTTCTAGACTTAAAGGTTCTTTCTTATAATTACGATCAATTCTAGCGCCTTTGATCCCTTCAGCAATATTATGGTGATAGATCTCTTCAAATCCAAAGTTCTTATAGTTAATCTTTAGCCATAAATAAAATGCTCTAATCACTACGATTTGTTTTTGAATGGTATTGGCTTTTAATCCTTCTTCCCACATCGATTCTCGGTATTTAATAAGATCAGCTCTTTTGGCGTATCTGATGTTATGGCTTCTTAAATACGAGAGATAGCGTTTCATCAGTTCTGCATAACTCCTGATACTTACTTGTTTCATATCGAGATTATCTATATAGGCTTTTATGGGTTCTTCTAAGGGATGGTTTTTAATCATATCTTAAATCCTTTTTTATATTCATTTTCTAGATCCAAGACATCTTCTAATGAAATCTTTAAAAGGGTTGCTATTTTATGTGCTGTTGCTAGTGTCATCTTATCTCCCTTCTTACCTTTTTCTAATAAGTTATAATAGTTTCTTGATACACCTAGCTCTTCTGCCATGGTATGCAAAGATTTTTTGTTTTGTTTCCTGTGTTTCAATAAATATGTTCTAATCATGTTCATTGGGGCTTAGCCCTTTTATCCTTTCATCTTTTTATCACTTTACTTTTCTTTGACTTTACTTTGTCTAAAAATGGCCAATTTTTAGTCTGATTTTCATTAAAATCAATAAACAAAAAAGTCGATTTACATCAACTATGCATTCATTCTGATGGGGAATTGTTGAAACCATATCAAACCTATTGTTGAAAGTATCAAGACACTTTCAAACACATTCTTGAACACGGAGTAGATTCTTAGACGAGACATGTCTTTGGTGAAGATCATGAACGAATCAAGAACTGATTGGTATTTAAAATGAAGGTTGACTGGATACCCAATCAGACTTAAGCACAGTAATTTGAGCTCAACTCTATTCTAACAACTAGCTATCTAATCATTTTGAGATTCTTTAAAATCGTATCTTTATCTACATATGTGTCTATGTTGTTGAAATGCCCAAACTGCTTTCTCTCTCACGCAGTTAAGCCATTATGAGAATGAAGATTCAAAGCGATGACATAAGAAATACAGCCATAAATGGGGTTTAGCCAAAATCACGAAATATCGCCTATCTCATTTATAGCCACGCTTAAATATCAAAAAATCGACATTTCATCTCTTTTATCTGTCCATTTATAAACATTTTCGTTATAATGGGGTTTGTGTATACCATCTCTAGGAGGTAATTACGATGAAAAAGAACTTTAACTTGGCTGAAGAAGATTACGGTTTAGGTGATCAAACCAAGCAAATGGTAGGAAGAATGCTTGAAAAAAGAGAAATCAAACTATCTTCTGATCATCCCCATGTCGGTCGTAATATAAGAAACAGACATCAAATGTCCCAAGAAGATTTATATGAAGCCTTAAATGGTGCTTTTAGTCTTAACTCCATTAAGAACTATGAGAAAGGTCTAAGACCTGCACCTGTTAAATATCTTCTACTGCTTGCTGAATACTATAATGTCAGTCTAGAATCCTTAATTGATCATTCACCATTCACCAAGATCAATCATGAACCAATTCCTACGAAGCTCTATGAGTATGTCAATCATGAATCTGTTATTACAACTCCAAAAGAAAACATTGATTATAACTTAAAAGAAAATATCGACCAAAATCATCATCAATATATCTATTACATCTTATCTGAAGATGACAATACCTTAAATCTACCATGGGGTACAAGATTACTTGTTAAACTTAAATCAAATGAACAGATCCCAGTGACTGATACTGAACAACTCTATGTCATTAAATTAAACAAAGAAAATCATCCAGATTATGGATACAACTATCAAGCATCTGATGATAAAGACCCATCTAAAGCACATTTACGAACTGGTGATAAAGTCATCATCACCAGAGCAAAACTCGCTTCAGACATTAAAAATGCGAAGTATGTGGTCTATTATGATGGGAAGTATATTAGACATATGTCCTACCGGAATTTCTTAGATGCCATTGATGGTGTCGTCATTAAAATCATCTTTGAACAATTTTTATACAATAAAGAACGAAATACCATCCCTGGGGTATTTCCAAAGAAAAGAAAATAAGTTATACTAACAATCGGTGAAGATCTAAAAACGAGACATGTCTCTCCTCTATGTTGAGGAGCTTGTCTCGTTTTTTTCATATTTATTGCCTATTAACCCTAAAGCATAGACTATGACTTGCTATAGATAGCCTTACCAGGTAATATGTCACATAACAAAAAGATTGTAAAAATATAAAGGAGATTTTCACCATGCACATGTCAGTAGAAATTATCGAACCAAAACCTAAGTTTAAAAATCATGAAACCGATCAAATCATCAGAAAGAAACGCGTAGCAGCTTATGCACGTGTCTCAACTGACGAAACCGACCAATTACACTCTTATCAAACACAGATTGAAGAATTTACAACCAGAATCCAAAAAAATGAAGAATGGGATTTTGCAGGTATGTTCTGTGATGAAGGCATCACAGGCACAGATATGCGTAAAAGACCAGGCTTTATGCAAATGATTGAAGCATCTAAAAATGGACACATCGATTTAATTCTAACCAAATCCATTTCAAGATTCTCAAGAAATACGATTGACATCTTAACCGTCATTAAAGAATTAAGGACCATTGGTGTTGAAATCTATTTTGAAAAGGAATCGATGTCTTCTACTGACCCTAAGATAGACTTTGTTTTAACCATTATGTCATCGATGGCTCAAGAAGAATCTAGATCCATAAGCGAAAACACAAAATGGGGGATTCAAAAGAGATTCCAAAATGGGAAGTTACTGATGAATACCAAATGGTTCTTGGGCTTTGATAAAGATGAAAAAGGGAATCTTGTGATTAACGAGGAACAAGCTAAAACAGTTAGATACATCTTTGATATGTATTTACGAGGATTAAATACCAATGCACTTGCTAATCACTTAATTGAACATAAGATTAAAAATGGTAGAGGAAATGTCACCTGGTATGCCGATACCGTTAAAGAGATTTTAAAGAATGAAAAGTATGTCGGAGACCTTATGCTTCAAAAGACAGTGACACTGGATTATTTAAGTCATCGAACCGTTGATAATGATGGGCATGCGACGAAGTATTACATCAAAGATGCACATGAACCTATCATTGATAGAGAAACCTTTGATATCGTTCAAACGATGCTTCATGCAAGAGATATTGTCTTACTTGAAGATAATATGGAACGCTATAAACACTTAGCTCAAAAACCCATCAAAGGATTAGTATATTGTTCTAAGTGTAAAAGAATGTACCGGTCTAAAATGCATAACTCTGGTACGACATTTAAGAAGAGCATGCTTAAATGTCATACCTTAATCAATAATCCCCATGCTTGTGATAATCCATCGATTCATGAACCCTTCTTAGAAAGAGGAACTCTTCATGTGATTGAAACTTTAACAAAGACAGATCAGATGCAACAAGACATCTTAGCCTATATGAAAGAAATCCTAGAACATACGAATTCACATGAACCTTTAAAAGCATTAAAGCAAGAAAGTCGAATGATAACCAATGCCCTCAAGGCACTTCCTAAACAAAGACTTCATTCTACCATGACTGACAAGGAGTACAATAGCGAATATTCACGTTTAAATCGTCTTTATGAAGAAATCAAACTCAAGATAGAAGATTTAAAACAAAAGATTACTAAAGAGCATTTAATGCGTCGTAGATACTATGCATTAAATGCCTTTATAGAAACAAACTATCAAGATTTATCTATCATTAAAAGCTTCTTCGGTTTGATTTTAATCATGGGTAAGAATCATGTACGGTATGTGATTGATGATACATTCTCGATTATTGATGACCTTCATCAAGATATCGATAAGATCAATCAATTACCAACTATTTTAAATGGCACTTATTTCGATTTACAAACTAAAGAAAATCTATACTACGAGGTCATTATCTATGAAAGAAATTAAAGTCATTGAAACCAATCCATACATTAACAACTATAATACATATAAAAGGGTTGCTGCTTATGCGAGAGTATCGACAAAGCTTGAAATGCAATCTTCTTCTTTAGCTTTACAAATCAAACATTATGCTAAAGAAATCATCTTTAATCCTGATTATATGTTCGCAGGTGTCTATGCTGATCATGGCAAATCTGGTACTTCCATGAAGTCTAGAGATGGACTTCAAGCACTCTTAAAGAAAATCTATGCCGGTCATATTGATTTAGTCTTAGTCAAATCCTTATCACGATTTGCTAGAAACACGATTGATGCATTAACCATCATTCAAGAAACTAGAAAACTAGGTGTTGAGTTCTACTTTGAAAAAGAAAATATATCAAGTCTTGATCCTTCCATTGATATGATCTTTACGATGATGGCGAGCATGGCAGAGCAGGAATCAGACTCGATGTCTCAAAACATCAGTTGGAGCTTTCAAAAACAAGCTCAAAAGGGAAAAATATCGGTTCATAAATGTATTGGCTATACACTCACTAAGGATAAACGATTAATTATTAATCCTGATGAAGCGACAATCATCAAAAATATATTTCAGATGAAACTTGAACATAAATCAAATACAGACATTTTAGAGTATGTTAGATCAGTTGGTTTAAAAACAATCTTAGGCAATGATTTTGTACAAAACTCACAAATCATTGGCATACTTAGAGATATCAAATACACAGGACAAGTTGTATGGGGAAATACATATCGTGGTAAAAACAATAATGAGAAAGTCACATTCATCAATAATGGCGAAAGACCCAAGTATATTATTAAGAACCATCATGAAGCAATTATTGATATAGATACTTATCATGCAGTTCAAGCATTAATTAAAGTAAAGAAAAATGATCATCCATTAGTAAAAAACGCCTCAGGTTGGGCTAATCGTTTTGTCTATTCATTGATGCATGAAAAATATCTCCATGTGAAACAAAAAATTAAAGATAACCCTAAGTATGATCTGCTAGAAAATGAAAAAGCAAGAAAATCAAGCTCTCCGCGCATTTACTCAAGAAATGCTACTCATGTCCTAAGGAAAGCAACCATCGCCTTAGCACGCAATTTTAGCGACTTAGAAGCAAAGTTTGATAAGCAAGTCAAAGACCATTTAGATACAAGTCATTTAGATAAACAAATGGAGAAAATAGCTGAAAAGATTAGACGTTATAAAAAAGAATACTTCATTTTAAAGCAGAAACCAGAACTTGATGAAGCTGAACAAAGTTTGATTTATGAACTTGAAGAAACAGTAATTAAGTTAAGTATTCAGTATATTAAAATTGAAGATGAAACAATCCCTTTTATTGATAAGCTAAAACGAATCAAAGATATTAAGAAAGCTATTTCTTCTATTGAGTTACCTATGGATGAATTACCAATTGATTCTATTAAGGAGATTTTCTATGTTATGGTAGTTAAAGATCCTAAAAGTTATTTTCTTGTTATCAATGTAAGTGGTAAAAAGTTAGAGGGTGAATCGTTAAAAAAAGTAACGGAGATTAAACCGTTACTTGAGAGCGTTTGTAAGTCAAGAACAAAAGATATTGGTATATTAACCTGGAAAATAATAATATTTTAATTCTTTTTTACATTTATAACTGCTAATTTAAAATTTGGTAGATCTTTTGAAGCGATTATCGCATTGATATCTTGACTTCTACTAATGCTTAGTTTTTGTCTTAATTTTAAAATATCATCAACACTTGAAAATTCACATTCGTTATTTCTTATTGCATCCTCGACAAGAGATAAAACATAATCAGAAATATATGGCGATGATGCAACAATTGGTTCACCTATTTTAAGTGCCTTTATACTCTGCTCGAAGTAAACTAAATCAGGACACGATTCAATTTCAAGGTAACCTTTTATTTTTCTTGTATTAAGTGGTATACCGTTAAATAAAAATTTCTTGGGTTTATTGCTACTGTAATCGAGGTTTGTATATAATTCAGTCGTATGCATCAGATTCATTATTGAGTAATCCATATTAATCAAGCCTAGAGAATCTGTATAAAATACGCCCAGTGAACCTATCGAATCCAATATTCTACCGCTAAAAATAGTGCTTGGTATAAAAATTGATTTATTCTTTGCCTTTATTATTGGAAAATTCCCCAACAAATAATGTTGTCTGAGTGGAATACTTATTTCACCATTGGGTAAGTAAGTTGAAGAATACGCTTTTTTATTTTGCAAATAAGTAAATCTTGCTTCATTTTCGTCATAAACAAAAATCAATAAATCTGCAATTTCACAAGATATTTCTTCTGTTATATCAAGTGGATTATTAAATTTCATTTGATATTTTGTACCATGGACGTTCATGACATCAGCAAATGTTTTAAAAGATTTTTGTAATGCTTTAAATAAATCCACTTCACCAGATGATGTTTTAGCATGTTTTTGAATCTCAACATACAAGCTCATTCATTGTCCTCCTATTTCTTCTATCAATACCTATTTTAACAATTTTAAGTTTTTATCACTGCAGATGTGTTTAACTAAAACATCATTGGTGTTATTTATAACATCTTTGAAAAAGGCTCTTTTTTCTCCAGTTTCAAGATTAATATTAACTAATCTTAATATTTGCCGCTTTTCCCAAATATCTGCTCTTTCATAATATTTTTTTAGCTCAATAACATCATTTCTAAATAAAGTTTCTTTTAAACCGTCTAAATAAGCTCTACCAACATATATGCCAGAATTTCTTTTTAAGTTTTTAAATGAACTCAAAATCAAATCAGTATTTGTGAATCTACCACTACTAAATAGTCTAGTCAAATAAACATGAGTATATTCTAAAAGTTCTTCTTGCTTCATCCAATCACCGAGTACATTCTTAATATTTCCTACAACATCATCTGAGATATCTTTTTCATTTTTTATTAACACATCTGTTATATATGGTAGGAACTGAGGAAATTTTTTAACAATCTTTACAAGATCATATAGGTTATCAAATAATCCATTTGCAACAATGGCTTTTGAAAGTTCAATAATGTCATTGGGTTTCACTAGAATTGCAGTTGTCATTTCTTTGATTTTTTCTTTTATATCATATGTTGCATATTTTGTAATTTCGTTTTTTGTCAAGTTCCTAAATTTGGTTGGTATTAAACCGGAATATCCTCTGATTACATTTGGAACACCAAACTGATGCTCATCAAAGATAGTTTTCTCAACTTTAGAATCTTTTGATTTTGTTTTTACATCTTTAATAGGTTCTCTAACATTGGTTTTATTTGTATTAATAAAAAGTCCCACATCGTTAAGTTTTTGAACTAACAGTGACAAGTGCTTTTGAGCTGTATATGCATCTTTTGCAAATATTCGATAGTCGTCTACAAATCTACAAAAATCAATCCCATTTGACTTCAAAAAATCATCCACTTCACTTAACAAAGACTCTGCCAGAATTCTAGATCCATTTGAACCTACAGGTAAGCCATATGAATCTCTGTTGCTCCAAAATAATAAAATTTCATTGAGGAGTTTAACCAGTTCTTTATCTATACCATTTAGAGATAACAGATTAGACTCAAGTCTATGTAGGTTCAACCTATCATAGAAGTTAGAGATATCGGTTTCAACAACTACATTGACTCTAGGGCTTTTAGATTTTTTTGAGATATGCTCTCTAAAACTTGTAAAGTTATATTTATCATCAAACAATAAACTTTTGTGTGGCTTATACCTATAAGAAAAAACAACTTTTTCACTTTTGTTTATTCTATTTTTTTCAATTACTGGAGCCATTATTAAGACTATTGATAAAAACATTACTTCGTCAACGAAATCAATTAAGGCACATTTTCTGAAAGCGAAAAACGCTTTTTTAGGAACTAGTACTGAACCTATTTTTTTCATTTTTAATTGTTTAAAATCATAGGAACCATCAGATTTTTTGGTTAAAGCATTATCAATAAAGTCAATAACTTCCTTTTTTACTTCATCCTTGGCCAATAGTTTAAGCTCAAAGAAGTCTCCAAATAGGTCCACATCAGTAGTACCATATTTAGCTACATTATTGTATGCTTCTGTAATAAACTTTCTATAGCTCATATATCATAATCTCCCATCGTAAAACTTGGTCAAAAATCAATTAAATAGCTTTGATATGTTCATAATTGGCAACATATAAGGCGGTACATTACCATTCATTGTTACTGTTGCCGTTAGAGTTCTTAGATATGGAAACATAATTGCTGTTGCAGTATTTACTGCAATACTATTTGCTGCTTCACTTTCCCAATTTGGTAGCTCAAAAACAGAAGAAATGACTACTTCTGCATTAAACGGAATAGGTCCTTTATTGATCTCTTTAGAAATCTTAATTCCAAGTGTGATTTTATAATGTTGATCATCAATTTTCACAATATCTCTATTAAATGATGGTTGGATGTCAATCTTGCCGTTCTTAAACTCAAATGCTTCATTCAATTCGAATGTTGTTTTTAATACTTTGTAATTTAATAACTTCATTTCACTAGCACCCGTCATAGGTAAGACCTCCATTTGAAGGAATGGTTGTAGTATATGAAAAACTACACGGTTCCTCGTATTCATATTTTGTTTCAGGTAATACTTTAGTAAAGAATCTTGATGCAATCTTTGCATTTTCAGTTTCGGTAAGTTCTTCCTTGTTCATAACCCATAGAGCATAAAAATTGTCCTCAATATCAACGAGTCTTAATAGGTTATCGTGTGTATTATCTTGAATTGATCCATTTTCATATCTTGTTATGGTTTTAATTCCAAAACCCATGATTTTTGAAAATGTCGCTTGAGAAAGGTTATACTTTTCTCTTATTCTAATAACCTCTTTTGATGTTAATAAGTTATGTTTTTTCTTATAGGCATCAAATAATAGAATATCGTTACTTATTTCGATATCTTTGTCATAGATTTCCTCATGACAATGTGAGCAATATAAAATGGTGATTTCAGCCGAAACTTTGGTCTTCTTGATCTCGTATTCTCTAACTTCTTTTCTTTCTATGACATCGTGCATTGCTTCACAATTTCCACAATATTTTCTCATTTTCTAATATCCTCCTCTAGTCTAGCACCATATGATCAATATGACAGCTTAGACACCTAATTACAGTAATTCCTTCTACGATGATTTTTTCTTTCAACTTGATATAAAGCACATGTCCTTTATAATCATGTTTGAAAATCCATACCATGCCTGTCCTCGCAGGGTCTTTATCTTTTGATGGACCACTATGATACTCATTCACGCTAAGATTCCTCACAAGATTTTCTTGATCGTAAGCAGTTAACCCAATTTGGAGTCTAGTACGGCGATTTTTTTCTGTTGGGACAAAGTCAATCATATCTGCATTCTTTACATCATGCAGAAATCGTTTGATTTCAAATTCATCAGCCATATTATACCCCCTTTTTAGTATCATGTGATACCATTATACATCTAAAAATGCATTAAAACAATTGAAAATGCGAATTTTCTACTACTTATTAGAATTATTAGAGTATTAATGGGATCCATGCGTAGTTTAACCTGTATAAAAAAATACATATAAGAGGGCTTTTTTACTTCCTCTTTGTTGGCTTTAGTAAGATATCAAGTGAATTATTCTTTGGGTTGATAAAGTATCAAATTGGATAATCCATTAAAAAACGTTAAAAAAGACAAGAATTCATCTTGCCTTATTGAAAATTGTCTAGTTTTCATGTATAGAGTGACACACTTTTCATAAGGACATACATAAGACAGACAGTCACACCTTAAGGGTCAGCGTGACGCCATCCTGAAATCGCGACTGTCTGTTGTTATGAAAGTCATGCTGTGGGATTGTCTTTCCTGTGTCATCCTTATGAAATTTTAAAAAAAGACACTTTTTTTGATTGCTTAAATTTACCAGCTGTTGATACACTTATTGGCTTAGTTATCTATCTAAAAATTTCAGATTATTTTACCACCCACAGATGGTAAAAAGTTTGGCACCATACTGCAACCGTGACTGTCTGTTGTTATGAAAGTCATGCTCTAGGACTGTCTTTCTTGTGATACCTTAGGCACATCATTAATATCTTTATTGAATATGGTATTAGTGAGCCTTAAAATTTGGATTTTTATTACTTATAAGTTTTAAAAGAGATGATTTAAATCCTAGTGGCCATTCATTAGTTAAACTCATATTAACAAAAAGATGATCAAAGGGTTCGTATTCAATCTCAGTAAGCCAATTCTTGTAAAATCTATATTCATTATGATTATTATTTTTCATGATTTCTCTAAAAGATTGATATCCTGGAATACCTCCTACATCTTCAGGAATATTTTCTCCTTCAAAATGTGGACATAATGTCTTAATAGGTTCTTTTTGATGAATAGACATCCTACAAAAGATTTGATGCTTCCAATCATCTCCAAAGTCATATGTATAAACCCATTCATCAAATGTATCGAATGCTTCATCTAAAGAAATGGACATTGAATTTAATGAGTGCTCGAAACCATCAATATCATCATATAAGGGGGTGTAAGATTTATTATTCTTTAAATTAATAAATTCGTGGAGATGCATGTTCTTCCAACCAAATACCTTTTGTATGACTACATGCAAATCATCAAGTGTATAGTAATTCGGGACGATAACTCTTCTCATGACATTTTCATTTTCTAAATCAATTGTAATATCTAATTCATAACCTATATGAGATGAAGTGACATCAAGAAGTGTTTGGATCAGTTCTTCCATAAGCTCTCTAGGTGTCTTATAACCAACACCAAGCATTTGATTAACTCTGTGTGATGTTATTTTTTGAAAAACATCACCTATATTGATATGATCCAGAAAACCATATGCTGAGAATTTTCTTTGGGTGGTATTTGAGATGATTGATCTGTTATTGGTTTTTCCAAAAGAAACTGATCCTTGGTGCTCTATAAATGCATCTGCAGCAGTTTGGGTAAACCCATCGAATATTAACGCTTTCTTTAAACTTTCTTTGAAATAAAGTTCTATATTTTTCAAATGCTTTGTTTTTAGACCATAGAAAATCAGGGTATAAGATGTTGTAACATGTGTAAAGACAAATAATCTCTTCTTATCATAAAACTCAACAGTAACATGCCACATACGTTCATCTTTTTCTGGATAATTAGTCAAACTACCAACATGAAATAGTTCTTGGGCTTTTTTTGTTAAACATAAAATCATCGTCTTACCTCACTTTTATTCGTTTAAGAGTCGGTCAAGGATTTCTTCCGGCATATATGTATAAAATGAATCCATTAAAGTTTGATTGATATATTCCGAAAAATCATAATTCCTTAACATACTTGATAGTTCTTCAATCATTTCACTTTGATTGAATAAAACAGAATATTCGCATGATACACCAAAAATATGATTTGTCATCGAAGCAAGATCATCAGGGTAATCTTGATATGCATCGAGTTCTTCCATAAAATAGGAAAGAATTTCGAAGGATAATGTCAAAATGTCTTTCTGTTCAGGACTCGACTGAATAAATAAAGTATACAGTTGATAAGCTGATCTATAGCTCCCATTATGATTTCTCATCTCTTTTTCTATGAGTTTTATAGTTTTATTCAAGTTTGGTTTTGAACCTGCTAATACATGGTTCAGTAAGATTTTGTTATTTGGGTTGTTATCAATCATTTTATCGATGATTTGAATAAGTTCCTCTTTACTTTTATTTTTTAAATCATTAATTTTCATAATAGATGTTTTTAACTTGTCTCCAATCATTAATCAGGAATGATTGGGATTTACTGTTAGTCCTCCAATCGAGTAAGTCTTGATAAATCATTATTTTGTTAAAACTTGATATTACTATAACATTCCTTAGAATAATTTTCAATATGTGGATTTTATTCCTTGGTATAAAATGCATTAAATTAAACGTATTCTTACAGAAGTACCTCGAGGTATTTTGTCAAGACGTTATAGCATCTAAGCTTTTTCGAATAGGCAATGAGTTTATCAATATTTCTTCTCTTCTCAGATAGTTTTTAAGCACAGTAAGACTATCTTCAAGACCATATTTGTTACGGTATGATAGAAGATCGCATACTGTTTTTTCCATATCATAGATTATAAAAGATCCACCTTCTATAGGTATTGTCAGTATACCAAGTTTATATCTTTGATTTGAAAAATAATAAATACCTATCGATGGCCAATCTGGTAGTATGGCTACTTTCGATTTTTGCTTTAATGGCGACATCGACTTGACTCATACGAAAAGTACTGATGTTATGATATACAGCAGCACTCATAAGGCAAACAACACCTTCATCAACATAACCTGAAACATATAGGTAATCCGATTCATCACCTTCATAGTTAAGGTTCTCGTATGTGTTACCATCTATTTTTTTGACGATGCTTTCTTCTACCATTCTATTAATCATATAATAAGAAAAACCTTTTTTAAAAAGTTCTTTGGTTTTTATGAATTTTTGCTTAGAATATGGAAATGTAATTGGTTTTGATTTGTTCACTTGTATCGCCTGCTATCATCTTACTACTTAGTATAAAAAAACAATTAATATTTAAAATAATTACGGTGATTATCATATTTTACCGATAATATTGCGAAACATAATTGTTTTTACACAGTTTTGCACGAAATTTTTAGTATCGTGCTTTGGACCTAGACCTTTAAGGAAGGACTATTGTGACTGGTCCTTAAAGTTGAACTGTCTGTCATGTGTCTGTCATTGTGTATCGTATGCGATCTGTATGAAAATGAAAACTCCATATTTTTGCTTTAACTTTTAATAGTTATTTATTGTCTTAGTTAAGAGCTTAAATCTCCTTGAATAATATATAAATATGTTTCCTCATACAATGTTGTTTATATTTATAGATTTAGTACAACCAACACTTTAGATCAAAATAAATAATTACTAGACCTATAGTACTCATTTAAGCTTCATAAAGAATCATGAAAAATCTCTTATGAGCAGATATTTATTCTAAATAAAAACCATTTTAAGAGTTGTTTAGTCATAATTATAAGTCTATTTATAATGTCTTATAACTTTACTTTATTATGAGATACACACTTGATATAATAGCAGCGTATTGAAGGAGGACATATGAAAACAATCACACTCGATCAATCCATACATCGTATGGTTGAACAATATCCAGAAATTAAAGACATCTTATTTGAAATAGGATTTGAAGATATCATTAAGCCAGGTATGCTTCAAACTGCAGGGCGTTTTATGACTCTTAGAAAAGGTGCGTCTCATAAAAACATTGACATAAAAACCATCATTTCCATATTTAGAGAAAAGGGATTTGAACTTAAAGGAGAAAACATTCATGAGTGAATTTATCAATAACGTCGAACATCGACAAAGATTATTAAAAGACATCATCAAAAGCTTACACAATGGTGCTAACCTAGAGCAAGCAAAAGCTGAATTTAAGAAACATTTCAATGAGGTATCCACCGCTGAAATCTCTATGATGGAACAAGCCCTCATCAAAGAAGGTATGGCCATTGAAGAAGTTCAAAACTTATGTGATGTCCATGCTGCTGTTTTTGAAGGATCCATTTCTGATATCCATAAAGAAAAGGATCACACCAAAGTTAAGGGTCATCCTGTTCAAGTCTTTCTAGAAGAAAATCAAAACATAGAACACTTAATTCAAACTGAAATTGAACCTTATCTATCACAAAGTGGTAAGACAGCTGAATTGATGCTTAGAGTTGGTTATGACCGCTTAATGGAAATCCATAAGCATTATGCGAGAAAAGAGTATCTCTTCTTTCCAAACCTTGAAAAAAAAGGTATCGATGCACCACCTAAAGTGATGTGGGCTGTTGATGATGAGATTCGTGCTGAAATGAAGGAAATCTTATCAGATTTAAGTCAAATGGATCATGACTTAAACCTAACAAAAGAAAAAATCATAGCTAATTTAAAAAAGATAAGAGATATGATTTTTAAAGAAAATAATATTTTAATTCCATTACTTATGGAAACATTATCCTTTTTTGATTGGGTCATGGTCGATAGTGCTTCTGATGAAATCGGGTATTTCATTGAAGCACCTAAACAAAAATGGACCGATAAGAAAAACACAGATATCGTCCAAGAAGAAAAACCTATCAAAGAAACACTGAAAGATGAAGTATCTTTTGATGCAGGAAGTTTATCTCCACTAGTACTAAATGCGATGCTTAATACACTTCCATTGGATATGACTTTTGTTGATAGCGAAGGTTATGTTAAGTATTTCACCCAAGGTAAAGAAAGAATCTTTGATCGTCCAATAACCATCATAGGACGACATGTTTCGATGTGTCATCCACCAGCAAGTGTACATATCGTTGAAGAGATTATTGAATCCTTTCGATCCGGTAAAAAGAATCATGAAGACTTTTGGATTCGTATTAAAGATATGTTTGTCTACATCAGATATTTTGCAGTCAGAGATCAAGAAAATAACTACTTAGGTACCTTAGAAGTGACTCAAAATATTCAACCGATTGTTGAACTAGAAGGCGAAAAAAGGTTGGTATCTAAGTAGTATGAGAGTGCTTTATGTCATACTTGGAACACTATTTTTGGCTATCGGTATTCTTGGTATCATTTTACCAGTACTTCCTACAACGCCATTTCTACTTCTTACAACATACTTTTATGCCAAAGGATCAAAAAGGTTTCACCAATGGTTTATCGCAACCAAACTATATAAAAAGCATTTAGAGTCTTTTGTTAAAGATAAGTCAATGACAAGAAAACAAAAATGGACGCTCATGATCATCACAGATATCATACTGATGATCTCGTTTGTGATTGTCTCTATATTCGCTTTAAAAGTATTAATTATCTCACTCATTTTCTTGAAACATCTTTATTTTCATACACAAGTTAAAATAGTCTAAACCGTATGCATCTCATATTAATGAGGTGCATTTTTAAATAAAAAACATGAAATCATTTTTTTACTTTGATTTTTTATGTGTCATGGAGTCTATCAATTTTTTATAATAAAACATGTATCATGCGTGTACGTAATTGGAATTCAAGTTACTGACAGAATGTAAAAATTTATGATGATATAAGTAGCTCATCTACCTATGAGAGAAAGATATGAATAAGATAGAGGGTAAAGCGACAAGCTTTTTAGTTTTTTAACTCATCTTTTTTTCATTATGATGACGAATTAAATACACTTTTTTCTAAGTTTTAAAGATACACGATTATAAAAATTTACAACTAATTATCGTGTTTTTTTACTTTCGTTAGACGAAAAAATCATCTATAGAAATCAGGTCATAGATTTTATCATCAAGTGTCTTTGAAAAACCTTTCTTAGAAAATGCTCCATAAGAAATTGCATTGAGTTCATGGCCTTTTAATATCAACTCGTCCATGATTGATTGTGTAACTGTTCCATTCGTCCATTTACACTCATAAACATAAATGCCATGCTTAGTTAAAACACAACTATCAATTTCAATATCCTTCTTTTCTTTTCTACTATTGTACCAATATCTTCCAATTTGAATCAGTGGGATGTGATGTCTTTTCTTAAAATTTCTGATGAGATATTGTTCACACATTTTTTCAAATCTTATAGACACATAGTCATCTAGTTCATCTTGAATAAATGTTTCATAAAAATCATTAGGCTCCATCATGATTCTAGCTGAAGCATGCTTCCAAATAAATTTGTAATAAAATGCGATGAAATTATTTTTGATTTTATAAAGATGCTTTTTAGAATTTGGACTATCCATGAATCGATGCTCTTTTTCAATGATTTCAAGTTCAATGAGTTTATTTACATATTTTATCGTTTTTGAAGTATCATTGATACCAGACTTTGAATCAATCTCGGATAACTTTGTGCTACCACTATGTATAGCTTGCAGAACGCTTTGATACTCTTGTATGCTTCTAAGTTCTGAGGTAAGAAGCATTTGTACCTCTGAAGCAAACCTTGCATTCTCAGCGACAATTAATTGACAAATATTATCTTTTAAAGGTATCGAATGATCAATTTGACTTAAATAAAATGGGAGTCCTCCGAAAACAGCATATGCTCTTATTTTATCTTCATTACTGTAACCTTTATAATATAATGCACTCTCATAATAGTCACATTCTTTTAAATGGAGACTGAATGTTTGTCTATTAAATAAAGGTCTGCTATGGGAGAAAAGATTTTCATACATACCTATTTCACTACCAGATATTACTAGTTTGATATTCGATTTATCTTTATATTCATCAATAAGTCCTTGTAGCATAGATTCAAATGACCTGTCAACTTCAGTTAAATATGTGAATTCATCAATGACTACAATTAAGTCTCTAGACTCAAAAATTGATTTAAACAAGTCATAAAACGTTTCGTATACGATTTGACCTACACCCTTAAACTCGCCATATTGCTTACTAAAGATTTCTAGATTCATCTGCATGTTAGCTTGTTGGGCTAAAAAATATATTGCATTTTTACCTTTGATTGCTTCTTTGATGAGTGTGGTTTTACCCACCCTTCTTCTACCATGGACAATACCGAATTCAAATGATGTCCTATGAAATACTTCAAACAAATAATTAACTTCTTTTTCTCTTCCGATGAACATATCAAACCCTCCAATATGCTGAAGCATGTTTCAGTGAATTATGTTTCACTGTTATTTTATCACAGCTTTGCATGAATGTGAAGTGTAAAAAAGAAATATAAAATAGACTTTTGTGATTAATCATGATTTTTGTTAATCACTAAATTGCATGTGAAACTATGTAGTCAATCTTATATAGTTTGAATCATACAAGGTAGCAACTGTATTTTCTTTAACTTCAATAAAAAAACCAGAAATCACTTTCTGGTTAATCTCCGTTACGCTTATAAGTTGTAATGATGGATGCAACAAAATCCTTAATCTCTTTATTTTTTAAAGACTCTAATTTTTCATTGATATAACTTAACTCAAGTTCTTGTTCTTCAACAGCCTTCTGTTTTTCTATGAAAATCTTCTGATTGGGTGTTCGATGCTGTTCCTCGTGATTATGATCAACTAAAAGTTCTTCATAAAGCTTTTCACCAGGTCTAAGTCCTGTAAACTCAATTTTGATATCTTCATAAGGTCGAAGACCTGTTAAACTAATCATTTTTTCTGCAAGATCTTTAATCTTAACCGGTTCGCCCATATCTAGAATAAAGACTTCTCCACCTTGTGCAAAAACACCACATTGTAAAATGAGTCCAACAGCTTCAGGAATCGTCATAAAATATCTTGTGATATCAGGATGAGTCACCGTCACGGGTCCTCCATCTGCGATTTGCTTCTTAAATAACGGAATCACTGAACCGTTACTTCCCAAAACATTACCAAATCTAACAGCTGAAAATTTCGTAACTTTTGAATGGTTTTGTTGTTCTTGGATGATAAGTTCTGCATAACGCTTGGTTGCGCCCATCACATTGGTTGATCTTACGGCTTTATCTGAACTCACCAAAACAAATTTCTTAACTAGATATTCATTGGATAAGCTTGCGGCATGCCATGTGCCTAAGACATTGGTTCTCACCGATTCAACTGCACTATCTTCCATTAAAGGCACATGCTTATAGGCTGCAGCATGGAAGACTAAAGTCGGTTTATAGGTTTGAAAAACATGTTCTAATCTTTGTCTATTATAGACACTACCAATTAAGACCACTAAATCAAGTTTCTTATGTTCTTTATGATACTTTCTTAAGAGTTCTTGTTGAATTTCATAGGCATTATTTTCATAGATATCAAAAATGATGAGTTGCTTAGGTTCTAAAGCTGCAATTTGTCGACACAACTCACTACCAATACTACCACCACCACCAGTGACTAAAACAACTTCATCTTTAATATAATCTAAGATGTGGTCATCTTCTAAAGAGATTTCATCACGGTTAAGTAAATCTTCAATTTTGACATCCAAAATCTGTGGCTTCATGTCTTGATCGACATCAGACATGAAGACAGTCTGTTTGATTCTGACATTTCTTGTGGTGACTTTATCAACAAGCTCTTTTAATGCTTTCTTGGGATAATGATTAATCGCAATAATGACTTCTTCAGCTTTGTATTCATCAATAAAGTCTACGATTTTATCAATGGGACCCACAATTTTAATACCTAAAAGTCTTGAACCGATTTTATTAGGATTATCATCTAAAAATGCCACAGGTCGGTTATTTAAATCTTTATTTTTATAGATTTCTTTAACAACCAGTTCTCCCGCATCACCCGCACCTACGATTAAAGTAATTCTTCCCAATGCTTGATTCCACTCAATATTGGTTCTAAAATAAGTAATTAATCGGTTTGCTATTCTCGGTAAAACTAAGAGACCCATCTCAGCAATGGTAAGAAAAAAGTATGCTGACTTATACATGAACTGGTTCCCTGAAAACGCGATATAGAGTACGATGACGATATTTGAACCAATCGTCACCATTGCAATTTTAATCACATCTTCAAAACCAACATGGTTAATGAGCATACTGTAAAAGCCAAAGATATAAAATACAAAGAGTTTAAAAACAATGATTAAAGGGAGTGCATATAGCATCATATCAAAATTAACACTAATATCAATGACTCTAAACATAAAAACAGCAATAAGGTAAGTAATTGCAATCATAACTGCATCAAAGAACATGTACTTAATTATGTTTATGATTCTACCTTTTTTGCCCATGTTTATCCCCTTAAGATTTTCTTAATTGTAAACTATCTTCATTATACTATTATTTATAAAAATTGTTCGGTTTTTGCAACCGTTATCATAAAAAAGTATAGCATCGCCTCTTCTTCTTTCGATGTTTCATCAAAGAAGTATGAAATTATACTTTTTATACATTCTGAAATGTGGAAATCATATTCATGATATCCATTTCTCTTTTTCTATTCTTCCAATTAATCGAAACCATATGCCGCACAGTACCGCCTTTATAGGCTATGATATCTCTCATTTGTTTAAGTGATCTTGTACCACCCATCCATGCATATGGAAAAAAATGCGTCACAAATAAATCAATGGTTTTACCTTTAAGATCAGGTAATTGATTTAAATAGGCATTCATAATTTTAGAGACAGAAAAACCATGAACAGGTGAACCAAAAATCACATGGTCAACATTTTTAACATCAGGTATCAACATGAGTTCAACATTAAAAATGTTAGGATCATCAGATACAGCATAAATGCGTTCAATATCTGCATTTAAAACGGATGCAATTCGCTTTGCTACACTTTCAGTATTTCCTGTCTTTGAGTAAAAAACAACTTTAGTTTTCATCATGAGTTTCCTTTGGACAATCGATAGATTTAAGCACTATCATCTTATCACAGTTAACTGATTATTTAAAGATGGATTGATGTAAATTCAAACAATTGTCTATTTAAATAGACGAATTATTTGTATTCATAGTAATAACTTAAGTATTTATTGTCTTTCTTCGACACTCTCGTTAATACAGTACCAATGATATGTGCACCATTTTGAGTTAAATCTTTAATGATGTTTTTAGCAACCGAAACTTCAGCTTCTTTGGATGCAACCACTAAAATCATACCATCACAAAATGAACTAATAATCGATGCATCTGCAACTGCAGTCATCGGTGGTGTATCGATGATGATGCGATCATATTGATTTCTTAATGTTTTAATTAAATCCTTAAGTTTATCACTCATTAAAAACTCAGCTGGAAATGGCAGCTTAGTTCCTGTTGTTAAGATATGCAGATGATCAGAGACGACTTGAACAGCACTATCGATATCTAGATGATGGGTAATCATATCGGATAACCCGATTTGATTAATCATTTTAAAGCCTCGATGGATTTTAGGTTTTCTTAAATCCATATCAATGAGAAGGGTCTTTTTTTGACTTTGACTATAAACAGTTGCTAAATTGATCGATGTCACTGTTTTACCTTCCATCGCAAGTGTTGAGGTTAATCCAATCACTTTAATTTCTGTATTAAAATTGGATAATTCAATATTGGTTCTTAATTTTCGGTATTGTTCTGAAATGATGGAGTTAGGTTCTCTTTCACTAATTGGAATATATGAACCCAGTTGATTATATTTCTTCTTTAAGATTCTCATAGTCTTTCTAAGTCCTCCGGCATTTCATAATCAGGAATGGCTGCAAGCACACGCAATTTAAGTTTGGTTTCGATGTCATAAGATGTTTTAACCGTTTGATCTAACATTTCAATGACAAAGATAATGCCAATTCCAATAATGCTACCTAACAGTGTGCCAATGACAACATATAACAACCGGTTAGGTCCAGATGGATTTAAAGGACGTTGTGCAGTATCTAATATTTCGATATTATCAAAGCCTTCAAAGGATGTCGATACCTCTTGCATCACGGAAACCGTCTTATTTGCAATTTCTTGTGCATGACTGGCATTATTCGTCACGATGCTGAGTTTAATGATAAACGTATCTTGAACACCAGTAATTGTCATCATGTCTCTCAGTTCTCTTGGTGAATACTCAAGTCCTAGTTCTTCAATGACTCTAAAGACAACAATATCAGATTTTGCGAGTTCTGTATAGGTTGATTTTAATTTAGATGAAAAGTTAAAATTTTGTTCATTGGATTGATTTTCATTAGATACTAAAATAATCATCGATGCATTGGCAGTATATTCATGATCAAGCATCATGTATGCATAAACAAATGCCCCAAGAAAGCCAAGAAGCGTTGTTGCAACAATGAGGTACCATTTATTTAAAAGTATCTTAAAAAGTGTCATTAAATCGATTTCATGTTGTGCCTGTTCATAGTCCATATCTATACCTCGTTTATTGTTGATAGACTTTGCTATCTAAAATTTTTGCTGGCGTTGTGACAAAAAGTCTTTCTGCAACCTCTTTGCCTTTTTTTCTTAAGACATAAGCATAGGCTTTTTTCATTGAAAGCATGGTATGAACATCATGTGCATCGGATGCGACAACATCAATCATATTTTCTTTGAGAAGTTTTCTAGCCATTTTATTAGCTCTTCTTTTACCTAAACCTGCTAAATGCTTGGATGACACTTGTAAAAATGCACCTTCATGCTTTAAGCGATATAAATCTAAAAAATCTAAGTATTTCGTGCGTTCTGGATGTGCAATAATGACTTCAAATCCAGAATGTCTTAAATCGTATATGGCCTCTGATACATCAGCTTTACGCATGGAAAAATCAACTAAAGCATAATTGGATTGATGAATGGTATAACCAGACTTAATGGTTTGTACTAAGTGATCATGTTCATCGACTTCAGCCCCTAAAAAAATGTTCAATTTAAGCCCTTGTTCAAAGGCACGTCGTTTCAATAATTCAAACCGCTCAATAATCACATGTTTTGGACTGATGAGTGGCCTTAAAAGGGACATATGTGGTGTCAGTACAATCGTATGAATGCCGATGCTTTCGGCCTTCTTTAAAATCGTCATCGATTCATCAATTGACTTTGCCCCATCATCAACGCCAAAGAGTATATGCGTGTGTAAATCGATCATTCTAAAATCCCCTTTTTGCTTTTCAACTATGTTTCATTATAGGAAAACTCTCTTTCTAAAGTTTTTCTAAAATAAAAAGTAATAAATTCGTAAGAATCGATTACCTTTATATTCAAATCATTATTTTTTTCTTTTTATTCTTCTGCTAATTTAAAATCGGCATTGAAATGATCAAACTGTTTATGATTGAGTCGATATCCTAAGCCCCAAATGGTTTCAATGAGTTGTGCACCTGACTCATCATTAATCTTTTTTCTAAGTCTTGTGATGTGGATACCCAGTGCATTATCGGTTGCAGAATTTTCATCATCCCATACGGCGTGAATGACTTGATCCTTAGAAACAACTTGATCTTTATGCTCTAAGAGAAATTTTAGAATCTTGAACTCAACATTGGTGAGTTGAATAATCTTTCCATGTTTAGACACTTCTCGATTATCAAGTCTAATAGTTAAATTACCTGCACGAACTAGATTGAGTGGTGTTCTTCTGAAGGTATTTAAATATCTTAAAACGGATTTTATTCTGGCACAAGCCTCGCTTGCAACAAAGGGAATATCAACAAAGCCTTCAGCACCAAATTCAAAGTGTCTGATTTTTTGTTCGATAGAATACCCTTTTCCAAATAAATAGAGTGGGCATTTCGATACATACTTGATGTGAGAGATGAGTGCGTGATTTTTAGATTCTCTTTCTTCAAGCTCAAATAGGATGAAGTCATAGTCGTGTAGTTCGCTTTGGTGATGGTTAATATAGTCCACCGGTTTAATAAATACATTAAAAAAATCTTTCTTGAAGCAGTGCATCAAATCTGTGAAATGTGTCCTGTTGTTTGAAATAATCAATATATTATACATCTTGAACCCCCGTTATTCATGTATTATAAACTCATTATAGTGCTTGATTATTTCTATTTTACTTCGTTTTATGAAATGTTTTGTGAAATTAAGCAAAAAGTCATCGTTTTATATTTAAAACTGCCTATAATTAGATTTATTCGACTTTTTTATGACATATTTGATATCATATGTATTTATATTTTTTATTGTTTATCGATTCTTAGACATAGACTTGAAAGAGTTGATTGAAGAGTCATTGATCTTTGATGTCCCTTTAAAGCCAATCTCATGTCACAGTGAATGATTTGTAAATAATTGTTTCAATTACTTCAAAATCATTTCAATGGCTTCAGCAACTTTAATCCAGTTAGGATCAATAGTTAAAAAGTGACAGAGCTCAGATAAAATCATGGGCTTCGTATGTAGACCTTTTGCTGTTTTGTAGATGTCATCTAATCCAACAATCAAATCATCTTTTGAACCAATAACATGAACCTTGATGTTCAACTTAAAATCATAAGGTAAAAAGGGCTTCATGAGATCTTCTTTAACACGTTTCGATTCTTTTGTCAGTAATTGTCTAATCTCACTTATTTCAGGTTCAGAAAAT
Organism: Acholeplasmataceae bacterium; assembly: GCA_030603805.1. Lineage (GTDB taxonomy): Bacteria > Bacillota_I > Bacilli_A > Acholeplasmatales > Acholeplasmataceae > Peloplasma. The sequence goes on from JAUVXD010000001.1 coordinate 317,369, forward strand.
CTAGGACTTAAAACAACTTTTCTCATTAAAGTCTCTAAAGTAATTTTTTGATCTTTATGTTCATTTCTAAGCTTTCTCAAAAATGATTTGCTATCCGAGAAAAACATACCTAAGGGAGAATCTTGGTCTATGCCACCATAAACTGCTGAGGATAACAAGATTGCTGAGTCGATGGTGTCTTGATAATCTCTTACATATCTTTGAACAATGGCACCGCCCATTGAATGCCCAATTAATATAGGTTTAGAGTTTAATTTACTCACAACAGATAAAACATCGCTCACATAATCATCTAATCCAAAGGTGTCAATCATTTCATAACCTTCACTCTTACCATGACCTCTAAGAGATAGTGCGTAACACTCAAAACCCTTGGATTCGAAGTAATCTAAAAAATACTCAAATGTCCATGCTCCAGCTTGTGCACCATGGATAAATAGCAAAATTTTATCATAGGTTTTAATTTTCGGAATTCTTTCTAAGACTTCTAATTTATAATTCGATTTCATAGAGATAAAGACTTCTCTTTCCCAAAATGTAATAGATGTGATCTTCAGGAATCATCACATTTGGATCAATTAATTTCCCATGAGATTTCATGACAATTCTGATACTACTCTCATTGGTTGCTTCAGTCGTTAGCAAAAGTTTACGATAGCCATGTGCTTTAGCTAGTTCTTTAATCATCTCAAGTGCATAATAGGCATACTGATGACCACGATGAGGTTCATCAATTTGATACCCCACATGACCGTGAATTCTCGTTTCTCTTTGATATCCAAGTCTTAACGTAATTTTACCAATTGAAGTCATCCCTTTCATAATAGCAAAACAATAAAAGGGTAGACCTCCATAATAATCTTCTGAATGAAAACCAATCAGTTTTAGATCTAAAATAGGACCATGGATATAATTTGTGTCAATGAGCTGATGGTGGATTAAACAATCATACGCTTGATTCATCATATGATTTGAGTCGACAAAATCAAATACATCATCCAAACCATTAAAGGAAGTATTGAAAGTATGAGAAAGATAATGTCAGATTTTTCCTTTCTAGTGACCAAATCAGCAAATCCTTTTAATGTGGCGATAATGGTTGAAACATAAAAGAGCATGCTGATGATCTCATTCAGCATTTCTGATTCTAATCCACCAAGAATCATCACTGAAAAATAAATGAGAGAAACACCATAAAGAACGGTAAGTAATATTTTACTTGTCTGTGTAAGCTTCACTAAACACCACTTCTTTCATTAGATATGTATGATATGAATCTTTGTATAACATATTTATCAAAACGATGAAACTGTCTTCTAAATACATAGTCATCTTAGGAACTTTTTTTATGTCCATCCCAGAACAAATCATTTAAGGTGCGATCTAATGCTCTACAGATGGCAAGACAAATCGATAATGAAGGATTATAGTGACCTTGTTCAATTAAAACAACGGTCTGTCTAGACACACCGATAGTTTCTGCTAATGCCTGTTGTGATAATCCTTTTTCAGCTCTTGCTGCCTTCATTTTAAAATTCATAGAAGCACCTTCTTAGTTTAAATATACATTATATTGGACATAATGTCAATTATATTATACATTTTTGTGTAAAAAAAAGGTGCTATGCACCGTTAACGTTTGATAATGAATGGTCCTAAAAAGATCATGGAAAACCCAACAATATATGCGAAAAACATAAAGAGTCTTATAAAAACAAAGGGAATAGGAAAAGCACTTTGACTAATATAGTGAAACCAAATATCATAAATGAGTGGCATAAAGCCAGAAAGTAAGACAGCGGTTAAAATCAGTATGATTCCAATAATGATGACTTTATTTTCTTTTGGTCTCATAAGTCCCCCTTAAAAGAATAGAATGGATGAAGCAATCAAAATTTGTGCCAAATAATAGGTAATCAAATTCGATGCAATCATCTTCTTTTGATTCATGCCTTGAAAATAGATTGGTGCTAAGATCAAATCAGATAATCCAAAGAGTATTGCACCAATCATCATGATGATGTATCCTGGGTGTTGATCTCCAAAATTGATGTAGTTTGAAATGGTGGATCCAATCATAACAAAGATTAAGAGTGCATATAGATAACTTGGTATTTGGACTTTCCCCATCTGAAGTTTCATGACTTTGCTCATGATGATGATCAATCCCATCATCAAGATTCCAAAGCCATAACTGAACAAGCTTAATGGGAAAAGTTCTCTGAGTGCAATCAAGTAAAAGATATGTCCCAAACTAAAAGCAATCATTCCTTTTAAGATAATATCTTTGTCTTCTTTTTCTGGTCTAAGTGTTCGAAGTGCTAAGACAAGATCACCAATCATACCAAGAAGTAAACCCATAAAAATGAATAAATCAAACAGTGATACTGCATGACCTCTATTCACGATGCCAAGCATAAAAATAAGCAAAAATGAAAAACTCGAAAATGCCTTGAGATAAAAGGCCATCATATATCTTCTTTTTAACTCAAAGAAAATAAAACATATGATGAAAAGAGATGCAATCACATACCCATAAATCATGAGAACACCTTTTCTAAAGACTTAGGACTAAAAAAGCTTCGCATCTTCCTTAGCTTCAGTCTTTGTTGTTTCTAATTCTTTTGCGAGTGTATCTTTAAAATAGATGTTAGAGGATAACATCTTTTGATAGAGCTTTTTTCTAAGTCTTGTTTCATGAGATTCAAAGAAAAACAGTGAGAATGCTTCCCATAACAAAAACCAGCCCCCAATAAAGAGTCCTTCAACCATAATACTTACAAAAAGTGCGTACTCGCCACCGATATTTCTAAACACGTAGGCACCGATTAAAAATAAAATCGATAGCATAATATAAGCAGCAAGCTGTCTATAGTTAAGCCTTAATGTTTTATTAATCAAAAATATGACGAACTTAAAGTTATTTCTTATCCCTGCTAAGGACTTACTTTCTTTATCTGGGTCTTTCATGTTTTGAGGTAGATAAAAAACCAGCTCTACATTTTCATCTTTTGGAATTTCTGTTGCTGCTTGTTCAAGATAATCAATGAGTTCGGGCTCTAAATCTTTTCTTCTTAATGGTGATGCATCCCACCCATTAAAAAGCTCTGAATAATCCTCTAAAGAAACCTCAATCATATATGCTTTGGTTTCTGGGTCAATATTATATAAATTAATGGTATCTGTTTTCTTTCTTCTTTTAATTCTCATAGGCATCACTTACTTTCCATCAGCCGTTCATATAAATTAGGCCGATACATCTTTAAAACTTCTAAGAAATGAAGTGTATTAAATCTACCTTACATCCTTATAATTAAAATGAATCAATCCTGAAATCATTTCACCCTTTGGTAGTTTGCCATCTTTCATTCGATGAACTAACATGTTGATGGCATCTTTCATGCGTTCATCGTAAGGATGATTGACTGTAACAAAATATCTCAGTGCTCTTAATATATCATATTTCCATCGATTTGGATAATGAGGTTCAATCATAAACGGATGAATGGGATCATGGGTTCCCATTTTCTTAAAAAGTTCTCTTCTGAGTAATGCTTCTTCAGCCTTCAAAACAGCTTCTTTAACCTCACTTTGTCGATACTGATCCTCTAACTTCAAGAAATCTCTGAAACCTTCTAAAATCGAGAGTGTTGCATGTACAGAAGCCACTTTGGTTGGTGTTGTCTCCCACATGCAATTAAAACCACCTGTTTCGATTTGATGACTGAGTAAATAATCAATCATCTCATAAATTCTATGATCTTTTTCACCTAGGTATGAGGAAAGTGATAAGAGCATACCAACCACACAAAGATCTTGATGTCTTCTTTGATTGACTACACCTTCTTTTTGCCATAAATGATTTAGTAAGGTTTCTAATCCCTTTTGATACGTAGGATGCTTGGGATTGATTTCTAAATTTTTAAGTTCTAGCATCGTGTAGTGTGTTGAAATCCATTTAGGTGAATAGACGCCCCCACCCCACATGTGATGAACTGGATCAAAAAGATCAAGATATCTTTGGATATATCCCGTTTCTATATATTCTTCATCTTTATCAAGCAAATATTTTGATGTGAGTCTTTGTATGACTGGATCGCCTTGCATTAAAAAATCAACTAAACCCATAAAATCACTGACTTACTTCTATTTTATAATCACCTTTAATCTCAGGATGAAAGACAAAGAGGTAAGTAGCAATTAAAAATGATGCAAGCATTAATGGAATAAATGCGAATAATTGTCTTGATAAAGCATAAATGACAGTAAATAAGATATAGCTCATCATAGTTAACATCATGGGGTCAATATCTTTTTTTAAGATTTTTGTGAAAATCATAAAAATCAAAATAAAAATGAACATCGTGATAGCAACCATGATGGTAACAGATAATAACCCTTGAGTCATGATGGGTGTTTTAAATGCATAGGCAGATAAACTCATCAACACGACTGTTGATCCATAAAGAAGTTCCATGGAGTGCTGTGCTCTAGTCATATATGTTGACTTAAACTCAGGTAGATTCACTAAAATGAGTGCTTTTGTCAATCGATGGGAGGCAAAGGATAATATGAAGACATATAACCCTAAAATGCCTAGGATAAGCGCGCCATCTCCTCGATCATCTCTCATAAAACTTAAAATACCTAAACCAAAGAAGACAATGCCAATGATAAATAAAAATATAGGAATGATAAAACTCACAAACTTATAACCCTTTTTAAATCGAATGACAAGAAACACAAACTGTAAAATAAAAACTAATCCAACCACCTGTTTAAAACGATCAAAAATAATGATTCGACTAAAGATTAAGTTCAGTGCTAAAAAAAGGGTAAGACAACCAACAATTTGGGCTCTTCTTCTCACAATATCCATCTTAAACCTCCAGTAAAACCTTTTTTAATGTGTCCATATCTGTCACTAAGTAATCGGGTTCTGCACCACTCAGGAGTTCAATATCATCAAATCCCCAAGCAACAGATAAAACCCTAATCCCCACATTTTTGCACGATATGATATCTCTAACCTCATCGCCTACATAAAGCATTTCTGTTTTTTTGAATTTTCTTTGAATCCTTTTAAGAAGTCTTTCTTTTCCAAAGAATGAAGCTTTTCCTAAAATGATATCCATTTTGCAAAACTGATGATGCTCTAAAAAGCTTAAGATATTTTTCTTGGAGTTTGAAGAAACGATACCAAGCAAATAGCCTTCACTTTTCAGTGTATCCATTAATGCTTTCATGCCCTCAAAAGGATAAACGTCTGCCATCAAGTTTTGAATGATTTTCCTTGTTTTTCTTGCAAGTCTTGGTAGTTTAAAAATGGGAATATGATGTTTTTTTAAACGTTCATGGATGGATAATGTTTTAAGCTCATTGATTTCTTCATGGGTGAATTGCTTAAATCCATACTTTTTTGAAAGTTCTTCATAGATTTGATAAGCCAGATGCATCGAATTGGAGATGGTACCATCAAAATCAAAGATCACCATTTTCCTCATAGCCATTTCTTCCTTTTAAAAAAGAGAATCATAAAAACTGCTAGTAAGAAACAAAACCCAATAAATCCAGGAACGGCATAAGGATATTCTAAGACTTCAAAAAAAATGAAATTCATACCAAAAAATCCTGTAAGAAACGATAGGGGAATAAAGATGGCTGAAAATAAGGTGAGTGTAGTCATGACTTTATTCATCTGATTGGACTGATTATTCATGTGAAGGTCTAACAGTTGTCTTAAGTTTTCTCTTGATTGTGATAACTGACCATCGAGACGTGCCAAATGGTCTTTTAAATCATCGAAATAAATATGATTTTGAGGTGAGATTAAATCTGAATTTTTGGATAAGACTTTTTCAAGTTGTTCTAAGATAGGTGTCACACTGTTTTTGAGTTTGAGCAGATTTTTTCTAACGACATAAAACTCTTCTTGATTGACTTTCTTTGATTCTAAAATATCTTCTTCAAATTCGGTTGCACTTTCATCAAGTTCATCATAAACATCTAAATGATGATCGGTGATGATATCTAGGATTTGATAAAAGAGAAAATCAACTGAAGATGATTTAAGATCAATATAGTTTTTAATCAGTTCAGGAAGTGCATCTAAAAAAAGTGGATCTTTTTCATGAAATGAAATGAGCGTATCTTTAAAAAGCATGAGACTCATGTAATCATTATGAATTTGGTTATTCTTTAAATATTCTACATGCATGACTGCAAATATATAACCATTTCTTAGTTCAATTTTATTGCGTTGTCTGACATTAAAAACATCTTCTAAAATAACAGATTCAATTTCATAAATGTCTTTTAGTTTCTCAATTTTTTCAACATTAGAAAGGCCAACGACTTGAATGTATCGCTTAAATCCTTCTTTTTTTTGAAAGTCATCAGTTATCATCACTTCTTTTGTGCTATACTGATAATTTTTAATGGTTGTTTGAATCGATTGATGTTCACCGGTATAGATGAATGATTTGGGTGTAAAGTAATCTTTAATCTTCATAAGTCTCCTAACTGACGTCACCTATGATGGGATCCATGATGATGGGTAACCCCTAGGTTATGCCTTAATACTTAAATTTAATAAATGCTCATATTGAAAATTGCGTTCTTTATCTAAGGCATCAACATCTTTTTTGAGTTCATAAAGAGATTTGATCAGATAGGTCGATGCCTTAATCGCATGCTCTTTAACATGTGCACTCGCACATGCCTGCCCACAAGCACGATAAAAATACTTCTCTGATAAATCATCAGTTTTTCTCGCCAGATCATGACATAAATAGGCATATGTCTTTATATCAATCGTTTTAAGTGTTCCTTGAATCCACAAATCAATAGACTCCATTTGCGCTTTTACATGATGATAAATTTCTGGAATATCTTGACTCACATGAAGTGTTGCATCATAAATCCACTTCATCACGACCTTATGGTTTGCCATATGCAATAGGTTTTCTAGTTTTTTAATCCATATTTTATCTTCTTTAAAAAATTTCATAAGATACCTTAACGTTTCGGGAGTAAAAAGATTGATCCCTCTTTTAAGTATCCTTGTTTGATATAATAATCATCCACATCAGACATCACGTAGGTATCAAATTTCGGATACTTACTTTGAATGTGACGCATCAATTGATTGCCATAACCTTTACCACGGTGCTTTGGTGTCACCAATAAATCACAAATATAAATATAAAAACCAAAATCTTCAAGTGCTCGAACATAACCTGCGAGTTCATCACCTTCAAATATAAGATAGGTTATAGACTTTTCTAAAGATAACATGTATAAATCTTTGTTTTGATCACTACTATAACATGACCATGCTTCGCCCTCAAGTCGTATTAAATTCATTAAAGCTTCTTCATACCTTTTACGATAAGGTCTAATTTTGACTTCCATGGGGTTCACCTTCTTTATTCATCGATTGTTCTTTATGACTTCATGTCGTATTTTAAATCAATGATCGGATTATGTCTTGCTTCTTTATTGAGATGTGCGATTCTAGCATTTATTTGACTGATTGAATAGGTCGTACCTGTTAAGGATAATCCTTCAACACCAATGTTGGTGTATGTTCCTAAGGATTGCTTCATTTTAGATTCTTGATATCTCTCACAAGCTTTTTTAACGATATATGGATCATAAATCTTAAAAAGTGCAGCCTGAATTAAGTCAATATAATCATCATATCCAGCACGATGAGGTACACTTTCCGGATTTGTAAAGGTCATCACATCTTCGTTTTGATAAGTTCCTAATGTTAAAATTTTTGCATAAGGTGTTTTAGCTTCCATCATCACTTGTTTCACTTGTTCTTCAAGACTAAAATCATTTCTTTCGATCTTATTTTCTTGAAGATAAAGATGATAAAATTGTTCTTTCGTGATTCGATACAAACGACCAAAAGTAATGCCAGGTCTTGTGGTTAAAAACGCAAATCTGTTAAATACAATCTTTAAATTCACTTGTGCCCTTCTTGATGTTTCAGGGACTATTCTGTTTTCAGGACATCCTGGATAGGTTCTTTCTCCTAACTTACCACCAAGGATATAGTAAAAGAAACGTTCTGCCTTGATGTTACTGCCATAAGAAAAATACCAAATGTTTTTTGATTCTGTGCTCATAAAATGCTCCTCTTGTTGTTTTTATATTATGTTTAGTCGTAATGACTCAAGTTATTCACAATATTAATTCTTATCTCACGATTGTTTTTTTAACGTCAGTAATGTCACACTCTCCACTAAGGATGTATAGGGAAACATATCGATTGGAACGATTTCAATCAACTCATATGATTTTAATAATGCATTTAAATCCTTCGCCAATGTTGATGGGTTACAGGATCCATAAATCAAGCGTTTAGGTTCAAATTTTAAAATCAGATCAATCGTATCATCACCTAATCCTGTTCTTGGAGGATCGAAAAACATCACATCAATTTTCTTTTCTTTTAAACCAGATAACGCACGTTTAAAATCACTTTGAAGGACGGTTACATTTTGAATTTGATTCGCTTTTAAAGAGAGTTTTGCACTTTCACATGCTGATGGATCCTGTTCAACGGCATAGATATGCTTTGCATCTTGATGCATATAATGCGATACCGGTGCTATGCCTGCATAAGCATCAATAGCAACTTCATGGGATTTAAGTTGTGCAAGTCGTTTCATTTCTAAATAAAACTTGTGCGCCTGTGCGGTGTTGAGTTGGAAAAACGCTTCTGGTTTTAGAATGAAACGATTTTGATTCAACTTTTCTTCAATGGTTTCTTTACCATAGATTAACTTCATATCTTCAGTAAAGTATCCTGGCTTTTTTAAATCGGGATTCATGACCTCATAGACTGAAACAATACTGGGTTCTTTAACGAGAAGTTTTTGAACAAGATCTTCTAATCGATTTGATTTATTCATCATAATAAAAGAGACTTGTGCTTCATTTTTGTTCTCTGAAACTCTCACGACTAAAGATCTAATGTAACCTCTTCTATTTTTATGATTGTAGCCATCAACCCCTAATTCATCCATAAGTGCAATGATTGATCTTAAAATGTGATTGATTTGTTCGTTTTGAACAGGACAATCATCAATTTTAATAAATTGATTGGAGTTTCTTGCATACATACCAAAATGATTTTTATTCTTAAGTTTTTGAACTGGTAGTGATGCTTTATTTCTGTAATGTGTTGGATGGCTTGCGCCAATGGTTTTCTTAATGACTTTTTCTGGAATGGCTTTACCTGCATATCGTTCTAAAGCTTTTAAGATGATTTCTCGTTTTTGAACTAAGGTTTCTTCATAATCTAAGTGCTGGGTTTGACATCCGCCACATTGCTCATACACTGGACAAAAAGGGTTGACCCGTTTTTCACTTTCAGTTAAAATCTTAATTAACTTCCCATAAGCACGATTATCAAAGACTTCCGTGACTTCAATTTCAGCTGTTTCTCCTGGAAGAGCATGCTCAACAAATATAGCAAGCTTCTCATGATAGCCGATGCCTTCTCCATTAATCCCCATGCGTTTTATTTCTAATGTCAATAAATCTCCAACTAGTATTGTTTGTACCATGTTAACACCACCTGTACTTATTATATCAAAGATATAACGATTTGAGGCGATTCCTCCAAAAAGAAATAGGCGAAAAATCGCCTATTTAGGTACTTTATTCAATTGTTTCATTTCTAGAATTTAATATTATTTGACATTTCCTGAGTACGTATACTCAATACTTTTTGATAGATCAGCAGTTCTTAAGTCTATCACAGGTATATTAATGTGTCCTCTTAAATCGTCTGTAAATCTATGGATTTGAGTTCTAATATACGGAAATACTCCAGATAAAAAGATACCTTTTACTTGATTCTCATTAAGGGACAACATCCATTCCAAATCATTGATGATATACGCAGCCTTAAAAATGAACAATGACTTGCTACAATTTGCAAACTTCATTTCAAAATCAATATCTAATTCATATATTCTCGTTTTTTGATTGAAATTAACCTGTGGTATTGTTACCTTAAAGTACTCAATTACAGAGTCATTATCTCGATGAAAGTTTGCATTGATTAATTTATATCCGATAATATCATATACGGGTTTCATAATACACCTCTATGCGGCCAACACAGTTTTAGAATCTGGAAAATCACTTAAACTCGCTGTTGATCTGGTTTGTTGCACTACTTTTGTTTGGACGAAATCTTTTGAATATCGGTTATACTTGCTTAAAATCTTTTGATCTTTCTTTTCAGTTTTTCTTTCTTTAAATAATGCTTCTAGTAAACTTGGTTGTATATTTATTAAATGAAGCAATCTGGATGATGTACCCAAAATTGGATTCTTACCTTGCTCCCATTTTTCTATTGTTTTTTTAGAAACACCTAAAATTTTCGCCATAAAAGCTTGTGAGAAGCCCATTTTTTTTCTCAAAGTCTTTAAAAACTCATTGTTTATCTTTTGATCAATATCAAAAAACTCCACTGAATATGATTCAGCATTATCTAATAAACTTAAATCCAACTTGATGTCCTGCTCTACGACTTCGTTGTTTTTTAGTTTTTTCATTAAATTATCCTCTTTTTTTATTTATACTCTTTATTTTTTATATAAGTGTTAACTAACTTTAACAGTTTATTCTTTTCGCTCTGTCCAAGTTTCTCATCCTTTTTTTTATCAAGCACATGTAGAAGTATGCATAGTTCTGCACGTAAATCCATAAGTAGGATACATCTCAAGCCTGAACTTTTACCTTTAGTTGAATCTTCCTTCGGGAGTCTAATTTGGAGTGCAAAAACGGAACCATCGTTAATTGCTATACTACCTATCGACATAATTTTATAACTATTAGGTGTTTTGTCTGTAAGAATAATCGAAATATCTCGACTTAGCCTAACTTTAAAGTCAGTTGATTTAAAACATTGTTTATAATCTCTTTTGAGATTGAAAGGAGATAGACCATCAAAAAGTTTGTCGATGACTTCTTCATCAACGATAAGTTTCAATTTCATACATTCTGAAGATCTCCTTTCATATTCTACCCTATTTAATAGGACATGTCAATTATAACACAAACTTTTTTCAATTTCAATAATGTCCTATTAAATAGCACAAAAAAATGATAGCAAAAGCTACCATTATTTTTAATTTAATGTTAATTATGCTGTTAATCTCACACATTCTCTAGCAATCATGACTTCTTCATTGGTTGGAATAATGAATGCCTTGACTTTAGAATCTGGTGTAGAAATCATGCGTTCACCGCGTTTTTCATTTTCTGAAACATCAAGTTCAATACCTAGTGGTTTCATTGCTTTAATAACATCTCTTCTAATTTCAGGTGCGTTTTCACCAATACCTGCAGTAAAGCAAATCGCATCCAAACCACCCATATATAAATAGTAAGAACCAATATAATCCACAATACGTTTCACTTGAATTTTATGTGCAAGTGTTGCACGGTAATCACCACGATTCATGCCATCAATAATATCTCTTGAGTCATTAGAAAACCCTGAAACACCAAGGTAACCTGATTTTTTATTGAGATCATCTAAAACTTCACCGTAAGTTTTATCTTCTTTACCTGCAATCAGCATTAAGACAGCTGGGTCAATATTGCCTGAACGTGTCCCCATAGGAATCCCTTCAAGTGGGGTAAGTCCCATAGATGTATCAACAGATTTTCCACCATCAACTGCACAAATCGATGCACCATTACCTAAATGGGCAACAATCACCTTCGCTTTTGGATTATTTAAAAGGACAGCTGCTCTTTCAGACACATATTGGTGAGATGTTCCATGGAAACCATATTTTCTCACATGATATTTTTGATACCATTCATAAGGCGCAGCATAAAGGAATGCATCTTCTGTCATCGTCTGATGGAATGTGGTATCAAAAACAGCCACTTGAGGCACATCAGGTAAAGCTTTTCTAAATGCTTCAATCCCTGTAATATTTGCAGGATTATGAAGAGGCGCTAAATCATTGAGACTTCGAATTTGTTCAACAACTTCATCTGTAATTAAAACAGATGTCTTAAAGATTTCTCCCCCTTGAACAACACGATGGCCGACTCCTTTAATTTCATCTAAAGATTGAATCGCACCATGTTTTATCAAACCTTGAATCACAAGTTCGACAGCAAACTTGTGGTTTAAAATTTGAAAAGTTTCGGTAATCTTTTGTCCGTTTTGTTTGAATGTGATGATAGCATCATCCCATCCAATTCTTTCAACGATGCCTGAAGTGATTACACTTTCTTCAGGCATGACAAGCAATTGGAACTTCAAGCTTGAACTTCCGGCATTGACTGCTAAAATTTTCATATGTTTAATCTCCTTATTTTCTATACAACTTTATCTTACATGAAATAAATCATGATTTCAAGTATATGAACAAATATTCATGTTAATACAGGTAAACATAAATGGCAATAAATTGAAGAATCGTTCCAATCCCTGTAAAAATATGCCAAATGAAATGGAAAAACTTAATTTTAGGAAAGACATAAAAGGCAACACCTATTGAATAAGCAATCCCCCCACCTAAAACGAGCCAAAATGCATTTGCTTCATAGGCGAAAAGCTGTCTCACAAAAATGAGTGCACTCCATCCCATCGCAAGATAGATGAACAAATGGAGTTTCGCAAACTTTTTAATCCATATGGACTTAAAGACAACACCAATTCCGATTAAAATCCATTGAATGATGAATAGAACTGGTCCGAGTCCTAATCCTGAAATACCAAAAATCGGATTTTGAAGTTCAGGTAATAACAATAATGCAGGTGCAAATGTCCCTCCAATTAAAATATAAATCGATAAATGGTCAAATCGTTGAAACACATGTTTGGCTGTTGGATGAAAAAGTGCATGATAGATGGTACTCATCGTATATAAATTAATGATTCCAAAGCCAAAGATAATAGCTGCAGTGACTTCAATGATGCCGTTTGCTTTAACTAAAAGTAAGACTAAAGCAACAATCCCAAAAAGTGCCATCACGCCATGCGAGATGGCATTTGCGATTTCTTCACCAATGGTTTGTGTATGATCTTTTTTCATGTCTTTTCCTCTATTCTTTAAATTGGTCGAGGAAATCTTTCCCCTTATGCGTTTCTGGCTCATGTTCAATTAAGCCTTCATAATCATGTTGTCTTAAGACTTCAAATGCTACAATAGCAACCGCATTGGATAAATTGAGGCTTCTCACTTTATCTGTTGTAGGAATTCTATAACAATCTTCTATATGTTTGGCTAAAATCTTTTTATCAATCCCAGTAGATTCTTTCCCAAAGATTAAATAAAGCGGTTGTTTTAAGTCTTGATAATGGATATCAGCATAGTTCTTCTTACCATAGCGACTCAAGAACAAATAAGTTCCAGGATTTTTTTCTGCAAAAGTCTGGTAGTTTGGATAAACCGTATAATCTAAATGTTCATAGTAATCAAGCGCACTGCGTTTTAGCTTGGATTCATCAATTTGAAATCCCATGGGCTCAATTAAGTGAAGTTTGGCACCAATGGCAACACAGGTGCGCATGATGTTGCCTGTATTTTGCGGAATTTCTGGTTCATATAAGACGATATGTAAATTCATAATCTCACCTGCACTTCATAACGAATCGATTTCTTTAAGTAATGTCCATAAAACAAAATGATAAAGTTACTGATAATCATGGCATACCACATACCTGAATAATCATCAGGTGCTAAAATCAAGTATTTAAATGCTAAAACCATCGGAATACGCATACCCCAAAGTCTAAGAGATGCCATTTTAAGTGTATATTTACTATGACCAGATCCATTAAATAAACCAATATAACTTTGAAAAAGTGCCATAAAAGGTTGAGTCAACAATAACCAGAATGTGTATTCACCAGAAATCCGGTAAGAGTCTGATAACTTCGTTCCTAAAATAAACTCAATGATGGGATATCTTAAAGGGATGATGATTGCTACACCCACTGTCATTAAAATAAAAGATAAGTTTCTTGCTACTTTATAGGAATCTTTAGCTCTACTTGGTTGATTGTGTCCGATATTGAGTCCAATATAAGCTGCAAGGATACTACTAATTGCAACCACAGGATTAAGGAGTAGTGATGAGATTCTATTGCCTACTGAAAACCCTGCAGAAACCGCATTACCATAGGATAAAACCATACTCTGTAAGATGACAAACCCAAGTGAACTAACTGCTTGTCCAATCGCTGCAGGGACTGCAAAACGGCTCATATCTTTAACAGTATCTAAGTCTAAAGGCATTTCAGGTATTTTGATGGTGATATGATGCTTGCTCTTAAGTAGATCGTAGATGATAAAAGGAATCACAACCGCATGGGCTGTTAAAGTTGCATAAGCAGCCCCATTAATCCCTAAATTCAGTTTTGATACAAAAAGCCAAGTGAGAAAAATATTGACAAAAATGCCACCAATATTGAGAATCACAGGATATAAGGTTTCACCTGTCGATTGTCTAATCGATTGATAGACAATAAAGATAAAGACCAAACTCACTTCATAACTTCTAATTCTAAAGTAAGAGCCCGCAAAATCAAGAGCTTCACCACGCGCACCCATGAGATAAGCAAAGACGTTAAATCCAAAGACCCAATCAGAGGTCAAAAGAAATAATCCTGTAACACCAAGTCCTAAAACAATCGCAAGCGTCATAAGTTTACTGCTATATTTTTGGGCTAAATCACGCCGCTGTGCACCTACATATTGACTGACAATCGAAACTGTTGCAATCCCTAAACCTACACCTAAAGCTAAAAAGAAATTATAAATCGGCCAGTGGATATTCAGTGCTGCAAGTGCAGCATCCAAGGTTGCTTGACTGCCTACAGGCATTCTAGCAACAAAAATGGCATCAATCATGTCATGGAGGGATTTGAGTAAGTTGTTCAAAAAAACGGGTATTGCCATTAGGACAATACCTTTTAATATTGAAGGATGGTTTAAGATTCTTTCAATATTTTGTTTCTTTAGTGTACGTGCCAAGCTTAAAACCTGCTTTACTTCTTATATTTTTTAATGAGTTCTTGTCTTAAATCCCAAAGCTTCTGTGATAAATCCACATAATATTGGTGTGGTCGTTCTAATCTTAAAACTTCTGGCCATAATTTTTCATGTTCAGCTTTTGCATAGGCTCTAATTTGAGGTAATGTCGGTAAGTCATAGACCAATTTCCCTTTTTCAAAAATAGGGATTAATAGTGGTATTGCTGTGTAATTTTCAATATCTTTACTCTTCCAAGGAAAATTAGGATCAAAGAGGTGATACGGTTGACTTGAATCTATGTTTTCATCATGTAGGGTAATGACATCTGCTTCTGCCATGCCAAGTTCATCATAGAAACGATAGACTTGTTTGAATCCAGGAATGGTCGTTTTTTGGACATTCTCACTAATTTTGATTTTATCAACGAGTTTGCCATTAACTTCAATAGCAGAAAGCTTAAAGACACCACCAAAAACTGCTTCAGACCTTGCAGTTACTAAGCGTTCCCCAACACCAAAAGCATCAATTTGTGCTCCTTGGTGAATCAGTTCTTTAATTAAATATTCATCAAGTGAATTAGACACTGTAATTTTTGTGTTTTTAAGGCCAGCAGCATCTAACATCTTTCTTGCTTCTTTAGTGAGATAGGTTAAATCCCCACTGTCAAGGCGTATCCCTTTAAGCTCACAGCCCATAGGTGCTAAGATTTCTTGATGAATCTTAATGGCGTTTGGGACACCTTCTTTCAGTGTATTATAAGTATCTACAAGTAAAACAGTATTTTTGGGATAGGTCAGTGCATACGCCTTGAAGGCATCATATTCGGTATCATAGCTTTGGATAAAACTATGTGCCATTGTGCCTAAGGCTGGAATTTGATATTTGAAATCGACATAGGTATTTGAAGATCCTACTGCACCAGAGATATAGGCAGCTCGAGCACCATAAATCGAGGCATCATATCCATGAGCACGACGTGCACCAAATTCTAAAATGGATCGACCTTGTGCAGCATAAACAATACGTGCAGCTTTAGTGGCAATCAAACTTTGATGGTTAATCGTGAGTAAAATCATCGTTTCAATCAGTTGACATTCAATGATTGGACCTTTTACAATCATGATGGGTTCATGAGGGAAAATGGGTGTACCTTCTCTCATAGCAAACACATCTGATGTAAACCTAAACGTTTTTAAATAATCTAAGAATGCTTCAGAAAAAATACCTTTACTTCTTAAATAAGCGATTTCTTCTAAAGTGAATTTCAGATGACTTAAATAATCAATGACTTGTTCTAGACCTGCAAAAATAGCATAACCACCTTCATCAGGTATCGATCTAAAAAATACGTCAAAAACTGCAACTTGTAAATGCTTATGATCTCTAAAATAGCCGTTAGCCATGGTGAGTTCATAAAAGTCCATTAAAAGTGATAATTTGCGTTCGTTCAAAGTTTTCGTCCTCCTTTGATAGACACTCTATATTCTATCACTTTTAGTGATATTTTGATATAATAAAGTGATGATTATGTGAGGTTTTATATATGAAATTAATCTTATCTCCAGCAAAAACGTTTTCAAAATTGAAGCATCCCTATAGGACTTTACCCCTTTTTGATCATGAGGCAAATCTTTTGGTCAAAAAGCTTCAAAAGCGCTCTATCAAGCAATTGATGGACATGATGAAGATCTCAGAAAAAATCGCACAAACTGTCTATCATGACTATCATATCTTTGGTCATGATAGATACGCAGCTATCTATTTATACGATGGACAAGCATTTAAAGGTCTTGATGTCGCACACATGAATTTAAAAACAAAACAAATGATGTATGAAAACCTCTTCATTCTCTCAGGCCTCTATGGTTTACTAAGACCACTAGATGGCATTTCTAAATATCGACTTGAAATGCAAGATAAAAATTTAGGCAATCTTTATACCTTTTGGAAACCTAAACTTAATGCCTATCTCAATGAATGTCTCCGCGGTGAATTGTTGATTAATTTAGCATCATTTGAATACAGTCAAGTGATTACTTATGCCCCTATGATTACCATTGATTTTAGACAAGTAAAAGATGGAAAAATTCAATCAATGAGCATGTATACGAAAAAAGCAAGAGGCATGATGGCAAGACTTCTTTTAGAAAGAGAAATCAAAGATCAAGATGAAATCATCAACCTCACCTTTGATGGTTATATATATCAAAAAGATTTATCAGATTCAAAAACCATGATTTTTATGAAGGCGTTATAGCCTTTTTTTTAAGCAAAAAAAAGCACCATCCGAAGATGATGCTAAGTTTTTCATTTAATCTATTTTCTTGCAAATCCTAAAACGCCGAAGACGCCACCTAAAACAAACAACAAGTATGTGAGAATATAAAGTACCACACGAATCGTTTGATAAATATCAACTGTGAGTAATGATTGAACGAAGAGGTTTGCAACAATAAACATAGCAACTGCTAAGAAAAGTAAGGTTGCACCAACACGAAGCATAAAGATTGAAAATCTTCCTGGTTTCTTATACGCAAAGACTGCCCAAAGGAGAATTGGAGCTGCGACTGCTGCACCTGGAACAATATACTCAGAAATGTCAGTAACCATTTCAATTGGTCCTTGAACCAATGGGAGTACAGTTGCTAAAAAGGCTGGTGAAGCTAAGACAATCGGAGCAAATGGTGTTGTTCCTGAAATCGTACTTTCAATAAAGACAAAGAGTAATAAAACCGTAAGTAAAACTCTCAAAATAACGCCTCGTCTAATGGCCCAAACGATGAATATCAATCCAACAATCAAGGCAAGACCTGCAAATTCAGCAATCAATGGTAGGGTTGCAATGATGTCATTAATCATCTCTGCAAAAGGGATCAAAGTCCCTATAAAAGGCAGCGTATCATTTTCTAAAATCAAATTGACAGCAATAAAGACTGAGGATGCTAAAACGAGGAGGAATCCAAGTGTTCTAACAATTTTTCCAAATGCCTTATTATAAACTCTTTTGTTCATCAAATACACCACTTTCTTTTTGAACTATACAATTTATATTTTAACATAAACTTAAGATAGATGTAATCTATTTTGATTTTTTTCTAGTTTATGTCGCGATTGACCGACAAATCACCAGCAACAATGATTTTTTTCGCTCTAAAGATTAGATCAATGCCATAAACCAATAATGCAGAACCAATAAGCATAAAGCCTACAGCAAGCCATGCAGTCACTGGTGTATCCTTCATGGCATCGAGTGTCTGAAGCTGTCCAACAAGACCAGATGATCCCATACCAGCCCCTACAGATGAGGTCTCTGTTCTAAAGAGTAAATACGCAATAGGCGCTAAAATTGCAGATGCGATAATGGTTGGTAACCAAATGATTGGCTTTCTTAAGATATTTTTAAATTGTAACATAGAGGTTCCAAACGCAATCGATAAGACCATACCAATATTATTATCTTTTCTAGATTGCACAGCAAATCCAATCATTTGTGCTGTACATCCAATCACGGCTGCACCACCTGCAATACCTGATAAACCAATGGAAATTGCAATCGCTGCACTCGATAATGGGGATGTTAATAACATACCCATCGCTACAGCAATGATGATAGACATTGGAATCGGTGCAATCGTGGTTGCGGTATCAATCGATGTTGAAATTAAACTTACTGTCCAAACAACAGGTGCTGATAAAAGAAGTGTGAAGAGTAATGCAGTAAATGCACTAAACAAGGGGACTAAAAGAATATCAATGGGTGTTTTCTTAACTAAGACATAACGCATTGCAAGAATCCCAAAGACAACAACCAAATATGTAATGACTGGATCATTATTTAATCCAACAACAATACCCGTACCAAAGACGACTTTAAAGCTTGTCGCAACACCACCCATGACGGCAGCTGAAACGAGTTTTAACCCATCCATCTTTAATGAGAGTGCAATGCCCATACCAATACCAATACCCATCAAGGATCTTAATGTAAGTGATAGTGTCGTAGCAATCAAGGATATGCCCAATAAATTACCTATTTGTTGAATAATCACACCAATGATCAGGGTTGCGAACAAACCATAAACCATGCCATTCATGGTAGTCATGATAAAGCCTTTAACTTTTCTATCTTTCATCTTTTAACCCTCCGTTCGATAATCATTTTAACATAATCCAAAAAAAGGAACTTAAAAAAGTTTCCTTTTTGCTTCAAAATACTAAAAATGACAAAATTTATGCTTTTTGATACGCATCCAAAAGCGTTTGAATGTCAATTTTTTTCATCTTTAAAACTTCATGCATCACAGCTTCTACTTTTTTAGAATTTGAATCAGACATCAGTTGATATAGCACGCTTGGGACCACTTGCCAAGATAATCCAAACTGATCTTTTAGCCATCCACAAACCTGATCTTTTGGATCACTCAATTCAGTTAATCGTTCAAAATAATAATCGATTTCTTCTTGCGTATCACAAGTGACTACAAGCGACATCGCTTCAGATAATTTGTACTTATTTCCACCATTCATTGCAATTAAGTTCATCCCCATGATTTCAAAGTTCACAAGTAGAACCGTCCCCTTAGGTTTTCCATGGATGTCAAAACCTTCATCACCATAGTAATGTATTTTTCCTATTTTCCCATCCTTAAAGATAGATAAATAAAACATAACAGCCTCCAAGGCTTCATGATCAAACCATAAACATGTCGCTAGTTTTTGACTCATCATTAATCCTTTCTAGAGTAAATTGTTTGTGATTAACTCTTTTCTACTTTCGATCAGCTTAGGTACAAGAAAATCTAAAATCCATCTTTCTGCTTTCAGATAGCCTAAATCTAAAAAAATAGCCCCTGCAATACTTTCTAAAAACTGATTATGACTTTTAAAGGATAGCTTTTCGTTATCCTTGACATCTTCTTTATAAAAGGTTACTTCATTATGGATATAATGCTTAATGTCTAACTTCTTAAATGTCTCAAATAAAACTTTATTATTGACCAGCTCACTTCTTCGGTCTGTTACATCCTTTTTATTTAATCCTTCTTTAAAATAAATTAAACTGATGACCATATCTAAAAGTGAATCACCAAAGGTGGCCATGGATTCGTTTTTATATGTTTTCTTGCCAATCAGTTTGACATTCATTGCTTCATATAGATAATCAATATTCTGGTATTCATAGTTTAAGATTTCTGCTAATTTGATCATTTTTTCCTTCATATGTCTGCTCCAGATGTTTTATTTTATGTCTTATTATAACACAGTTAAAGATAAAAAAACGACACTCTTTAAAAGAATATCGTTATCTTTTTATGGATGGTCCCCGCGGCCGGGCTCGAACCAGCACGGATTATTCATCCACCAGATTTTGAGTCTGGCACGTCTACCAATTTCATCACGCGGGGCGTTATTTTTGCTGATGGACAGCAAAAATATCATAACATGTTTATCTATCATTTTGCAAATGTTTTTCTACATTTCCTTAAGGGATTGAATTCCAAGTAATCTTAACCCTTCATTTAAAACAATTTGAATGGATTTCGCGAAGATTAAATTCGTTTGTTTATGACCTTCATCTTCGACAATGATTCTTTGTTTACCATAAAATGAATTAAATCCTTGAGCTAAAGTGAGTGCATATCTTGCGATTAAGTTGGGTGAACTTGTCTCTTTGGCTCTTAAAACGACCGATGGAAATGAAGCGAGTAACTTAATCACTTCAAAATAATGGTCTTCTGCAAGATACTTAGGATCCAGCAATTCAGGTTTCATCATTTGATCTTTTAAGATACTTTCGATACGCACACCTGAATATTGGAGATAAGGTCCTGTTTGTCCTTCAAACTTGAGCATATTGGATAAGTTAAAGTCGACATCTAAATGTCTTTCATTTTTAAGGTCATTGAAAATGATGGCGCCAACACCGACTGCTTTTGCAACTTCGTCCTGATTTTTTAAGTTCGGATTTTTCGCATGAATCGCTTCTTTGGCCTCATCAATGGCTTGTAAAATGACATCTTCTAAGCGTTTAGATTTTCCTCCACGGGTAGACATCTTTTTCCCATCGACTAAAACTAAACCAAAATTCACATGTTCAACATTAAAGTGATATCCCATGCGGTCAGTGACCATTTTGAGTTGTTTAAAATGCAGTTGTTGTTCATTACCGACCACATACATAAAGTGATTGGCATCATAAGTATGATAGCGATATAAGATTGCAGCGACATCTCTGGTCACATAAAGCGTTGCACCATCAGACTTTTTAATTAAGGCTGGTGGGAAGTTTTCACCAAGCTCAACGATGGTTGCCCCTTCATCGACTTTTAAAATACCCTTCTTAGCCATTTCTTCTACAACAGCTTCCATTTTATCATTATAAAAGGATTCGCCGTCAAAAGATTCGAAATCAACCCCTAAGAGTTCATACATCTTCATAAACTCTCTCATGGACTCTTCTTTAAACCAAGCCCATAGTTTTAAATATCTTTCATTACCAAGTTCTAATTCTCTAAAAACATCTCGAGCTTTTTGTTCTAAAGATGGATCTTCTTGTTCTGCATCGTGAAATTTAACATAAAGCTTTTGAAGTTCTGTAATTGGGTTCGCTTTAACTTCATCTTCTTGACCCCAAAGTTCATAGGCAACAATCATTTTACCAAATTGTGTACCCCAATCCCCTAAATGGTTAATTCCAATGACTTGATATCCACACTTGCGATAAATATGCTTAATTGCATTACCTATCATGGTGGATCTTAAATGACCGACGGTAAAGCTTTTCGCAATGTTTGGCGATGAATAATCAATAGCAACCGTTTGTCCTTTGCCCACTTGGTTAGAACCATATAAATCCTTTTTCTCAAGAATCTCATTTAAAATTGCTTTCGATAATTGATTTCTTTCCAAATAAATGTTTAAAAATCCATTCATAAATTCAATGCGATCAATTGATGGATATGCTTTTAGAACTTCAAAGAACTTTTCATAAACGACCATAGGGCTTACTTGCCACAACTTTGCATAAGCAAAAAGAGGTATTGCTAAATCAGCATGTCCTTTTTTGGGCTCCTCAACAATCACACCTTCTAAAGAAAATGTTTGTTCAATCAGTTCTTTAATATTGAGTTTAATTTTTTCAATCATAGGTCATCATCCTTTATTGAAAAAAAGCACAGTGTGCTTTTGATCTTATGCTGTAAGTTTTGCCTTGAGGGCAACGTAGAAGTCTCTCACACTACGATTCATTTCAGTAATGTTTGTACTCGATAATACTTGCCATTTTTCAATGATTTCACCATTTCTAAAAGCAACTAATTGTGGTGTCACATTCGTAATATCAGCATATTCTTCTTGTAATCTTGTAAAACCATCTAAATCTTCATTTGGATTGTAATAATAAATGTGATTCACAAATTCATTCATACCACGTGATTCAAAATAAGCTTGAAAAGCACCAATGTGTGCAACACATGATGAACAACTAGGTGTACCAATGTATAAAATCACGATTTCTTCACTTGCAATAATTTTTTCTAAGCCTTTATTGAATAAACTACCCTTATAAGAATTTACCTTTTTAAATGGATTATCCTCAGTGAGACCTTCAGTTCTTGCTTCGACCATCACGGTTGAATATGAGCGATAAATTAAAGTTTGCTCTGAGGGTTGAAATAATAAAATGAGTCCAAAAATAATGACGAAAAAACCAACGATACCTGCAATGGTATAAGGATGTATTTTAGGTTTCACTTTACTATATTTATCAATTTTGACCTTCTTTGATGTTTGTTTGCTTCTTGCCATGAGCTTTCCTCCTCGTTTGACTGAAATGATTATAGCATAATATTTGGTCCTTATCAATGATAAACCGCTGATTTTTATTGAGTTTATCGATTATGAAACATTATGTTATCCAAACACATTCATGAAGATGTGATCGACATATTTGAAATATTTTTGAAAGCTAAAGATTTGATTTAAGTCATCTTCGCTTAAATAACTAAAGACTGTTTGATCTTGTTTCAACAAATCTTTAAACGATGTTTTTGTTTGAAGCGCTTGATGTGCAAGCTTTTGAACCAAATCATACGCATCTTCTCTAGATAATCCTTGATCTATTAATTCATGAAGCACGGTTTGTGTATGAATGACACCATAAGTTAAATCGATGTTTTTGATCATATGCTCTGGATAGACAATCAGATTGGCTAGTGTATGTTGATATCTGTGAAGCATATAGTCTATCAGTGTTGTTGCATCCGATAAGATAATCCGTTCAGCAGACGAATGAGAGATATCACGTTCATGCCATAGGGCAATATTATCCATCGCAGTCAGTGCATAGCCTTTAACAACTCGAGATAATCCCGTAATATTTTCACTTGAAACAGGATTTTTCTTATGGGGCATTGCCGATGAACCTTTTTGATTGACATCAAAATATTCAGCAACTTCCATCACTTCAGTTCGAGATAAATGTCTTATTTCAATGGCAATTTTTTCGAGTTCAGCAGCAATCAAAGAAAGTGTGAAAAGATAGCTTGCATGACGATCTCTTTGTAAGGTTTGTGTCGAAATATTGGATTCAGATAAACCAAGTTCTTTTCCTGCAATCCTTTGGATTTCTGGATTTGTTTGTGAAAAATTACCGACTGCACCTGACATTTTAATAACTTCTATATTTTTTGCAGCATCCATAAATTGAGATTTGATTCGTTTAAAGTCTTCATACCATAACGCAAATTTTAAACCAAAGCTTGTAATTTCTGCATGAATACCATGGGTTCTACCAATACAAGGTAAATCTTTATAAGCATGAGCTTTTTGATAGAGTACATCCATGAACAGGTCAATATCTTCTAAAAGAATTTGATTCACTTCTTTTAAAATCAATGATTGTGCAGTATCGACGACATCCGTTGAAGTTAATCCATAATGAAAAAACTTCTTTTCATCTCCTAAAGACTTTGAAATGGCACGCGTAAACGCGATAACATCATGTTTGGTCTCGAGTTCAATATCATAAATGTCATCTAAGTTAAACCTTGCTTGACTTAAAGCTTGATAGGTTTTCTCATCAAAAAGCCCTAATTTCATCCAAGCAAATGAGGATGCCAGTTCAACTTTTAAATATTGATTAAACTTATGATCATCACTCCATAAAGTTTTCATGATGGGTCTTTGGTATCTTGGAATCATATCATCACCTTAAAAGATTTCTTTAACCATAATGGTTTGATTACGATCTGGACCCACAGAAAACATACCAATCGGTACACCAACAAGTTCTGAAAGTTTGATTAAATAGTTTTTTGTGTTCTCTGGAAGATCTTCATAGGATTTTACTTGTGTAATATCTTCTTTCCAACCTGGCATCGTGATATAGTTCGGTAAACATTTTTCAAAATCTTCGATTTCAGCAGGAACTTTATCAATGGTTATCCCATCTAAGGTGTATGAAACAGCAATCTTGAGTTCATCGATGCCCGTTAAGACATCAAGAAGCGTTACTGCAAGATAGCTTAACCCTGAAACACGCTTGGAATGTCTTAAAATCACGGTATCTAGCCAACCAATGCGTCTTGGACGACCTGTCGTTGTCCCAAATTCATTGCCTTTAATTCGAATGTGAGATGCCAAATCACCTAAAA
Organism: Acholeplasmataceae bacterium; assembly: GCA_030603805.1. Lineage (GTDB taxonomy): Bacteria > Bacillota_I > Bacilli_A > Acholeplasmatales > Acholeplasmataceae > Peloplasma. Next base: position 342,054 of record JAUVXD010000001.1, read on the forward strand.
TTTCTGAAGGCATAGGTCCACTGCCTACACGCGTTGTATAAGCTTTAGTGACCCCAATAGCCCCTTCAACAAGCCATGGCGCAATGCCAGTATTCACTGGAACTGAGGATGCTGTGGGTGAGCTTGAAGTTACATAAGGATATGTGCCATGGTCTAAACATAATAAAACGCCTTGTGCCCCTTCAAAGAGTATTTTTTTGTCTTGTGCAATCAGTTCATTTAACAAAAGCGATGTATCACAGACATAAGGTCTCATTAACTCTGCATACTTAGAAAACTTTTCATAGATGGTGTTAAAATCAAGGTTTCCTTTGCCCATGCCATACATTTCTCTATTCATCGGTTCTAAAATTTCCATCAGTTTTTCTTTAAATCTAATCGGATGAACAAAGGTTGACATACGCATCCCAAGACGAGATGCTTTATCAGTATAAGCAGGTCCAATTCCTTTATTGGTTGTTCCAATTTTATGATCACCTCGCAGTTGTTCATTAAACTTATCGATTTCAAGATGATAAGGTAAAATGACATGCGCACGATCTGAAATGGCCAATTTAAAGGTTTCAAAAGGTTTAATCTCTTCAGCAAACGCTTCAGGATTAATGACCATACCATTGGCCATCACATTGGTGATGTTTTTATTAAATATACCTGAGGGTAACAAATGTAAACTATACTTCTTTTGATCAAAAACAACCGTATGACCGGCATTATTTCCCCCTTGATAGCGGACAACAACATCAGCTCTTTGAGCAAGATAATCGGTAATCTTTCCTTTGCCTTCGTCGCCCCATTGGGTACCGACAACTACCATACGTTTCATCTGTTTCCTCCATAAGTTTCGATATTCTAAAAAAAATAAAGTGGTCATAAACCAAGTTTGATTTTATCATGAACCTTGACTTTAGTCAATGAACGGTGAAAGGTTGATTTCAGTTTATTTGGTGGTATTTTACTTTAAGTACTGCTATAATGAGAATAATTATGAAGTCAAGGTGAAACTCATGAATATTTTGTTTTGTAGTGGAGAAGCATATCCTTTCTCAAAATCTGGTGGTCTCGCTGATGTTGCTGCAGCATTGCCTAAGGCATTATCTAAGTTAGGACATAGTGTTACCATCATTACACCCTACTATCAATCCATCAAAGAAAACCATCATAAGATGGCTTTTTGGGGTAAAGTCGATATCAAGATGGGCGATTACACCAAACAAGCAAGTTACTATAAAATCATCTGCGAAGGCATCCCTTATGTCTTTATCGAAAATGATGATTTTTATAATCGAAAACGATATTATGGCTATGAAGATGATGCCATTCGTTTCACTTTTTTTAATTTCGCAATTTTTGAATACATCAAACTCACCAATCAATTTCCTGATGTCTTGCATGCCAATGACTGGCAAACTGGGCTTGCTCCGTTTATCCTTGATGTCAAGTACCGTCCTACAGATCCTAGATTTGCCAAAATTAAGACACTACTTTCCATTCATAATTTAGAAAAACAAGGCTCTTATCCCATTGAAACAGAAAAACTTTTTGGACATAAAAATTTTACTTATATTCATTTAGATCGTGTGAATTTCTTAAAATGTGGCATTATGCGTGCCAATGCCATCAATACCGTATCTGAAAACTATCGAAATGAGATTTTAACCAGATTTTACGGGTTTACGCTTGATTACGCCTTAAGATCAAGACAAATGGATTTATACGGCATCCTTAATGGCTTAGACCAAGATTTATATGACCCAAGACGTGGTAAAAATCTTGTCCAAAACTATGATGAAACCTCATTTGTCACTGGAAAAACTCAAAATAAAGAAGCTCTTTTAAAATCGTTAGAGATGGATTTAGATGCTTCTAAACCAATGATTGCATTCATCAATCGTTTTGCACGTCAAAAAGGTATTGACATCATCATGCCTGTATTAGAAAAATATTTAGAATCATCCAAATTTACTTTAGTTGCGATTGGTTATGGTGATGCACTTTATGAACAATTTTTTAGCGAGATGCAAAAGAAATATCCAAAACTCGTTCATTATGAACAAACCTTTGATGAAAAACTATCTGAATTAGTCTATGCAGGTAGCGATATCTTCTTACTACCCTCGCTTTTTGAACCTTGTGGACTCAATCATATGATTGCCATGCGCTATGGTTCACTTCCTTTAGTTAGAGAAACAGGTGGACTTAAAGATACGGTTACCCCTTATAACAAATTCACAGGTATCGGTGTTGGATTTGCATTTAAAAATTATGATGCCGATGAACTTAAAGAAACACTTGATCAAGCGCTAGAAATTTATCATGAGGATAAAGAATCATGGTATGCACTCATCCATCAAGCGATGCATGTCAACCACAGTCTATCCAAAATGGCAAAGCAATATGAAAGTCTATATTTAAAAATTATCGAGCAAAATTAAGACAAAAGTCTCCAAAAACTGGAGACTTTTCATTTTTTAATGTTTTGAGTTGACGAAGACATCGTTATATTGACGATGAACACGAATGAATGTTGTACATTTCGAAAGTTGTTTTAAGGTCGGTGCACCGACATAGGTACATGTCGAACGAATGCCCCCTAAAATATCTTTAATCGTGGTTTCCACTTGTCCTTTATAAGGAATCTTAACGGTTCTCCCTTCAGAAGAACGATACTCAGCAACTTCACCATGATGTTTAATCATTGCTGTGGATGAACTCATCCCATAAAACTCAACAAACTTGAGTTCTTTATAAATTGGTTCATGTGTCACTTGATTTCTTTGGTGTGTATTGTGATATTCAGTAATCACTTGACCGCCACCTTCATCATGACCTGCAAACATGCCACCTAACATGACAAAGTCAGCACCTGCACCAAAAGCTTTAGCAACATCCCCTGGGCAAGTGCATCCACCATCGCTGATGATATGTGCACCAAGACCATGCGCAGCATCTGCACATTCAATGATGGCTGATAATTGTGGGTATCCCACACCTGTTTGAATACGGGTTGTGCAAACTGAACCAGGTCCAATACCAACTTTAACGATATCTGCACCTCTTAAAATAAGTTCTTGTGTCATATCAGCAGTCACCACGTTGCCCGCAATGATGACATGACTTGGATAAGTTTCTCTCACCTTTTGAACAAAAGCTCCGAAATGCTCAGAATAACCATTTGCCACATCGATGCATATAAATTTGATGGCTGGATTTAATTGAAGCGTTTCTTTTAAACTTTCAAAATCTCTTTTTGACGTACCTGTGCTGACAGCAAAATGCTCAGGATTAAGAACATTAGATTGTTTTGTGATATCTTGTACAGAATAGCTTTTAACTAAACACGTAAAAAGTCCATGTTCTTGTAAGCTTTTCGCTAAGGTGATTGTTCCAACACCATCCATATTTGCAGCCATAATTGGAATACCTTTCCAAGTTTGCTTGCTGTGTTTAAATGTATATTCTCTTTGCAAATCTACTTCCTTACGACTTGCTAAGGTCGATCTTTTGGGTCTAATTAAAACATCACTAAAATCAAGCTTCTCATCAAATTCGATACGCATAAGTTTACCTCTCTTTTTTCAAATACGTTTTTATTATAAAGCATGTCCTCTTTTTTTCATCTTTAAAATTTATTTTAAATGAACTTTTTATTATCAAATAGAAAACCGAAGGGATTATCCTTCGATTTTTTTTAGTTTATTTGAAATATTTCTTCTTATCATGAACTGATAATTTTTCAATCGCATACCGAAAGGCTAACCTTGGCATGTCATCCTCATGATCTTTGAGGTAGGCTATGACTTTTTCTTTTTCATAAGCCATATAGACTTTAAGCATCCATCCATAACCTTTAGTAACCAAATAATGTGAATCATGCATTAAGCGATTAGAAATTTCAAAGGGTGACATAATCGCTTTGTTTCTTCTTTTTATTGGGAGAATCAAAGCGGTTGCTGCTGCACGTCTCACTGCAAATATCTCATGGGTTGTCCAGTGATTGAGTAGATAAGATAAATAGGGGTATAAATGAATCAGTTCTCCAAGTGCATGGGTTGTAAAATCATCGGTGTCCCACCAATCATTTAAATAATCGAATGCAATCCTTTCAAAGTGATCAAAGGTTTCAGGTTTATAGACTTTCTTTTTCTTGAGTAAAAACTGAAAAGCTATGGTTTTTGATGCAAAAGAACCTAAATCAAGTAAATCTCTGGATAGTAAAATGACATCATCTAGACTTAAAAGATCTACTGATTTTAAATAACTTTTACCGATTGCTCTAATCTCTGGCGTCGATCTTGAGGTTAACTTTTCGATATCCTCTTTAACTGAGGAAAAAATGAGTTCTTTGGTCATGATTTTGTCTTAATTTTCTCAATTAAGTTGGGATCAAAACTGCCTTTTCTAATCATCTCTATTTCATAGAAATAGGGAGGATTGTCTTCAACATAAGGAGTCTCAAGTATTTTTGGAATATCGATAAAATCTTGATGGTTAATCACTTTCATTAATGCATCAAATCCTAAGTAACCAAACCCAAAGTTTTCATGTCGATCTTTTGATGCCCCTTGGGGATTCTTAGAATCATTGATATGAAAAACTGAAATCTTTGACTTACCAACGACCTCATCAAAGTGCTTCATGACGCCTTCGAAATCATCTTTGACATCATAACCTGCATCATGCGTATGACAAGTATCAAAGCATACAGAAACTCGTGTTTCTTCATTGACTAAATCGATGATACGTTTTAACTCTTCAAACGTCTTTCCAATTTCATTACCTTTGCCTGCCATGGTTTCAAGTGCAATTTTGACATCTAAGTTTTTTGTGTTATCAATCACTTTTTTAACACCTTCTGCAATCCAAATGATGGCTTCTTCTCTATCTTTACCCACAGCACTTCCTGGATGTAGCACAATTTGTTTTGCATGCATGGCATGTGTTCTTTTCACTTCTTCGGTTAAAAAAGATATGGCAAACGCACGTTTTTCTGGATCGGGATTGGCTAAATTGATGATATAAGGTGCATGAACGATCACACTATCAAACGATAAGTTATGTGCTTTCATATATGCTACAGCTTCATCAATCCATAAATCTTCGATTTTCTTTCTGATCGTATTTTGTGGTGCTCCTGTATAAATCATAAAGGCACTTGCTTGATAACTTAAGGCTTCCTTCACAGAGCCTAAATACATCTCATCACCTGACATCGAGACATGACTACCGAGTTTGAGCATATTGTTTCCTCCTAATTTCTTGTTTTGCCTTCTTAATCTTTAAGGCATTTTTCTTTTTATAGTTTGGAACAACTTTTTTGGGCTTTTGAATCTTCTTAATGGCATCTTTTTCTTCATCAGAGAGCTTATTTTGCTTTTTAGGGACTTTTTTAAGTCCTTCTTTAGTGAGTTGATAGTCAACAAATGAAATGCCTTGAGACTTGAGTTTTTCAATCTTTCTGTGATCGTTGACGGTCATAAATGTAATGACCTTGCCCGTATCATTCATCCGACCTGTTCTACCACTTCTGTGTTGAAAGAATTCTAAATGGTGAGGTAGATCATAATGGATCACATGAGATATCTTGAAATCAAGTCCTCGAGCTGCAAGATCTGAGGTAACCACATATTGGTATTTTAAGTTATTGATATCTTCAATGAGCTTCATTCTCTTTTTAACACCAATCGATGAATTGATGTTTAAGACTTGATGACCCATCTCAAGAAGCTTTTGATAGACAACTTCTTGATTTTCTTTTTTACTTACAAAAATAAAGCAGAGATAAGGATTAAGTTCAGGTAAAAGTTCGGTGAGAGCTTCTAATCGATCTTGATATTTAATGTTAATCAGTTGGTATTCAATTTTTAAGGTATGTTTTTTAGAAGTATCAATTAAATCATAGATCCCAAAATATTTCTTAATAAAAGGTTCCATACCTTCATGAATGGTTGCAGAAAAAAGCATGAACTTCGCTTTAGGCATGGCTGGAAGTAGCGGATCTAAAAGAGATAAGAAATCATAATCAAACATCATATCTGCTTCATCCATCACAAAGTATTTTGCGGTCTGAATTTTTAAAATATTTTGTTCAACCACATATTCAAAAAGACGCTGTGGGGTTGCAATCACGATTTGAGGTTGATATTTATCAAGCCATTCTTGTTCCCTTTGTTTGTTAGAGCCTCCATAATAAGCTCTAATCATCACATCTTTTTCAACATCTTTGAGCATGCGCTCCACTTGAATCACAAGCTCATTGGTTGGAACTGTAATGACTGCTTGAACTTCATGTTTGGTAAAATCCATATTCGCTAAAATTGGAAGCAAATACGCATGTGTCTTTCCTGTACCTGTTGGTGCTAATCCGACCAAATGTTTTTTATGGTTGATGGCTTTAAAAACACCTGATTGAATCGGTGTAATCTCCTTAAAGCCCAGTTCTTCTAATTTTTGCTTAATATACATATTAAATCACCCACATGATTATACCATTTTTACCCTACTATGTAAAAAGAAAGATAGATTGGATTCTTTTTAGTATAATAAAGATGGTGATGTTATGCATGTAATTGATTTAACCCCAAGAGGGTATTGCCATGGTGTGCTCAATGCACTTGCCATTGTGAAGAAAGTCATTAAAAACGAATCTTACCCAAGACCCATTTATGTGCTTGGTCAAATTGTCCATAATCAAAAGATTACAGAAGCCTTTAAGGCTCATGGTGTGATTTCCTTGGATGCCCCTGGTAAGACACGAATGGAGATGTTGGAATCGGTTGACTCAGGTACTGTGATTTTTACTGCGCACGGGATCTCTGATCAAGTGATTGAAAAAGCGAAAGAAAAAGGACTCACCTATATGAATGCCACATGTCGTGATGTTTATAAGGTACATAAAGCTGTTAAAGATAAACTTCAAGAAGGCTATACCGTGATTTATATTGGGCATCGCAATCATCCAGAGCCTGAAGCTATTTTAGCTATTGATCCTAACATATATTTTGTTGAAGATGAAAAAGATGCACTGATGCTACCAATCGAACTTAAGGATGAAAAGATCTTTGTCACCAATCAAACGACACTCTCAATGTATGATATTGATTCTGTTTTAAAAATATTAGAGTCAAAATATCCTGGATATCTCTTCGATAATGAAATTTGTAATGCTACAACCGTTAGACAAGATGCGGTCATCAAACAAGAAAAGGTGGACTTAATGCTTGTGGTTGGCGACCAAAAAAGTTCAAACTCCAATAAGCTTGCTTTTGTCGGAGAAAAACATCAGCAAATTCCTTCAAAACTGATTGGAGGCGTTGAAGATATTGACCTTTCTTGGTTAAAGGGTATCACTTCAGTCTCTGTGACTTCAGGCGCATCCACACCCACGGTTGTCACCAATGAAGTCATTGAATTTTTGAAACAATATAATGAAAATGACCCCACAACATGGGATCATCAAAGTCATTTAGACATCCTAGACATTCTATGATGTCTTTTTTATACCCTTAGATACTGCATCTGGAAATTTTTCATTGACAGATCTAACAATTTGATATATTTTTTCTTCTCTTTTAGTCAGTTCTTGATAGGTAAATAAATTATAATCCATCTTCAAATCCTTTTTTTGAACCACAGAACTTAAGAAAACCCCCACTAAACGGACAGGTTCATTTTGATAATGCGTTTCAAAAAGGGATTCGATCGCCTCATAAAAAAGATTATAATCATCAGTGTGCTCACTTAAAGTGATGCCACGGTTCATCATCTCAAAGTTAGCATCTTTGATTTTAATACCTACGGTTTTTGCAACCAGTTCTTCTTTTTCAAGTCTTTCATGTGCAACATCGAGCATTTCAACGATAATCTTAAAGATTGCCTCAGGTTGATCCATGGCATAATTGAGTGTTGTTTCATTAGAGATTGATTTTGGAATGGCATAACGTTTAGGATCGATGGTATCACTAGAGCGACCCATAATATGATCAAGATAACTTTGATAAGATGACTCACTCATGATATCTAAAATTCTTTCTTTGAAACTTTCTTTCGTGAAATCTCCAATTGTGTGAATACCAATCGCTTCTAGCTTAGGACTGGTTTTCTTTCCAATCCCATAACATGCTTTAATGGGTAAAGGAAAGAGTTTATCCACGATATCTTTTTTTCTAAGCACTGTAATGCCTAAAGGTTTTTGCATATCTGATGCCATTTTAGCTAAAAATAATGTTGGTGCAATCCCAATCGAACAAGGCAGCCCATATGAGTTAAGTAAGTTGGTTTGAATCTCTTTTGCTAAATCTAAGGGATGTTTCGTTTTTGATGCTTCTGTCATATCGATATATGCTTCATCAATCGAACCTTCTAAAATGATGGATGAATAATTTTTAAGTAATTTAAAAAAGAGTTCTGAGTACTTTTGGTATAAATTGAAGTTCAAAGGCACCACAATTAACTTCGGATAAATACGTAAAGCATCATTAATACTCATGGCACTATGAATGCCAAGTTTACGTGCAGGATAAGAAGCTGTAGAGATGACACCTCGTCTCATGGCTTGATTTCCACCAACAACAAAAGCCTTATCTTTGAGATAGGGCTCTTTTATCATGGCACAACTTGCAAAGAACGCATTGAGGTCAATATGAAAGATAATTTTGATATCCTTTTTCATCAAAACACTTCCTTTAGGTTTTGATTTATAGTATAATAATAGCGATTAAAAGAACGAGGTGAAATCATGGCAAATAAAGAAAAGACACCAGTTAAGGTAGAAACCAAAAAACATTACGTGAATCCAACTGAAACTTGGTGGGGCAAAGCAGTGGTTTGGGTCATCATCTTCGGAATGGTCGGTCTCATTATCCTAACCTTTATCCTATCGATAGTTTTAGGTAATGCATAAGAAAAGCGAAAGCTTTTTTTATTTTGTTAGAAGCATTTTCGCTTGCTCAATCGCAAAATGAGACAGTTTTTCATCAGAAAGCATGAGTGCAATCATCTCAATACGTTCATCCATAGAGAGCAATTGGATCCTTGTGACCATTCGCTCTTTTTCTTTGACTTTCTTAATCCCATAATGATGATTTGCGCGTGCTGCCACTTGAGGCAGGTGCGTAATCACAATCAGTTGCATCGTTGAGCTTAAAACTTGCATCTTGGTGGCAACCTTAGCTGCAGTCTTTCCTGAAATTCCAATATCAATTTCATCTAAGATTAATAAAGAAAGCTGATTCGCCTTCGCATAAATCGATTTGAGTGCAAACATAAAACGCGCACGTTCGCCTCCAGATGCCACTTTTGATAAAGGTTTAATCGGCTCCCCTTCATTTAAGGAAATCATAAACTCAATTTGATCTAGACCACTTTCGTAGAGGCTTGACTCTAATTTTTCTATAGGTTCAAAAACGATTTGGAAGAGAGCTTTATCTAAATCAAGATCTTTTAACTCTAGCAAGACATCGAAAGATAACTTTTTCGCTAATTTTTGTCGATATTCTGTTAGTTTTAATCCAGATTGGTAGGCTTTTTCAAAGGCGAGTTCTACTTCTTTTTGTGACTGAAGTAAATAGGCATCATAATCTGTGATAAGCATCAGTTCTTCTTCAATCGTTTTAAGGTAATCGATTAAATCATTAATAGACTTTTGATATTTCTGCTCGATTTTAATCAGTTCATAACTTCTTTCTTGCATACGGTCAAAGGCTTGTTCATCAAAATCTAGAGATTCAATCGTTTGAAAAAGGAGTGATTTGACATCATCAAGCTCGTAGAAAGCAGAAGTTAATCTTTCACTCATACTTTGAAAATCTGTATCTAAATATGCGATTTTTTCTAATGCTTTAGCTGCATCATAAATGCCATCTATTTGGAAAACCTCAGAATCTAAACTTTGATAAGCAGATTTTAGTTGATTCATGATTTTATCATGATGTTTTAGCTTCTCTATTTTTTCATCTAACTCTTTTTTCTCATCAGGGATTAAGTGAAAAGACTTAAGTTCTTGAACTTGATATTCTAAAAAAGATTTTTTTTCAATCGATTGATTTTTCTTACTTTTTAACTCATCATGATGTCTTTTTTTAGATAAATAATGACTACGTGCCATCAAATATTGATTTAAGAGTAGGTCAATTCCTTTTTGATCCACTTGATCAACAAAGGATAAATAATAGGTTTTATCAAAAAGATTCATGGTTTCATTTTGAGAATGGATACTTCCAATCGCATTCATCACTTCTTTAATCTTTGATAGCGTCGATGCTTCGCCATTGATTCTCATATTATGTCTGCCATTTTGGTCAATTTCACGTTCGACATCAATGATTTCTGGAAGATCTAGAAGCTCTTGTTTGGATTTTGAGAGCTTAAAAATACCATGGACGAAAGCTTTAGATTCACCATGTCTAATCATGGTGGCATCCGATCTTTTACCAAAAAGGAGCTGCAAAGATTCTAAAATGATGGATTTCCCTGCACCTGTCTCTCCAGTCATGGCAGAAAGACCTTCATTAAAGGTCATTTCTAAGTCATCGATTAATGCGAAATTTTTAATGTGCAACGACATAATCATAAAACGTCACCTACCATAGACTTGATGTCTTGAATGTTTTTGATGGGTTTAATATATAAAATATATTCTTGATTGCCTGTTTTACCAAGAAGTTCTGATTTTTTTAATCCGACTAAAGAAAATCCTAAAGATCTCGCATAAGTTAAGATATCTGTTAAGATTTCCTTATGTTTTTTTTGATCCTTTAAGACACCTTGTTTAAAGTGAATATGACCTGCCTCATATTGAGGTTTTATCAGACATATCATTTCATGATTAAAGCCCTTTAAATGCTCTAAAATAGGTTTAATGGATGTGAAAGAAACATCGATCATGATGACATCAACGTTTGGAATTGAGACATCTAAGATATTCGTTTCTTCAAATAGATGAATCTGAGGATGACATCTTAACGATGGATCCATTTGATCTTTGCCGACATCATAGGCATAAACTAATGATGCGCCATGCTGAAGGGCACAATCAGTAAATCCACCCGTGGATGAACCTATATCTAAACATATTTTATCTTGAAGCTCTATCTTAAAATCAACTAAAGCTTGTTTCAATTTTTCTCCTGAGCGACTGACAAACGGTGACTCATACGTGATTTCGATAAAATCTGTTTCACTAACCTCAAGTCCAGCTTTTTTTGCAATCTTTTGATTCACTAAAACAAGACCCCGAGCAATCAGATCAGAGGCCTGGCTTCTTGATTTTATATTCAAATGGTGAACTAAAAATTGATCGAGTCTCATATGAACTTTTGAAGATGTTTAACGACAGCATCAAAATCCATCTCTAAAATCTTAAGCATATCTTTATAATGTCCATGTTCTACAATTTGATCTGTAATCGACATATTGGAGATTGGATTATGATATTGATGTTTCGCCATAAATTTTAAAATTTGAGGATAAAGTGATCCTGTGTCAGAGCCTTCTTCATATACAAAAATTCTTTGCCCAGTTTTCATGATTTCATGAAGCATGGCTTCATCAATGGGTTTAATAAATCTTGCATTAATGATGGAAGCACTGAGTTTCATTTCCAAATCAACTTTAATGAGTAAATCAAGAGATGGACCATATGAAATCATTTGAATACCTGGACCCGTTTTGAGTTTACTCCAAGTTGGTTCGATCTCTTCAAAGGTAATGAGATCTAATGCTTTATCAAATAAAACAGTCCCTCTTGGATAACGTATAACAAAAGGATTTTTTTGCTTCATAAAGCCATAATATAGCAAGTTGCTTGCTTCTTTAGCATCATATGGCATCGTGATGACAATATTGGGCATGACATAAAACATAGAGACATCAAAGAGTCCTTGATGAGTCGATCCATCTTCGCCAACAATGCCTGAGCGGTCAATGCCAATCACGACATGATGATTGGATCGACAAATATCATTTAAGATTTGATCAAAGGCACGCTGCGAAAATGTTGAGTAAAGTGGTAAGAACACAGGAACTCCATGATGAGCAAGTGCTGCAGCCATGGTTGCTGCATGCTCTTCAGCAATCCCAACATCTAAGTATCGATCCGCATATTTCTTAGCAAACTCAGAAAACTGTGCACCAATTTCCATCGCTGGCATAATGACAAAGGTCTTTAAATGCTCCTGTATTTTTTGCATATTTAAACTAATCAGTTCACTCCAACTGATCCCTTGCTTAATTCCATTAGAAGGTTTTGAAACGCCATGGAATGTGCCGACTTTATCATTTTCAGCTTCAACATGTCCCTTACCTTTTTCAGTAATAATATGAAGCACAACAGATTTCTTAACCTTTTGAATACGTTTTAAATGATGGATTAAACTAATCAAATCATGACCATCAATTGGACCCACATACATATAGCCTAAGTCTTCAAAAATGTTTTGTCTTTGTAAAAAACCTCTGATACCCCGTTTAACTCGAGATAAAAATCTTAAAATGAAAGCTGGTAAAATATTCGCCCAAATGCGTTTCCATTTCATCACAACCTTCATGGATCTAAATTTGGTGAGTGCTTTAGAGATAGAACCAACTGATTTAGAAATACTCATCTCATTGTCATTTAAAATAATAATGCCCTTGGTTTTTGGGTCACTACCTAAAAGATTGAGTGCCTCAAAAGCCATGCCATTGGTAATCGATGCATCCCCAATGACTGCAACCACTTCCCCTTTTTCATGTTTTAAATGTTTGGCATAGAGTGTCCCTAAAAGCGCAGATAAGGCGGTGCCTGCATGACCTGATTCCCATTGGTCATGTTCTGATTCCTGATAGTTCATATATCCCGATAAACCTTTTGTTTGTCTCAGCGTATCAAACTGATCTAATCGTCCTGTCAAAATCTTATGTGTATAGGCTTGATGCCCCACATCAAAAATAAACACATCCTCAGGAGAATTAAAGACATAGTGCATCGCTAAAATCAGTTCAACTGTTCCTAGATTGGAACTTAAATGTCCTCCAGTTTTAGTAATGGTTTCAATTAAAAAAGAGCGAATCTCAAGAGCGAGCGCTTTAAGTTCTTTGTGATTGAGTTGTTTAATATCGCTTGGTTTCTTGATGTCTTTAAGATTCATATCTTACTTGATTTCCTTTACAATCAGTTTCTCTGCTTCTTCAAGCATTTGATAACAAGATTTGGAAAGTTCAAGACCAAGTTGATACTTCTTAACGGCTTCATCAAGCGAAATATCTTTGTTTTCTAAATCCTTGACAACGCCTTCGAGTTCTTTAAGTAATGCTTCAAATGATTTCTTTTCCATTAGTTTTCCTCTTTTCTTATCACACGTGCTTTGATTGATCCATCTTTAAGCCTAATACCAATTTCATCACTGACTTCTATCTGTTTAACTGATGTCAGGACGCGTTCGTCTTTAGATATGACTGCAAATCCTTTATCCATTAAAGAAAGAGGATTCAGTGAGTTCAGTGCTGCTTTGAGCACCTCAAATTTATAGACCTTATTTTCTTTAACTTTGATGATGACTGCATTTAGCTTCTCCACTAAATTTAAGTGTCTTTCTTTAAGTTGACTTATCTTTTCTTCTGGACTCTTTAAACGGCCTTTCAATTGCTCAACTTTAACTAATTTAGCTTCTAGCTGATAACGATAGCTTTTAGATAAATCGCTTGTATATCTGTTTAAGTCTAAGTGCAATTGATCGAGTTTCATGAGTGGCGATAAACGGTCTAAACGTTGATCTAAATAAACTAAATCTGTTTTTCTTTGTCCAAAATATTGAGCTGTTTTATAGGTAATCAAATCGAGCATCTCAGAAATCTTCGTTTTTAAGTCTAACGTATTGGGTGTTGCAAGTTCTGCTGCTGCTGTGGGGGTTGGTGCTCTTAAATCGGATACAAAGTCTGAAAGTGTAAAATCAGTTTCGTGTCCAATGGCTGTAATGACTGGTATCTTAGAGTGATAGATGGCATCGATCACAGGCATTTCATTAAATGCCCATAAATCTTCAATTGAACCACCACCACGACCGACAATTAAAACATCAGCATCACCCTTTTGATTGGCTGTTAAAATTTGATTATGAATACTATCAGCAGAACCAGGACCTTGAACCAGTGCAGGATATAAATGAATTTCAGCAAGTAAATATCTTCTAGACACTGTGTTTTTAATATCTTCAATGACAGCACCTGTAGGTGATGTAATCACCCCGATGACTTTAGGATATTTAGGAATTTCTCTTTTATGGTCTAAACTAAAATAGCCCTTGCTTTCTAACTCTTTTTTGAGTGCTTCATATTTTAAATAGAGTTCGCCTATCCCATCAAGCTTCATCGATTTGATTTGGATGGAGTAGGTACCACTTGGTTCATATAATGAAATTCTACCTGAAACTAAAACATGATCGCCATCCTTAGGTGAAAAACTCATGCCTTGAGTATCTGATGCAAACATGATGGCTGATATTTGAGCACCTTCATCTTTCAAAGTGAAATAAAGATGACCTCTGGAATGTCTTTTAAAGTTCGAAATTTCACCTTTTAATAAAATGGAAAAAAGGTGTTTGTCACCTTCAAGTTTGGCTTTAATGTATTTAGTTAAAGCAGAAACCGATAAATACTGTTCCAAACGAATCATCCCTTAAGTGATTTTGCGATATTATCTAGGACTTTATTGGTAAATTTATGTTGTTTCTCATCATCTAAATTGCTGTAAATCTTTGTGAGTTCAACTGCTTCATTGATCACAATTTGTTTTTCTGTGTCCGTGAATTTGAGTTCATAGGTTGCCATTCTAATAATGGCACGATCAAGAAAAGATAGGCGGTATAAACTATATTCATACAAATTAGATTCGATCACTTGATCGATTGTCTTTAATTGCTCAATGATTTGATGATAAAATGCAGAAGCCTCTTCAATTTCAAAATAGGGAATAAAAGGCAGTTTGTCACTTTGATACAAATCATATTGATAGAGTTGATTCATCAACTCAATTCTTAAGTCTCTTCTGGTTACTTTCATCTTATATACCTCATCAAGTATTGTATCATATTTTATATGATTTCAAACGCGATTTCACATGAAAAAAGCCACCCATAAGGTAGCTTTACTCTGAAATCACTCGATTATCTTGCAAGCCAACCGCCATCAACAGCGATTGTATAGCCATTGATATAAGATGCATTATCACTTGCAAGAAAAACTGCTGTCCCTGCTAAATCCTTAGGAAGACCCCAACGACCTGCTGGAATTCTTTCTAAGATTTGACCTGCACGCACTTCATCGTCTCTAAGTTGTTGTGTATTGTTGGTTGCCATATAGCCTGGTGCAATTGCATTGACATTGATGTTATACTTAGCCCATTCGTTTGCCATGGTCATCGTGATACCTTTAACCCCAGATTTAGATGCGGTGTAAGAAGGTACACGAATACCCCCTTGATAGGATAACATCGACGCAATATTGATAATCTTGCCACCTGTGCCTTGTTTGACAAATTGATTGGCAACAGTTTGTGAGAAGAAAAACACTGTTCTTAAGTTGATGTTCATGACATCATCCCAGTTCGTTTCAGAAAACTCGAGTGAATCTTCTCTACGAATAATGCCTGCATTATTAACTAAAATATCAACATGACCAAAATGGTCAACAGCTTGTTTAACTAATTCAGCTAATACTTCCTTACCTGAAGTGATTAAATTTGCTTTTAAACCTAAATATTTACGACCAATTTTTGTAATGAGTGCTTCTGTTTCAGGGGAACCTACATAATCAATCCCCACAATATCAGCACCAGCTTCTGCTAAACCAATCGCCATACCTTGGCCTAAACCAGTCGATGATCCTGTGACGATTGCCACTTTTCCTGTTAAATCAAAACCTTTTAAGATTGACATCAGTAAATCTCCTTCCTTATTTTAAATCTGACATGGCAACAAAGTCCATATCGCTAAATGTAATATTTTCTCCGCACATGCCCCATATAAAGGTATAATCCGATGTACCAACACCTGTATGAATCGACCATGAAGGTGAAATAACGGCTTGTTCATTGGCAACCACTAAATGTCTGGTTTCTTGAGGCTCACCCATGAAATGAAATACTCTCGTATCTTTTGCCATATTGAAGTAAAAATAAACTTCCATACGTCTTTCATGTGTATGACATGGCATGGTATTCCATGCACTGCCTTCTTCTAAAATAGTCATTCCCATCACAAGTTGACAGGAGTTACATACGGCTGGATGCACATATTGGTAAATAGTTCTTTCATTTAAGGTCTTTGGTGACCCCCATTTGTTTGGATTGGCATGTTTAAATGGAATATGAACGGTTGGATAACTTTGATGCGCTGGTGCACTATTAATGTAGAATTTTGCAGGATGTTTAGAATCCTTAGACCCAAAAATAACCTGTTTAATCCCAAGACCAACATATAGACCATCTCTTTCGTCCATGTCAAAAGTCTTACCATCTAAGATGATATAGCCAGGACCACCAATGTTAATGACACCTAATTCTCTTCTTTCTAAGAAATACTCAGTCCCTAAATCTTTTGTAACAGGGAGTTCTACTGCTTTAGTCAAAGGTAAAACGCCACCAGCAATAATTCTGTCATGATGTGAATAGACAAATGAGAGTTCATCTGCCACAAATACTTTTTCAAGTAAATATCGTTTTCTTAAGGTTTCAGTATCATAATTTTTTGAGTCTTCTGGATGATTATTATATCTGATATCTAATTTCAAGAATCACACTTCCCTTCTAATAACTTACTTATAAATTGATAACTATCTTTGATATCATCACCTGTGACACCTTCAAAAATGAGAATTGCGTCTGGTGAAGATTGTTTAATCTTTTCGATGATTTTTGGATAATCCATGAGTCCTTGTCCTAGACCAACTTGTTTTAATTTCCCATCACTTACAATAAAATCTTTTAAATGGTATATGACGATATGTTCTTTAAGAAGATGTATAGATTCATCTAAAATATCCATATAGGATGCATAGTTTTCGTCATTTAGGAAATTAAATAAATCGATGGTGACCTTAAGATTTGGACTTGAAACTTCGTCGATGATTTGCTTGATACGCTTTGGATTGTGTGCAACATGTGCATAAGCACCTTCGACTGCAATATAAGCCGAATTTTTTTCTGCAGTCTTAGATAAATCCTTCATTATCTCAATGACTTGATTTAAAGCTGCTTCACTATGATTTTCAGGCACATAATGCCACGGAGATCCCATAAAAGAACCAGTTTCAGTACCCACATATTTACAGTTTAATGCAAATGCGATTTCTAAATGTTTTTTGAAGGTGTCAATACCTTCGATGACAACTTTAGGATCTGGATGAACAGGATTAAAATAAGCACCTAGCATAAAAATTTTCAAATGTTTAAAACAGGACTTAACCAGGTTAAGGTCGCTATAATCAATTTTTTCAGTTAAAGCCTTCTTAAAGACGAGCTGTACACCATCAAATCCTAAATCAGAAATTTGATCTGCAAGCACTTTGCAGCTCATTTGACCGATGTCGTGTGCACGAATCCCTAACTTAATCATTAAAATCGCCTAAATATCCTAATTTTCTAGAGATCCGTTCAGCAATTTGAACGAACTCTTTAGCCACTTGATCTCTTTTTAAACCATCAGAAGCTAAATCAGAGGCAACAATCACACCAACCACGCGGTTTTCAAAGTTCCAAACAGGTGCTGCAAGTGTGCATATATGACTATTATTTTCTATATCTGAATAGACATAGCGATTTTTTCTCATTTGCTCAATTTCAGGTAAATCATGGTTAATGACAGCTTTATCAAAAGCTGCATAACTCTTTCCAATCGGTCCTTGGATAAAGTCTCTAGATACTGTTCCAATTTCTTGAGGTGTCACAATTTTTGAGTTGCTGGGTTGATATTTAAACACGTAAACAATTTTATCGTTAATACGTTTGGTAATAAAGACTGTCTTTCCATGATTTTCTGCAAACTCTTTAAGTTCATACTGTGATGCTTCGATTAAATTTGAGTTTTTTGTATAGACAGAGCCAATTGCAAACATTTTTGACCCAATCACATAGTTCTTAAGTCTGGGATCTTTATAATAAATGGCATCTGCACGGTATAGTGTTTGTAAAAAATCATAAACGGTTGCTTTAGGAATATCCAGCATCCGATAAATTTGACCTAAGGTCAGACCTTCATCATGTTTGGCAATCAGTTCTAAAATTTGAAGAATTCGACTCACTGAACGGTTATCTTTCATCGTTGTACTCTCCCTGAAGCATCGCCACCAGCTAAGGTAAGCACTTCAGCTTCTGACACCTGATTAAAATCACCAGGAATCGTATGTTTTAATGCACTCGCTGCAACAGCAAACTCAATGGCATCTTGCGGGGATTTTGTGAGCAGTCCATGAATAAGCCCACCTGAGAAGGAATCTCCGCCACCGACACGGTCAATAATCGGTTCAATGGTGTAATGTTTGGATTGATAGAAGGATGTACCATCATAAAGCAGGGCACTCCAACCATTTTTAGTTGCTGAATAAGATTCACGCAGTGTGGTTGCCACCATCTTAAATCCAAAAGCTTCTTTCATTTCCTTAAATATTTCCTTATAGGAATCAATTTCAAGTTTACCTGATGAAACATCGGTATGTTTAGGCTTAAATCCTAAAACTAGTTCTGCATCTTCTTCATTACCGATACAAACATCGACATATTGCATCAGGTCTTTCATGACGGCTTGTGCCTCTTGTGGTGTCCAAAGTTTCTTACGATAATTTAAGTCAACAGAGACGGTTGCGCCTGCTTTCTTTGCTGCAATGCATGCTAATTTCGTAAGTTCTGCTGCTTTTTTACTAATCGCTGGTGTAATCCCTGACCAATGAAACCACTTGGCATCCTTGAAGATTGCATCAAAATCGAAATCTTTAGGATCTGCAAGTGCAATCGATGAGCCTGCACGGTCATAAATCACTTTGGATGGACGCATGGAAGCCCCTGTTTCTAAGTAATAGATGCCAACACGTTCTCCACCTCTTGCAATATAATCTGGTCTCACCTGATATCTAGTCAGTGCGTTGACTGCAGCTTGCCCGATTTCATGTTTAGGAAGCTTTGTGACAAAATATGCTTCATGTCCAAAATTGGCAAGACTCACTGCCACATTGGCTTCACCACCACCATAGACGACATCGAAACTATCTGATTGAACAAATCTTGTAAATCCTGGTGTTGATAGACGAAGCATAATTTCGCCGAGTGTAACTACTTTTGCCATAATGACCACTCCTTTAGGTTATAATTTGATTTTAAAAACTGCTTTTTCAACAGTCGTATGACGTTCTTTTTCTAATTTGGGCATATGCAAGTCTTCTGGAAAGACAATTGCAAACATGCCTTCTGTTAAGATGACCTTGGTGAAGTCATCGATTTTATATTTTTCGATATCCTTTTCTATTTGATAAGGATCAGTGACTTTTATCCCTTGTTCACCTTTGGGATAATAGCCAAAATATTCAACACCTTTTAAAACAATTTGGAGATCAAGATATCTTAAGTGCCCTTCAAAAAAACACTCAGAAAGGGGTCTTGCTTGATAAGTTTCTCTTAAAATAAAGATATCACTACCTTTGATTTCTGTTTTTCCTTGAGGCAGTTTCATTAAATCATGGTGTTCTAAATAATCGATTGCATCTTTAAGATTCGGATGAAGATTGTTGTAAAATCTAAGATCCTTTACTTGACCAATAATCATCTTACTTTCTAGCCTCTTTAACTTGATTAACAAATGCTTTTGCTAGTTTTGAAACACCTTCATAATCCCCTTTTTTCGCAGGACCAGTCAGTTCACTACCGACACCAACAGCAACCACGCCTGCAGCAATCCATTCATGGACATTATCAAGTGAGACACCACCTGTTGGCATAATATTTGCCTGAGGTAGTGGACCTTTAACAGCTTTCACATAAGTTGGACCAAAAGCACTGCCTGGAAATAGCTTAATGATATCAGCACCAGCTTCCATTGCTTGAATCATTTCAGTGATGGTTAAGCATCCTGGCATATAAGGAATTTGATATCTGTTGCATAATTTTGCAGTTTCTAAATCAAAACCTGGAGAAACGATATATTTTGCTCCTGCTAAAATAGCGATTCTCGCAGTTTGTGAATCAATGACTGTGCCAGCACCAACAATCAATTCTTGATCATTAAAAGCTTGAGCCAATCCTTTAATCACTTCATCTGCATGAGGTACTGTAAAGGTTACTTCAACAGCAGGTAGACCGCCTTGGATACATGCTTTAGAAATCAAAATGGCTTGTTCAGCTGATTCTGCTCTGACGACAGCAACCACACCAACATCCGTGATACGTTTCATTATTTCATGTTTATACATCAATAATCCCTCTCTTTTAATAAACGGTGTTTAAAATCTTGTGTATTTGTTTATTGGAGCATACACTCATATTATATGATGGACGCCCCAATGATTTCAATGAATGTTTAATTTTCTTCCTTAAATTCTAAGACATGTTCTAAAATCAGCGGTTTTCCAAGTGGATTTTCCAATTTGACGTGCTTCAAAGTCACTTTGTTGACGTATCTAAATTGCAATCCTTCACCAGACATGGGATCTAAAAAGCTCATCATTGCAGGAATACCTTTTTGAGGATTTTTTGCATAATTGAAAACGACATTTTCAAGTTCAATCGACTGAATTGGTTGTTCTGGAAGCCCGTAAAAGAACCCTGCTGCAACATGCACATTGTTACAAACAATATCTTTAAACTTAAAAGATCCTAAGTAAGGTGTTCTTTGATCGATGGGGTATTTTTCTTTTGACCAAACATACTCGGTCTTTCCATCATCATCACAGTAATAATACATATTCATCACTAGAGGGGTGAGCACATCTTCCATATAAATATTTTCGAAGGTGATGCCATCAATGATCGCAGATTCCCCACGGCCACGTCTCGTCTTAATTCTAAGCCCTCTATCTGTTTGTTTAAAGTAGCATTGAGATACAGATAAATCTTTAATGCCACCACTCATTTCACTGCCTAAGACAACGGCACCGTGTCCGTATGCCATTATACAATTTCTAACCGTCATACGAGAGGTTGGACGTCGATAAGTCATACCCATCTCATATTTACCTGATTTAATCGCGATACAATCATCGCCTACTGAAAAATCAACACCAATGACATTCACAACATCGCATGATTCTGGGTCACAGCCATCTGTGTTGGGTGAATCTTTAGGACTAATCAATTTTAAATCAATAAAATCAATATGGTCAGAAAAATATGGATGAAGGTTCCATGATGGTGTATTGGTAATGGTTATACCTTGTAATCCAATCGATGAGCAATTCGATAAGAACACACCTTTAGGGCGCCAAGCGCCACCTCGTTGAACCTTATGATTGACCCACCAATCAGAATTTTGAGCATTTTCATCAATGATACCTTCACCAATGATTTTTGCATGTAGGACTTCTATGCCTGTAATGGTTGATGCAAACGTAGGTGCAGGAACACCTTCCCAACTTGAAAGCTCTAACATAGACCCATCATGTCGTTTTACCCTTGCAGGAAGTATGGGGTATTGATTTCGATCGATATGTCCTAAAAGGGTTGCATCTTTAACAAGTTCTATAGTTGTATAACTTTTTAAAAACAGAGGTTTTACATAGTAAATACCTTTGGGAATATGAATCAATCCATCCTTAGGACAAGCTAAAATGGCACTTTGGATCGCCATCGTATCATCAGTGATACCGTCACCTTTCGCACCAAAATCTAAGACGTTTAGATAGACAGATTCAAACTCTGTTTCCACCTTTAAGGTAAAGTCATTTACCTTGATTTCATAACAAGTTTTTGGTAAAAGTCCATAAAGTGAAAATACATTTTTTGTATGTTGTTTAAGCACAAGGGCCCCATTTACGTAAACATCAAAGGGTTCTTTAGCATAATAGATATCTTGATTGATCAGTTCAAGTGTTAAACTTCTAGATGATTTAAAAACCACATGAAACATCGATTAATCCTCCTTGTTCTTCTTGATTTTCTTGATTACAAAGTTCTTTGCTAATAAATAAATATAGTCAATTAAGACATAAACTAATCCAAAAGTTATGGGATCAATCCCCACATTTTCAAAGCCAAAGAAAATCATGCCAATCGATGGAATCCCAATCGAAAGTAACAGTTCAATCAATTGATATGAAACTAAAATCATTAAAAAGACATAACCCATGGTTAAAAGTAAACTGATCATCGATTTTTTTTGCAAATGATGCGGTAGATAACTTAAGGTTGGAAATTTGTCGTTATCCATCCAAACAATGACTTTATTAACCACAAATTCAACACCTAATACTAAGATCAAATACATGGCAACCAATAAATCAAATGGGTCTCTTTGAAAGGCTGTAAATGTTAAAAAGAATGCTGCACCTGAAATCCAAAATTTCAAAAACCCGATTTTAACCCCGGGTTTGATGTGATTGAGCTTATCAATGCTATATGGATTGAGTGGTTGTTCGGGTTTTCTTTTTTTAGTCTTCAATTTTGATATACTTCCAATCGACATAGAACCATGCAAAGATGGTTGCAATAAAATAAAATATAGCACCAGTCATCATGACATTCATCGAGAAATAGCCAAATGATGGAATTACAAAATTATCGGTTCGAATCAAAACTTCTGTATGAAATACATTCACATAAAGATAAACAAGAAGGATTTGAACAGCATTTAAGATGGTGAACATGAACAATCCTATGGGTGATCTCTTTTTAGCAAATGACATACTATTGGCGAGTTGTACCAGTGCAATCATATAAATGGCAAATAAATAGAACCCTACCACACGATTTGTGAGGACATTAATCGCTGAAATATGAGACTTAAAGTCCACACCACCAGTTCTAAAATCTAAGAACAACGTGAAAATCAACGTTCCAATCACCGTAAAAATAACTGGAATTTGGTACTTATTATAATTGTACCATCTGATGTACCATTTTTCTCTTTTGATTTCAGTCATAGATCGACACTTCCGTTTCTTTGTCAAAATAATAGAGATGTTCAACATCAAAACTAAACACAGCCTCATCACCTGGATGAAGAATTTCACGTGCATTGATTTTTGAAATCACATTCTTCTTTCCAATATTAAAATGAACGAGTGCATCAGATCCTAAAAGTTCATAAAGTTGAATGGTTGTTGGAAACTCCTGCTTGGTTGCACCTTTAAATGGCTTTGCAATGCGAATGTTTTCAGGTCTAACACCTAAGACAATTTCTTTACCAAAATATCCTTTTTGTTTTAAAGCCTTAAATATTTCGGTATGAGATATATCGACTTTAAGCGCATTAATGATTACATAACCATCTAAGTCAATCTTTGCATCAAAGAAATTCATTGGTGGTGTTCCAATAAAGTTTGCGACAAATAAATTATTAGGTTTTGCATAAAGTTCTTCTGGTGTTGCAATTTGTTGAACGTATCCATCTTTCATCACGACAATACGATCTGCTAAAGTTAAAGCTTCAATTTGGTCATGGGTCACATAAATCATCGTGACACCGAGTCTATGATGTAATTCCTTTAATTCTTTTCTCATTTGACCACGTAGTTTTGCATCCAAGTTTGATAGAGGCTCATCAAGTAAAAATACTTTAGGGTCACGTACAATGGCACGACCTAAAGCGACCCTTTGTCTTTGTCCACCTGAAAGTTCTTTTGGTCTACGATTTAAATAAGGTGTGAGTCCTAAAATACCTGATGCCCACATCACGCGTTCATGAATCACATCAGAATCTTCTTTTCTTAAAGTCAATGAAAATGCCATATTATGATAGACCGTCATATGTGCATAGAGTGCATAGTTTTGAAAAACCATGGCAATATCACGATCCTTAGGCGCCATATCATTAATCACTTGATCATCAATTTTAAGTGTACCCGATGATATTTCTTCTAGTCCTGCAATCATTCTTAAGGTTGTAGATTTACCACAGCCAGAAGGTCCTACAAAAACAATGAATTCTCCATCTTCTATATCAATATTAAAATCAAAAACTGCTTGAACACCATTAGGATAGATTTTATTGATCTTGTTTAACGACATCGTTGCCATCTTACTCACCTATCTCTCTTAAATGTTTTTGAAGCAAACCTTGTTTTTTTAAAGTAATGAGTGCACCTAAAACAAGACAAACGGCCGTTGATACCAACATGAAAACAATGCCTGTAAATTGCCAACCTGATAATTGCCCTTTGGCAACAAGTTGTGTGGGAACTAAAAATATACGGAGTATATGTATCCCTGCAATGACAAGCGTAATTAACGCCCAGTCTCTTGAGTAAACCTTACAACGCTCAGCAGCAAGAAACGTCACAAGCATTAAAACAATGTTGAGCAATATCTCAACAGCTGTACCAAAATTAGGAACAACTGTGGTTGGTGTAATGATGGAAAAGAGTGCTGCAATCGATATGGCCAAACCTAAGAGAATGAAACTATAGCCACTTTTATTTGGCTGATAGCGCATTTTATCTGCTTTAACGTTCATTTGCATTCACCAACTTTTCGATCAGTTTAGCTCTTTCATGTTGAGCTTTCACCTTATAAATTAAAAACCAAATGACTAACAATCCTGAAATAATCATAAATATACTCAAGATATTTCCAAGTTCAAAGATTTGATAACTTTTTTGTCCAGCACCATGTACTGTGTATAAATATGCTGGAACTTCTTCTTCACTAATGTTTGCATACATCGGTCTTAAGACTGAATTATAGTAAAGGTTAATGACTGATGATACCAAAATCAAGATGGATGATAATATACTTAAAACAATATTACTGAAATAGTACTTTTTTCTCGACATCGATCCAAATCCCATATTCAAAAGTACGACAATGACTAAAATGAACCCGAGTTGAGACATCAAACGATTGGCTGTTTGAGAGGCTCTATAAAATCTTGCACCTCTAGTTTCACTAACAATCAGTGCCCAATTGGTTGAATACCCTAAGGTATAGACGAAATAAAGACTTGCAGCCACAAGTAAGAACACAAACACTAAAACTTGCTTGTTTTTAATCATCCAAGCAAATGTTTGTCTAAGTCCTTGACCTAAAGAAAGCAATATTCTTTTAAATATATGTTTATCCATAACATTCACATCTCTTTTCTTAAAAAGTATCAGCATGAGCCCCGGGAGGAAAAACCCTCCCGGAATTCTGCTTTTCATCATAATTTAGGTTTATTCGCTGACTCTCGCGATTGCGTTGTTTAGCGCTCTCTTATAGATTTCAACATAAGTGTCAACACCATCTTTTACAACCATTGTTGAAAGATAAGTTGTACGAGTGACTGAACCACCATTACCAGTAAATCCATGTTTAACTAAAAGTGGTAATTGTGCATCTGCCCAAATATCATCATAGGTGAGTGTTGCAATATCTGTCGATTCATTTGCAGTTAATGCAAATAATGTTGGAACAAATTGATACCATGGGTTATCAGATTGATAAACACCTGCCAAGCGGAATGTACCTGCTTGCACTGCTGTGTTAATTCTTTGAATACCTGCGATACCTTGTGGAGACAATGTTTGGAATTCAAGACCTAAGGAACGAATATGTCCAATTGGCATGGTTGCTCCAACATAACGTCTTAAGTAGTTGATCATGTTGCCACTTGTCAGTGTTTGCATTTCTGACATTGCAGCTGCACTGATTGCAGGAATCATTTCACCATTATACTCAACTTGACCATCAATAAATCCTTCTGGACCATATAGGTGAACATTACCGATTGCATCATTTGTTGAATAATCATAAAGCTTATCAAATAATGTTAAGACTCTTGCAAGCTTCACTGGGTTTGTTTCAACGTGAGCTGGGATGCCCCATGCTTCTGCCTTAACGGCACGAGTAGCTTCTGAGAAATGGAAATATTCGCCATTTCCAAACCAGTCAACCACTGGAGGAAGAATTGCTTCAAATCTGTAAGTTGGGTCTAATTGACGTGCATTATTGATATAACCATTAGGTGTAGAGGATGCATTATAATCATAAGTTAAGAATCCATAAGATCCTTGCATTAAGACTGCTCTCCAGTCATAGTTTGAACCTTCATCAAAGTTGGATGGAATGAGTCCATCGGTATACATTCTTTGGAGTTGATCAACAGCATCTAAAGTTCTTGTTTGAACTCTAGCATCTTCGACGATACCTAATTCATTAAAATAAGACCATTCGTAACGTGAGAATGCACCACGAACACCATACATTTCAAGACCTCTAAAGAAGTTTCTAATTCTTGAAGTTTGGCTTGTTCTTGCAAAGTATACTTCAACGTCAGTCTTTGGTACTGCTTCTGTATTTGAACCTGTACCAAATTCTCTAGTTAAGAATTGTGGGTTTGCATTGACAACATACATCAATGCGACGAGTTCATCAACATCATAAGCAGCGTCTGTGCCTGCAAAGACGTCAGAAAGTTTCGCATAGCCTTGTTGGCCATAAACGTTAGAAATGTAAGTTCTAAACGCATTACCCATGGTTGCCCCAGTCTTCGTTGGAAGTGCTTGTAGAATGTCTAAGATGTTTTGAGTTCTATTCTTAGTGACCATTCTTGTTGTGCCATCCGCATTCGCAACTTGAACTGAAACGTTTAAGGTGTTAGGTGTTGCTTTTTGAACTGTGAGTGTGTTGGTGTAAGTTGTTGTATCAAATACTGGAGTTTCAATATCAAGAATATCTTGAATCCAGTCGATACGTGCTAAAAACATTTGTTCGATTTCACCGAAACCATCAAAATATGGGGTGTAGTAAATGGCACCATTTGCAGAAGTCATAGACTTTCTAACGGATGGGTTTTGTTGTAAGAACTTGTTTAAGTTTGGCATGTAGCCTAAGTACTTAGATAAGTCAATAAAGTTACCTTGAATACCATATTGTGAAAGTTGAGTTGAAGTTCCATTAATAACATCTGCACCAGCAAAACCAGTGGTTGCATATTGTTGGAACTGAGCATTGGTTGAAGATGTTTGCTTCACATCAACAAATGTGATATTTAATCTTTGTCCAATGGTTTCCCATACGGGCATGATCATGCCTGAAGTATACGTTTTCCCATTTAATGAGATGTATGGGTTTGCTTCTTGGTAAGTAATCCCTCTACCTTCATAGTTGATCGCTGTGTTGACAGTGACATTTGCTGTTGATTCAGTCAAGAAATTGCTGACTGTTACATCAAATGTTGTATTCTTGCCACCAAAGCTGACGGTAATTGTTTTTCTTCCAGCAACAGCTGAGCTAAATCCAGAAAGTGTATATTCATTATCTTCTAGGACTCTTACTTCACCATCACTATAAAGTCCATTGACTTGAAGACCATCTTTAGCAAAGACACCATTTTGACCATAAATGGTTTGATATGGTAGACGTGCTACAGATAATGTTAATAGCGTCGCTGGAACATCAGGATTGTTTACAACAATTTGGAATGTTGTTGACTTTCCACCAAATGTAACCGTGATGGTTTGTAAACCAGGCGTGTTACCATTAAATCCACTGACAGTGTATTGGCTGCTTGTTAAAATCAGCGTTGATGCATCACTGTAGATGGCTTGAACTGAAAGACCAGCTAAATCTAAGCTTGAACTTCCAAGTTCATAGGTCGACTTCGTTGGTGTCGATACAACTTCAATAGCAACCAGTGTTTTTTCAACTGGAACTGTTGGTTCTTCTGTATCAATACATCCAACCAAGAGCGTGAGTGATAAAAGTAGCATTATCACTGCGAAAAACTTTTTCATACGTTTCTTTCCTCCTATTTTTCTCTTTCTTAATTCTTATTCTTTAACCCCACCGACATTGACACCTCGAGCAAAGTATTTCTGCAGGTAAGGATAGACAATGATGATTGGGATAATAGACATAACAATCATAGCGTACATATAAGAATATGGTGAATAAGGTAAATCCGTAATTGATGCATTTTCATCACTTAAGAAATCGGTTAAATAACGTCTTAAGAATACTTGTAGTGGATGTTCTATATTGTTATTAACCAAAATTAAGTTCCAGAAATAGCCATTCCATCTCGATAATGCATAAAACAGTGTCACGGTTGCAATGGCTGATTTACTCATGGGTAAATAGACATTGGTTAAAACTTGAAATTCGTTAGCGCCATCGACGATGGCAGCTTCTTCAATTTCTTTAGAAACGCCACTAAAATAGTTTCGAAGCAAAATCACATTGAATGCTTGAACCCCAAAGCCCCAAACAATACCCCATCTAAAATCAACACCAAACATCCGGTAATTTAAGAAGGTTGGGATGAGTCCTGCAGAAAACCACATCGTAAACACAATAATAAAGTTGATCTGTCTTCTGAACACTAAACGATCTTTAGAAAGTGCGTAAGCTGCAGCTATCGATAAAGCCATAGAAAATACGGTACCAAAGAATGTATAGAATAAGGTGTTTGTATACGCATTCCAAAATCCTTTTTCAGAAATGACTGCAATCATCGCATCGAGTTGAAAATCCACTGGAAGAAAAACTACAGCACCTCTTTCAAATGCAGCTTTACTGGATAAGGCTGCTGAAAGGGTATAAATGAAGGGATATAAGGCTGCAAGTGCAAATAATGTGACAAAGGAATACGCGATAATTTTAAAGATTAATTCTGAACGATCTAGTCTCTTCATAGTCTTGACTCCTTAGAACAATGATGTGTCAGAGACACGTCTTGAGATGAAATTCGCACCTAGAACTAGAAACATCGCGATAATCGAATTGAATAAGTCTGCGGATGCTGCAACATTTAAGATACTGCCTGATGGATTCATCAGGCCACCGACCCTTGCAACAAAAGTTGAAATGACGTCTGCTGTCGAGTAGGTATCCACATAGTAGAGGAGTAATACTTTTTCATAACCTACGGTTAAGATTTCTCCAATTCTTAAAATAAGCATAATCGTTAAGGTTGGTGCCATACCAGGTAGTGTGACATATCTGATTTGTGATAATTTCGATGCCCCATCAATTCTTGCTGCTTCGTAGTTGGTCGGGCTAATGGCCATAACCGCTGCGAAGAAGACAATAGAACCATAACCAGCACCTTCCCATATGCCTGAGATGATATAAATCGATCTAAAGTATTGAGGATCTAATAGCATTCTAGTACCTGCTGGAATTAATCCAACTTTAGTCAATAAATCTGCAAGAACACCAGGTGCTTGGTGCGGTGTGCCACCAAAAAGCATTAACGTAATAATCGATGTAATAACAACGGTTGAAATAAACTTAGGTAAGTAAGATAAGATTTGGACAATACTTCGATAAACATCACTCTTAATTTCACTAAAGAAGAGTGCAAGAATAATCGGTACTGGAAATCCAAAAATCAAACCATACATCGATATCGCAAACGTATTTCTAAATGCTTGCCAGAACTGTGGCGCATAAGAACCTACCATTAACGATCTAAATGCATAAAATCCAGAATAGGGTGATTGTCCTACCGTTACGGTTAAAACTCTTTGATCCTTAAATGCTGAAAGGATGCCGTAAATAGGCATATATCTAAAGATGAAAAAGAATAGGAGTACAGGAATCAGCATCGCATAAAGCGGCCAATCCTTTTTGATCGCATGCCAATAGCGATGCCACTTCTTCTTCTCGATTTCCTCAAGAAAGAGCTCGTGTTTGATTTCGTCTAAAGACATTTTCTCTAAATCACGATTGTATTTGTTCGTCATTTCTCTAATCCCTCATCTTTTCTATCTTCGATTTGCTTAAGTAAATAGTGATTCATGTCAACCATGAAATCTTCTTGTCTGGATGCAATCATTAAGATGACCCATCCTAAAATAACATTGACCATATGTCTAAATAATAAGGTCACCCATTGAACTTCAAATCCAATGCTATATTGAGCAAGTGCTTGGATGAGAAATAATAGGGTATATGCGGATAAAAAATAAAGTGTTATGAGTAATACTTCATGTTTAATCTGATTTCTTGGCACAAATTTAAACCATAGGAGTGCAAGTCCAACAGATATCAAGGATAATGAATAAAGCATAGTCGCTAAAATATCTGATGTCCCATACAAGATGAGATGCAAGATGACGACCACACCATTAATCACCAGGGCTTTAGATCCCCATCTGATATATGCAATCAGCATGATGGGTATCGATAAACTGATATAGAAGAACACCAGTTCGGACCTGCTTGCAAAATATCCAATTATGTCCACGATGATTGCTATGATACTTAAGACCATTAAATCCATCGTCATAAATTTCTTGATTGTCAAACGAACAACTCCTCTATATAATAAAGATAGACTTTCAAAGGAGAAAACCAATCATGATCCTCCATTTAAATCCAAGTGATTCCATTCAATCGATCTTAGATACCTATCCTTTAGATACTGAACTTCATCTTTATTTAAGTGAAGGTATCTATCATCAAAAACTCAAAATTAAACATGATATCATTCATATTCATGGTTCAAAAACCGGCGAAACCAAAATTTCCTATGGTGATTATGCGTATCAAATGCATGAGGATGGTCTTTTATACAATACCTTTAGAACATCGACTGTCATGATTCTATCTAAGGAATCTTATCTTTATGACCTAACGATAGAAAACGCTGCTGGTTCAGGCTTCACTATTGGCCAAGGTATAGCGCTTACACTTTATGGGTTAAAAATTAAGCTTGAAAACTGCAAGTTAATTGGTCATCAAGATACACTATTTCTAGGACCATTGCCTCTAGATTTATGTGAACGTTATGATCACTTTCTACCCTTAGATGAACGTGTGACTCATCCAACATTTTCAATCTTTAATCACTGTCATATTGAAGGTGACGTCGATTTCATCTTTGGGAGTGGAACTGCACTTTTTCATGAATGCATCATCCTTGCTAAAGCAAAGGGATATATTGCTGCACCATCAACCTATGAATCTTTTCCTTATGGATTCATTTTCTATCACTCTAAGATCATCTCGTTAACACATGACCCAGTCTTTCTTGCAAGACCTTGGCGAACCCATGGAGCAACACTCTTTTATGAGTGTCACTTTGAAGGCTTATTTGATCAAGCAAGATATCAGGATTGGGATAAACCTAGTTTTAGGTTTAAAGAGTATCCTTATATTCATTCAAAGTTCTCATCTTCTTTATCGGAGGAGGAGATAGAGCAGCTCCTAAACTTGATTCAAGCTTCCCTATGAAGCTGCTCTACCACAAAATGAATTACATGTTAAAGTAGTGTTTTGCGTTTTGATAGGCAATATCTCGAACAATTTGTCCTAGAAGTTCTAAATCTTCTGGAAAATAACCGAGTTCGACTTGCTCACCCAAAAAATTACACAAGAGTCTTCTAAAATATTCATGTCTTGGATATGATAAGAACGATCTTGAATCGGTAAGCATACCTACAAACTTAGAAAGTAAACCGTTATTGCCTAGTGCTTTGAGTTGTTTTCTCATACCGTCAATGGTATCTAGAAACCACCACGCAGATCCAAACTGAATCTTACCTGGAATACCGCCACCTTGAAAAGCTTGCATCATGGTGATTGCCACTTCAAAGTCTCTCGGATTTAAGGTGTATAAAATCGTTTTTGGAAGTTCGTTTGTCTGATCGAGTGCATCTAGAAGTTGACTTAACGGTTTTGCAATTAAACCATCGTTAATCGCATCAAAACCTGTATCTGGGCCTAAGTTTTTCAAACTACGTTCGGATAAGTTTCTTAAAGCACCGACATGATATTGTTGGACCCAACCTCTTCTGTTATATTCCTGACCTAAGAAAGTTAGAAGATAACCTTTATACTTGCGTATTTCTTTAGGTGTTAATTCTACATAAGCTATTGCTTTGCCATAAATTGCTGCAACCTCTTCGTGGGTTGTTTTTTCATATAAGACAACATCGAGCGCATGATCAGATAATCTACATCCATGATTATGGAAGAAATCGATTCGCTCAATGAGTGCTTTTTTAAGTAAATCAAGCGATGCGATGGTATATCCAACCACCTGACCTAATTTAAAGATCCAATCTCTAAACCATGAAAGCTCAATATTAATGGCTTTATCAGGTCTAAAGGCAGGTAAAACTTTCGTTTTAAAACTTTGATCTTTCTTTAACTTTTCATGCCATTCAAGAGAATCTATGGGATCATCAGTTGTGCAAATGATTTCAACATTGCTTTTTTCGATCATGCTTCTTGCTGTGAGTGTTTCTAATTGCTTACCGACTTGATCATAAATCGATTTTGCTGTTTTTGGACTTAAGAGTTCATCGATTCCAAAGAATCGTTTAAGTTCAAAATGGGTCCAATGATATAGGGGATTTCCAATCAGTTGTGGAACAACTTCAGCCCATTTCATGAATTTATCATAATCAGGCTTATTGCCGGTGATGAAATCTTCAGTCACACCATTGGCACGCATTAAACGCCATTTGTAATGATCGCCTAAAAGCCATGCATCAAATAAATTTCTAAATTTCTTATCTTCATAAATTTCTTTAGGATCTAAATGACAATGGTAATCAATAATTGGCATCTTTGATGCGTGATCATGATAAAGTTTTTTTGCAACATCGTTATGAAGCATGAAGTTGTCATGAATAAATGGTTTCATAAACGCTCCTTAAATCAGAGAGTAACGCCATCCTTGAAAATTGCGATTTCTCTGAAGTTATTTTTTTCATTACTTATCTTTTTTCCTGATGCAACATCAACGATTAAGTCAATCAGTCCTTTTAATGTTTCATCCATAGACTTTCCATCAACCAGTTGACCTGCATTATAATCTATCCAATTTTGCTTCTTTTGATAAAGCTCTGTATTGGTTGAAACCTTAAGTGTTGGAATGAATCCTCCAAATGGTGTCCCTCTGCCTGTGGTGAAGAGGACCATATGGCATCCTGCCATCCCAAGTGTTGTGACGGATATTAAATCATTGCCAGGTGCACTAATTAAGTTTAGTCCACGCGTTTTAAGTCTTTCCGTATGCTTTAATACATCTGTGACGATGCTTGTTCCACCTTTTTGAGTACAGCCAAGCGATTTATCTTCAAGTGTCGTAATACCCCCTTGTTTGTTTCCTGGTGAGGGATTATCGTAGATGACTTGATGATGTGATCGATAGTATGCTTTAAAATCATTGATCAGTGCAACTGTTTTTTCAAAGACTTCTTTGTTTTGAGCACGCTTCATCAAAATCTTTTCTGCACCAAACATTTCAGGAACTTCGGTTAAGAGTGTTGTGCCTCCATGAAATGTGATGTAATCTGATAATTTACCTAAGAGAGGATTTCCTGTAATGCCAGAGAAACCATCAGAACCACCACATTTGAGCCCAATATTTAGTCTTGAAATGGGCACTTCTTTTCTTTGATCTTTTGACATATTTTGATAAAGTTCTTCAAGTAAGTCGGTTGCAGATAGAATTTCATCACTAACATCTTGCATCGTTAGAAATTTCGTACGATTGGGGTTATAAGCATAACTTGACTTAAATGCTTCTACTTGATTGTTTTCACAACCAAGACCTAGGATTAGAACGCCACCTGCATTGGGGTGTAATGCAATATTTTGTAAGGTTTCTTTTGTGTTGATGAGATCATCACCCATTTGTGAACACCCAAAGGGATGACCAAACACGAAGATACCATCAAAGGACTCTGAAACTTCTTTTGATGCCATAAAAGTTTTCGCAATTTGATGAGCCTGACCATTGATACATCCAACTGTTGGGATTATCCATAGTTCATTACGAATACCGATGTCGCCATTTTCTCTTTCATAAACCATGATGTTTCTAATGGGTTCATCAACAACAACGTTATTAAATTCAGGTTCATAGGTGTAGCTTAAGACATCACCTAAATTGGTTGCGACATTGTGTGTGTGTACATGTGCGCCTTTTTTAATTAATTCAGTCGCATGACCGATGGGATTGCCATACTTGATCACATCTTCTTGCTCTAAAATATCTTTAACAGCGACTTTGTGTGCCTTTGGTATATCACTTAGTAGTTTAATGCCATTGATAGTGGCATCTTTTTTTCCATCTTCAAGCAAAACCATGACATTATCATCTGGGTGAATCATTAAATATTTACTCATGGTTAAACTCCTAGGAAAAATTGATCTAAAGCTTTTGACATGCCTTCATTGAGCATGATATCTAGCCAGAAAATCACAGTTTCAATCATTTCATAACGTTTTAAAACATCAGATTCCCAGTGTTGATCACATAACACTACAGTAACAAGATTTCTTAAGTCATTTTTGGACCACAAGTCTTTAAATAATACTAAGAATTTTTCATCATCTTGTAACTTAAGGGTTTGTCCCTCGCCATCGAGTCCACGATAATAGAGTATCCAAGCTGCTAAACTAAAGAGTGCATGTCTAGGAAATATCCCTTGTTGAACCAAATCTTTAATTGTTGGTAAAATTCTAGACTTAAATTTTGACATAGAGTTTAAGGCAATTGAGGATAACAAATGATGAACAAAGGGGTTGGCATAACGCTCTAGCACAGATTCTGCAAACTGCTTCATCTCATCTTTTGGTAAATCAATGGTTGGAACAACTTCCAAATCGATAAAGCCTCTGACAAACTTATTGATTCTTTCATCTAAAATCGATTCTCTCACTGCTTCAAATCCTAAGAATGTCGCAATCGGTACCATTAATGTGTGAGAACCATTTAAAATCTTCACCTTGCGCTCTTTATAGGGTTTAATTGACGGGACATAATAGACATGGAGTCCTGATTTTTCAAATGGGAGCAAACTTTTTAATTGCTCAGGTCCTTCAATGACCCAAAGATGGAAGATTTCACCTTTAACCATCGAGTGATCTTGATATCCAAGCTCAAGTTCTAAATGATTGGCTTCTTCTTTTGGATAACCTGGAACAATTCGGTCAACTAATGTGTTATAAAAACGGTTGTGCATGTTTAACCACTTTATAAACATAGCATCATAACCATTAAACTTTGAAAGTTCATTTAAAACTTCTTTTAATATCGTGCCATTTTGGTCAATAAGTTCACATGGAACAATGTCTAAACCTGTTGTTGGATCGCCTTGAAAAACATCATAGCGCTTCTTCAGCAACAAGAGCAACTTCCCTGGAAAACTATGGGGTGTCTTGAGTTCTGATAAGATTTCTTTTTCTAAGACAATCCCAGCTTCTGTTGTATTAGAAAAAATAATTTTGAGATCACGACTTGATGCATAAGTCAGATAGTGCTCTAAATTTGAATAAGGGTTAATCAAGTCTTTGACAACATCAATAACTTGATGTTCTCTGATGACTTTTCCATCTTGTAAACCTTCGAGAAATACAGTATAAAGTCCATCTTGTTCTGCCATTGCCTCGATTCTGCCAAAAGGCATAGGTTGAACTACAGCGATGTTCATTTCAATTAACTTTTTGTTGTTTAAAATTTGAATAAAGTTATCGACAAAGGTTCTTAAGAAATTTCCTTCGCCAAATTGTAAAATACCAATAGGTCGGTCTAATGTTTGATAAAGTGCTCTTGATAGTTTTGGAATAGATTGATTGTTTATATGTTGCATAGTATAGGTTTCCTCATATAGATGAGTGGTTGTTTAAACCGTCCATATATACGGACACCGTTTATATCCACTCTTATTTTACTCCTTTATGAAACCGTTGTCAATAGGGACGAGGACAAGGCTTCATAAGTATACTTATGAAAAGATAATGCTTTTTATTTTCATACACCGTTTATACTTTTTTTATGAATTTATGTCTCTAATTGCATGTCCATATACCCATAATTTTTAATTTTATGATAGAAAAACAGTAACATAATGAATGCTACAACCATGGTTAGGAAGTTGCTAATAAACATCACATAACCGAGTGCAACATAGCCAACACCGACGCTTTGCAATAACCATAGCACAGGTAATCTAAAAACAAAGAGTCTAACAATATTGATGAAAAGTGAAATCTTAGTAAACTTAAATCCGATAAAAAGTCCTGTGATAACTGCAATCGATGCCGAGGTCAATGTTGAAAACTTTTCCCAGAAATAAATATCAATAATCATTTGTCTAAATATTGGATCAGTTGACTTTGTAAAAAGGGGTAAGAATAAATCTAGATAATGATTCACTATGACTAAGGCAAGCCCTCCAATAAGAAGTGCATATAAATGACTGACCACATAAGTTTTCATCGCTCTACTGAGGTTCTTATTGCCTAAGTTTTGACTGACAATGCTCGTTTCAGATTCTTCAAAGATAATAGAAATCGATCCTGGTCCACCACCAAGCTTCATCGCAATCCCGAAAGCAGCGACTGCTAAAGGTCCATATAAAGCTGCCATACTATTGACTAGGACTTTCCCCATACTGAATAGAAATTTACCTGTAAAAACAGGGAGTGCTAAGCTAAGAATCGGCA
This sequence comes from Acholeplasmataceae bacterium, assembly GCA_030603805.1. GTDB lineage: Bacteria > Bacillota_I > Bacilli_A > Acholeplasmatales > Acholeplasmataceae > Peloplasma. The sequence goes on from JAUVXD010000001.1 coordinate 378,610, forward strand.
GAACAAGTTTAGGATTAAGTCTAATTTCCTTAAGTTTCACCTGAAATGAGTTACTTGGATGAAACATAATATAAAGCGCGACACCCATTAATAAGGCTTGTGAAATCAAAGTTGATAATGCAACATAGGAAGCACCTTTATCTAGACCATAGACAAAAAGCGCAGACAAGGCGAGTTTAATGATCATCGCACAAATGTTTAATACCAAAATTCGTGTTGTATTACCCTTCGCTTTTTCCAATCCGATAAACACACTATTGACTGCAACAAGTGCTGTTGAGACCATTTGGACATTAAAATATCCATAGCCTGCATCAATGATTTCTTCCGGTGCATTTAAAAGTCTTAAGAGTGGCTTACCAAACAGCAGGGTAATCAAGACAACAGATGAGCTCACAATCAGTGCTAAACTTAAGGATGCTCCTGCATTTTTTCTTGCTTCTTCGATTTGGTTTGATCCATAGTGTCTTGCAACTATAACCGTACCTGCAGCAGCAATCCCACCACCAAAAGCCATAATGGCACTTTTGATTTCATCAATAAAAACAACAGATGCAACTTCATTGCCACCGATATGCGAAACCATGATTAAATCGAAAAATCCATAAAGATAATTAAAAAGTCCATAAATTGCAAGTGGCGCACTTAAAGAAAGAACAACTTTCCATAAATTCCCATTTAATATATAATCTCTTCTTTTATGTTCTTTTGGAGATAATGACTTATTCACTGGAGTACCTGATTTCATGATGAAAGATGAATTTATCCATTTCTTGTTGTGTGTCTATTATTTCGGACATCGTTTATCATTGCCAAAAATATTATAAATCAATCCGATTTGAAATACAAGTAGGTTTATCATCGAAAATAAAAAAATGCCTGCCGAAGCAGACATTTTCATTAGGAAGCTCGAACTCTAACCCAAGCTTCTTCTATTTTACGTTTTAGGTTGGTATCATATCTGAAGAACTCATCATTTTCAGTTAAGATGACACGATAAGCTTCAGCATCATATTCCTCTTCTTCAAGGATATAGTCAATGACATCAGCTCTTGGTGATGTATAACCAATTTCTAAAGAATTATCTAGTGCAACATCATAAGATAAGAAATAATTGATAAACTCATAAGCCAAATCAACTTCAACAGCGTTTGCTGGAATCACGAATGCATCCACCCAAACATTAGTACCTTGTGAAGGTACATGATACTTCAAATCAGAGTTTTCACTCATGAGATAAACAGCATCACCTGAATAGGAAACCGCCATTGCAAATTGTGCGGGCTTTAACATAGCATCAAAGATTTCATCGGATAAGAAACTAGTCTTTGGTCCTTTAGCATCCTTTAACCATTGTTCGGCTGCTGCAAGTTCACTATCTGTTGGACTATTAATTGATACTGTATTGCCATAAAGTGCCTTGAGGGCAATCATAAATGAATCTCTAGAAGAATCATAAATCATCACATCGTAAGTTTGATTTGCAAGTGCATTCCAACCTTCAGCTTCAACATATGCTGTAGAGACTTTAGTCGTATCATATAAGATACCAACATTGCCCCAAAAATAAGGCACACCATACTTGAGTAAATCAAATCCATCGGCTTCTAAAGCATCTAATACAGATGAAAGCGTCTCATCTAAATCTGATAAACTAAAATCTGTGATTTTGGAGTAATCAATTTCTTGAAGTAGGTTTTTACTAACCAATTCTTCAATGGCATAATCACTAGGAATCACTAAATCATAACTATTTGCCTCAATTTGAGGAACTGCAACTTCGTTTGAATCAAAGGTGATAATAGATACTCTCACACCATATTCTCTTTCAAACGCACGCACTAAACTTTCATCAATATATTCATTTGGGATGAAAAGTTTTAAACTTTGTCTAGGTCCACAAGCTGCAACTAATGCAAGCAATAAAACCATAAAGACCGTTAAAATAACTTTTTTCATACTTAATCCTCCACTTTCTTTTTTCCACTTTTTATATAATCATACGCAATCTTGGTGCCAATGACTAAGATGATGAGCGTTGATAAAGCATTAATGGTTGGCTCTACACCACGTTTTAAGGTGTAAAGGTAAATCGAAATATTTTTAATCGCACTGCCTGATACTGCAAAATAGGATATCACAAAATCATCAAAAGACATGGTAAAGGCAATCGCTGCACCAGCAATAATCCCAATTTTAATTTGAGGAATAATCACTTTAAATAAAGCTTGAGCTGGGGTTGCGCCGAGATCATAGGCCGCATGGGCTAAGTTGGGATCTAAGTTTCTAACCTTTGGATAAACCGTAATGACGACATAGGGTGTCGAAAAGGCAATGTGTGCTAAGATCATCGTAGTCATTCCACGTTCAATCGCAAAAGCTCCAAATAAGACAAAGAATGCAATCGCAGTGACTATTTCTGGGTTGACAATTGGAATATTGTTTGCAGATAGTGAAATCTCACGAAGCGACTTTCTGGTTTTGGTTAAAGATATGGCAGCAAATGTTCCAATAATCGTCGATATGATGGTTGAAATGATCGCAACTAAAAATGTGATCATCACAGCTGTCATAATTTCTCTACTCTCAAAAAGTTTAACATACCACTGCAAACTAAATCCAGTCCAACGCGTTAAGGATCTCCCTTCATTAAACGAAAACATGACTAAGGAAAGAATAGGGACATAGGTCAAAATAAAGACTAAAGTTAGAAATACTTTGCCAATCGGATTAGAGGTCTTCATCTATAGCTACCCCCTGATAACGATCGACTTTCTTAATTAAGTAAACAAAACCCATGATCACTAACGATAAAACAATGGCAATCGCAGAACCATAACCAAATCGTCCTTGTTGAATCATCGCATTTTCGATTAGATTACCAATTAAGTACCGGTTATTTCCTAAATATTTAGGAATAACCAGTGTGGTTGCTGCTGGTAAAAATACCATCATAATCCCAGATAAGATACCTGATAAAGACAATGGAATGATGACCTTAGTGATCGTTTGGAATTTACTTGCTCCAAGGTCTGCTGCTGATTCGAAATAGGCTGGGTCTATCTTTGATAGAACCGCATAAATCGGTAAGACCATAAAGGGTAAGAAAATGTAGACCATTCCTAAAATAATGATAAGATCAGTGCCAATCATTTCTGGCGCTACCATTTCAATGACTTGTTGAAGTGCTCTTGTTCTTAATAGCATATTGATCCACATGGGTGCATTAATGAGCAAAATAAGTAATAGCTGAATTCTTGGTTTACTTCTTGAAATGATGTAGGCGACAGGATAACCAATCATGAGTGTAATAAGTGTCGCGACACCAGCAAGATAAAGCGATGTAATCGTTAAATCAACAAACTGACGCTCACTTAAAAAACGTATATAATGCTCTAAAGTAAAAGCAATCGTAAAGATGCCTGAAGGTCTTTCCTTTTGCACGGAATATAAAACCATCATCACAATCGGAATGACAATTAAACCAATTAAAACAACATAATAAGGAATTCCTAAAATGCCTTCCGTAGTGATTTTCTTTTTGCTTTTAATCTTTTTGGGTAAGAATGCATGTGACTTTTGCATATTACCACCGTTCCATCACATGGATGTCCTCGGGTCCAAATTTGATATCGACTGTTTCTCCTAAAGGATGGTGATCTGTGGTATGAATGGTAAAGATGCGCTTTTTAGTCTTCACGTCAATTTCGTAATGTACGCCTTTAAAAGCGATACTATCCACTACACCCGTAATCATGCCTTCACCTTGAGGCACAATATCAATATCCTCAGGACGAATAACGATATCAACAGGTTCATTTCGAGCAAACCCTTTATCAACACAGTCATAATCACGCCCATCAAATGAGACGAGAAAGTCATCTTTCATGATGCCATCGATGATGTTCGATTCTCCAATAAATTTAGCAACAAAAGTATTGGCTGGTTCATTATAAATATCTTCAGGCGTTCCAATTTGCAAGATTTCACCTTGATTCATGACAACTATTTTATCAGACATGGTGAGTGCTTCTTCTTGATCGTGGGTGACAAATATAAAAGTAATCCCTGAATTTCTTTGGATTTCTTTAAGTTCATATTGCATTTCTTGACGAAGTTTCAAGTCAAGTGCTGCAAGTGGTTCATCCAAAAGCAAGACCATAGGTTCATTAATCAAGGCTCTTGCAATCGCGACTCTTTGTTGCTGTCCTCCTGAAAGTTTATGAACAGGTCTGTTTTCATAGCCTTCAAGATTGACCATCTTTAAGTATTTTTTGACTTTTTCTGTAATCTCTTTTTCTTTAGTCTTCCGATCAACAAAACTTTCTTTAATCTCAACCATTTGGTCTTTAAGCTGTTCTTTTCGAATATCATCTTGAGTTGATTTCAATTCTGCTTCTAGCTTTTTTATTTCTTTTTTCTTGTCAAAATTGGGATCTCTTAAATTTTTGATTTCAATTTTGAGCTCTTTTTTAAGTTGATGGATTTCATATTTATCCGTCATACCCTTCATTTTGTCTTGATAAAGATCTTGTAAATTTCTAATTTTAGATATGGTGGATAAAGAGTCGTTTTTAACTCTTAAACCAAAAGCTACATTCTCAAATACATCTAAATGAGGAAAAAGGGCATACCGCTGAAAAACAGTATTGGTTGGTCTTTTATGAGCTGGGATATTTAAGATGCTTTTCCCATCAAAAAGGACCTCACCTTGACTCGGATCCACAAAACCACCAATGATTCTTAAAGTGGTCGTTTTTCCACACCCCGAGGGTCCTAAAAGTGTAACAAATTCATTTTGTTCGATGGTTAAATCAATACCTCTTAATACCACTTGTCCATTAAATTCTTTAGTAATATCTTTTAATTCAATCAAAGCTGCCATAAGTCACCTCTTTGTTTACTCATTTTAAACGATGCATCACATGTTTAATTTTTTGTTTACCAATTGTAAACTAATTGTTCAATGATAATAAACCATAACACATATATTATATATATTATTGAATGAATGTCAATCTAAAAAGACGCTGTTGACAAGAAATCTCATACTCAAAGGGGATTTAAAACATAAAAAAGCATGAAATAACTTCAATTCTTTATCGTGTGATATACTTAAATTAATCAATAATCTAAATAAAGAGGTCCTTATGTTTGAATTGGCATTTTCACTGCAAAAAAATAAAAAATATATGATCCAAGGCTTCATTTTTCTTTTGTTATTTTTAATCATATTCTTTGTTGTTGATTCACTGAATATGTCTTATTCTGAGATGATCCAAGTTTATGGATTATATTTAGTCATCATTAATATCGTTTTAAATATTGTGATGTCATTGCTTAGTGCCTTACTCATGAATTTATCAACCGCAATGGTTGAACTTAAAGGTAAAGAGGGTTTGAGTTCAAACCTTGGTTTCTTTTCAGTCTTATTTGGGATACTAACCTATGGATGCACATCATGTGTGATTGCTTTTTTTGCTGCAATAGGGATTACTTTTTCTGTTTTCGTCTTACCACTTGCTGGTCTACCTTATAAGCTTGTTTCGCTTCTTTTAATACTTTTGGGTCTATTTTTAATTCGTAGAGAACTGATGAAGGGAGCTTGCAAAATCGATTAAGTTTATTGACACGCATGAATTCAAGGCTTAAAATAAGGGTGTAGGTGTGCGTGTGAGAGAGAGAAAAAAATCATATGAAAGACTTTGAATTTAAGAAAGATCAATTTAGGGAGGCGTTTAGACACATGAATCAAAACACATTCGGCTTTGAACGCATGAGAAGATCGTCGCATAGCGATTTGACTTTTGAGGTCAAACTTTTCACCAATAAAGATCAAATGGTTGCTTATGTCAATAATTTAACTGGCATCGAAAATGTTGAAATCTTTAAAATTGAAGATGATTTATACAAAGTTTTAGTTTCAAGAAAAAAAGCTAGTTCAGAAACATAAAATAATAATAACCACACCTGCAAAGGAAAGACTCAACCACAGTCTTTCCTTTTTTTGTTGACAGAAGCAAAAAAAAGGCGTAAAATGAAGATATGACAGGGTTGTCATATTGAGGTGAATCATGCCCTATCCAACATATTTCAATCTTTCAGATGATAAAAAAGAACGTATCATGAATGCAGCCATTAAAGAAATGTCACTACATGCCTATGAATATGTTAATCTTGCTAATATCATTAGAGACGCATCCATTCCAAGAGGATCTTTCTATCAGTATTTTAAAGACAAAAGAGATTTATGCGATTACGTCTATAGTTATATTGGCACACTCAAAGTATCTTATTTTGGAGATTTACTCTTAGAAAGTTGTCCACTACCTTTCTTAGAAAGGTTTAGGCAAATCTATTTAAAAGGGATTGAATTTGCAAAGGATCGACCACTTTTGGTTAAAGCAGGACAGCATATGATTAAATCAGATACTTATATGCAATCCGATCAAGTAAAAGATGGTATTCAAGGGGTTATTCTACTTTTTAAGACTTTTATCCTTAAGGATCAAGAAAAAGGATTGATTCATCCATCCATAGATAGTGAATTACTCGCAACACTCATGCTTGACTTTATGAACAAAATCTCGATTGATGCTTATTTAGAAGATGATGTAGATTTTGATCTTATCGAGTCCAAAGTGAATCAGGTCATAGACATCCTGAGGAAAGGAATTGAAGTTTATGTTTCAAGTTAAAGATTTAAGATTTACCTATCCAAAGAACAAAGTAGAGACGATTAAAGGCATTTCTTTTGATATTGCCAAAGGTGAAATCTTTGGTTTCTTAGGACCAAGTGGTGCTGGAAAATCAACAACACAAAAAATTCTAATCAAACTATTAGAATCCTATCAAGGTGCCATCTATTATGATGGCAAGAGCATTGCTGAACTCGATGACTCATTTTATGAAAAAATTGGAGTGAGTTTTGAAATGCCCATTCATTTTTCTAAAATGACTGCCATGGAAAACATCCAATTTTTCTTAAAGCTTTATCAAAAAAATGCAGATGTTGAAACTTTAATGAAGCGTGTCGGTCTTTGGGAAGATAAAGATAAGATGGTCTCAGAATACTCTAAAGGGATGAAAATCAGATTAAATATCGTCAGAGCCCTGCTCAATAGTCCTGAAATGCTTTTCTTAGATGAACCCACGAATGGACTTGATCCAACGAACGCGATGATTCTAAAAGATATGATTAAAGAATTCCGTGCTGCCGGAGGTACTGTTTTCATTACATCTCACATCATGAGTGACATTGATCAGCTCTGTGATCGGGTCGCATTTATCGTCGATGGTGAGATTAAAGAATTAGATAGTCCAAGAAACTTAAAAATTAAATACGGTAAAAGAACACTCAAACTTGAATATAAAGAAGCTGGAAAGACAGTGGCCAAAGAGTTTCCGATGAATGATATTGGAAAAAATCAAGAGTTTTTAGACTTACTTTCCACCAAAGAAATTGAAACACTCCATTCTGGAGAAACAACACTCGAAGACATTTTTATCATGGTCACAGGTGTAGGTTTAACCAATCATGAATAGACTCATTGTTTTGATTCAAGGAGAACTTCAAAGATTGACCAAATATCATGTCACAACCATCAGCTTCTTAGTGACCATCATCTGGTTTCTTCTCCTTTATTTTATTGATGACTCCAATGTCTTGGCTATGCTTTTACCGTTTGTGATTATCATTGATGCAACGATGATGAGCATCATTTTTATCGGATCGATTATGTTTTTTGAAAAAACAGAGTCAACATTTTCTACCATGCTTGTGACACCTGTGACCAATCAAGAAATGATTTTATCTAAAACGATTGCAAACACCATCCATTCGTTTATTTCTTGTATGGCAATTATCATTATTTTTCATTTTGTCAAAGGTGTTGAGGTTGCTTGGATTTATGTATCGATTGCCTTAATCCTCTCGATTGTGTTTCATAGTCTTTTAGGCTTTGCATTTGCATTTCATTCTAAGGATTTTACTTCGATGCTTGTGAATGTGATGATCTATAACTTTTTATTCTTAATTCCAACAGCGCTTAACTTCTTCAATATTGTCCTTAAAGGGGAAATATGGGAACATGTTTTACTCATTGCACCGACTCAAGCAGCTGTGAAGTTAATCGAAGTAGGCTTTGGTGAACCTTTAGCATTAAAATCAATCATTGCTTTTCTCGTCTTATTACTTGGTGCTATCTTTGGATATAAGTATTATATATTGCCTAAGTTCAAAGCTTATGCAGTGAAACAAAGTGGGGTGTAACCATGTTTATGCGTGTTTTTAAACATGAACTCAAAAGTGTCTTTAGAGATAAAATGTATGCCTTTTTGATGCTTTATCCTGTGATGATGTCTGTTGTTGCGTACTTTTTGATTCCTTACTTAAGGGAAACTGCGACACCACTTGCAGGCAATATTGTCACCCTGATGTTTATTTTACTCAATAGCTTTATGTTTGGTGCGATCACTGGATTTACGCTTTTAGATGATCAAGATGATAAGGTCTTGCTCTCACTTAGAATATCACCCATTAGAGTTCGAGACTATATTTTAATTAAACTCTTGATAAGTTATGTTTTAGGTTTACTCGCAACGCTACTCATCATTTTTGTTAGTGGATTTATTACAGAAGTCAGTTTATTAGACCTCATTTTTATTCTGATTTTAACCCCTATGCAAGGCCCCATTTTTGCGCTCTTAATTAATTCATTTGCATCCAATAAAGTTGAAGGCTTCGTCATGATGAAAATGAGTGGTTTAATCTTGCTTATTCCAATTGCATCTTTGTTTTTAACCAATTGGACAGAACTTTTTCTAGGCATTATCCCAGGATTTTGGCCAGCGAGAATTATATCAATGACATTACTTCCAATCGACTATTTATTTAGTCACAGTTTGATTTACTTTATTTTAGGACTTGTGGTTAATAGCCTCATTGGGCTATTATTCTTCAAAACATATACGAGACGCATTACATTGTAAAGGAGGAAAATATGATTTATTTAAGCTGGTTTCTCATCATTTATGGCATCATTTTGTTAGTCGGATATTTGCTCAAATTTCCATTCTTGTACAACAACATGAAATCTGTTGCCTTAATCAAACTCATGGGCAAAAAAGGATTTAACATCATGCTTGTCTTGGTTGGAATCGGATGCATCATCCTAGGCTTAGTTTTAATGCCAGCATAAATGAAAAAAGACTTGATTTCTTGCATTTGCAAGTTCAAGTCTTTTTTTATGGCTTAATCATCCAAGCTTCAAATTCACCTACATTTAAATCAGGAACAAGATTTTGATTGACACTTTGTGCCACATATGTAACACCTAAGTATTGAATGATATCTCCTGGAGTATAGGTACTATACTGATTCCATAATGAACTGATATTTCTAACACCTAATAAGCCTAAAGTGCCTGGAGGTGTCATCATATCATAAAGATACGTATATCCTTCTTGTACAAGCCAAGTAATTCCATTATAGTTAAACATCATGCCCGCCTGATACGTATAACCTTCTTGAAGCATCTCAATCATGGGTCGATAAGGTTGAACACTTTCGTGACCCCAACTTGGAACATATCCTTCATACTCAATGTATACGGTGACATAATATTTTCTTGGTAGCAAGGAGTCTTCGAGATAAAATGCACTACCATCAATGGTCACTTCTTGTACGGATAGATGGTATGTATACCCTCTTGGTAAGTCCACATGAACGATATAAGTGCCATAAGTTGATGTTTGGAATTGATTATTGGAATAGCTTGCAGTTAAACTTTGGTAATAAGAGAATACAGACATTTGTAACAAATAATCAGATAAGCCACATGTCATCCCTTCAGCAACCCGGCAAACGTTGACTTTCACATGAACTCGGTCAAAGATTTCTTCTGTGTTATTAATGACTGTCAAATTAAACTTAATGTTATTGGTTACGTCTTGAACAGCAATGTAATAATCTGTATAATTTGATGGATTCACATTATAGTCTTGTGCATAAACACGGTATCTGACATAATTGAAAACACCATCAGCAACCGAGAAATCAGTAAATAAATTGGTCGACTGATATTCGGGTCCAATGTTATTGGGATCAACAACACGGCGAATGATTGCGTTATCTGGTAAAACAAAAGTTGGAGCATAAATAGAGAGATTAGTTCGCTGAACTTGTCCGATAATCCAATAGGTTGGATATCCTGCGTAGTTGCCATAGAAAATACCTGTTGTAGGCAATACGCTCATTGGTCTTGTTTCGGGATTTTGAAGATAGCTCATATAACTCATTTCGGTCAGTTCTTGGACATCAACAATCGTATTAAACCCTGAAAATAAGGTATCAGATACGAATAAGACGTTTTGAATCAAACTTTGGCTATTTTGAACTTTTTCAACTTCAATGACATCAAAGGTAAACATCCAACTTAAGGTGTGACCCCATAGTGTGACTTCATTTTGATAAATCGCATTAAAATAATAGGTTCCAATAGGCGTTTGCTTAGCAAGATCTATTTGATAACCGACCTCATCGATATAGCTCAGGAAGTAATCTTGATTTAGTACAGGTATTCCGTAACCATTAAATTCTGTAAAATCAAATTCATAGAGTAAAACACTACCATTTGGTAAATAGACATAGTCTACATCAAGTTCGATACGAATGGTTGGTGATTCGAAATATTGAACAACAAGTTCATCTATAGGTTGTTCAACTTCACCACCATCTTGATAAACCTTAACCGGAGCACTGCTGATTGCTGCTTCTTCTAAAATGTGTGTGTAGGTATATAAACTACCATTTTCAGCTTGTATTTGATAGGTCAGTGTATAACGATGTCTATAGCCATCAAAGATTTGAATATTGGTCAGTGCAACCGATTGCAGGGTTGCAAACGGAGAAATATTAAATGCGTCTAAATAGCTTGGAAAGAGTCCAAGTTCGATATCATCTTGATAAACACCAACTAGCGATGTAAGATTGGTAAAATTCACAGGTTTGGTTTGCGCATCTAAGGCTTGATAGAATAAGCCGTATGGAATTATTGACGTAAAAGTCGTGCCTATTGGAGAAACGGTTCTACCTTGATGTTCTAAGATAATGATGGCGCCATTCGCACTTTGCACCTTTTGGAAAGTCACTTGTGCGATTTCACCTGTTACAAGTTTGAGTTCAAGTCGATAAGTGCCACTCGGCAGTTTATCTGTGACTGCAAACTCAATGGTTCCAGAACCTAACCCCCAAACCCCAGTTAAGTTGTTGAAACTATTGTTATTTTCAATAATACCATTACTTAACTCATACAGAGTTGGATTAATCTCAGTATTTAAATGATTATAAAGTTTAACCATCGGAAGCAGTGCGTAACCATCAGATGCGTTCATGATTGAATAATTGATACGAAGCGTACCTAAATCGCCACTTTGTTCAAAATGAATCATTTGATTTAAGGTAATATCTCTAAAATTAGAATAACTTGGCATCGCACTACTACCATTTAAGATGACTGAATTTAAGCTCGATAAAAATTGATTAGCAGTTCTTACAATTCGAATTTGATAATCTTTATATGTGAGTGGATCTGATGCGTTATATTCACTAGAAAAGACTCGAACTGTGCCGTGATGATAATCAAGTTTATCAATAATCGCACCTGAAGGTGATGCATAAATGACATCATATATACCAAGTGCTCGTGGGATGGTGATATTTGAGGTTAATCCACTACCGTTAAATTTAAATGATGATCCTTGTGCAGACAGATAAGAACCAGTTTCAGTATTGGCTCTAAAGAAAATATTTGCTTGATCATAAATTGTTTGTGCACCAGCAGGTGTTTGAACGTAGGTGACAGCTTCTTTACTTGGGCCTACATATTGATAAGTACCATTGATATACCATGGAACTGTTTCATTATTAGGGTTGCTGTATGTAATTAAACGATATGGCGCATATCCTGCAGCGTGTGTTGTAAAGCTATTTACTTCATAGCCGTAACCATTATAACGATAGTTACCAGATCCTTGGTTTCCTTGAATATAGTATTGATGATGAACATGTTGGAAAACAAAGTTTAAAGATAACGTACCTGCAGTATCAACCGTTAATCTATTATACGCAGCACGTGTAATTTGGTTGGTTCTACTATAACTTGAACTCACTGGTCCCGATGTGGTTGTAATGTTATAGGTACCTGCTAAATCATATGGCCCAATAGCTACATAATTATCGCCAACTTTTTTATGTGTCCCAACCCACTTATAAACCCATTGTTGAGCAACGGTGTCATAATAATCAGGAACTTTTCTAGCACCTGCAACACCAGGAGATACTTCAACGAAATTCACGGTTTGAAGTTGTTGAGATTGAACACCAGTTAAAATCGTTGCATTCGATGGCAGATAAAATGTAATTAAAGCGCGTTCATCATCGATGACTGGACGTGTGAGCTTTAAGCCATTTGTTATCGGATTACCCGAACTATCAGTTTGAATAATTTCCATATCATAAATGGTTGTTCCAAAGGTTGTCTCAAGCTGGTTCATTAATCGAACAAGTTTATATGAAATCGTACCTGGTATTGTCACAGATCCTATCCATGAAGTATCCACACCAAGAATCAAATCATAAGGATTTAATGGTGCGAGCTCAAGATGATTTGGAATAAATATACCATTGTTAATCCCTTCACTAGATGATAGTACATATAGTCCTGGATACTGATTGCCACGATAAGCTTCTAATGATTGAACTAAATTCAGATTCGTTTTATTTCTTGGAACATAGGAAAAATAACCTCTTAAATATTTATCTGTACCACTGGTTCTAATTGGAAGTCTTCTAAAAATGTAGTCATTTGAGAAAATGCCATCTAAGGTTTCATTAAACTGATAAGATCGAACACTCTTAGAATATCTTGGGTTTTGTGGTGGAGATCCAAAAGTTTTACCTGCAAAAGGTGATACCGATGTGTCTTGAGTCTTAACGGTTGCCATCTTGTCAACAATTTCCATAATCGCTGTGTTACCAGGTGCAGATGAATCAAAAAGACTAGGGTCTAGTGTGGTCACCGGATTATTTCCAATGACATCGACTAAAGGATCCATATTTGCATGATAACCAAAATTCATGTTATCCAGTGGATAAATGGCTGTCGGTGATATCGAAACAAATTCCCAAGTTTCACTGCCTGTATGAAATTTGCCAATGAATGAACCATAAGCATTAAATATTTGTCTCGTGGGTACTTGATACATGTTAATACTAAATGAACCATCATAGCTTGATATGTTTCTGATATATCCATAATTAATGTTATTAGCAAAGTAAACCTGATTCTTTTGGATGGCACCAAAACGGTTCATATAAACAAAACCAATGATACCTGATGATAAATACTTAGAATATACATTACCATAGTTAATCGTATTGATCACACTTGCGAGTCCCATACCAAAGATACCAGCAGCTTTTGATCGAGTTTCTGATTGATAGGTATAAAGGCTCTCATCGGTACCACTAAAGGCATAAATCGAACCATAGTTAATACTGAATATGACTTTGGCATATTTACTCATCGAGCCTGATGTCACAGGAACAAAACTTGAAGTTAAATCATTTCTAACTGCAATCCCTGCAGCATGAGCGAAACCTAAGGTTGTTGTGGATACAGAAGTGATATTGCCCTGATTTGCAGAGTCTTTCACTTGAGCAAATTGTCCTTGAAGAAGATATGCAATACCTGCACTGGCATTTTCACCGCTTGATAAATAAATATCTGCTTTATTTTCAATATTGCCTAAGTTGATGGCGGTTGTGACTAAAGATGAGTTGACTAAAACAATACCTGATGCACGAGATGATCCATTAAACTCTCCTTCAATTAAAATATTACCATCATTTAAGAGGTTATCTATTGGACCATGGATGCCAGTAATATTTTCAATCGAGGTTGTACTGATATTATTTTGTTGATAATAATTGGTGTTTTGATTACTATAAAGAATGCCTGAAACAAAGAGATTTAAAGTGACTGGGTTAAAAAGATTGGATGTAATCGTTAAATCTCCACCATTAAATAAATCTTCAGCAACACGATTTTGATTGACTGTTTCAATGACGCCATACACATGAAGATTGTGAGTTGTTGAACTGGTTTGATGATTAATATCTACGGTTATATTGCCATCATTTCTTAAGTGTTTGTAATCGATGTTTTCTCCGAGCACGACACCTGAGAACTTCATTAATGGATGAATAATGGTATTTGCAGAAATGAATGAAAGATGCCCTGTATTATATGCTTGAGTGACTTCAGAACCCGTTGTTTCAGACATATCTAAAACACCAGCAAATCTTTTAACTAAGCTTAAATCAAGCACAAAATCACGTTCATTAAATAAGCCTTTGAACGTTGCGTTTATTTGAGTTGTTCTCATAACACCTGACATTTGAATATTAAATGTTGCAAGTTGTGCTGGCGTGTAATTATTAGTTGGAAGTAAGACTCTTAAGCGTCCGTCATTGGTGATACTTTGATACTGATAAGATGCATCGATTGATTTTGATGTGCCATCAACAAATCCATATCCTGATAGTGATAGACTCACGGGTTCATTGGCATAAATGTCAATATTGCCATCATTAAAGACTTGTTTGACTAAACCATATTGATTTTGTTGATAACCAATAATCCCACCAGCAAACATTGTCTTAATAAATCCTAATGATTGCCCTGAATAAAGATATCCTGAATTCACAACTTTTTCCATCGTTGAGAGGTTACCTAATCCAACGACTCCACCTAAATATAGTGTTGAAAGATTAGAACTTGTAAAAGATAATCCTGTAACATCCATTGCATTATGTGCATAATTGATTTCAAATAAATCAGATTTTGCAACAAGTCCTGCAGTAGCAGATAAACTCGCTCTTGCATCATAAACTTGTGTTGCTTGATGAATGGTGCCATTCGTCGATACATTTTGAAGTTTACCGCGACCTTCTGCAACCAGCCCAGCCACATAAAGTCTTGTCATTGGATTGGTTGTTCCAGTGACTAAAATATCACCATGAACATGAACGTTTTCAATTAAACCTGCACTCATTTGACCAGCGATTGCTGCAACCACAATTTTAGAACGGCTTGTATGAAGTTCAATACCTTCGGTGATAACTTCCAAGTTGACGAAATTGATATTTTTAACTTGTCCAAATAATGCTGAGAAGAGTGCATAAGATGCATAGTTACCTAGCTGAGTAGGTGTCGTAATTTTAAGGTTTAATATCGTATGGTATAAAATATCTCCACCTTGTGAAATATGTCTGTTATAAAGTTTAGTCCCATTAATTGGAGCACTGGATAAGATGCCATCAAACCCGACTGGAGCTGCTTTGTATGCAGTTCTAGCGACTTGATTCATATCAATATCATTGACAATTTGGTAGTGTGCTGATCTAAATGCACCAGAAACTTTCAGTAGTTCATTGAAATAAACAAAGTCTACTGCATTTTCAATTTCAAGTTTTCCTTGATTAACTTTTAAGCCTTGAAGGATTGGGTAGGTGTTATTTAAGCTTAACTGAGTTGTTGAACCACCACCTGCAAGAAGATGATAATGGTTATTGAAGTAAAAATCTGTAGTACTAAATATGGCAGGATTTTGGAAGCCTGAAGTTACAAGCGGTGTGCCATATGTGAGGAGTGCATCTAAATCACTGTAAAGTGATGCATCATAATAAACATTTTGAAGTGTCCCTTGATTCAAATATGTCACAGGGCTTACAGATTCATTATCAACAACTGCAACTGATTTCACGTGTGGTGCTGAAATGAAACTATTTCTAAATGTACCACGGTTAATTGAAACTAATCCAGAAAGTCTAAAAGACCCCTCGACATTAAGTCCTGAAGTGCCTTGTCTTGTGTCTATCATATAAACATTTTCAATGGTACCAAAGTTTTCACCAGCAAGATAGGAAACATGTTCCATAATGCCCCATTCAATCGGTTGAATGATGATTGGATTAATAAGACCTAAATTCTTAACGACACCTGTGGAAGACACTCTTGAAAACATCGAAAAGAAACGCAAACCAGGATATGATTCATTATACTCATCTTCACTTAATATTGTTTGGAAAAAGAGGTTTGTAATCTCATATCCTTGTCCATCAAATGTGCCGCTGAAAGGCTCAATAAAGCCAATCGGTATGAAACGTGAAGCAATGTTTTGTTGCACGATTTCATAGTAGTCAATGCTTCTACCAAGCACATAATTTAAGGACAAATAGGTAGAACGATTGAGACCTCTAGAAAGTTCAGAGAGCATATATAAATCATAAGCAGATTCAATAACATAAGTCTTTGTTAAATCCATAGATGCATTCCAAACTGTGATATCTGAGAAAGGTAAATAATTACTTTCATAGTTCACATCAACTTGTGGTGTGAATCCTAAATCATGGGCCTTCCAAGAGCTTGTATCTTGATAAGAGGTTGCTTTTAAACTACCTTTAAAATCAATACCATCTAAAGCAAAAAAAGAGATGACTAAAATGAAAAGAACAAGCACGAGCTTTTTAAGTATGTTACGATCCATGTTTGTCACCTCTTTTCTTTTTTCTTATGTATTGAAGAAGTTTGGGTCAATGCCCCATACTTCTGAAAATCTATTAGCTTGGACAACTTCGATGCGAAGGTCGATATAAACGAAGGCAGATTCGGTAAAGACATCATTGGTTCTCGTGATATAGCGATCGCCACCATCAATGAGTCTAATGACGGTTGTTTTGTTTTTTTCAAGCAGCATATCGAAGTATGCATATCCGTTCAAATCATAGATAGGGTTCCAAGTCGGATCTGTTTTGAGGAGTGAGAATGGGTAATACCCTGAACCCATATTGACATGATAGAGTGCTTCTTTCACTGGTGCAATTGGATACTGGGGATCTTGTTCGAGATACGTTCTGGTGAGTTCCCATTCGTCCATGAGCTTTAATCTACCTCTTGATGTGTTATACGGTGTGATGTAGATATCAATGGTGAGTTTTCCAATATAATTTTCACTATTTGGATCATAAGCATTCACGATAATGACTTGTTTTTCAATATCATAGAAAGGACTCGTAAAGGATACAATGTCACCATCAAAAGCTGCAATAATTTCAATCTCATAATCACTAGTGACAATCACAATGCCACGTTCATTACTTCGAATAAAGTAGGCATAAACTGAGATCAGTGATGCGATGAAAATCAAGATAAAGACAATCAATGATAAAGAAAATTTTTGTCTTAAGTGAATCATTCAATGGTCACCTCACCCTTAGCACTAATCGTATCAATGATGAGGGTAAGACTGTATGATTGGTCGAGATATCCTGATTGGTTACTTGCAAGATCATAATCTCCCCAGAAAATGATTCTAAAGCTTAAGACATCATTTTCTTTGATGATCGTTTGATAGATGGCATCTAAAATGGTTTGATTATATGTTTCGATCATTTCAAGCGCTTCTGTTTTAGATTGATGTCCATTGATAATAGAAAGGATCATTTGATGATAAGCTTTATCGACACTTGAAGAATCAATATTCACACCATCTAAAACGATGAAATAGATTAATCCTTCTGGATTACCCTCAGCTAAAATTCTAATCATATTCTTAGTGAGAGGCGATCTTGGATTATTTCTAATACTAATGGATAGAGATGAAACCATATAATCAAAGGTCATGGATTGATTAAGTTCAACATCTTTATCAAAGTCTAAATAGGCTAAGTCAACTAAGTTGAAATTATTGATGGTCATCGTATCATTCATATAGGTTGTGATTTGAATTTCACCAGCTTCAAAGATGGCAAGTGATTTTCTTTCAACATAAGTGAACCATGCATAAGTGATGGATGTGATTGAAACGATGAGGATTAAAATGGTGATGATGGATAATGTATAACGCTTCATCGACTTGCCTCCTTTCATCGGTTTTTAAGCAAAAAAGCCAGTCGATCTCAAATGAGAGCAACTGGCTACCTATGAAAGGCCCTATAGCTTTGCGTCACTAGGTTACCCTAGTTTTGCCAAATTTTAGTATATATAATATATTATATATATTTCCTGATATAATTATATGCCTTTTGTCAAAAAATGTCAATCTTTTGGACTCTGTTTTGACTCAATTTTCGCCTTTTCTTCTTCTAAAATCTCTTGATAAAGTTTTTCTTTATCTAAGGCTTTAATTTCTTCAATTTTTTCTTGATGCTGTGCTTGAAGTTCCTTCTCTTTTTCTATTTTAAGTGTCTTGATGATATGGGTAGCTTCCCATGCAATCATCCCAACTAAGAGAATGCTTAAGATGCCAAAAATTAAGTTTTTTTGTGTAGCAGCAATATTCGCCAGCGGTTTTAAGAAGGTGATTTTAGAGACCATGACACCTTGATAGTTTTCTTCAGTGATTGGTTCTTGTCTTCGCTGTGGATCAGCAACTTCTTGATCAATGGTGTTGTTATTATCACCTTTGGTGAGTAGGCGTCCTTGATCGTCAATATCAATGACTCTATGGATAATCAGACTAGGTCTCCCTAAAACAATGCCTTGAAAAACGATGACATCACCAATCTCAATTTCACTAAAGTTTCCTTTTTTAATAATTGCGATATCATTGACATCGAGTGAGTCTGTTTCATTACCCACCATGGAATCTGTTGGAATAATTGAAAATGAGTAACCAAACAAATAGAGAGGTTCATTGTTTTTGATAGCTCTTGATCCAATAAACATGATGCTGATGGCAGATGCAAAGATGATAAGTGCAATTGCAGTTAGAGTATACGCAAGTATTTTTTTCAATGGGATTACCTCTTATGGATAAACTGTCATAAATATGTGTTGTACAGTGAATATCTGATTCATAAAAATGTTAGAATTCTCATAGGGATTGCCTTCAGAATCAAAGCCAAAAACTGTTGGATCAAAGAAAATATCAAAGAATATGATGACAATTGAATTTATTCCATTTTCAGATCCCATTGGGACATCCTCAATTAATTGATATGGGCCATTATTTGAGTGAGTAAAATGTTGATTATAATAGGTTGCATCAATCAAATCTTTCATATCCTCCGATTCAACACCCATCTCGATATATGAAATTTTTGTTACTTCATAACCAAATGCACTTTGAATCTTATTTACTGGTAAATCAAATCCGGTTGAAATCAAACCACCTAAGTCTAGTTTAAGTCTCCCACTTGAGGACCCAACGCTTACAATTCTTATCGCAAATGAAAATCTTTCACCTGGTGCAACATATCCATTTATTAATGTCGGAATCGTTGGATTACTAACTAAATGATAACATTGATCCGTTATAGATGTTGTACATACATTATTCATCAATGTCATATGATTACTACCTGACTTAGTGCTATCTTCATATATATAGAATTGATACTCTGCTTCAACGCCTGAAATACCTGCTACCAAACTCGCACTGTTTGTATTGGTTATCGTAAACCATGCATAAATGACTGCTGAAAGTACAAAAAAGGCTAAAACAAAGTAAGTCACTGAAACCATGACCAGTCGATTCAATGTTTGAACAGATTGAGTTTTCGCCATGATTCCACTTCCTTTCTAAATTATGCCTTTTCAACTACTTTTTCATTAATCCTAGTTTTTGCTTTTTTAATACGTTCTTTTGATTTCTTTTGAAGTTCTAATGTTGCAAGTTCAAGCTTTTTCTTTTCAGCACGCATTTTCTTTCGAGTATCGATTGCAATGCGCTCTTTATCTTGCTTTTGCTTAGATTTAAGTCTCTTCATTTCTAAGTTATACTTATCAATGGCTTTCTTCTTCTCAAGTTCAATAATCCGTTTTTCTTCTTGTTTGATTCTTAATTCTTCTTTTTTGAGTTTTTCTTGAGTATTTTTAGCTTCTTCAGCTAAAATTCTCTTTTGCTCACTGACAAATTCTAAATACTCAGATAATGCTTCCTGGTTTTTATCCAGATTTTGTCTTTCAAGTTTGATACGTTCTTCAATGGCTTTTTTCTTACCTTCTTCAAGAGATCTTCTCTTAAGCCCTTTAGAAATTTCTTTATTGATACGCTCTATTTCTCTAAGCATTCTCTTCTCAAGACGAATGGTGTTATTATAATCAACTTCTTTAGTTTCACGAATAATTCTTGCAACCCTTGCTTTTTCTTTAGCTTTAAGAAGCTCTTGATCCAAGTCTTCTTTCACCATTCTTGCAAAAAACATATCTTCATTTTCATCTTCTTCAAGATTAAAATACTGTGAGAATAATGCATTCGAAATTCCAATCGTATCTCTAAGTGCCTTTCTTAATGCAACATCATAACTTGAAGATTCACCCATGTGCTTGTTTAAATTTTCTTGAAGCAGTTTTTTATTTTGCTCAAGGAAATATTCATTAATGGCTGTATCTTGAAGCACATATGGGTCTGGTGAAGTGAGAAGTTCTTCTAAACTCTTTTTAACAAATTTAGGACTCTTTCTCTTATATTCTTGAGTATCAAGGTACTGGTAATGATCTTCTAATGCTTTTTGATTTCCATAGACGGTTGTAAATGCGGTGAGTGCAGTTTGATAAATATTTCTCATGTAATATTTATCAAAAGTTAAGTTCTTTTCTTGGACATCAACATCGAAATTTAGAGTTGTAAACTTATCGAGGTATAACCAAAGGTTATAACAGTTTTTATAATCCACGTTTTTAAGTAAAATTGAAGTCTTCATAATAGGTGGAATTACAGGTTTTGCGTTCTTTAAACCTTCCATAAAAGGAGAAACCCGGATCCCGTTGACTTGCTTTAATAATACTTGAATTCGATTGAGTAAGTCGTGATTATATCTGCCTTTAGCATCATCTTCTAAGTTTTCTTTAATTTTTAAATCAATGGTTAAATTAACTTCTGATTCTCTCATTTCAAACTTCGATTTTAAGTTAAAATACTTATTTTGGAAGTTATCGACATTGTTTTTTACAATGTTATATCGTTGATTCACAAATTCAAAAAGACGATCAACAAGCGTCTTGATAAATCTATTTTCATAGATTGCATAATCAATTTCTGCTTGAGTCGTTAAAATCTTTTTGGGAATCACATTGCCTTCTCTAAATTCTTTAATCAAATGTGTATTTGCAGCAAGATGACGGATGGAATCACTATTGGTCTTTTTTGCTTTTTCAATGGCTTCTACTTCTTGTAAGTACTTAAGTCCGGATTTTGGATCTTTTGTTATTTTATCTAAGCTATTGAAATAAGATTCAATCGTTCCAATCCATTCCTCATGGAATGTCTTGGTTTCACTGATGATTTTTTGATAAATTTCGTTTTCTCCAGAGAGTAGTGCTTGATAAAAGTGATTGGGAAATTCTTCAACTTTCTCGAGTTCATAAAAAGCTTGATTAAGCTCTTCATGGAATTTTCTTAAATCACTTGTTTTTTTCATGCTTCTACCTCATATTAGAACTGCTTCTTAATGTTATTTAAGAATGCTTGACATTCAACGAAAACACCTTTACCAAATAAACGATCAAGTAAGACAGATAGTTCATTAATTTCATCTTGCAAAAATGGCAAGTTTAAGCTTTCAAACTTTCTAAAAATCTTTCTGGCAACCATGTAATCTAAACCTTCATACTCAGTGTTGCCACACGCAACATAAACCGGTACGAATGCTCTAATTTGCTTCATAATACGGTTACCAAAGGTTACCTTAAATGATTTTGTGATAAAGTTATCCAGTTTTTCTAAATTTTCTAATGCTTTAATCGACATGGCGTGATCTTTAAGCGCTTGTCTAAATAAATCTGTTAAATAATCATAACTAAATACGACGCCACTCGTGTCAGGTGCATCAATATAAGATGATTTGGTATTAATTTCAATTGGTGTTGCACGGTCATAGACCTTATCTGTAATGGTAAATGTGGAGTCATCTTTATTGGCTGTTCCAATAAACCACACATTTTGTGGGAGTAATATTTTCCCATTTTTAAAATGCTTAGGATCCCCTGGCTGTGAATCTGGGACAATATCAATGGTCCAGGCATCAGGGTCTGGCATTTCAAGTAGGGATAATAATTCTGCGAAATAATACTCAACACGTGCTAAGTTCATTTCATCGAGTACGATAATGCAAATATCATCACGGTAAGTCGTTTCATAAATCGCTTCAAGAAAGTCTGTTTCATTAAAGCGTTTGGTAAATTCATTTAAGTATCCAATCATTTCAGCACGATCTCTCCAAGATGGTTGAACTGCAATAATCTTTGAATCATTGTTAAAAAATTTGCCCATCGCATAAGGTAGAGAAGTTTTACCAGTACCAGAAATACCTTCAAGAATCATGGTTTTAGATGCTGCCATACCAGCAAAGAAAGCAGAGATAATTTTTTTATCATAAAATAAGCCAAGTCTAGATGCTGAGAAGTTAATGAAACGTTTGACAAGATCGTTTAAATTAATCATGTCTTCGTCTTTCATATGGACAGAGGTTACAGTATTTTCATAATTCTTATCCACTTGAATCAGTTTAACAAATCGAGAAGGTCCTGTATATTCCTCTTGGTCTTCTTCTTTTCCTGTAAGTCTTTTCTCATCTTCAGGGGTTAATCCTAAATTAGAAACTTTAAGTGCAAGGATCTTATTCTTTTCTTCAATCAGTTCCACTGTTTTTTGGTTTAAAAATGAGATTTCTTCGAGGAGCTCATCTTTCTCAAGTTCAGTACGCGCAAATTTTAAGTAGCGTCTAATCCATTGATAAAGCTTTAAAATCAAAAAAGTGATAAAGGCAAAATTAACAACAATAACTAAAAAAGCCATGACCCAGTCGAGTAATGTAAAGTTTGCACTAGCGCTGATGAACATGTTCACATAACCTGCAACTCCAGTAAATAATAAACCGGCAAATGCTTCAAATAGATTTTTGAAAAATTCACCGATATTTGCAAAGAATTCTCTAATGAAGTTGATATAGTAACGAGCAAACTCTACCATATGTTCTCCTTATGTTGAGATATGCGATTAGATTATTTGTTGTTCGCTTGCTTAGCAGTGAGCTCTGCAAGGATTTGCTGTCTCATTTTTTCTTTTTCGGCTTCGAGATCCAGTTGTGCTTTTTCTTTTTCTAAAGAAAACTTCTCTTCTATTTTAGCACGATTTAATGCTAAAACGTTACGTGAAAGTACGATGCCTTCAAAAATTAACAAAATAGCTACAGGCAGTATGACAAATAACGCAAATCCAGTTGGCTTTTGCAAATCGTCAAGTGTATTGCCTAATCCAGATACTTGTGATTGATAAATCGCAAGCGCTTGTTCAAGAAGAATGGGATTATCAAAACCACTGGTATTATCACCTTTAGTTTGAATATAAACTTCTCCACTAATTTCTTCTATATCTACGATTCTGTGGGTATTAAATGCCTTAATATTGTAATCATAAAATGTTATAATGTCTCCAACTTTAAGGTTTGTTCTTGATTGTTCATTTAACATACGAACAAAAATTATGTCACCTTTATTGAAATTATCTTTAGCTGATCCTTGCATTGAATTAGATTGAACAGATAGAAACCCAGTACCTAAGACGTTAGCAATGTTATCTTCTCTTTTAATTTGCATGGTTGCGAATGAGAAGAGTACAAGAAAAACAATTACAAAGTAAAAAAATGTGTTTCCTAGGATCTTGATTGACTTTTTGATTACTTTTTTGTTGCTTTCCAACATGATGTCACCTCTGATTCATAATTCATGTGGGTGTGCAAGTGCACTGAGACGTGCACTTGCATTCCCAAAGAGACTATGAATTTATGTTACAATTCAAACTTACTAAATACTATTATGGTTTTTCAACACCAACAAATGTGAAGGATGAGTTAATCATACCATTTAATGCTGCATTAAATGCATTTGGATCCCAGCCTTCAAACCAAATTCTAATGACAACCGACCCAAAGAATGCTGCACCAGCATCTTGTACAACACCATCGCCTAAATCAACGATTGGAATATATGTTGCTGGAACACCTTCTGTATATGTGATGGATTGAATTGTTGTTACTAATGAAATGATTGATGATTCATCTAAACCACCTGGAAGTTCACCAGATTTTTCAAAGTAATAATTGTGTGCACCGTTGTATCCTACGCCACCATTATATAAATCAGTAGCTGTTAAACCATTGAGCACGATATTATTGTAAGCACCTGGACCTGGTTTTTCATAAGCAACAGTATTTGAAATTTCATTAACTAAGCCAGTAATCGATATTCTCATGCTGTTTGATGGATCAACATCAATAAAACTGCCAACTGATTTAACCAATCCATCAACATGGGTGAATTGTTGATCAACTCTCCAACTAATTACTGAAGGTGTTGATAAAGTTACTGCAGTCCAAATAATACGATCTGCTGAGTTTGAACGGAAATGTAATGGGATTTCTAACCAACCACCTGTAGCAGGAATGATACCTGAAGTACCAATTGTGTCAAAGGTAACACCATTGCTTGATGTTAGATGATTGAATCTAAATGCTCCAGCATATTTTGTTTCAATGAATGTATTCATTTCAGCTGTAGTTAAGGTTGTTCTCCATGCTAATTCTTGTGGAGAATCTACATATGTACCAACAGCGATTTCAATCCCGGTGTCAGCAATAATTTGTGCTTGGAATGGTTGAACTTGAGCTGTATTGGTCAATGTAAACCATGCAAATGTTGTCGTTCCAAGTGCGAACACTGTGAGGACAACCGTGACAATGGATAATACTAACTTTCTTGCGATTTTACTCATTTTTCTAGTCTCCTTAAATATTTCTCTCTTTTTTTTATTTTTATTAACTTTCGTTAAGTTAATCCTTGTTTTATACTGCTGGGTTTAATGCTTTAAATTGAAGTTGAATTTTGACCATATCTTTGTGAATGGCATCGAATGCATCTGCATCCCATCCTTCAATCCATATATTGACTCTGATTTTTGCTCTGTAATAGGTTCTACCTAAACTATCTACTTCATCAGTTTCTTGCAAAGTTGCAACGTGTGATTCATTATCTAATGCCTGATAGGGATCAAATCGATCAACTTGAGACAACCTGTAGCTTGTATTTGGTCTATCTTCTGGTATAGTAAGGAATAATCCTGCTTGATTTGTAAAGTAACTATATGCACCAATTCCAACACCAAATCCTCTATAAGGATTGCCAGATGGATCATAGATAAATCTTTTCAAACTTTCTGGATTTCTAATATCTAAGCTATTCATGTCATCAATAAGTTCTACCACACTAATTCTAATTGCCTCAGTTGCATAATATCTGGCTGTAGTATTTGGTTGGACAAAATCATCAAGGGTTGGCCCATTAAAGAATCCAATTCGGTTTGTCCAAACAACACCTTGTGAAATAAAGTAAGTACCTTCCATGTTGTCATCAAAAGTCATAAGATTACTTACATCGTTGATGAGATAAACACTGTGTTCTTGTCTAATGGTCCTTAGCCATAAGTCAAATGATAGATAATGTTCTCCAGGATGTGCCGGTGCTATTGGTCTTAATCCACCAGTGTAGAAGTTTACACCATCCATTGAAGTGACATCATAGAGTCTAATATCTCTAAATAATTCTTCGATTTCAACAGCTGGAAGTCTATTTGCAAAATGAATCCCATCAATTGAAATCTGTAATTCATTCCCTGAGGATGCTTGAATACTTAATCCATCAATGTTATATGTGGTTGCAACACTGATCCAAGCATAGGATACGGTGCCAAACACGATGATGGTGACGATAAATGATAGAATCGATATATAAAGCTTCTTAATGCTTTTCATATCAATCACCTAGTTTAATCCGTTGTTGTTAACAGTGAAGTTCATCGTCATTTTAATCATGCCACCTAAGATTTCATCATTACAATCCGGATCATTTCCTTCTAACCAGATCACAACCGTAAACTTTCTCACTTGATTGGGTCTAAAGTTTGGAATGATTCTTCTGGTGACTGTATTACTTGAGATGAAGTGTTCTCCAACAGGCATCCCTGGTGGGTAAGTGTTATCATCAGAGGTGTCTGGTTTCATATACATGGTTTCTACACCGTTATCAATTACAAGAATTCTAATCGCTTCATCTAAGTTCTTATAAATCTCTGTGATACGAATGTAGTAACTTAAATCAACTGTTTCAGATCCTTCATTTTTAACATAGAAGGTAAATGCAACATAATCATGGTCGATATCGACATAGTTGCCATTGGTGTTTTGGATTTCATCGAGTTTTAACCAACTGTATGTGACATCTCTAGCATCTTGAATCGGTTCACTCATTAATCTTGTTGAACTGGTTAGAAAGTTTTCATCTGTTGAGAGCGTGATGCCTCTAAGTCTTGCTGCTGTATCGACTGACATGACGAAGTTTCCTGCACTTTGTCCATAAAAGGTAATGATACCAAATGCAATCGAAAGCATGCCTGTGATGATGATACCGAGTGTGAAGATTCGATTTCTAATTTTGATTTTTCTAACGCCTAGAATTTTAGATAATCTCATCGCTACTCACTCCTTTATCCACAGTTTTTTTAATGCTTTTTATGGAAACAAAAAAGCCAGTGTCACGTTAATGACAACTGGCTACCTTTACAATTAGGCCCTTTAGCTTTGCGTCACTAGGTTTCCCTAGTTTTGCCTTTTTACATTATGGTATCCTTTTCGAGATACACTTTGATTATAGTTCATGTCAATTGTGGTGTCAATAGTTTCAACTCATTTTTTCACACATTTTAATTTAAATTTTTCTTCGTTTTTTTATAAAGTATTAATACTTTAGCCAATTTCCTCTTTTTAACATTTTTTTTATTTTGATTGAAATTTGTTGAAATTTTTGATTTTTTTTGATTTTTTTTGATTTTTTTACGTTTTATTCTGGTAAAACAGGGATTTCTGTTGTCACCCATTCTCCCCAAGGTCTCGTCTCATTTCGATCAACAATCACGACCGTAATGAAATATTTTTTAGGGAGCAGTGCATTTTCTAACACAAAAGAATTTCCAGATATGACTTGACTTTGAACAATGACATAATAAGACAAATCTTTCCCTATACTAGGTAGCACTTGATACATCCCACTCATCGTCGTTTGGAAAGCATGGTTCTTAAAGGTATCCGTTAATACATCATAGGTAGCATGAACTCCCATCTCTAAGACTGGCAAACTGCTACATCCAAATATCAAATCACACACGCGTACCTTGACAAAGAGTGCATCTATAGATTGTGAGGACTGATTAGAGATAGTTAGGTTAAATCTGATATTATTTGAAATATCTTGAACAGCAATATAGTAATTCGTGTAGTTCAATGGATTGATATCAGGATCATAGTCATGTGCATAGACGCGATATAAGATAAAGTTGAATGTATCACCGATGGGAGAAAAATCTGCATTTAAAACATCCGATTGATATTCAGGACCGATATTGAGATAATCAATGACCCGACGAATCGTTCCACCATGAGGGAGTGTGAAGGTGGGTTGATAAAAGGTTAGATTAGTTTTTTGAACTTGGCCTACGATCCAAAAAGCTGGCTCTTCTGCATAATTACCATAATAAATACCTTTTGTGGGGAGGACAGTAATACTTCTAAGTTCTGGGTTTTCATATAAGAATGTATACGTGTTTTCAGTAAGTGCTTGATAATGAACAATGGTATTAAACCCAGAATAGATGGTATCTGAAATAAACTGAATGTCTGAGATTAAACTGTTATTATTTTGAACCTTTTCAAAGATGACAGGTTCAAAATCAAATGTCCAACTGAGTTGTTCTCCCCAGATGAAAACTTCTTGTTCATATCTTGCATTAAACTGGTACACCCCAAGTGGAATAAAGCGATTGAAATCAACTTCAAAACCAACCCCTGCTAAGAGATTAATAAAATAATCTTGATGAAGTATAGCCTGATCATGACCAGCAGGTATCATCAGCGATGTCATAGATATGGTCTGTTGATTTTTTACAAAAACATGCTTTAAATCAAACTCAATGCGAACGGTTGGTGCTTCTGTATAAGCGATGATAGTTGGTTCACTGGTATATTCAATTAAACTACCGTTCATATAAATGGATTCTGGAATGACAACATATGGATGTTCTCTTAAGATATGTGTGAATATGGACTCAGTTCCATTTTCGGCTTCAATACGATATAAAATTTTATATTGATATCGATTTACTGCGTAGGTTTCAATCATCAGTTCGATATCTTTAAGGGTTGCGAAATTTGAAATTTCTAAACCTGATAGATAACTTGGAAGATTTTGATCCATTTCATCGAATGAAATATTTTCTAGTAATGATAAATTGGAAAAATTCACATGAGATGTTCTTAAGTCATCTGGATCATAATATATACCATAATCAATCATATGAACTTCTGATTGTGTATTGGGTATAAACGTTTTCCCATCAAAGGTATAAGATTTAATTTGTGCTTCAGGACTTTTCATTTTCTCAAACCTAATAATTGCAACCTCACCTGTAATCATCAAAATTTCAATGCGATAAGCACCTGAAGGGAGTAGGTCATCTACTTTAAACAAAAGATTCACTGTACCACTGCCAAGAACACCTGAAAAATGATAGTTAATGTTCGTGTTGCTCACAATACCGTTTTCTAGTTGATAAAAATTAGGGTCTAAAAGTTCATCTTCATGACCAGGTTCATCGTAATAAACTTTAACTTGTGGTTTTAAATCATATTGATGTGGCAAGTTTAAAGTTTGATATGTCACATTGAGTATGCCTTCTTGTTGGTAAAGTCTATAACTTATGGGTGTGTTTGCTGTCACATCTCTAAAGTTAGAAAATGATGGTAATGCATGTTGTCCATTCACATGAAGACTTAATAGATTGCTCAGTCCAGCATCTTCTGTTCGAACTATTCGGATATTGTAGTCTTGATATGTGTTTGGGTCATCTTCATGATAGTTTGAGGCTTTAACTCTAATTGAACCATAATAATCGGAAATGGCATCAATCTTCTCACCTGTCGTCGGATTAGAAATCAGATCATAAGTTCCCAGTGACTTAGGTACCTTTGTTAAATCATTTTCCACAAGGGTTGCCCCTTCTGATATGTTATATGCGTTTTCTCTATTGGAAATGCCAAAATAAAGATCATTTCCAGCATAGATTTTCACCTGTTGTTCGACACGGTCATAAGTCATGAGTTCTTGTGAGGGTCCTGCATACGTATAAATAGGTCCATAATTGGGTGGAAAGGGGAATGTTGTTGCTTTATAAGGACCATACCCTGGCTGAACTAAAGTTTGGGATAAAACTTGGTATCCAGGTTCATTCACCCACCATGCATTACCACTAATAAAATTTTTAACATGTGGACGGTGAATGTATAGCATGCTTAAATGAGATTGTGCACCACTTAAGTCAGTTTGGGCATAGATAGCACTACCAACCAAATCATCTGTATCTTTAACCGATTTGGGGTTACTGGTGTATTGAAAAGTAACGTTATAAATACCATCCGTATGATAAGGACCAATGGCATCATAACTTGAACCACTCTTTTTATATGCACCGACAATTTTATAGGTCCAAGTGCCTGCTTCATTGATATATGGAACTTTTCGACCTTTACCCACACCAAAAGATGTTTCATAATATCCAACGACATGTTGAGTCGATACGCTTTGATGACTTAAGATACTTGCATTGGTAGGTAAATAATATGTAATCAGTTTTCTTGCTTCATTGATTTCTGGTTTCGAAAGTGTTAGTCCCTGTTCTATGGGTTCTCCTTCACTATTTGTTTGAACGATTTCAAGATCGTATAGATAGCTAGCTGAAGCTGGACTCACCTGCTTCATTTTGTTTTTTAAAAAATACAGAGGGGAGCCGATATCTTGCTCACTACCTTGCCAAATTGTACTAGGCTGACTCGATGTTTTGGGACTTAATCGATTTAAATCCAGTGCATCTGGTAAATAGTGGCCATGATGAATGGACTTGCTATCGGTCATTGCATAAATGCCTATATAGGGTTCGCCTAAATTTTGATCGAGCTTAGCTAAGAGGGTTTCTCCGATATCGATTCTTCTTGTATAAATCAAATATTTAGACAAATATTGTTCGGATCCTGTCGTTTTATTGACTAAAGGCAGATAAAACATCCCCCCAGGATTTTCACTCATCGTATATGCAGAAACAACCTTACCATAAAGGGTTGTTTTGGAGTTATACGATAATGGGAAATGATTAAAAGGTTCTTTGGATTGATCGACAGGTTTGATGGTCTTCATTTCGTTAATGATATCTAATAATGTTTGATTACCTAAACCATATTGAATCATATCATTAGATAAAGAGACTGTAGGTGCATTGCCTAAGATGTCATTTTTAGGATCAAAATTGATGATGTTTCTAAAATTGATTAGATCAATTGGAAACTTATTGGATGAGGTTGATTGATTTAAAAATGTCCAAGACTCAGTCCCTGTATGAAACTTACCAAAAATGGCACCAAAGGCGTTTAATAAGGTGCGTGTGGGATTTGAGTTCAACTCAAGTTCATAAGTGCTACTATAGCTTGAAATCGCTCTAATACGCCCATAATTGATGATATTGCCTAAATAGATTTCATTGGATTGAACGAGTGCCCCAAATCGGTTTAATGGAATGAATCCGATGATACCACTACTTAAATATTTGCTGTAAACATCGCCATAGTTCATGACACTGATGATCGATGATAAACCAAGTGTTAGTATACCGGAAGCTTTAGATCTTGTTTCTTGTGAGATGGTGAGTGATTCTTGGTGGTTACTCCATGCGTAGATTTCTCCATAGTTAATGGCAAACATGATCTTTTGAAAGCGATGGTTTGAACCTGTTTGAATGAGATTGCCATTTTCAAGTCGATCATTTCTTAAGACGATGCCAGATGCATGTGAAAACCCTGAACCTAAATTTAAAGCTTCAACAGTTCCAGCATTTGATGCATCTCTTAAAAATGCATACTGGCCAAGCTGAGCATAGATTAGTCCAGCTGCTTCATTGTCTAAGGGTGTTTGATGATAGTTTTTAATATGGCCTGTATTGTACGCATTGGTTAAGAGTGATTCATTATAAATTGCGACACCTGAAAGTTTGGATGAGCCTGTAAAATTGCCACTTAGTGTGAGATAACCATGATTTAAAATGTGATCAAGTGGGCTTGTGTATTCTGTCAGAAAATTAACACTTGAATGCACATAATTTTGTGAGATCAAATGATTTGAATTCGCATTCTTATATAATATACCTGACATGAAAATATTCATTAAAACGGATGCTTCGGTTTGTTTAAAAATACTCAGATGACCACCATTATATAGATCAAAGGCAGTTTTATCTTGATTGAGTGTCTCTAATAAGCCTAAAACATAAAGATTGCCTTGAGTTAATCCTGATCCATGATTGAATATGACTTCGATATTGCCATCATTTCTTAAATGACGATAATCTAAATGATTACCTAGTGCATTACCAGAAATTTTAAGATGAGGTTGAGTGACTAAATGACTCGATGTAAAATTGAAATTTCCTGTGTTATAAGATTGGGTAAGACGACCTGAAGATTCACCTCTTTGGTTTAAGTTTGCAGCAAAACTATCGATTAAACTTAAATTGAGTGCACTATGACTTTCGTTAAATAAGCCTTGATAGGTCGCATTTAAGTTTTCTGCAACCATCACTCCAGATCCATGGATGGTGATGTCACTGAGATCAGCTTCAGATAGATAGATGTTTTCTAAAAGATCAATTTTGAGTATACCCTGATTCGATAGATTGGTAAATGAAGCAATGGAATCTTCACTATAGCCACTACCGTCAACATTCATGACTCCTGAAAAGTTAGAACTTAATTTCGAGGATAGGTTTAGCGTGAGATCGCCTTGATTGAATAAACCTGAGATCATATTTTTTTGATCAACGATTAATCCAAAAATGCCACCAACATAACTCATCCCTAAATGTGATCCAAGATTATGAGAAACAATATCACCTAAATTCATCAATTTTTCTGCAGTGATGATTTTACCGTGACCTAAAATACCTGCAACATAAGTTGTTTGATTTTGGTAAGATGCATAGCCAACGCCTAAAACATCAACATCACTTTTGATATAAGATAACGATATGCCTTCAGAATATCCAAGTATACCTGCAGTTGCACTATGATTGCTATCTAATCGAAAAGATTGAATATTTTGGTGGATGGCTCCAACTGCAGAAATGTTTGTTAAATTTCCGGTTCCCTCTCCTACCAAACCACCGACTAAAAGTTTTGATATAGGTGTTATTGACGAACGAATATTCACATGTAAATTTAAATGAACATCATCAATCAACCCTTGATTCATTTGTCCGGCAATCGCACCAACTAAGATTTTAGTTCGGTGTGCATGGTTGATAATGTCGGTTGTATCAATGGATAATCCTACAAAATTTAGATGTCTGACTTGACCAAAAAGTAAAGCAAACAATCCATATGATGCAAAATTACCTAATGCCGTTCCTTTTCTAATTCTAAGATCGATAATACTATGATAATCTTTGGTTCCACCTGATAAGGATGTTCTTTCATAAAGTATGGTCTCTTCTGAAATTAAACTCGAAGATAATTGACCTGAAAATGCCACAGGTGCAGCAACATATGCATCTATCGATACTTGATTCATATCAATATCATGAATGATTTGATAATGTGCGGATCTAAAATAACCAGAAACTAAAAAAAGTTCATTCATATAAAGAAGATCTAACGCATCTTTAATGAATAAAATACCATCTTGATAAGCTAATCCTCTTAAGATTGGATAATGATGATATAAGGTGAGCTGACCTAAAAAATTAAGATCTGTTGTCAACCCATGGTATGAATGATTAAAATACCAATCACTAGAAAAATAGGAAGCATTTTGAAAATCATCTTTTGTAAGTCCTATGGCAAATGATGTTGAAGCATTGCGATCAACATAAATACTTTGATCATAATAAACTTGATCCAGTGTTCCGGTATTTTCTCTTAAGAAAACAGATGTCGATAAAATATTAAACACAGAAAGTGCTTTGACATGTGGGGTTGCAACATAGGCATTTGAGATATGTCCTTTATTAACCGAGACTAAACCTGATAAGTGCATATCACCTTCAATGTGTAATCCTGATGTTTCTCTTCTCGTATCTACATAATAAACATTTTGAATCAGACCGTTGTTTTCTCCAACTAATGGTGCAACATGCGCCATAAGTCCCCAATCAATGGGTTGAATCATAATGGGGTTAATTAATCCGAAATTTTTAATTTCAGCAGAGGAACTGATGACTGAAAACATCGAAAAATAACGCATACCAAAATAGAGTTGGTCATACGTGTTCTGATCAAGTATGGTTTGAAAATATAGGTTTGAGATTTCAAAACCTTGACCATCAAATGTGCCTGTGAAAGGCTCTGCAAAGCCAATGGGATGAAATCTATAAGCAACCGATGTTAAGACTGCATCATAGTAATCGATATGATTGCCAAGTACATAATCCAAGGACAAAAAGAGTGTTTTATGTTCACCCATTGAGGCAACAGAAAAATGGTATAAGTCCATCGCATTTTCAATAACAACCTTTTTTTCGACATCGATTAAGTGGGGTTGTTGATAAATTGAACTAAAGGGTACATAAGGGCTGTCAATAGAAACTTCTCTTAAGACCTCGTGTGTCATGTCTAGACCTTTCCATTGTTCAATCAGATCATAATCTGCTGCAATCACGTCACTTGGGTGTTCAAATCTAAAAAAAAGGAGCAATGTGATGATCACAAGACATAGGAAAGTAACTTTCTTAAGTAGACTTCTGATCATAATATCGCTCCTTTCTTCATTCAAAAAAATTAGTATTTAAGCCCCATAAAGCATAGAGTCTATTGGCTTGAATCACTTCGACTTTAATGCCAAGTTTTAAGGTACATGTTTCTTCATAGATGTCATTTTCTCTGACTGGATATGCATCTCCACCTGAAATTAAGTGAATTTGAGTCACCCCAGGTTCTAATATGACTGGATGATAGCTATATCGATCGAGTCCAAATTTTGGTTGATAATCTTGTGCAAGTTTAAGTAAAGTATAAGGGTAGTATAAGCTTGATTTTTGTCCGATATAGATCGATTCATACACGGGGTCCATGGGATAAAGTCCATCAGGATTGAAAGTACGTTTGAGTTCCCATTCATCTTTAAGTTCAATGCGTGCATAGGCTAAAATCTTTGTTTGAATTAAAATGACGACATTCAGTTTACCGATGAAATTTGGACTATCTGGATCATAGGCATTGACAATAATCGTTTGGTTTTCTTGATCATAATAAATACTTTCTTGATCAATTGATAAATCATCAAATGAAACCAAAAGCATAATATCAAAAGTGCCTTTTTCAAGAATAATCGTTTTGATGTGCGTCTGGGTAAAGTAAGCATATGTCCATGTTAAAAGACTGAGTAAAAAAAAGATGATAACACTATAGATAATGATAATTTTTTTTCTCAAATCACTAACCTCCAACATTACTTTGAGCACGAATCGTTATCTTAAATTGTGCGATAAAGCTATGATACTCAACTGGGTCATTTAATGAGTTATAATCGCCCCATAAAGCGATTTTTATAGTCATATTGTCTAATGGATAAATGGTTAAAGATGCGACATAATCAAGGATGGATTGATTATATTGATTGATGGCAAGTCTTTGTTCATTTTTAGTCGAATGTGGGTCAATGATAGTTAATATAAGCTCATGAAATGATATTGCGTCATCTGAATCTTGTTCAGCATCAATACCTTCAAATAATAGGATGTAAATTAAGGCATCATCTGAAGATTCTAGTTCGATATTATAAAATGAAACCGGTGACTTTTGATCCAGTTTGATATCTAATCGAATGATAGATGCCATTTCATCAAGTAAACCAGAGTGATTTAAGATGAAATCATCCTCATAATCGATAAAGACAAGATTATCTATGTCAAATAATCCCTGATAAGTATCTTGATTGATTAATACTTCAAATTTTAGTTCACTTGCAGTAAGGGTTGCAACACTTCTTCTTTGAATGAAGGTAAACCATGCATAAGTGGTTGCAAATAATGACATCATCAGTAGAATAATCATCAAACAAATGATAAGATGTTTTCTCATATGATTTACGCTCCTTCTTCAGGATGAATCGTAATCATCATATAAAGATGCTCAATCCATAATGTTTGATTCATAAAGATATTACTATTTGGATACGGATTTCCCTCTAGATCCCTCCCATAAATACTTGGATCAAAATAGAGTTCAAAATAAACGATTAACTCATTACTACCTGTATAAATATCAAGTGTAGGTACATTTTTAACAATTGGATAGAGTTCATTTGAACTTAATCCAAAATGATTTTGATACCGGATGATAGGATGATACGTGCTTCGATCAGGAGTTTCTACACCTTCATTCATGTAGCTGATTTTTGTCACTTGATATTCAAACGCAATTTGAATTAAATTATAAGCATCAGGTGCCTGTGTGGATCTAATACCGCCAAAATCTAATTTGAGATAAGCTTGTTTATCCGTAAGATTCGTGATTACTAAGGCAAAACTAAATCTAGATCCTGGAGCAATACTTCCATTAAATAGATGATTGATTGTTGGTTCTTCGATTTCTTTGTAACAAAAGACTTCAGTATCTAAACATAACTGATTGTATAAATCTTTCAACTGATCGCCTTGGTTGTAATGATCTTGATAGACATAAAACTGGTAAGATGTTTCAATTTCAGTGAGATCGGAAATAAGTCTAGCATCGTTTTGATTGGTAATGGTAAACCAAGCATATGCAGTGATTGCAAGCGCAAAGAAACTAAAACATAGATAAAAGGTAATAGAAATGACGGTTCGATAACAGATGTGTTTAGATGATGTCATGCCATCCCCTTCTTTCATTATTTAAAACATTTTCTTAATATTATTCAAGAATGCTTGGCATTCAGTAAATGCATCACGACCGAAAAGTTTAACTAAAAGCTTAGATAAATCATCGATTTCTGTTCTTAAGAATGGCAAGTTTAACCCTTCAAATTTTCTAAATATTTTGCGTGCAACCATATAATCAAGAGCATCGGATTCACTACCACCGGATGCAACATACACTGGAACAAACGCACGAATTTGCTTCATAATACGGTTACCAAAGGTTACTTTAAAGTTTTTGGTGATGAAATGATCTAGTTTTTCTAAGTTTTCAACTGCACCAAGACTCATCGGATGTTCTTTATAAGCTGTTCTAAATAAATCTTCTAGGTATTCATAGGGTATTCTGACACCATTTGTTGGTTTGGCATCAATGTAATCTGCTTTTGTATTAATTTCAATAGGTGTTGCACGGTCATATACTTTATCGGTTACGATAAATGTAGAATCATCTTTATTGGCAGTACCAATAAACCAAACGTTTTGAGGTAACAAAATCTTTCCACCTTGAAGATGCTTGGGATCTCCTGGAATACTATCTGCAACAATATCAACAAGCCATTGATCATGATCTGGAAGTTCAAGCAATGATAAAAGCTCTGCAAAATAATACTCAACACGTGCAAGGTTCATTTCATCTAAAACAATAATATTAATATCGTCTCGATATGTCGTTTCATAAATAGCCTTTAAAAAGTCTGTTTCATTGAACTTTTTAGTAAATTCATTTAAGTAACCGAGCATTTCAGCACGATCACGCCATGAGGGTTGAACAGCAATGATTTTCGCATCAAATCCGAAAAATTTACCCATCGCATAGGGCAGTGATGTTTTACCTGTACCTGAAATACCTTCAAGAATCATGGTTTTTGAAGCTGCCATACCTGCAATAAAAGCTCGAATAATTTTATGATTATAATATAATCCAAGTTTGGATGCTGCAAAATTGATAAATCGATCCACAAGTTGTGAAAGTGGGATCATATCCTCTTCTTTCATGACTGTCTTGATGATGCCATCAGGATATTTTAAATCAACTTTGTTGAGCTTAATAAATCTAAGATGACTTGTTTCATCATCTAGGTCATCTTCAACATCATCCACGCTTTGATCTGGATTAATGCCGAGATTTGAAACTTTGAGTGCTAAAATCTTATTTTTCTCATCAAGAAGTTCTACAACTTTATCATTGAGAAATGCAATTTCTGTCACAAGTTCTTCTTTATGAAGCTCAGATTTAACAAATTTAATATATTTCTTGAGCCATTGTGTAAGCTTTAAAACAATCACACCAATAAAGATGAGATTTACAATTAAAACAACAACAGCCATCAGCCAATCTAAAAGAGTGAATCTGGTGCTTGAGACGATGAAATTTTCGAAGATTCTACCAAGATCCGTTGAAAACAAGGTGACAAAGACATAAAACATGTCTTTAAAAAACTCACCTATGACTTCAAAGAGATCTCGTAGAAAACTAATATAGTATCTACCGAACTCAACCATAATAAACTCCTATAAAATTTTAAGCAGACTTGGGGTCTTGGCCAATCTTTAATTCTGCTAAAATTTGCTTTCTAATTTTTTCTTTTTCAATTTCAAGTTCTGACATCGCTTTTTGCTCAATGATCTTAAACTCTTTTTCAAACTTAACCTTGTTTGAATGCATGATGTTTTTAATTAACACAATACCTTCAATGATTAAAATAATGACCACGGGTAAAATAATCATGAGTGCAAAACCACCTGCAGATTGTAAGTAGTCGAGCGTAGTACCAAGTCCAGCTACACTACTATGATATGTAGCAAGCACTTGTGTGTAATGAAGTGGTTGTGCATCTGGTTCAGCCACGTTATCACCTTGCGTGATGAAATAGAGTTCACCATCAACAGTGAAAAGGTCAACAATTCTGTGGGTATTAAAAGATTTAATACTGTGATCAAAATAGGTAACAACTGATCCAATCTCTAAACTCGATTTTTGAGATTCACTAAGCATCCTAACAAAAATTAAATCACCTTGGCTAAATGAGCTTGATTCAGTACCAGCCATGGAATTGGATTGGACAGATAGAAAACCTGTACCAAAAACATTAGCAATGTCATTTTCTTTCTTAACTCTAATATTGGCTGCTGAAAAGATCAGTAGGGTAATGATAAACATGTAGAAAAGAACATTGAGCGTCGCTTTAGCAGCATTGCTTAAGACGTTTTTTTTCATGGAAAATTCTCCTTATGAGACATTTTTAGATCCAAAGAGGATGGGAAGTGCAAGGGTGCACTTCCCTGACTAAAAACGAATGATATAATACGTTCTTTAACCTTGAACGACTGGTGCTCTACCTGTGAAGCTCATTGATACAGTAAGTCTAGAACCTAAAATGGCATTGTATGCGTTGGCATCCCAACCTTCAACCCAAATTCTAAGCGTCACTTTACCATAGTAATTCGCACCTGGATCGTAACCTGCATATAATAGTTCGCCTTCAGCGTCTCTATAAGATGTCATGACAAGAATATCATCGTTATTGATGATTTGTCTGGATGTTGGAACGACAACAGCACTTGAACCTTCTGGTAAAATATTATTCTTTGCATAGAAATAGTTCATTGCACCTGGAACACCATTTAAACCAAGGAGTGAACCTGTTAAATCAAGTGTGCCACCACCTAAAACCATGTTAGATGTTGAAGCTGGTTTTTCAAAAACAACAGTTCTTAACGCCTCATCAAATGATTCATTACCTGCATTCCATGTAAGTTCATGTGCAGTATAAGAAATTCTAATGGCATCATGCGCATAGGCATTAATGGAGGAACCTGTTAAAGATTGAACTGGATCAGATCCATCAAAATGGGAATAGAAAGGTACATCCACACGCCATGAAATCAGTGGTGAATTGAATTGAAGAATGCTTAAATCAATACCTTCAGCTGTATCTGATCTAAAATGTAGGGGAATTTCAATATAACCCGAACCAGCTCTTGTTACTGGAACAAAGTTGAATCCATCAACAGTGGGTTGAATTTTAGAAAATGTACGACCGTTTTCTGATGTTACATGGTCAAACTCAAATCGTGTTTGTCCTTGAACTAAATGTGTTGATGTGATGTAACCTAAAACTGCTTCAGCAGTCAAATTGGTTACCCAGTTTAAATCATTGAAACCACCAGTGTCCATATCACCAATCGCGATTTCAATCCCTTGGTTCGCCTTAAAATCTGCATCAAACGCTTGAACGCTTGCTATATTCGTAATGGTAAACCATGCAAATGTCGTTGCACCGAGTGCGATGACAGTCAAAACAACTGATAAAACCGATAATACTAACTTTCTTGTGACTTTACTCATTTTTTTAGTCTCCTTATATATTTTTTTCTATTTTTAATAACCTGCGTTATTTAAAACCTTAAGTGATTGCCGCTCTAGCGACTTTAAACTGCAATTGGATTTTTATTCTGTCTTCCAAGATACAATCAAATGTATCTGGATCCCAGCCTTCAACCCAAATGTTGATTCTTACCTTGCCGGTGTAATACTCTCTTTGCCTAGAATCATATGTTCCAGAAGGCTGAAGTTCAGCAATCAAGGAATGATTATCTAAGGCTTGGTAAGGGTTAAGCTCATGAAATTCTGTAAGTTTGTAAATCGTTTCTGGTTTGGTTTGAGGAACTTCAAGTTTTGTTCCTGTGATTAACTCAAAGTAGTGATAAGCACCAAATGGCATTGCATAACCTCTTGCCTCATTTTCAGAAGGATCATAAATCATGCTCACAAATGCACTTTCGGGTCTTAAATCTAAAGGGTTTCGATCATTTTTCAGTTCAATAGCTGAAATTCTTACAGCATCTGCAGCATAGAACATCGTCGGTATTCCCGCATAAGCGATATCATTTGGATCTAAACCGTTTTGAAAATCAAATCTAGGTGACCAGCTCACACCTCTGGAAACAACGAAGGTTCCAGGGACCGATGTATCATATTGAACTCGGTTGTTGACATTGTTAACTAAATACACATGATGTTCGGGTCGTGTGGTTCGAAAATAAATGTCAAATGATAAATACTCAAGATTTCTTACCGCTAATCCAGGTGACCTAATCCCACCACGTTCGAAATTGATACCATCAGTTGATGTGACATCATCGAGTCTAATTTGTCTAAGTAATTGCTCCATCACCACATGCGGTAAAGTTGAATCAAATGTTTCACCATCTAATGAGAGTTCAAGTTCATTGCCTGCAGTCGCTGTGATGGTGATGTTTTCAAGATTATTGATCATCGACATCGATAGCCATGCATACGATACCGTTCCAAACAAGATGAGTACAGTTAAGAGTGACAATACAGAAAAGTTGAGTTTCTTAAACATTGTATTTAACTGCCTGTATCAATGGCGAAAGTCATTTGCAACTTCACCATGCCACCTAAGATGTCATCGACTGTATCTGGATCTGTACCCTCAATCCAAATCACGATACTGAACTTTCTAACATCACCTGGTTTAAAATTAGGAATCCTTTTTCTTGTGACGATGGTATCTGTTAGAAAATGAACAGGCTTGATATTGTTTGGAATTTCTGCAACAGGCGTGCCACTACTTGAGGATTCTGGTTTTTTATAGACAGTTTCTACGTCATCTTCGATCACTAATATCCGAATGGCTGCATCCATGTTCTTGTAAACATCGGTAATCCTAATATGATATCCAATATCGACAGTCTCACTGCCATTATTTTTTAAATGGAACGTGTACGCGATGTAATCGAAATCAGGATCTATATAATTACCTTGAGCAAGTTTAACCTCATCAAGTTTTAACCAGGCGTAATTCATATCAATGGCTTCATCAACTGCACGTGTCATTAATCTTGCCTGCGGGTTTGAGAATGTATCATCCTTAGAAAGTATAATGCCACGTTTATAGGCTTCATAATCAACGGTCATTAAGAAGTTTCCTGCATTTTGCCCATAGAAAGTAATGAGAACAAAAATGATAGAAAGCATGCCGCTTGCAAGGAAAATCATATGATAAAGTCTACTTTTTTTCTGTCTTTTCTTGACTTGTAAAACACTTGAAAGCTTCATTTTTTCACCTTCTTCCCCTTATGACACCGTGATTATATCATTTGAACTTTTGAAATAAAATAACGAATCCTTTAAGTTTCTATTAAGTTTATTTCACTTTTCTTAACAAACATTAATTAATTCTTTAATGTCAAATTTTTATTGTTTTATCCATGATTTTTGTATATTTTTATTAATTTATTCAAATATGTTTCAAGCAAGTCAAAAAAAACCACACGGTTGTCGTGTGGTCTTGTAAGTATTTATGAAGTAATTATCTAGTTTTTAGTCAGTAAATCCTTCCATGATTCCGTACCGATATATCCTCTAAGTGCTTCAGCAGAAAGTGGTTTAGTGAAGTAGAAACCTTGCATCGTATCGATGTGATACTTTTTAGCTTCTTCCATCATATCTTCATCTTCAATCGCTTCACAAATAACCATATACTGATTCTTTTCCGCAAATTCAACGAGTAGTGATGCAAACTTCGCTTTCATGTAAGATTCTTCTTCTTTTAAAAATTCGTTATCAAGTTTAATGATATCAATATCTAAGGCTTGTGCTTGAGATAATGTTGCATAATCTAAACCAAATCCATCAATTGCAATTTTAAATCCCATTTTTTTGAGTGCTTGTAAATTGGTGTGAATTTGCAGGGGTCTGTCAAAAACAGCAAACTCAATAATTTCAAGAATAATATGTTCAGCATTCATTCTATACTTCTTAAGCAGTTTTTGAAACTCCATGGGTAAGGCATCGCTCATCAACTGCTTAGGACTTAAGTTGATGGAAAAGCAAATATCTTTTTTGGGAAATTCTTGTTTTAGCTCTTGATAAGTTTTAATACAGGTCTCAAGTCCCCACAAGCCAATCCAGTTAATGTCTCCAGACTGTTCCATGATACCTAGGAACTTAAAGGGTGACAAGAGTCCATGCTCAGGATGGTTCCATCTAATCAAAGCTTCAACACCAAAGATACTTTTATTACGCACATTTATCATTGGATGATAAAAGAGTTGGAACTCTTTATGCTGAATCGCATGCTTGATTTGATAATAATATTCAACGTGTTCTCCACCTTGATTATCCATCTCATCGGAGTAGACTCTCACCGCATTACCTCCATTACGTTTGATAATGTAGGTTGCCAGTTTGAGTGAGTTTTGAAGATCTTTAAGTGTTGCCCCGTGGATGGGATAAAAGCAAATAGCAATCGATCCTGTCGCATTAATGGAAGTATCACCAAAGAGTTTAATCGGTCTATTAATGGCTTGTTTAATCTTATTAGCAAGGTCAACAGCTTCTGTACGGTCATAGTCCATTGATAAGAAAATTAAAAACTCGTCATTTTGAATTCTCGCAATTTTAACACCTTTAGGGAGAACATACTCCATATTTTTAACTATTTTTTCAAGTATTTTCTCACTTTCGGCCTGACCAAATGCATTAATAAAATCAGAAAACTTATCTAAGTCTAAATAAATCAATGAAAACTGACCATCTTTACCGGTACGCGCAATGTGTGATGTAATAATTGAAGAAATTTCATTTCTCGTCATAACCCCTTCAATGGTTAGAGCCTTTTCTTCTTTGATTCGTTGATGCTCATTGAAAAACGATTTCGCCAAAAAGTAGATGCCTGCAGATAAAACAAGCATCACAATGATGGTCAAGATGATGGTAAATTGATCGCTTAATTGATTGTATATCGTGACATTCATCGTTTGACCTCCTTGGGTTTGATTTGCTTCATGAGACTGACAGTCTTCGTCTTATTTATATTATAATCCTCAATGAGCTTAATTGCTTCACTTTTTACAACAGGTTTTGAAATCATATACCCTTGAATAACATTACACCCACATTTATAGGCAATCATATTTTGCCGATCATTTTCGATCCCTTCAGCAATAACCTCGAGTCCAACGTTTTTTGCAAGTGATGCAATCATTGTGACGATGGCTTTTGAATGGGCATCGGTTTCTAGATCAATGATGAATGCTCTATCAATTTTGATTGTATTAATGGGTAAATCTTTTAAGTATTGTAAGGATGAATACCCTGTACCAAAGTCATCCAAATGAATGTCAAATCCATATTTTTGAAGCAGCTTTAACTTATTAATAACCAAATCAAAGGATCCAATTAAAAATGTTTCAGTAATTTCTAGGCTGACAGAATGTTTTTTGAGTTCATACTGTTCAAATACGGAAATAATTTCATTAACAAACCCTGCTTGCAAGATTTGAACAGGAGAAATGTTTAATGAGATATGAACATTATATTTTTCAAGTTCTTTCGCAATTTGAAATGTCTCATGGAGTGCAATACGCCCAATATCGATAATCATATTGTTACGTTCTGCCATCTGAATGAATTTAAGCGGTGATTCTGAGATGTATTTTGGATTATTCCATCTGATTAAAGCTTCAAATCCTGTAATCTTTTCTTGCTGATTATCAAATTGTGGCTGAAGTGCCATATAAAACTCTTGATTCTTAATCGCATTGGCTAAATCCGCTTCCATTCGTTGCTCACGAGATGCAATCAAACTTAGACTGACATCATAGAAAAAATACTTATGCGTGGTTGACTCTTTGGCGTGGTTTAACGCAAGCATCATATTGTCATAGGCAACTTCAGCATTTAAGATTTCATAGCGTTCTTTTTCAATCGTAAAGACACCGATTCTAAGATCAATATTAATAAAGTTTTTGTCAATGGTAATCGGTTTTTCAAAGATGGATGTAATTTTTGTAATCCAACGATTGACCCAGTTTAAGTTTTCAATATCCTTAAAGAAAACAACAAAACTATCGGCAACCGTATTATAGAGGGATGCTGGATACCCTTCGAGTGATTCATCAATTAGTTCAGAGACAATCACTAAAAATCGGTCAGCACTCTTTTCACCA
The DNA here is from genome assembly GCA_030603805.1 of Acholeplasmataceae bacterium. Taxonomy (GTDB): domain Bacteria; phylum Bacillota_I; class Bacilli_A; order Acholeplasmatales; family Acholeplasmataceae; genus Peloplasma. Next base: position 422,698 of record JAUVXD010000001.1, read on the forward strand.
AGTAATAGATTAATACTCGAAAATGAAACAACATCAAGAGCAAGTAAAGCATTTTTCTTTTCTAAAAGATCTACATCGGCAAAAAATGCACTTAAATCTTGTTTCAAACTATTGTAGTTGGGTAAGTGGGTGACTTTATTAAATAGGGCAAGATTTCGATATTCATCAAAGCGACCTTCAATATTGGTAATATCATCACCAATCAATAAATAGCCGCCTGAAGATCTGACTGGGACGAATCTAATATAGACGATACGTTGCATACCAAGTTCAAAAAGTACTGTAAATGCTCTTTGTCTCCTGATAACATCTTCAATAACTTCCATATCAAAGTCTTTCTTAATATTGAAATCTTTAATATCATCATAAATGTCATAATCGCCAAGTAGTTTTTTAAAACTTTGATTGTAAGACTTAATCTTACCTTTTGCAGTAATTCTAACGATATAAGGTTTTGCATAATAATGGGTGATTCTCGCATTCTCAATATCATTAACTTTGGATTCTAAGATTTTATAAAGCAAAATCATCGCGCCAGCAAAAAGGACAAAGATGACAAAAAACAATGCCCATAAGATATTGGTTAAATAAGCCATCGATTCAATGACTTCTAATTCATTATATGTTTGAACAATATAAAATTCCTTGACAGAATGATTGGGGCTTAAAGGATTGAAGGTAATAAAAGAGCGTGTCCCTAAAAATCGATGTTCAGCAATGCCGCGTTCTCTATCTAAAAGAAAATCTTTAATACGATCGATATCGGATTCAAGAACATTTTCACTTCTTAAATACTCAAAAAAGAATTGTGAAATATGTTGAGGAAAATTCTTATAATGGATTCTATTATCAGCACTCATGATGATGTAATTGGTCATCATGTTCGATAGTTCAAAAAGTTGATCAAAATAGGGTTCTGCTTCAAAATATCCGATAATCGAGCCAACTCTTAAAAAAACATAGATTGTAGAATCTGATGTATCGAAAGCCTGTTGGAATGAATAGATGGAAATCTTTTGATCAAAGTCATCGAGGTCAAATAACGAACTATACGTATAGGGTATACCTTCGATGGTTAAAGTTCTTTCATCAAGAACACCAAACCCAGTAAAATGTCCATCCATAACCGTGATTTGATCGATATTAGCATAAAGATATGGGATAGGGTCTATGGATAGATTATTCAAATAATCAATTAAGTCTTTAAGCTTTTGGTGATCAAGTTCTAATTGTGCATCAATTCTTTTCGCAATAACATCCCCTGCATTCAGCAAGTTTTGAGAGGCTTGTCTGTGAATAAAGTTCGTTGATATTTGCGTATACGCAAAAACAACGACCACCATGAGTAGTACGTAAGATATGATAAATGCGAGGGCCAGTTTCCAGGTATATCTTTTCATCAATGTCCCACTTTCACCAAATAAGATGTGTTTTTCTTGCAATAAAAGCGATTCCTATGGATTGACTATAGACACTCATGATGATAAATCATCCATGCCTATGTATTTATTATACCTTAGAAACAAAAAATGGGTAAGTCCGTTTACCCATTTTAGTTATTTGTTTATTTGTTCTAATTTTAAAAGGTCCTCAAAGATTTCTAGGAACGCTTTGATTTCTTTATCTTTAATGTTTAATGGCGGTAGCAAGCGAATGACAGTTTGATGTGTCACATTAAGGAGAACCCCACGTTTAAGAGCATTTTCTTGTATCGATTGAGCATGTTTGCCTAAATCAATACCAATCATCAGTCCCTTACCTCTGACATCTTGAATCACATCATACTTGGATTTTAGTGATTTGAGTGCTTCAAGCAAATATGATGAGGTGTGTGCTACTTTATGAGCCATATCAGTTGATGATAAGAGATTAAAAGATGCTAATCCCATCGCACATGCCAGTGGATTACCCCCAAAGGTTGATCCATGATCACCTGGTTGTAAGACTTTTGAGAGATTATTTGCAACAAGCATTGCACCGAGTGGAATACCTCCCCCCAGTGATTTAGCAAGTGTTAAGATATCAGGTGTCAATCTTGTATGTTGATACGCAAAAAGCTTTCCTGTACGCATTAACCCAGTTTGTATTTCATCTGCTACAATTAAAAAATTATAGCGCTTCGATAATTTCATGACTTCTTCGATGTACTCGAAATGTAGGGGCTCTATGCCAGATTCACCTTGGATGAGTTCAAGATAGATGGCACATGTTTTTTCTGAAACAGCTGATCTTAACTGATTGATATTGTTTCTTTCGATGTGCTTAACACCAGAGAGTAAAGGGGCAAACGCTTGCTGGTATTTTGGTTGACCTGTTAACGATAACCCACCCATGGTACGTCCATGAAAGGATTCATGGAGTGCAATCATCTCTTGTTTTTCAGGATCTAACGATTTACCCCATTTTCTGACGAGTTTAATCGATGCTTCAATCGCTTCAGTTCCTGAATTCGTAAAAAAGACTTGCGATGGAAACGCATGTTCAACAAGCTTTTGAGCAAGCGATACCACAGGTTCTGAAACGAAATAATTAGAAAGATGCAAATGCTTATTCATTTGTTTTTTAATCGCTTTTAAGATTGTTTTGTTAGAATGTCCTAAACTTGAAACAGCGATACCGGCATACATGTCTAAATATTTTTTGCCCGATTGATCATAAAGATAACTTCCCTTAGCTTTCGTTATGGTTAAAGGCAGTCTTTTATAAGTATTTAAGATATAGGTTTGATCCCGTTCATGAAGCGTCATAAGACCTACTTTCTGAGATCATCCAATATTTTGGTTTTCTCAATTGTTTTTTCGTCCTTCATTTTAATAATTTTAGCTGGTGAACCTGCAACAACCGCATTTTCAGGAACATCTTGTGTGACCACAGCAAGTGCGGCAACCACACTACCTTGACCGACTTTCACGCCCTCAAGAATGACAGCATTTGCACCAACTAAGACGTCATCTTCAATAATGACTGGCAGTTTTGAAGGTGGTTCTAAAACACCTGCAACAACTGCACCCGCACCAATATGACAGTTCTTGCCAATAATTGCACGAGCACCAACGACTGCGTTCATATCAATCATCGTTCGATCTCCGATGACGGCACCAATATTGATGGTTGCATTCATCATAATGACTGCATCTAAACCAATACTTGCATATTCTCTAATGATTGCACCTGGTTCAATTCTTGCTTTAACTTGAGTCAAATCAAGTAATGGAATTGCTGAATTTCTACGATCGTGCTCTAAAACACTTTCAACGATGTGTGATTGATAGGTTTCAAGAAGATGTGAGATATCCTTAAATTCTCCAAAAACGACTCTGTGATGATCATCTCCAAAAGATTTAAGTCCTTCAAAATTGATTTTTGTCATATCTCCATTGATATAAAGCTTGCATGGTGTTTTTTTCGTTGCATTTTTAATATAGGCTGCGATTTCATACGCATCTAGTAAGAATTCACTCACTTAAATATCCTCCTTGATTAAATCGTTCATGGTATAAAAACCCTTTTTTTGATTGATGATAAACTTTGCTGCTTTCATTGCACCATGAGCAAAAATGGATTTTGATTGTGCACTGTGAGTAATTTCAATGACTTCATCTAATCCTGCAAAAATCACTTGGTGTTCACCAACTATCGAGCCACCCCTCACCGCATGAATGGCAAGTTCTTGAGGCTTTCTTTGACCTTGATGTCCATTGACGATTTCCTTTTTTGATTGAAGACTTGAATTGATGGCATGTGCAAGATGAAGGGAGGTGCCACTCGGTGCATCGAGTTTATGATGATGATGTTTTTCAACAATCTCAATATCGAAATCACGCTCTAATTTTGCACTGACTTGCTTTAAAACTTCGGTGATGATGGCGACTCCATATGAATAATTGGCACTATAGAATATCGGGATGGTTTGAGAAGTTTCTTCAATAAGCTTTTTTTGTATCTCAGTATACCCCGTGGTTGCAATCACTAATGGGATATGATTTTTACTTGAATACTTAATCAGTTCATCCAGTAAAAGAGGTGTCGAAAAATCAATGATGACATTGACTTTCGGTATGTGTGATAAGTTTGAAAAAATGTTTTCTTCTTTGTTTTCCACCCGATCAAATCCATAAACTTCATTAAAAAACATATCTTTTTCAAGTAAGCCTTTAACCAAAGAACCCATTTTTCCAGAAGCGCCAGTAATCAAAACGTTCATGATAAGTCACCTAAGACCTTATATTTGTTTAACACAGCTTTTAAAGTCTTTACATGCGCTTCTTCCATACCAACTAAAGGTAATCTGACATCATCATTCATCTTACCCATCAAACTAAGTGCCTTCTTTGCTGGAACAGGATTGGACTCAATAAACATCACCTGATGAAGTTCTCTTAAACGCAGTGCTTTTTCAACAACACTTGAATCTCCATTTAAATAGGCCATCACTTGATCATGAATGATTCCTGGGATAATATTTGCAGTCACTGAAATGACACCTTGTCCGCCTAAGGCGAGAATAGGCATCGTTTGATCATCATTACCGGAATAAGTGATAAAATCTTTCGAACATAGTTCAATCACTTTCGCGATTTGCGAAATATCACCTGAAGCCTCTTTAATCGCTTCAATATGTTGGACTAAAGATAGCATCGCAACCGTTTCAGGGAGCATGTTAACACCAGTTCTAGATGGCACATTATATAAAATGATGGGAATGCTTACCACATCCGCAATTGCTTTAAAATGGCTATATAAACCTCTTTGAGTCGGTTTATTATAGTAAGGTGTAATCAGCAATAAACCATCAGCACCCACAGACTCAGCATATTTAGATAATTCAATGGATTGTGCTGTATTATTCGTCCCTGTGCCACAAATGATTTGAGTTCTACCTCTAGCAACTTCTACAGAAAATTTATATAATGCTTTCTTTTCATCATCGGATAGTGTTGCAGATTCCCCTGTAGTACCACTGACGATGATTGCATCTGTTTTTTCTTGAATATGCCACTCAATTAAATCTCGGTATGCCTCATAATCCACTTGATTGTTTCTAAAGGGTGTGACAATAGCCACACCAGACCCTTTAAATAATGCCATTATTTTAAACCCTCCTTAATCAGGTATTCTGCAATCTCTATTGCATTGGTTGCAGCACCTTTTCTAATGTTGTCAGCCACAACCCAAAGATTTAGTCCATTGGTTACACTGTCATCTAATCTCAGTCTACCCACATAAATTTGATCACGACCTGAGACATCTTTAGGTGTTGGATAATTATTTTTTTCAAAGACACGAATGCCTATGCTTTTGAGTTCTTCTCTTAAAAGTGATAAATCAATTCTTTTTTCACATTCTACATTGATAGAAACACTATGACCATTTAAAACAGGAACTCTGACACAAGTTGCTGTAACTTTTAGATCATTCATACCTAAAATCTTTCTCGTTTCATCAATCATCTTTTTTTCTTCTTTGGTATAACCTGATTCTAAAAAATCATCGATATGAGGTAATACATTCTCATAAATGGGTTTAGCATAAAACTGTGGATCTTGATTGTTTTTACCACGTTCTAAATCAAAAACCCCTTTATATCCTGAACCTGAGACTGCTTGATACGTACTATAGACAACTCTTTTTAAGTGAAATAGATCATGAATCACTTTAAGTGGAACCACAGATTGAATCGTTGAACAGTTTGGATTTGCAATGATTCTATCTTTTGAAGTCAATACTTGTCCGTTGACTTCAGGAACAATTAAAGGATACCCTGATTTCATGCGCCAGGCACTTGAATTATCAATGACGGTTGCACCTTGCTCAGCTGCGTAAGGTGCATAATTTAAACTGGTTTCTCCGCCTGCAGAGAAAAGTGCAAAATCGAAGCCTTCATTAAACGAGGTTGTTGTAAGTTCTCTAACAATGTGTGGTAACCCTTGAAACGTGATTTCTTGACCGGCAGATCTTTTGGATGCAAAAAAGACAATCTTTGAAATCGGAAAATTTCTTTCTTCTAATACTTTAATAAATGTCTGTCCAACCATGCCGGTTGCGCCGACGACTGCGACTCGATATGTTTTTTTCATATAACCTCAAATGTTCCGCTTGCGATTTTGACTGCAGGTCCCTCTAGATAAATCTCACGTTCCACATAAACTTTGATTTTACCGCCTGGAACTAGCGTATCGACTTTAGAACTTGTTTTCCCTAATTTAAAGGACACACATGCACTTGCTGCAACACCTGTGCCGCAAGATAAAGTCCAACCAGCACCTCTTTCAAAGGTTCTCACTTCTTGTAAATGATGATTTTTGACATGAACGAAGTTCACATTCGTAAATTTCGGAAAAAAGGGATGATTGGATAATGCTGGGCCTATTGTTTTAACTTGTTCATAATCATCCACATAAACGACTGTATGTAGGGTTCCCAAATTGATGGTATAAAAATAGATCATGCCTTCATCTAATAATAGCGCTTGTTCTTCCATGCGAAAGATCGGTTCACTTACATGAGGCAATCCTAAATCAAACTCTGGTTCACCTAAATTAATTTTAACATTCTGTGTTCCGGGATGATAAGTTACTTGAATGATTCCTGCCAGTGTTTCTACATCAAATTCATGTTTAAGGACTAACTTTTGATCTAAAACATATCGAACAAAGCATCTCATACCATTACCACACATAGGTGCTATCGAACCATCACTGTTGAAATAGTTAAATTTAATGTCAGCAATTTTCGAAGGCTCTGGATATATTAGACCATCCGCGCCAATACCAAAATGTCTATCACAGATTTTTTTTGCGAGTTTACTGGGATCAGTTGGCACAAAATCAATCATTATAAAATCATTACCTGTACCATGATATTTTTCAAATTTCATAGAAGCCTCCTTACAAACCAAAGTGAGATGAAATGACCTCTACTGTCTTTTTCATATGCTTCTTATCAATTGTATAAGAAATACTAATTTCAGAGGTTGTGACTAATCTAAATTCGATTTGATGATCTGCTAACAACTTAAATAGCTCAGCAGCAACACCAGATTGTGTTCTCATGCCTGTGCCAACCACAGAAATTTTGACAACATTCATATTTTTGATGACATCAAGTCCTTCATAACGTGCTGTAATTTTTTCTAACACTTCATTAATCGCTTCTAAATCATCCGCACCTGCAGTGAAAGCTAAGTTTATTAAACCTTCTCCAGCTGGTGTTTGTGAAATCATATCTACGTTCACTTCATTTTCAGCGAGCGCGACGAAAAGTGTTGCAATATCTGATGAGCGTGCAGAAAAGTTCATGATGGTCACCATCATCACTTTTTCACTAATCGATAACCCTGTTATACTTTTTTCTTCCACTTTTGTATACTCCTTAATTAATGTCCCTGTATGATTATTTTGTGAAGATGCCACATAAATGGGCACCTTATATCGTTGTCCTATTTCAATCGATCTTGGTTCCATAACCTTAGCTCCAAGAAATGCCATCTCTTTCATTTCTTCATAAGTGATGACATCGAGTTTTTTAGCTTCTGGATATAGTCTTGGATCAACACCATAAATCCCATCAACATCGGTATATATTTCTGCTGTGCATCCAAGTTTAGCAGCCAAAGCAACGGCTGTTGTATCAGAACCACCACGACCAAGTGTCGTGATATCACCTTGTTCATTTAATCCTTGAAAACCAGCAACAACCACCAAATGATTGGTATTTAAATAATTTTCTATTTTACTGATGTCAATATCGAGAATCTTATTTTTCGTGTGTAATCCTGAGGTTTTAATGCCTGCTTGAAATCCTGTCAATGCAATGGCTTGTTCACCTAATTCATTAAGGATCATCGTTAGAAGTGAGATAGAAACTTGTTCTCCTGTAGAGATCAACATATCAATTTCTCGTTTTGATGGATATTTGGCTGCTTGTTTTGCAAGTGCCAAGAGTTGATTGGTTGTTTTACCCATGGCAGAAACAACAACAACAACATGTCTAAACTCCGATTTTTTTTTGATAATTCTTTGTGCAATGGCTTGCATTTTTTCGATGGATTCAACGGATGAACCCCCAAACTTCATGACGACGCTATGTTCCATTTTTATGTTATCTTCCTAATTCTAAGTCATTTCTAAGTAAGTCCTGATAGGTTTCTCTCTTGACGACTAATCTTGATTGCCCATCTTTAACAAAGACAACGGCGGGTTTTAATAGACGGTTATAATTTGAGCTCATGCTATAGTGATATGCACCAGTTGAATAAACAACCAGTAAATCATTTGCAAGAGGGTTTGGAAGCTTGATATCTTTGATGATAATATCTCCAGATTCACAAGCTTTTCCTGTCACAGTGTACTGTGTGACACATGCACTATTCAATCTGTTTCCAATCACTGCATGATACTTTGCTTGATAGAGCGCTGTTCTGATGTGATCCGCCATCGAACCATCAACAAATACATAGTTTTTTCCACCAAAAGTTGTTTTTGTGCCACTAATCGTATATAGCGTATACCCAGCTTCAGCAACAACCCCACGACCGGGTTCAATCATGACTTTCGGTGTTTTGATGTTTAAAGACTGAGATAATTGATAGATATGGTCTAATAATCTTGGAAAAAAGACATTTAAGTCAAAGGGATGATCTTCAGAGGTATAGGTAGCACCAAATCCACCACCAAGATTGATTTCATGAATCATTAAACCTATCTTCGATTGTATCATTTGACAATATTTTAAGATTTCTGTTGCAGTCTCAATAAAGGCATTTTCTTCAAATATTTGAGAACCAATATGTGTATGAAATCCTTGAAATGAAAATCTAGAATCTGAAGTGATTGCTTGAATTAAATCTAGAGTTTCTGGGCTAAAAATACTCATTCCAAATTTTGAGGTGTGATTGGTTGTTTTAATATACTCATGAGTATGTGCTTCAATTCCAGGATTGATTCTTAATAATAAATGTGGTTTATAATCTTCTTTAACAAGTGTTTGGAGTCGTTTAAACTCATCAGGATTATCAATGACAATGCGACCTACTTTATACTCTAAAGCCATGTAGAGTTCATCTATGGATTTATTATTGCCATGCATATAAACTTTATCCATTGGAAACAAAGCTTTGACAGCAGTATAAAGCTCACCACCAGATACAACATCTAAAGATAACCCTTCTTGATGAATCAATTGACACATCGCTAAATTTAAAAAAGCTTTAGATGCATAAATGACTTCAGTGGAAACATTTGGATGTTTAAAAGAGGTTAACATCAAATTACAGTTTGCTCTAATTTTTGATTCATCCATGACATATAATGGGGTTTGATATTTATCTTTTAATTCAGTAACTAATACGCCACCGATACTTAAAATGTCTTGCATAATTCATTTCTCCTTTGTATAAAAAACAAAAACCACGGCAAAAGCCAGTGGTTCAATTGAACTATGCTTTCGCCCCTCCACGTAAAAGCGCAATCCTCATGGGTTGGGCAACCCAAGGGAACAGTCATATATTTGTTCAATATATGCCCAGCATGGTTTCACATGCTTCGGCGTTCTTCCCTTTCCCTTGTGTGGTACTTTTGAATGAACGCAGCCTCTTCTATCGTAGTGATTTAATTATAAAAAAAGAATAACACAATAAATTGAAAATGTCTATGATTTTGTTTCATTTTTTTTCATTTTATCTTTCGTGATGAAATCACTGTGATTTATCCTTAAAAATTAAAGTTTAAAATGGTATACTATGCATAAGCAAACTTTATGAATGGAGTCTCCTATGGATACATATGGCTATCTCAAAAAAGTTAAAACCTTAATTGAATCTCAACACATGGATAAAATAGATTTAAGTCACTCCAAAGAGAATATTGATGAATTTTATGGCTATTATTACATCCCTAAAAAAGATCAAGTCTTCCTATGTTCAAATGAATTTTGGGAGATGATTCAGCTTAAACCCAATGCGTTTTTATCTATTGATCAATTTCTTGACCAACTGCATCCAGATGACAAAGATTCATGGATGACTCATCACCATCGTGCCATGCATTTGGGAAAACCTTTTAAATTGATTTTTAGACTGCTAATCAAAGACAATTATCTATGGCATGAATGGACATCAAAGATTGATAACGAGGATCAAATCATTCATGGACTTTTTGGGACTTTAAGAAATGTCGATCAACTTGTGACACTCAAGGAAAGAGCAAAAGCACTAGAATTAAAACTCGTGGATTTAGAAACTAAGCAAAACGAAACTTTAGAACAACTACGTTTAGAAGAAACCAAGAAGTCACAATCAAAAATGATGTTTTTATCCAATATGAGTCATGAGATTAGAACACCGATGAATGCCATCATCGGATTTGCCAATCTTTTAAACCAAAAAGCATCCCCAATTGAACAAAAAGAATACATTGAACGCATTAAGGATGCTTCAAATCATTTATTAGAGATTATTAATGATATCTTGGATTACTCTAAAATAGAATCAGGCAAAATCACGATTGAACATGAGACTTTTAAACTCGATAAACTCTTTGAAGATGTCAAATCGATGGTCATTGAGCATGTGAAGAAAAAGAATTTATATTTTGATATCGAAACCATACAATGTCCTAATTTACTTAAAGGTGATGTGGGTCGCATCAGACAAATCTTAATCAATTTAGTATCTAATGCAGTTAAATTTACAGATCATGGTGGTATGAGTGTTGTCGCTTATGTTGAAGATCAAATAGATGAAAATCATTTGAGACTTGCAATCAAGGTTAAAGACACAGGGATTGGGATGACATTAGAACAACAAAAAAAGATCTTTAATGATTTTGAACAAGCAGATATTGCAACCACAAGATTATATGGTGGCACTGGTTTGGGGTTATCCATTAGTAAAAGACTTGCTGAACTTATGGGTGGTACGATTTTATTGGAAAGCAAACTTAACGAAGGTAGTGAATTTACACTCATCATTCCTCTAGAACTTTCGCAAGATGAAGATACCAACGTCGATGATGACCTATTTTTGAATAAGCCAATGGAAGGTGCACACATCTTAGTTGCAGAAGATAATTTTTTAAGCCAAAAACTAGCCCACCGAATTTTAACTAATTTAGGCATGAATGTCACACTTGCAAATCATGGAAAAATCGCATGTGATCTTGCAAAATCTTCTCATTTTGATTTAATCATCTTAGATGTAATGATGCCTGTGATGGATGGCATTGAAGCTGCTAAAGAAATTCGTAAATATGATTCTAAAACACCGATTCTTGCAATGACTGCAAGTGTGTTTGAAGAAGATATTAGAAAGTGTCTTGAAGCAGGAATGAACGATCATATTTCTAAGCCTATTGATCCGAAATCGCTTTATAAGGCTCTTTCAATATGGATTCCCTCTCATCATTAAGAAAAGCGACACGATGTCGCTTTTTTCATTGAATTAGAAGATATGATGAATTTTAGCAAGCTTGATATAGAGTTCTACCCCTTTAATTAAGACAGACTCATCAAAATTGAAAAAACAGCTATGGAGTGGATGTGTCCACCCTCTATCTTCATTTTTTGTTCCAAGCATGACAAACATGCCAGGAACTTTTTGTTGATAGAATGCGAAATCTTCAGCGAACATCATCGGCTTTAAAATCTGATATTCTTGTGGTTTTAATGCATGTTTAAGTTCAGTAAAAAGTGTGTGGTCATTGATGACTGGTGGATAATAATCGATGATTTCATTATCGACTTCGACCTCAAAACTTTGTGAAATACCTTGATCGATATGTCTCATTCTTTGCTTAATGGTATCATAAACATGAGGACTAAATGCGCGAATGGTTCCTGTAAGTTTGACTTCTTTTGCAATAATATTTCTAGCCTCTCCACCAGAAACTGTCCCTATAGTGACTACTGCTGGATCGAGTGGATCTATACTTCTTGAGACGATGGAATGATATGCTGTTACCAGATGACTTGCAGCTAAAATAGCATCTTTTCCTAAATGTGGTTGTGCACCATGCGCTGATGTCCCCTGAACGCTTAAGTTAAACTCACCATTTTGAGCCATCATCGGACCATCTGTTAAACCGTATATTCCCTCATCTAAACCTGGATATAAATGAATCCCAAAAATATGTTTGATTGGATACTTTTCAAATAAACCTTCTTCAATGATCACTTTTGCGCCACCAGGTCCTTCTTCTGCAGGCTGAAAAATGAAGACCACTGTTTTTTCTAGAGTCTTAAGGTTTTGTATATATTCTGCAAAGCCTAAAAGCATCGCCATGTGTCCATCATGTCCACAGGCATGCATTTTTCCAATGTGTTTGGACTTAAAATCAGCCTCAGTCATTTCATGAACAGGTAGTGCATCCATATCACTACGAAAAGCGATAGCTTCATCACTTTTTCCTTTTTTAACTGCAATTAATCCTGTTTTTGCTGTGGATTCTGTTTGATAACCTAAGGATTCAAGTACTTTTTTAACATAATCTCTAGTTAAATAAAGATCAAACCCGAGTTCTGGAATTTGATGCAAATCTCTTCTATATTTCTTGAGTTTTTCTTGATTCATTTGTGCTCATCCTCTCATGCTCAAGTAGTTTTTTCTTTAAATCAATATAATTTTTTCCTGAATAGCCAGTAAGACTTCCATCCTTACCAATCACTCGATGACATGGGACGATGATGCCAATCGGATTTTTTTTACATGCTTGTCCCACTGCTCTAACGGCTTTAGGTCGACCAATCATTTCTGCAATCTCTTGATATGACTTGGTCGATCCATAAGGAATACTGAGTAATGCTTTCCAGACTTCTTTTTGGAAGGGTGTTCCAGAATTAAAATGAAGCGGACATTCAAAAACATATGATTTTTTCTTAAAATAGAGATCTAAAGACTTTTGAATCTTAAGAACCATTGGGCTTTGTTGATTATCTAGATCTTTTTCATCTGAAAACATCATACCATAAAGACCTTCTTCATCACAAATAAAGGAAATCAATCCGAGTGGACTTTCATAATAGCCTTTCATATCTTAGTGATGACGATGCTTAGACTCGTTATGAAAAATGCTATCGATTAAGATGACTAAAGCGAGCATAAATGCTTCTTTTACCTCATCAGAGATGCTAATTTCATAGGAATCACCCCAAGAAAAGTACTTTTTTCTAATACTTGCAAGTTCAGTTTGACCCTCAAGAACGCCAAATGAGTGTGCATAGAAGTTTCCTTCAACTTGGTAGTTAATTTGATTGCCTGTGACATGAAGCTTCTTACTTAACAATGTAAATTGCTTCTTAACGGTTGCAACTAACACGTCTTTGTCATCATAAATGTGATACTCAGGCATGAATGTAAACAGCTTCTTTTGAAAACGATAAATAACTTGATCTGTTTTCCCAGATAAAAAGTTCATTTTATGCGTAAGTGAAAACATCTTACCTTGACAGTAATAAGCAATTTGTTGTTTGTCATCATAAACTTTATACTTGTCCGCAAATGAGAATACCTTTTGTTTTAAATAGAAATATTTCATCAGTTCACCTCGTTTTAAAGATTAATTTTATTATACATGAATTTGAGTCGTTTGTGATTTTGGTCCAATCAAACTCTATCCTTAAATAATAAAAGACATGGCGAACATGTCTTTTATTTCATTTTATAGATTTCTTTCTTCTTTTTCCTTTTCAAACATGAGTCTTTGCTCTTGTTTTTCTAATTCCTGTTTAAGTCTTTCTGGTAGTTTATCACCGATGCTTTGATAGTAAACCTTGATCGATTCAATTTCGTTTAACCATCCTGTTGTATCAACTGTTAACAGTTGAGCGAGTGCATCTGCTTTCATTGGTAATCCTCTGACGTCAATGGATTCTTCTTTAGGGAGATAACCAATCGGTGTTGCATCTGCAGAAACTGTACCTTCACATCGTTCAAAAATCCATTTGAGAACGCGCGAATTGTGTCCAAATCCTGGCCATAAAAAATCACCATGTTCGTCTTTTCTAAACCAATTGACATAAAAGATTTTGGGTAATAAGGCATCATTTGATTTCTTGCCCATATCCAACCAATGTCTTAAGTAATCTCCTACATGATATCCAATAAACGGTAACATGGCAAAAGGATCTCTCCTCACTTGACCGATTTGATCTGAAATCGCTGCTGCAGTGACTTCAGAACCCATCATTGAGCCCATAAACACGCCATGACTCCATGAAAGTGCTTCGTGCACTAAGGGTATGGTTGAAGGTCTTCTACCACCAACTAAGATTGCTGATATCAAAACACCTTCAGGGTTTTCCCATTCTTCTGCTAAAACTGGACATTGTTTCGCACTGACTGTAAATCTACAATTAGGATGTGCAGCAGGTGTGCCTTTAGTTGGAGACCAATCTTCTCTTTTCCAATCCATTAAGTGTTGAGGCATAGGTCCGTCAATGCCTTCCCACCAAACATCACCATCATCGGTAATTGCAACATTCGTAAAAATGGTATCTTTTCTAATGGACATCATTGCATTCGGATTGGATTGATAAGATGTTCCTTTAGCAACCCCAAAAAATCCTGATTCTGGGTTAATGGCATATAATCTACCATCATCTTTCATCCAAATCCAGGCAATATCGTCCCCAATCGTTTCAACTTTCCAACCGGGTAGCGTTGGAACCATCATGGCGAGATTGGTTTTGCCACATGCACTTGGGAAAGCTGCTAAAACATATTTGGATATCCCTTCTGGATTAGTGAGTTTTAAAATCAGCATGTGTTCTGCCATCCAGCCTTCTTCCTTGGCGATGACAGATGCGATTCTTAAAGCAAGACATTTTTTGCCGAGTAGTGCATTACCACCATAACCAGATCCATAAGACCAAATGAGTTTTTCCTTTGGAAAATGTGAGATATATTTATGATCAATCGGTGCAGATGGCCAAAGCAAATCCATCTGATCCTTTTCTAAAGGATACCCAATTGAATGTAAACATGGGACGAATTGATTTTGTGTTTCAAGAGCTTTTAAAACATCACGACCCATTCTGGTCATGATCCGCATATTGATGACGACATATTCACTATCAGTCAGTTGAATCCCTATTTTTGATAGTGGAGAACCAAAAGGACCCATCATAAAAGGAATGACATACATCGTTCTGCCTTTCATGGATCCAAAGTATAACTTTTTCATTGTTTCTTTAAGTGCTTTAGGTTCAGCCCAATTGTTGGTTGGACCAGCATCTTCTTCTAAATCAGATGCGATAAATGTTCTATTTTCAACGCGTGCAACATCTGATGGATCACTGAAAAACGCATATGAACCTGGTCTTTTTGTAGGATTTAACTCTAAAGCTTTCCCTAAATCCACCAATTTCTTGATCAGTTTTATGTTTTCTTCTTCCGTGCCATCACACCAATAAATCTCCTCAGGTTGGCAGAGTTCTGCCATCTCTTTAACCCAACCTTCTAATGCTTGATAAGATAACATGTTTTTCTCCCTTATGTCGTTTTTACTTATCTATTTCTAGACTTCAATGAGTCTATTTAAAGCTTTAAGTTTTTTGATATCCTCTTGATGTTTTAACATTGATCTCGAACGATCTTTATAAAGATAATGATAGAGCTTAAGCAAGTTATGCTTCCCCATTAAGATGTAGGTCGCTTCACCTGTTTTTATGATGCGATTTTGAGTTTGTTTAAACTCACATAAAAAATCCCATTTATCATAATCTGCGAGTTCAACATCAATTGCATCTTTTCTAAATGTTAAAACCTCTTTTTGAATATACTCAAATCCATGTGTGGTAAATAACAAAATCAGTTGTTTTTTACGTTCAAGCAAATAACTTGGTATTAAAAGATCGATATCTTTTGCTTGAAAAGATGTTTGAGTCACCTTCTCTAAAGCAAAAGATCCATATAAAACAGGTTGGATATTATATTTTTGATTTAATAATAGTGCTGCTTCTTTTAAGATATGATCCATAGGTCACCTATAAAAGCTATAAGAGTCACCATTGTCTAAAACAATTGGTGTTGAAGCAGTCAATGTGATGACTTTTTTCTTAAACTCTTTTAAATCAGCAAGACCTTGATGCATTGGAATCACGTAAGTTGGTTTAATGATGTGTGTTGCTTCAACTGCTTCATCTAAGTCCATCACATAAGTACCACTGATGGGTAACATGGCAAGATCAATATCTTTAAGTTCTTTCATTTCATGAATGATATCCGTGTCGCCTGCAAAGTAAACTTTAAAATCATCAAAATATAGAATAAACCCTAAAAAGTCGTCTTTAGGATGATATTTTCTTGTCGATCTGCCTGCTTCAGTATTATAAGCGTGAAGTGATTGAATGGTCAATCCATGTGTTTGTAGTGTCGTCATTGGTAGAAAAATTTCCATAGGAACATCCATATGACCTAAACAACTTTTGGATGCATAAATTTTAGTCTCAGTTTTCCAGATGAGATCAAGTGCTTCTTTTTTTAAATGATCCATATGGACATGCGACACTAAAATGAGATCTGCATCCGTGAGTTCTTTATAAGGAATTTTTTGATTGGCGATTTCACCAGCATACCCAGGATCGATATATAAGGTGACCCCTTTATAGACAAACTTAAACCAGGATGATTTTGAAATACGTGTTACCTTAAGCATTGTTTCAAACCCCCATTTGATTCAACTTTAAAGACGTAACTATAAATTCATTATACCCTTTTTTCTGATATTCTTTATTTCATCAAACGCTTTTTTATAGACAGGTATCATTCTTTTTTCTGTCACATGATTAAAAACATCATCTAAATCAAACCATTTCACATCTTTATGTTCTTTTGGATTGACGAAAATCTCTTGATCTTCATCCGCGATGAAAAGAAAGGTCGCATTTAAGTGCAAATGGTCTGGAATATAAGCACCATGCTTAAGATGGTTTGTAACTTGAATCACATCAATGGTGAAAATATCATGAGAATAAGGATGTATCTCTTTTAACCCTGTTTCTTCCATCGCTTCTTTCATCGCAACTTCTAAAAGATTAGGGTTTCCATCATTATGTCCACCGACCCAAGCCCAAGAATCATAGATATGATGATAGGCAAACAAAATCTTGGTCATTTTAGGATTAATAATAAAGGCTGATGAGGTGACATGAGCCGCTAAATTGGTTCGTAAAAGACAATCGGAATTGTGTTTGATAAACTGTAAGATGAGTGCTTGATCTTTTGATTCTTGTTCATTTTTTGGTAGATATGATCCAAACGCTTCTTGATAACTCACGGATAAAACCTCTTTTTCTAATTGATAATAAAGATAATTTTTTTGTGGATTGCCTTCACTTAATGTATAGGTTTTGATGACTCTCGAAAAGCCGGATTGCTTCCAGAAATGGCGTCCTCTTTCATTTTTAGCTGAAACGCCTAAACCCATTTTTTTCATAAGATTTCGTTTTGTATAATCCGTGAGATGTTCGATAGTTTTATATCCATATCCCTGATTTCTTAAGTTGGAATCAATGATCATCAGAGATATCCAAAATGTGTCCTTTGTAGGGTATCCTCGATATCCCATCACAAATCCAAGAATACTCCCAAGATAATCTTTAATGGATAGTAAATCAAAATGGTCTTTTGTTGCACCTTCAATCGGTGGTAAATCTCCCTCAATAAAACATTTTTTAATAAAATCGGGCTCTGGTTGAACACCATTATGAACCTTCAAATCCTGATATGAAAGATTGATTTCTTCTAAACGATCTAAATCCATCATATCTGCTTTTTCTAAATAGATACTCGATTTTGCCTTTTTGTAAATATCCTCGATCAGTTTGGATTTTCCGTCTATATAGGCATCAATATCATAGCGATGTTTTTCTGCTAATTCTTTTTTTAACGCTTCATATTTTAATCGATCATCGACGTTTTGTCTTAACCAGTTTCTAAGATATAGATGATTTTTAAAGGCTTCAGCATCGTTAAAGGTGACATAAAGATGATACTTAAACCCTAAATCTGGTCCTGAAAATGCATATCGATCTTGAATACCTAAATCACCACGATTAACAAATCCTTGTTTGATTAAAACTTCTTCAATTTTTAGGAAATCTTTTCTTTCAATGACGATATCACAATCAATGATTGGTTTTGATGCAAGACCAAAAACCGATGTTGACCCTACGTGTTCAATTGTTACATTAAATGCTTTTAAAATCTCTAAAAGTTCTCTTTTGAGTTTAAGAAAATCATCTTGCCATGATGCTTGATAATCTAAAATAATAACTTCTTTTGTCAAAAATGACATAAATAAACCTCAACTAACTGAAGATTCTAGTATTTCAAATGTCTGATTGGTTGGATCAATTGAAGCCATAGCACCATAAGGTATGGTCATCATAGGTTCTGTATGACCAAAGGGACAATTATATAAAATGGGGATCTCTGTTAAGCTAAATTCTTTAAATATTTTGATGATGCTCACCTGATATTCATTAAAGTAAATATTTTGGTAAGGTTTTCCAAATAACACACCTCGTGCCTGTTGTAAGATACCTAAAATGCCATAACTTCTTAACATATATTCAAGTTGAGATGGTGTGATTTGGTCTTCTGAAGTTTCAAAGAACAAAATTGAGTTCTCTAAGTCCTTAAGAGATGGCATGAGTTTTGTGCCTTTGGCAAACTCTAAAACTTCTATACACCCACCAAATAATTTCCCAAAAACTTTCTTTTTACCTTGAAGGGTTAAGATACCCTCGTGAGGTACCATGGTTTTTCTTAAATGCTTATGTGTTTCTAACCACTCGATTCGATCACCTGTCCATGTACTTGGCGCGTGAACTAAACCGATTGGATTTTTCTCAAATAATGCTTTTTTAAGATATTTTTTGGTGTAATCAAACATGCCTCCATTTTCAGCAAACTCAGATAAAATCGCTGGGCCATAAAATGAGGTTACACCTGCGTGTACTAAAAACAAGTGGAGTATGGTGGTATCCGAAAATCCTAAACAAATTTTGGGATGATTCTTGATAACATCAAAATCAATATAAGGCAAAAGTCTGATGGAGTCATCCCCACCAATACATGAAAAGATGGCTTTAACTTCAGGATTTTCAAATGCATCCATTAAATCTTTAGCTCGTGCTTCTGGATTTAAGTAGACCCATTCTGAGCCTTTTAGTGTATGGGGATACTCGATAACTTTAAGCCCTAAAACATCTTCAATATAGGCTTTACCTTGTTCATATCGCCACCTAATCAAAGGATCACCAGCACCGCCCCATGATAGACTAACTGCAGCAACCAAATCTCCTTTTTTAAGTGCTTGAGGTTTGATGAGATTCATATCCGTCCTCCTTAAGATTGATCCAATATCTTCTAGTGAGTCTTGTGTGTCCGTCAATGGAAAGGAGAATCTTATCCCAAAGGATACCTCCATTTTTTTCAATGACTCGATATGATCCAATATTGCTATCATTACATGTAATGAGTGCTTGATCAATGCCTAAATTCTTTGCTTCTAACAAAGCAAGTTTAAGCATGATTGATCCATAGCCTTGGTTTCTTTTGCTATATCGAATCCCATAACCGATGTGTCCACCAAAGGTAGTTAAGCTTTCAGTAAGTGAATGACGAATGCCAATTTCTCCTATAAAATCTTTGCCATCAACAAGCCAAAAATAAGATTGTTTTACATAAAGTGGGGGTAGATCAATACCTAATCGAAAATTTTCAAATTTCTTGAAAATATCCATTTGATCAGGATTTGAGAATTGATACGTTAAGACTTCATCTTGATATTCATGAATCGCCTCTTTGTAAGAATCAAGATAAAAGGGATCGGGTTTGATGAGTTTTAAGGATTCATATTTTTTGATCCATAAGCTAATTTTGTCTTTGAGTCCATGGTACAATTCATCATTAAAAGTTGTTGTATCAAAAACAAAATCTGAAAGGGGCTTCACTTCATGATTATAGTTTTCAACTACGCGACCAAAAACATCTTCAGGAATATCCCCTGTAGACTTATGAACGTTGTGTCTATTTGGATTTCGATCTTTATATCTTTGATACAACGTTTTCAAATCAGCTGTCATAAAAATGAAGAGCATCTGCCATCCATTTTTCTTAGATAATGTTTCTACTTGTTGAAATTCATGCTTTTTAAAATTACTCTCGAGCATAACAGAGGGTTGCGTATTCAAAGTAGATTTTGCCATGTAGAGCATCAAAGAAAATGTTGCATCAGATAATTTGAGATTTTCCTCACGATTGGAAAATCCAATATGATCGCCTAAGACTTCTTTGATATCATCTTTATTAAATACAGGAACTCCTAAATCAGCAGAAATTCTTTTTGAAACGGTTGTTTTAAGTGCAGCAAGCTGCCCACCAAATAGGATTAGAGTTTTCATAGATTTTCGTTTTTCTTTTGTTCATAGTGATGACATAATTGCATTAACCGGTGATCATCAAACTTCGCACCGACGAAAACAGATGCTTTCGGAATTTTATTAAAAATACCTTCTGGAATACATATCGAAGGATTACCATAAATAGGTGCAAATCCCATCCAAACTGGTGCAACAATCGCTAGAAGATTATGCTCTAAAATAAGATTTTCTAAACGGCTTGCTTCTTTAACTAAATTCGATCTTAATTCAAGATATGTTTCACTTTTTAAATTGCCATTGGTTTTATCTGATGCCTCTAAAATACTTTGTCCATACTTCAAACATCTTTCTGCATTTTGGCTATTAAACTTGATAATATCCGATAAAGTTCGATGTTTTGTTGCACCTTTGACTGTATCTAAAAATGCATTCATCGAGTGTTTGAATTCAATAATGAGTGTGGGGTCATTGTTGAGTTTAGGATGCTCTATCGATATCTCAATAACCTCATGACCCATAGATTTAAGTCGTTCAAAAGATTGTTGATAGACCTTCATATCTTCTTCTGAATAAGGATGATTTGTAAGTGTTAATAACCCAATTTTGCCTTTTCTAAGCGGTTTATCAAGCATATCTACAAACTTTTTGTCTCGCTTGATAGGAAGCGTATCTTGATCATGTTCATCTTTCTGATTGATTGCATCCATGAGCATTGCACAATCATAAACTGTCGAAGCCATTGGACCTGCAGTATCTTGTGTTGGCGATATTGGGATAATTCCGTATTTAGATACCATCCCAAAGGTAGGCTTGTAAGAGACAATTTGACATTGGTAGGCAGGTGCCATTAAAGAACCATTGGTCTCAGTACCGATAGCACCAGAAACTATACCTAGTTTTACAGCCACTGCACTGCCTGTAGATGAGCCGTAAGGATCTATGGTTTCATCAAATGGATGTTTCACTTGACCATGCATGGAGCCATATCCCGAAGGCATGTTGTCATAGCTCATGAAATAGGCAAACTCAGATAAATTAGCTTTACCAAAAATAATCGCACCTTCTTTTTCAAGCATGTTCACAATCGATGCCTGATAAGGCGCAAAAAAGTCATGAAATGCATAACTATTACATGTTGTTGGTGTTTGATCATTTAAAAGGATATTATCTTTAATCACAATAGGAAGCCCATGAAGAGATCCTCTAATCAATCCTTTTGCTCTTTCTTTGTCTCTTTCTAAAGCAAGCTTCAATACATCTGGATGGATCGATGCAATCGCATTTTTATCTTTCCAAACTTGATGCATACGTAGTGATTCTCTAACAAGATTTTCACTGGTTGTCAATCCATTTTCAAGCGCTTCTTTCATTTGTTTTAGTGTCATCATGAAATCTCCAATAACTCTATATATTTTTAATCATATATCTTTAATGTCTAATCTTTTTTCTCTTCAATCATTTTTCTGAAAAAATGAAAATCGGCTATAAATTTAAAATTCCAACGTTCATAAAGTGTTTTTGCTGTATCACTTAAATCTGTCACCAAATAAACTTCTTTGACGTTGTTTTTCTTTAAAAAGTCAATCATATGTTTCATCAATAAGGATCCATAACCATGCTTTTGATAAGCTTCAACAATATAAAATTCATCAATTTTTGCATAGTTTTGATCTATGAAACAATTGATATGGCCAATAATTCGGTCTTCGTGTTTGATATAGAAATATATGTAATTCTTAAATTGTGTTAATACTTCTTTTTGTCTTTTAACATTACTTTCTGCATACGACGTTCCAAAAAGCAAATCCTCTTGGTAGAGAAAATCAAAGAAATGTTGATCTTTTTTGGGATCTACCTGATAGACTACTGCATTGATTTTGGAATGAATCTCGATGTGATTAATATCATTTGCATAGTAAGCATCATGGTCATGAATATAGCCTGAAAAAATAGGATTATGCGTGATGTCAATACCTTCTTCTATTCGGTATAAAACAAACCCATGTTTCGATGTATCCATATAGTAAAGATTTAAATCTCTTAAAGAGTAATCGTTTCTCAAAATATGTAGATAATTATGGAAATACTTATCTCTTTGTTTTTCATCATAGAAAGCATAGCCGAATGGATATTTAACTTGTTTAGAAAATAGTTTAATATATTTAATTTCCATATCTATGATTTGATTTTTCGTCATCATCTTAACAGACCTCCAATTTTAAAAACTATCTACACCTTATAATGTTAATCAGGTTTAATGTCCTGATCAATGACTTCATAAAGATCCATTCTTAAATTAGAATTGGTGAAATCGATGCCTCGATATGTTTTGTATTGCTCTGATTCAATACGCATGTCAGCCATAGCCTTCTCTAAATCAGAAAGCTTAAGATTTTGTCTGACAAAGGTGAGTTCATAAGCTGAAAGATTGAGCATATCATCTGTAATGTCTTCTTTTAAAACACTGATCGTTGCGTAAACACTTGCAAATTTGTCCCATAAATTGACATAAAGTGTCGCTTCAGGAAAGAGTCTTTTACCCTTATAATAGATTGCTTTAAAGGTATTTGATGTGTCTTCTTCGCTGAAAACATAATCCCAACCTGTAGCTTCTAAGAGTTGCCAAGTCAATCTAATTCGATTCTCTGTATGGTTCTCTTCATAAATAAAATATCTGCCTCTGGCATTAAAGTATTCAATGAGATCTAGTTTATTTCCTTCATAATCATGAAACTGTACACGCATACCCGTTTTAGGATTATACCATCGAAGGCTAGAACCAGAATTTCCAAACTCTCGTTTATCTGATATTTCATAAAATGTTTGATCTTTTTGATTTTGATATCGATACCAATAAGTCAATGATGAGTATCTTAGATGAATCATTTGATTATTTTCAACAAACTCAAAATAATAGGTGTAATGATCTATTGGGTAATAAGACAACTCCATGAGATAGAAATTTTTCTGTTGATATCCCATTTTTAGACCGATAAAAAAAGATTGACCCATACCTTCCATTAAAAATTTGAAAACGACACCACCTGATTGTGAGAGTTTGAGATTGGCTTCTAAGTTCGCATAACCTTGATACTCAATTGTCATGGTGACTTCTAACTCTTCTATCTCCATTTCTAGAAGTTTGTCAATCACTTCATCTAAAAGATCTCTATAAATCAGTAATGTAGAATCAAGTTGAACATCCGTTGAGTTATCTCTTTGACGATTGTAAACAGTCATGTATTCATTTTTTGATTTCATGCCTGGATTGCTACTTGATAGCGGTATAGTATAATTATCAAATGGTTCAAAAGATACAGTGGATTGATTATTTTCAATTAATTTATTTAGCCTTTGTTGATAACTTTGTAACTTACCAAGTAGATCTTGTGGCTCAAGTTGACATGCAGAAACAAAAAACAAAAAACTCAAAAAAATAGTAACTAACCATAACTTTTTCATTCAAAAATCCCCCTTTTGATTATGAAAGAGTATCTGTTATCAAGTATAAAGATGTCTGTATATACTTGTCTTTCTTGCATCCAAATACCCTCTTCAAATTCGACTTATTTAATTCTATTATAAGTCAAAATACCGAAATTGATATGTTTTATCTATGATAAATATTACTAAAAAACCATTATATAAGAAAAAAGGCTTAACAAAGTTAAACACCTTCCTTTGTAGCACAAGCATAGTTTTATTAAACAGATGAAAGAATTTCTTAATTTGCACAATGATTTTTAAACAGAACTTCTATCGATTTGGGCGTCATGAATCAAGACAACCATCATCATCAGTAACAATTCTAACTGCGATTCTTCAACTAAAATGACTTTGTGATAAACCTTTTTTATATCTTTTTTGATAGACAAAACAACTTGATTATGATTTAGGATTTGAAACTCCTCAAAAGGAGACTTCCCGATTAATTGATAGTCTCCATATTCAGATTCAATTTGAAATTTATTGAACATAAAAAGGGTTTTTGCTTTGATGAGACATACTTCTATGCCATTTTTTTTAAGTGAATATTGTAATCTTAACCCAAATACTCGATCTGCAGTGTAGAGTAATTGTTCATTGTTATAAAAGTCAACTCTACCTTGTAACATACTACTTTTAATTTGATATCGCACGTGATTTTTTGTGTCAATGATCATATTTCTATTCTTTTTAGGTATATATAGCTCGATCAAATGATTCACCACTTTCTATTTCTGTTAAACGCATAATACCATTCCATTAATGAAATTAGGTTAAAAATAGAGTGTTGTCAAGTATGCGTCAAGTATATAACAAGTACTATTATAGAGAAAGCAACGTGATAGACTCCACGTGCGTTGAAAAAACCATTTTGCTTGCAAAAACGACCTTGTATGTATTAAAGAAACATCAAAATCAGTCAAAATATGTTTACCTTTACAAAATTAAAAACTGTCTATAATACCAAAGTAACATATTTTAACTTCGATTTGTTTAATTACTCAAGTTTATCTTCATTCATTTGCCAAGTTCCATCTTGTTTGAGATTCATCATTTTTAGATAATATTCATTTGGTTTCGAAGTTTGATAATTATGTTTTTTACTTATATCATACTCTGAGATTGCAGCTAGATTATAAAGACTTGTTATGTAATCCAATTGTTTACTATCGTTTATTTTACTGCTGTATATTTTATGAACTAGTTTTGGTTTCCTTAGCAGATCATAGACAGAATAATTTTGATCTAATCTTGCGATAACACCGTATAAAAAATCACACATCATATATTTGCCATCAAGATATACCTCTACGACTTGATGTCCATGATATGCTTGGAATGGGTTAACTAGAATAGCGATTCTACTTGGCATATCTAAGCATTGTATAATGGCTGCACCTACTCTAGAAATATCTGTGCACCAATCACTACCTCTTTGAATGATTTCTAACTCGGTTCCTCCGAAAATCATTTCTTCAAATGGTGTATTGAATCTTTCAACTATTTCATTTACAAATTCAATTGTTCTATTAATAGATTCAAGATGATTATCACCTTTTAATTTAAGTGCAATTTCATATAGTTCATGGTTGCTGATATCTTGTGAAACAGCATTTGGGGCTTTATATAGAAATGATTTTGAGTCTTCATCTAAAAAAATCATGTTTTTCAATAAGGCATGATCAACTGATCCTTTATGATGCAAATCATTTTTAAACATATGTTCATATGCCTTTCCAAATACACCATAACCAGTTTTCGTCTTTGACTTGTTCATGACTTTTATACCTTAATAAGATTGAGCAACTGAACATTTTTATAGATTACTTCTTTACCTAATTGTTCAGAAACAATGAAACCTTCTTTTTCAAGTAGTTTTAAATATTTCGTAGCGGTTGCTCTAGATATATCCAAATTTTCTCTGAAGAACTCATTTTTGGTATACATGTAAGAAAACAAATGTTCAACGATTTCATATCGATAAATATCTGGTAATTTGTTTTTCATCATGTCTTTTGTTAGCTCTATCGATTGATTGATTCTTAATATGAGGTTAATCGTATTTTTGGAAGTTTCCGAAACGCCTTTTAGAATATACATAACAAAATCCTTTATATTTACTATGTCCTCATTACACTTCTTTAATAGAGCATAATATTGTGCCTTGTTTTCCATGATGTACTTACTTAAGTATAGGATAGGTTCAGTTATCTTTTCTTTTAATACTAAATATAAGATATTTAAGATTCTCCCTGTTCTACCATTACCATCATAAAATGGGTGAATACTTTCAAATTGGAAGTGGATTAAAGCCATTTGAATCAGTGGATCATAATCAGCATTTTGATTAATGAATAATTCAAGATTATGCATGAAATCACGAATTTCTAATTCATTTTGTGGCGGCGTATGTACAACTTCATTGGTTTTATCGTTTATAATGACTGTTCCGGGCAGTTTTCTTATGCCACCTTTATTCGGTTCGATGACATTTTGGATTTCTACAAGTATATTTGTACTGATAAATCCTTTTTGTCTCATGACTAATAAACCACGATCCATTGCATGTTTATATTTGATAACCTCTTTAGGTTTTCCTCCAATAGGTATTTTTGAAACAATCTCCTTAAATATTTCATCATATGTCGTTATAATATTTTCTATAGCTGATGAGTCTTTTGATTCACTTAGATTGATCAAACTCAAAATGATTCCAGGATTTGGAAGTATTTTAAGTATACCTTTTAGTTCACCTATATGATGATTTGCAGTATTTAATTCTTTCAATATGTCTACTTCATTTAAATCTATATGAAAAGGAAGTTTATTCACAACATCACCTCGTGACCAATAAAATATAATTTTTATCCTCGTAATCATATTATCACAGGAAAATAGTCACGTCAAGGCTTCGAGGATATTTTTTTATATATTTTAGTCACGAACCCGTTACACACCCGATAAATTAGCAAAAATGTTGTATCGGGTTGAGGTGATATAATTTTTGAGAATTGATGTTCTCACACTCAAGAAAATATATGCTTAAAGCATAGTTTGATGTTTCCACATTGATTTCGATATGTTTCCACATTGGGAAAAAAGTAAAAAAGAAGCATTTAACCCAGTTTTTAAGGGTTAGATGCTTCTTGTTCTTTTGTATTAATGGCTTTGTTAAGACGTTTTTAAAGAAAGCATTGTGATAGACTCAACATGCGTTGAAAAAACCATATTGCTTGCAAAATCAACCTTGTGTGTATTGAAGTAACATCAAAAACGGCTAAAATATGTTTCCCCTTACATGCTTGAAAACCGTCTATATTACCAAAGAAACATATTTTTTGATTTTTACTATTAAATTATTAGATCAAAGTACCATCGTTGATTTCTACATCAAAAGATTGATTTGTAGGGTATAAATCCCCTTTACTTAACTGTTTAAGGTAATCGATGTTAAAACAATTTAGCACCCTAAAATTATAGTTTTACCAAGAGGATAATCGAAAGCAACTATTGAATAAGTCTTATATATACCAATTCAGTTCTGCCTAATTAATGATTAAACTGCACAACAAGATAAATGAGAAACATCTTTTTCAAGCGAGAGGATTGCTAACTTAAGTCCTTCTGACATGGTTAGATATGGAACCATCGTATCTTTTAAATCTTGAATCGTTAATCCGAATTTGATGGCCAATGTGGCTGAGTAAATGATCTCACCAGCATCTTCAGCCAAAATATGTACACCTATAATTTTGTTAGTTGCTTGATCAACAACAATTTTGAAAAGACCCCTAGTGTCATGATTGACGAGTGCTCTTGGCACCGTTTCTAAATCAATTGTTCGTGAAACTGTTGAGTATCCTAGCCTGTTTGCTTCATGTTCAGTGTAGCCAACAGATGCGATTGAGGGCGTCGTGAATATGACACTAGGCACATATCTCAAATCTATCTTCTTTTTAACATTACCAAATGCGTTATCCATAACTACTCCACCTTGATAAGCTGCAACGTATACAAACATAGGACCACCAGTGACATCACCAGCTGCATAAATATTTTCATTGCTAGTTACACCGAAATCGTTAATTAATATCTCGTTTGTATCACCAAGTTTAACTCCAGCTAAATCAAGATTCAAATCTTCTGTACTAGGAGTACGTCCGGCTGCAACGAGTAGTGCTTCACTTTCTAAATATGTTTTCTCGTTGTTTTTTGTGAAATGAATCTGAATCAAATCCTGGTTCTTTTCAACTTTGTCATAAGAAATATCATTGATCAATTCAATACCATCAGTCTTTAGTATTTCCTCCATTTTAATCGATATTTCTGAATCATACTCTTTTAATAAATAATGACTTCTTCTTAAAAAAGTAACTTTTGATCCCAATTTTTTTAACATTTGCCCGAGTTCTAGTGCAATATATCCAGATCCGATAATAACAATACTTTTAGGTGTTTTTTTTAATTCTAGTAATGTAGTACTGGTCAAATAATTAACCTGATCTAACCCCTTTATATTGGGAATCACGGGCTTAGAACCTGTCGCAATCAAGTATTTATCTGCAGTATAAACGTTGTTATTGACTGAAATTTGACTACTATTGATAAATCTTGCGTGTCCTTTAATAAGTTCAATTTGATAAACATCTAGTAAGTTTATATATTTTTTTTGTCTTAACTGGTCAACTAAATGATTCTTTTGGTCAATCAGTTGTTCAAAATTTACCTCGTTTGATGATATATTTAATCCTTGAAAATTGTGGCTCTTTGAAAATTGATTTATATAACCTGCACGAATCATGGTTTTTGATGGCACACATCCAACGTTAACACATGTGCCTCCAATCGTATCCCGTTCTATAATTGCTACCGTCTTACCATATTCTTTAGCCTTAATTGCTGCAGAAAAAGCAGCACTGCCTGATCCAATAATAATTAAATCAAAATCTTTTTTATTGGATGTGCTGTCTTGTGCTATATGATTCTCTTCATGTACAGATTTCAAATAATATGGTGTTTTACTCAATGCCAATTCAACATCTTTAAAAGAAATGCTTTCAGTTGAGACAAATTGAGCAACTCCTGTTTTATAATCAACATCAATGATTTTAACTTCTATAGACCCTAAAGCTTTTTCTACATGGATTTCACAGTCATCACATGTCATACCTTGAATAACTGCTTCATACTTTTTCATATGTTTTACCTTTCTTATTTTAGTTGTTTAATTCAGTGTACACATTATATCTAATCTAACTGTCAATAATATTGTATCATGTCCCGAGGATGCTTTCTCTTTATATCCACTTTATTGACGTAAATACAAAGTCTTCTTAAAAGATCTGGATATCATGACAACCATTCAAAGGGTAATTAAATCAACCATCAAGGTTGATGATGTTGAAAGTATCATTGAAAAGTTAACATTAGAAAGAGACGAAAACGAAATAGCATTATCCAATCTAATTGATACAAAGGTTAAAACACCAGATATTCCAGAATCAATATTTAATGCCAAGTATAGAGAATACTCGGATCGACTTAAAGTTCTAACAGCAGAGATTAACAAGCTTGAACTTGAACACGTAAAAAATTATGATACCAAAAAACGTATGGATAAAATAGGTGAGATTTTAGGTAAAAAGAATTTAGTCATCGATGAACTTGATTCAGAGATATTAAGTACATTCATCTATAAAATGATATCAGTCAGTCCAAATGAGATCGTATGCTAAATTGCCAATACGAACTACACTCATTTTATCTCATCACCTAAAGAGTATTCAAAAGGGTTTAAGTCCTCCGTCACTTTACTGTCTAAGGTTTTGAGGTTTAATACAACTTTAGCACCCTAGCCTTCAAATCGTGTAAAAATTTTAGCACCCTAGTGTCATATATATGTAATTTTCTAGCACCCTTAATTTATGGCTTAATGAAACTGTTTATATTAGAGACTTGTTAAAAAACATAACCGTAAATTGAATAAACTCTATTAAGTTAGTATAATTTAAGTTAATTATTTATTTTATAGTTATATTTGAGTACCCTCATTGCATTTAGTACTGCTAATAATGACACCCCGACATCAGCAATCACGGCTTCCCACATAGTTGCAATTCCGACAGCTCCTAAGGCTAGAAACAAGAGTTTAACTCCTAATGCGAAGTATATGTTTTGCCATACAATCTTTCTAGTTCTTTTTGCCACAAAGACCGCAGTCCCTATCTTAGAAGGTTCATCATTCATAATCACGACATCAGCTACATCGATGGCTGCATCGGCACCGAGTCCACCCATAGCAATTCCAATATCAGCTCTCGCTAATACTGGTGTATCGTTGATACCATCACCTACAAAGAAAAGCTTCCCTCTGCTCGATTTTTGGAGTAATAACTTCTCTACAATATTGAGCTTATCTTCAGGCAACAATTCGCTATGAATTTCATCGATATCTAACTCTTGTCCAACTGCATCAGCAACTAATTTCTTGTCACCAGTTAGCATGACAGTTTTTTTAATGCCTAATGACTTCAACATTTTAATAGCAGTTTTTGAGTCTTGCTTTATCTGATCTGAAACAACAATATTTCCAACATATTTTCCATTGATAGCGATGTATATAATCGAACCCAATGCAATAGATTCCTTGAATTCAACACCCTCTCTTTTCATCAATCTAGCATTCCCGATTGCAATGATATCATTTTGATAAGTTGCTTTTACACCGTGTCCAGATATTTCTTCAACATCAGTTATTAAACTTTGATCTATTTCTTTATTGTATTTATTGACGACTGAGACAGCGATAGGATGATTAGAAAAACTTTCCACATAAGCTGCTTTTTCGAGCAACTCTTCTTGTGTTGCACCATTAGCTGTATTGATTTCAGTCACTGTAAACGTTCCCTCAGTCAATGTGCCAGTCTTATCAAAAACTGCAATCTCAATGTTATTTAATGCTTCTAGGTAGTTTCCACCTTTAACTAAGATACCATTTCTTGATGCAGCTCCAATACCACCAAAGAAACCAAGCGGAATCGATACAACGAGTGCACATGGACACGAAATAACTAAGAATATAAGTGCTCTGTAGATCCATTCCTCAAAAGTTGCACCTTGTATAACGAGTGGTGGTATTACCGCAATCAAAACAGCCAACGAAGTGACAATTGGAGTATATACTCGTGCAAATTTAGTGATAAAATTCTCGGTTGGTGCTTTTTTGCTGGTTGCATTTTCAACCATTTCAAGTACCTTAGAAACAGTTGATTCGCTTGCGAGTTTGGTAACTTTAACGGTCAATAAACCATTGATATTAATACAACCAGAGAGTACCATCTCACCTTTTGTAACATTTACAGGCACAGATTCTCCTGTTAGAATTTTTGTGTCAATTGTGGAAGCTCCTGACAACACTTCACCATCAAGCGGAATTCTTTCGCCTGGTTTAATGATCATTATCTCACCAGTTTGAACGTCTTCAACACGCATTTCCACAGAAGTGTTGCCTTTTTTAATCGTTGCGACATCAGGTCTGATTGCCATCAATTTTTTTATGGATCTTCTGGATCGATTGACTGCTACGTCTTGGAAAAATTCACCGATCTGATAAAAAATCATAACTGCAACTGCTTCAGGATGCTCTCCAATAGCAAATGCACCCATAGTTGCTATCGTCATTAAGAAGTTTTCATCGAACACCTTACCTCGATATATGTTATTGACTGCCTTCAGTACAACTTCTCCACCGATGATGAAATAACTTAGTATAAGTAATACATAACGAAAAACCGTTCCTTCAGCAATCAATAATCCTCCAGTAAATAGTAAGATACCTATACCGAAGATGATTAAATCTTTCGTCATTGATGATTCTTCATCCACGTGATCTTCATTCTTCACATTTGATTGTGCTATCGTTACGCCAGGTTCAATTTTATCAATAATTTTTTGAACCTTTTCTTCTATACGTTTTTGATCTAGCGAATTTTTGAATTGAAGTGTCAGTTTTTTTGCTATAAAATCAACGTTGGCACCTAAAATTCCTTCGGTTTTGTTTAATTTTTCTTCAATCTTAGCCGCACAATTTGCACAGTCTAAACCATCTATTGCATAAATGACATTTGGGGTTAGTTCACATACCTCGACATCACCCTCTTCATCTTTCACAATTTTTTTAATCGTGTCAAATAGTCTTGCAGAATCAGTTGAATCCGCAACTTGTACCTTGATTTCTTTTGTAAGAAAGTTTAAATAACCTTCCTCAACTCCGTTTAACTTCTTTATCTTTTGTTCAATCCTATCTGCACAACTCGCACAGCTAATTTCTGATAAACTATATTTAAACTCTTTCATGTTTTTTCTCCATTCTACTTATGTTTTAGATGATTCATTGCTTGAGTTATTAACACGTGGACGTGGTCATCGTCAAGCGAGTAATAAACAACATTCCCCTCTTTTCGGTATTTAACCAAACGATTCTCTCTTAAGGTTTTCAATTGATGTGAGACAGCGGATTGACTGACATTGATCACAGCAGACAGATCGCACACACACAACTCGGTTTCTTTTAATGCCAATATGATTTTCATTCTTGTGGGATCGCTAAATGTTTTGAAGAACAAAGTTAGCAGTGAAATAGATTCATTATCTAGTAAGTTTTTATGGGCTATCTCTATTTTTTCAGGGTGAAGAACATTACATTCACAAAACTCTATTATATCTTTTTGATCCATACTAATCTCCTATCTATATGAGCGCTCATTCATATAGATATATTGTATCACAATAAACTACGGAGTCAATAAAAACAACTTCTTTAGATTGCTTCATCGTTTTTTATGCGTTTTTTTAGCATCGAAACAAATAGATTGTAACGAATATTAGGTGCATTTCAGGTTTTAAGTCCTTTTTCCCAACTTATTTCGATGAACAAGAATTTTTTATTATGGTTTTGAGTTAATTATATTGTTTAATCTAAGTAATATTTTCTATGATAGAAAATAAAGACACCTTTAAGGATGAAAAATGCCCATAACCTTAAGCTATGAGCATTTCATATTGAATCTATCTCGGGATCTGTTTTTACTTGTATGCGGAATATTACCATAACCTAGTGTTCTCTGGGAAGCTGTTCTATATCATAGTATCCAAAGTACCCTTTTGGGCATATATCTTAAATTATTCTTCTTCTAGTTCGATACCAAAACAGTCACACAAAACGAGTCAGTTCGTGTACGTCGGAAACTTATTTTTGGCCATTTTATGTCCCCAATTCCAGACTTTTTCTGGTGTGGGAACATATTATATAATATATCTAACATTAATGATGAAAACATATTCATTTGCTTACACTCATTTGATTTATACTTCGATGAATTTCTACTTTTTATTGAGGAAATTGAATTGTTATCTTGCTTCCATGTCCAACAACACTATCAATTTGTAAATTTGCTCCTAATCTTTGAACAATATCTTTTACGAACTGTAAACCCAAACCACTACCTTTTTCGTTAAATTTCATTGCCTCTTCTGAACGATAAGGACCTTTTAAGATATTTATAATTGTTTCACTTGTCATACCAATCCCTTCATCACTAACTACCAGTCTTCTTGTTTTATTTTGAACTGAGATTGTAATATTTGATTGTGGATTAGAATAATAAAAAGCATTGAATAAAAGGTGTTCAATTAATCTTTCTAAATCTTTATCTGAAATATTTACAAGTAAAGTCTCTAATTCGAGTGTTATAGAAATCTGTTTACTTTCGAATATTTCTTTGTACTTATTTGCATATCTGTTAATAAATAGAGAAACATCCTGAATATATGGTAGTTCAACATAGTCAAGTTCGATAAACTTAGGAATTAGGTTCATTATTTTAACTGTTTCTACTTGAATGTCCAAAAATACTTCTTTAGTTGGATTAAGTTTTTCATTAACTAATGAATCAGCATATATTCGGATAACTGATAGGGGTGTTTTGATATCGTGCGCAATACTCTTGATATGAGACTCATAAACGGATCTTTGTTTTTCTCTTTGAATTTGACTATTCATTAGTTGAACGTGCAATTGCTTTATTTCTTTGTATGAGAAAACCGAACTTTCTGTCTCAATATGGTTTAAATCCAGCCTTAACTTAGTATTTTCATTCCTCAGAAACTTATATAAAATATACATACCAAAAGCAAACAATATAATGGAGGTTAAATTTAATCCAATGAATCCATAAAGAATATCTTTACTTAATTTAGAAGACTCAAAGTTGACAGCGATATATCCAAGAAGAATGTCATCATAATATACAGCTTCATAGTTTTGCAATTTCGCATCAATATCATTAGAGAAAATGGTTTGCTCTGTAATGTTTTTGAAATGAATTGTTACATCATTATTATGTGTATAGTGCTCCAAATATATGATTAAAGTTCCGAAGTACTCTTCAGTAGATAGATGAGCAGTCATATTATATAGTGCATCGTACTGTCTTGCAATTTCTTTTTGATATTGGTTATTTGAAAATAAATAAAAGGCAATATTCAAGATAAAAATGGTTGATAAAAAAATGATGAGAACGGATTTAAAGATTTGTGAAACAAGGAGGTTCTTTATACTATTCATCCTTTACCCCCACAAACTGATATCCAATACCATAATGCGTTTTAATGTATGACTTTTCAGAAGAAAAATCAATTTTTTTTCTGATGTTTTTTATGAAAACATCAATAACGCGGTCATAAGCATCACTATTTGAAAAACACTGCTCAATAATCATATCTCTAGAAAAAACAATGTTAGGATGCGAAAGCAGATGCAATAAAATATCATATTCGTATTGTGTTAAATTGATCAATTGATTGTGAACAAAAACCTCTCTACTTAAGGGTAGAACTTTTAGATGTGAATGATTAAATGTATAGATTGTTGGATGATTAACAACAAGTCTTTTTTCAACATTTTTGAGTTTAGCCATGACCTCCTCAATTGAAAAAGGTTTAATCATGTAATCATCAGCTCCAAGTGTGATGACATCGACACGATCTTTGATATCAATTTTTGCTGATAATACAACAATATAAACATCTGACACTTTGCGTATTTGTTTGATTAGTTCTTCTCCTTGTATTCCAGGAAGCATTAAATCTAAGAGAATAATATCAAACTTTTCATGATGAACTGCTGCAAGTGCTTCCTCACCGTTATATACTTGTTTGACTTCATGTCCATCATTACGCGCATACATCGCTAATAACTGATTGATCTTCGGATAATCTTCAACAATTAATGTTTTCATTCAAATCACTTCCTATGTGAATATTATACAACAACAACAAAAATATGGGTGAGTATGTTTACCCACCCACAACTTCTTTATTCATTCGGCTGAACCAGATTTGATAGTTGATTAACTAAATTTGTCTTAATTTCATTTATGCTTTCAACTAGTTCTTGAACTGATAGATTTGACAAATCCAAATTCATAATAGCTTCCGCAAATGATAAGTCCAAACTATCTCTTTGGGCATCACTCGAATGAATATACAACCATTCATAAGTACTAGCATTATTCTGGTAACCACAATTTGCATATGGATCATTTCCACCATACCCCATCATGTTACCGCCCATCATGCCAAATCGTTGGGTAGAATACTCAATCTGAACATCATCTATGATATCCGATTTAATCTGCTCAATGATTTCAACAACCTCTACAACAGTTTTTTGTTGAATATCTGTGGTTATTAACTCATTAGCAAAACCAGAATCTAATTTTTCTTGATTATCAGTAGATAGATGAAGATATATTCTTTCAAAACTATAAAGACTGTAATTTGATCCCATCATGCCATGTTGGCTTAAATTTAACTCAAGAATATCATTACCATTATCGCGTGAATATGCATTTACAGCCCCCATTGATAACATGCCTAAAAATGCAACTGTGATGGTTAGTCCGAAAGCAATCAAACCTTTTCTCATATTATTTATCCCTCAATTTTTCTATTAGTTTTTCATATTCATCAATTGTAATCTCACCTTTTGCAAGTCGTGATTTTAATACCTCAATTGCTTGATCGTGTCTGCATTCACTGCGATAACTAAAACCATTTAATGCGAAGTAAATCACACCAATCCAAAATATACCCATAGCTAACATACCAAATGGCATACCCCAACCTCCCACCATATGACCATAATATGGATAATCACTATTGTCTGCCCACTGTGGTGAAAAATACCAGAATGCGATAGCAACTATAACCAATAATGCAATAAAAATTCCTAAAAAGATACCTTGTTTTTTATTCATCTTATTCACCTCGACTATATAATACCAAACAATTATGAATATAAAATGAATGTAAAAATATTATTGCATTTTTATATTACCATGATATAATGTACTTGTATACCCCTCCCGTGGTGGGGTTAAAGGAGGAAACTATGAATCAGTTGCATCAACACAACACAAGACATTTGAATGAGGAAAAAATCAAGCAGTTACTAAAAACTGGACGAGGTCAAGTGGAAGGCATACTAAAAATGTATGAAGAAGGAAGATACTGTGTAGATATCTCAAAACAGATACTATCAGTCATTGCTATGCTTCAAAATGCTAATGCATTAATATTAAACGATCATATTAGTACATGCGTTACAGAAGCTATTTTCGAACAAAAAGGTAAAGAAAAAATTGATGAAATCACTGAAATTTTAGTGAAATACTTGAGATGAGGTCTATGATGAAAAAGAAATTACTAATCAGTTTTTCCATATTTATAGCATTTATTGGACTTATTGCTTTTGTAGCAGCAAATTCACCAAATCGAAACGATTTCTTGGCAAAATATGATTTAGAGGGTATGACGGTAAAAGAAATAGTAGCCTATTTAGAGAATGATTTGAATGAACCCACAAATTTTAGTGCTGCAATAACAGGATCCAAATTGCTTCTAGGTGATTCTCAACAGCAAGTGGAACTAGAACTACCCAATGGACAATTTTATCTCTCATTTGCGCCTTATGTCAATCAAACACATCCTTGTGCTAATCATAATTTAGTCACCTGTCGAGGAGAGTTAAAAAACAAATCGTTTGAGGTAAAGATTGTTGATTCTCAAACAAATACTGTCATCATTGAAAGAACGATTATAAGCAGTTCAAATGGATTTGCTGGTATATGGTTACCTGAAAATAAACGTTTTCAAGTCACCGTATCATATGGGAATTTAACTGCAACTGACGAAGTTTCAACTTTTACTACATCAAATACATGTCTTACAACACTTAAACTAGCCTAAAGGAGGCAAATTATGGACAAACATGAACACAATCATCATCATCACAAAGTAGATAAGGAAGAGCATATCGATCACAACAAAGTAGGCATGAATCATGAAACACAAGATGCACATAATCACCACCATGAAGAAATTCATCATCACCATCACGAAGATAGTCAAAAGCATACTGAACATCAAAATCATGATAATCACCACGACCATCATGCTATGATGGTTAAAGATTTTAAAAGAAGATTTTTAATTTCACTTATTTTATTAATTCCAATTTTAACGCTATCACCTATGATTCAAGAATTCCTTGATTTAAATCTAAGATTTACTGGAGACTTATACATTCTTTTGATACTCAGTACAGTGTTATTTATTTATGGAGGATCCCCATTTTTCAAGGGTACATTTGAAGAAATGAAACAGAAAGCACCAGCCATGATGTCTCTCATTGGCCTTGCTATTGGTGTTGCATATATCTATAGTGCTTATACAGTCATATTTCAAACTGGACAAGACTTCTTCTGGGAATTATCAACGCTGATATCCATCATGCTACTCGGTCATTGGATTGAGATGAAGTCGGTATTAGGTGCATCAAGAGCGTTGGAAGAGCTGTTAAAACTGATGCCAGAAGAGGCACACCTAATAGACCAAGAAGGGCATATTAAAGATATTCCAGTCAATAACGTTAAAGTTGGTATGTTTCTATTAGTGAGACCTGGAGAAAAAGTTCCGATTGATGGTAAAGTGATCGAGGGAAAGTCATCAGTCAATGAATCCATGTTAACTGGTGAGTCAGTTCCTGTAGATAAATCACCTGGCGACGAATTAATAGGTGGTTCAATTAACGCTGAAGGTTCACTAAAGTATGAGGTGACTCGTATAGGTGATGAAACATTCCTCTCACAAGTCATTAAACTCGTCAGGGATGCTCAAAAGACACGTTCAAAAACTCAAAGAATAGCAGATATTGCGGCAAAATACTTATTCTATGTTGCATTACTTGGTGGAATAACTACATTTGTTATATGGATGTTACTGGGTAAAGATGTTGGATTTGCTATGGAAAGAGCAGTTACTGTTGTCATCATTTCATGCCCTCATGCACTTGGATTAGCTACACCACTCGTTACTGCTGTTTCATCAAGCATTGGTGCAAAGCATGGGTTACTCATTCGAAATCGAGCCAATTTCGAGAATGCACGCAAGATCAACACAGTTGTATTTGATAAAACAGGCACACTAACTAAAGGTGAATTTGGCATCTCAAAAATTGATAGCCTTAGTTTGAGTGAAAACGAGCTTCTATCATTAGCTTATGCGATTGAGAATGAATCCGAGCATCCTATAGCAAAAGCAATCGTTAGAGCAGCTAAAGATAAAAAAGTACAACTTCAAAAGGCTAAAGATATCACAGCAATTCCTGGTAAAGGACTTGTTGGTATAGTACAACAATCAACCATTGAAATCGTAAGCCCAGGCTATATAAAAGAATTGAAAATACCATTTGATATCAGCGCATATGAAACCCTAGCGAACCAAGGTAACACTGTTGTTTTTATCCTTAAGAACAAAAAACTAATGGGCTATATCGCTTTAAATGACATAATTAGAGAATCCTCGAAGGAAGCGATTGTATCGCTTAGAGAAATGGGTATTGACTCATACATGCTTACAGGCGATAATCAAAAAGTTGCAAATGAAGTCGCTAAAAAGATTGGTATTCAACATGTATTTGCAGAGGTTTTACCTGATCAAAAATCAGATAAGATTGAATCACTTACAAAAGAAGGGCGTCTTGTAGCAATGACTGGTGATGGCATCAATGATGCACCAGCACTAGCTAAAGCACACCTTGGTATTGCAATTGGTGCAGGTACAGATGTAGCGATTGAAACTGCAGATGTCATACTCGTTAAGAGTAACCCAATGGACGTCGTAAATATCATAAAGCTTTCTAAGTCAACCTATAAAAAAATGATTCAAAACCTCATATGGGCAACAGGATATAATATTATAGCTATTCCTTTAGCTGCTGGTGTATTAAGTTCTATTGGTATTCTATTGAGTCCTGCAGTTGGAGCAGTATTAATGTCACTAAGTACAGTCATTGTAGCTATTAACGCTCGATTGCTAAAAATCTAAATTTATTACACAAAAGCGAGTTGACTAAACTCGCTTTTCTCTATATAAAAATGCCAGAGAATAATTTTGATCTCTGGCATTTCGTTATTGATTGTTATGATGTTACATTGACTAAATCTACTTGATAGGGAAGATTTTTCATCTTTAGTCTGCTAAAAAACAAATACACTACACCTAGAGCAACAAAAACGAGTGACATTATTATGTTTACCGGAATATCCATAATCATCAGTGCATCTCCATATGCACCATTGACTCTCATCGGCTCAATGATTATTCCTCTACCTAAACCGTACCATATCAAATAAAGTCCAAGATTTTCACCTACTTTGAGTAAACGTTTCTTCTTTAAAATGATCAGTGTGACAAGCATAGATAGGTTCCATAAACCTTCATATAAAAAGGTAGGATGATGAACAACACTACCTAGAGTCATTTGTTCAACAATGAATTTAGGCAATATGTCAATAACCCAGGCTGATTGAATTGCTGGTCCGTAGGCTTCATGGTTCATGAAATTTCCAAATCTACCAACGATTTGTCCAATGAGAAATCCTATCATCAACGTATCTATAAGTGGCAATAATTTAATTTTTTTGATCTTACAAAAAATAGGGACAAAAACTAGAGTGGTAATGATTGCTCCATGAATCGCTAAGCCACCTTTTGAAATATTGATTATGTCTAGAAAAGTCTTATAATGTGGAATTGGATCAAATAACACATAGTAAAGTCTAGCTCCTAAAAGTGCTAAAGGTAACCCAATTAAGAGACCGTCATAGATAATATCCTTAGGATAATTTAAACGATTGAGTTCATTCTGACTATAATATGCCGCTATAAATACTCCTGTCAAAATGAAAATTGCATACCAATAGATTTGAATGCTACCAAAATCAATTGCTACTCTTGAATAGGGGGCGCTACTCTGGCTTCCTATCGCAAGAAACAAGACCATCAAAAAGACGTGAATCATGATCATATACTGATGATGTTGATGTTTTGTATTATGATGAGTGTGCATGGACTAACTCCTTATCAACCTTTAAGAATGACTGTTTTTTTAATCTCAATGAATTATAGATTACATTAAGAGAACTAATTGACATTGCAGCAGCACCAATCATAGGATGTAATAAACCTAACATCGCAAATGGGATTGCAATCGCATTATAAAACCACGCCCAGAAGTAGTTTTGTTTGATTTTAATAAAGATGGCCTTTGATAATTGAATTGATGTGAGTAATGTATGCAACTCACCAGATACTAAAGTGACATCAGCTGCTTCTTTTGCAATATCTGTACCGGTTCCAATTGCAATACCTACATTAGCTTGCTTAAGCGCTGGTGCATCATTAATACCATCACCGACCATTGCTACTAACCCAAATTCGCTTTGGAGTTTTGATATTTCGTTTACTTTTCCTTCAGGTAAAACATCAGAGATGATTCTGGTTATACCAGCTTTTTTCGCAATTGCAAGAGCAGTTCTTGAATTGTCTCCAGTAATCATAGCTGTCGTTATACCAAGGTTTTCGATTGCCCGAATAACATGTACTGCATCAGGTTTTAATGCATCTGCAACAGCAATGATACCAAGTATCTCTATATCATCTGCTAGAATCATCACCGTTTTAGCTTCATTTTCAAGTTGTTGCATCATTGATTCTAATCCATCATAGGAATGACCGATTAAATTCATCAGTTTTCTATTACCAAAATAGAATGTCTTTTGATCTAATGTACCCTTTATACCCATACCAGATATAGCTTCAAAATCACTCGGATTAACAAGGGATTGATAAACCTTTTTTGCATCCTCAATGATTGCAAGTGCTAAAGGATGCTCAGAACCCATTTCTAGAGAACCAGCAATCAACATCATTTCGCGTTCATCAATACCGATCGCATGCTTATCTGTCACAACAGGTTTTCCATATGTCAAGGTACCTGTTTTATCAAAAGCGATTACTTTAATATCTTTAAGTGTTTGAACAGCTTCACCATTTCGAATCAAAATACCTTTTTCTGCACCAACACCGCTACCGACCATCAGTGCTGTAGGTGTTCCTAGGCCAAGTGCACATGGGCAAGCAATCACTAAAACGGCTGTTGCTGTAATAAATGCTAAAGTTAATGGAGTTTGATCTGTGTTAATCCAAGGTAAGATAGGTTCCATATACTCTAAGATACTCAGATGGAAATTTTGAAAAATTAAAAAAGAAGTGAACGTGAGTACTGTTAAAACCATAATTGCTGGCACAAAGTAGGATGTAATTCTGTCTGCAAATTCTTGTATAGGCACTTTGGACCCCTGACAAGCTTCAACCATCTCAATAACTTGAGATAAGAATGTTTCTTTACCAACTTTAGTAACTTCTACTTTGAGCAAGCCATCTTTATTAATGGTTGCTCCGATTACATTGTCACCCACATGCTTTTTGACCGGCATCGATTCACCTGTTGCAATCGATTCATCAATTAAACTTTTACCTTCAATAATCATTCCGTCTGTTGGTATTTTTTCGCCTGGTCTAATAATCATGATATCTTTAACACTGAGTTCATTCGTTAAAACTTCGATCTCATTGCCATCGACTAAAATGCGTGCAGTTTTCGCACCTAGTTCCATTAATTTTTTGATGGCTTGGGATGCTTTTCCTTTAGCCTTACTTTCTAGAAATTTACCAATGAGGTGAAATGTCATAATGGTGGTAGCCATTTCAATAAATGTTGTTATGGGGAAAAACAACCCTGTGAGACCAATAAGATACGGTGGAATAGACCCTAATGATACAAGCACATCCATATTAGGTTTTAGTGATTTAAGAGAGTAATAACTTCCTCTGTGCACGTGACGGCCAATGATAAATATGACTGGGAAACCCAGTATGGCAATGATCCAAGTGTATAATGGAATTTCAACAACAAACATGTGAATCAGCATGAGTGACATCATCAAAATAGTTATTGTTGAACTCAATTGAACTCTTTTTTTAGCGGAATTCATCTTGAGTGTATCAGGATCAACCGATTCATCATTTGTTACTTCGAGACTAATCTTATATCCAATGCTTTGGATGCGGTGTTTGATATCACTAAAACGAATGACGCGATCGTCATATTGAATGGTAACTTTCTCCGTAGCGAGATTAACATGAGCATCAATAATACCATCCATCTTCAACAGTGTATTATCAATACTGTTTGCGCATGTTGCACAACTCATTCCATCAACTTTGGCAGTCACAGTCTTATGATTGTTTTCGATAGTAATGAGTTCATATCCTATCCCCTTAACAGCATTCATTGCAAGATTTGAACTAAAACTGTTATCATCAAATTGAATTGTTGCAGTTTCAGTTGCTAAATTCACAGAAACATCAATGATACCTTCAACTTTTCTTAATGCTTTTTCAACATGGTTGACACACGAAGCACAAGTCATACCATTCACTCGATATTTAATATTACTCGACATTTTATTATTCCTCTTCGATGGTCGTTAAGTATTCGACTTGATATCCTGTTTGAACAATTGCCTCAAGATACATATTTGAATTGGGTTTTTCCTCTTCAGTCAATACTTTTGCAATATGTGTTGAAAAATTAATATCAACATTGATTGCTCCAGCCGATTTAAGTGCTGTCGTAATACGATTGATGCACCCGATGCAATGAATATCTCCGATTCTATAAATTAGCGTTGCCATAAGTAATTCCTCCTTTTTTACCCCTCCCGTGGTGGGGTGTCATCTATACTATATCAAATGATAATCTTTATGTCAACCCTTCATCCTCTAAATAATAAACATGTCTAATACCATCTTTGTTTTCGACATAAGCTGCTATATAGGTATCTTTCGACACGATAAGATCGTTTACTGTTGTCACAAATCCATTATCATTCAGTGTTTTTGGATAATTTTTATCAGGGGAGTTTGGATCAATCCCATGCCGATATGAGCGACTGATAAAATCAGTACAGTAAAATTTATTGTATGTATCTGCCACAAATAGAAAATTATAAAGTGAACGATTCTTGAGGTGTTGATCAGCATAGTTCATGGTTTGATCAAGTTGATCATCACTGATATTTTTCACTCTTAGCACAACAAATTTTTCTCTATAATATGAACCGTAATAAGGGTAAGAGACATCATTTTCACTTCTATAATCTGGTAACATCCAATAATTGATGGATGATTTTCTAACACCGACTGAATACGCATGTGTTCCATCTGAAGGATCTGAAATAATTTCGAGGATACTTTCATCATCTTGTGGAAAACCTACAGCTTCAATAAACTGATTATTACCATTATTGAGAGCCGCATGTCCACCAACAAAAAAGCTCATCAGTTGGTGAAATCCGAGAATGTTTGGAAAAGG
The DNA here is from genome assembly GCA_030603805.1 of Acholeplasmataceae bacterium. Lineage (GTDB taxonomy): Bacteria > Bacillota_I > Bacilli_A > Acholeplasmatales > Acholeplasmataceae > Peloplasma. The sequence continues at coordinate 466,406 of JAUVXD010000001.1, forward strand.
GGACTCTTGTGTAACAAAGATGTCGCCTTTTTTCCCCATAAAGGGCTCATCTTTTGTTGTATAAAAAAGACTACGTGTATCATCTATCTCATAATCATTTATTCGCTCAATCGGATGATACATCCTTAATTCCTCTATACCATTATCAAAAATAATCGTTATGGTTTCTTCTTCTGTACTTCGTTCTTTAAATGCTTCAATATAACGATTGACTTTCACATGTTGATTCAGTCCGTATAAAAAGATTACTGTCAGTAAAACGAGTACAATAAGGAAAAAATTTTTAACAGCCTTTTTTAATTTCATGTTACACACCTCTTTATCATTATATGAAAACAATGTAAATAAAATATGAATGTATATAATTTAGGATATTCGATATTTTGTCATCAATATTTAAGAGATTTAGTTTTATTTTTGATGTCGTTTCAAGTATACTAGAACTAATTTAATGTCTTCAAACACATGAACGATGAAATGAGGATGACGCAGCTGATGAATACCATCGAGATTTTTAATGTCTATTATTTTTTATATATTGGATTTGCAATTGTACTCACATTGCTATCCGTTTTATACCTAGATCATCAATCAATCCGATTCAAAAAAAGATTTATCGTCTCTTTAATTATCATCAACTTTGTGGTCCACTTTCTTAAGGTATTTATATATCCTTATACATTGGTCGATCATGTCTGGACAAAAGTCACTTTTGAAAATATTTCAGCAAGTACTGTTTTATTATTTCCGCTCTTATACATCATAAAGAATCAAACACTTAAAGACTACATGGTCATTATAGGGATTTATGCAGGTTTAATTCCCTTTTTATATCCCGCAGATGTCATATCTCCTATCTTTAATGGAACCATCTATATTGGAGAAAGACCTGCTTTTTTGTTAGAAAATATAAGATTTTATTTTGCACATTATATGCTCTTTCTGGTTTCGTTTTTGATGTTAAGATATCAGGTTCATCGCATTTCAGTTAAACGTTTTTATAAAATACCTTTTATTTTTATCGGAGTACTGTTGATTTTATTTCTCAACGAGTTAGTTATTACATTTTTGGGTGGTGTACCTGTTGAATATCTTTTTGATCCCAGCAAACGTAATCCATCTTTTATTTTTGGAATTAAGGATGGTTTTGAAGGGTTAAGTACTTTTATGGGTATCCTCGTTCCTCGATTTATGGAAGTGACTCATCCGACATATGGGTTTACTTTTTTCATTCCCGTAGTTTGGATGATTTTACCGGTTTTGTTTTTTGGTGGAATTTTAGTTATTGTTTTTTATGCAGTATTCGATAAACAATTTTTACATTCTATACATATTAAAAGGATAGGGGGAAAACGCTAAGTTAACTTAAAAAAAAGTGATTATACCGTGTTGGTTACAAACGGCATATTCACTTTTTTCATTATATGTGTTCTCATGACATTAAGACTAGGAACGCAACTTTAGGACATGAACTTGTTAAAAGTCATTTTATTTTGGTTTATTAATTTGGTTAGAAACATCTATAATTGACTCAATAATTCCGTCAATAGTATCTAGATCAATTGTAATCTTCTGATCAAGCAGAAACTGATTTATATTTGAGATCACGTACTTTTTCTTTTGATCACCTTTGGTATAATTCTTTTCTGCATCAATACAAAGCTTTCTGATTTGCTCCTCAACTTTGATAAACGTTTCATAGTATACTTTTGCCTTTGAGTTTCTTTTGGACCAGTAACCTAATCCAATAGATACAAGTGAAAGTATCACACTGATTATGGTAGTCATTAATTCTGTATTATTCATCTTTCTTATCCTCACCTTTACTTAGTACTTCAAGTGCATTTTTAATCATTCGTGGAACAGGTAATCCTGCAAGCGTTGAATTCTCTAAGATACTTACACCTTCCATCGATATGAAGGCGATCACAGCTCCATCTCTTACAAGTTTAGTACCTAATACAATATCTAGCTGTTCAGCTAAAGCAACTAAAAACAGAATGAATATTTTCGTAGCAGAGCAATGTTCTCACACTCAAGAAAATATATGCTTAGAGCATAGTTTGATGACCCACATTGATTTCGATATGTTTCCACATTGGGCAAAAAGTAAAAAAGAAGCATTTACCCTTTTAAAACTGGGGTAAATGCTTCTTGTTCTATTGTATGAATGGCTTTTTTAAGCGGTTTTTAAAGAAAGCAATGTGATAGTTTCAACGTGCGTTGAAACAACCATATTGCTTGCAAAATCTACCTTGTGTGTATTGAAGTAACATCAAAAACGGCTAAAATATGTTTCCCTTTACAAGGTTAGGTAGGGGGCTAAAATACCAAAGAAACATATTTTTAGGTTTAAAAGTTAAAAATCTTTATATCTACTGTATTGTTTAATTTCTGATTTTCTAAAAATAACAAGGATTCTTACTCTTTGTGTCTACTAAACTATACTAACACCATTTTATACGTCTATAGCCATACGTTTTATTGCTCGCTTCAAAAATCTCTGAAATAAGTATTTTTATATCATGATATTTGTCTGTTGTCTGATGGTGCTCATAGTAATAATACACAGATTTGGGAAGTCCCGATATTTCAAGTAGATCTTTTAATGCATATTTTCGCCTTAATTCCTTGACTACTTGGTATTTTTGTTTGTTCGTTC
>JAUVXD010000003.1 GCA_030603805.1 Acholeplasmataceae bacterium
AAATCGATTCAAACGAGCGCGCTTCAAAAACCACCGATGATGATAGATCTTCATAACCTATAAAGACCGCCATAAAAAGACATTTTCAAACCGTCATTTTAATACATTTTCAAAACGCTATTGACACCCATTAGATAGAGAATGACCTACTTTGATACAATTTTAGTAGAATTTTAAAGTTCGTTACACGATTACATTTTAAAATACACGATTTAAAACGAATTTACACGATTTCAGTAATTTAGCTTTTTAAGCGGTATAAACGGATAATATTATATTTGAATACAGTTGTTGAGATGGTATAATAAATTAATTGAAAGTAATAAATGTATTATTTCAAATGTGCAAGTGATACTTGACAAAGGTTCAAAGTGAATTAGGTGGTTTTCTACCGAATTGTCAAGTACCATTTTAATGAGGTGATTATTATGGATTATGGAGAAAAACTTTATAAATTAAGAAAGCAAAAATTGCTATCTCAAGAAACTGTGGCGAATGAGTTAAATGTATCAAGACAAAGTGTCAGTTTATGGGAGACTAACCAATCATCCCCATCAATGGAAAATTTGATTGCATTGGCAAAATTATATCAAGTTTCATTAGATGAGTTGGTAGGAATAAAAGACTTGAAAGACTATAAGGAAGAACCAATGTACTCATCAACATTTAAACTTGATAAAACAGCTATATATCGTAGAGATCACTATTACTTATATACAAAAAAAGATGCCAGCTTAGCGTTCTTAACTTTATTCTTTTTCATCTTCGCATTGACAAGCTTTATAGGGGCAATACAAGTAAGAGATGCATTTCAACAGTATATACTAATTATGGGATTTGCTTCACTAATAATCGGCTACATGTTTTATCCGCTGAATATGATGAAAAATATGCTTAGAAATGGTAAGAATGGAAATATTACATTTGATTTCTTTGATGATCACATTGAAGTATTGAAGGATATTAATGGAAAAACAGAGATTCCTTATAACGATATAAGTTACTATGTTGCGAAGAAGGGATTTTACATTTTAATAAAAAAAGATAGAAATAGATTATATATAGAAAACCAGTTTTCTTCGGAGTTTAATGATTTCTTAACAACAAAAATAGAAAAACGTAAGAAAATTAGACCTTTTTGGTTAATATAGGGTTCGATACCCAACAATAACTAGATTGTTGATTAACCTATTTTGACACAAAGAAATTACTGCTTGCAAATTACTCAAAAATAAAAAGGCTAAACAAAGCCATAATTTAAGGGTGTAATTTTTTAGGGTGGGGGTGTAAAATTGTAGCAAAATAGGTCATACAACCCATCGGATTTCTTAAACACAACCTGAAAAAGGAAGTGTTTTTTTGATTTTATTGTGGTATAATTTAGTCATTAAAATAATCGATTGGGGGTATTAATATGTTATGTTCAAAATGTGGAAACGAAATGTCTAAAGGTAGTGTGCCTGTTCATCGCGGAAGACTGTATTGGACACCAGTTGAAAGAATACCTTGGAATGTTGCAAAACTACCTAAGGGAAGTGTATCGTTGTCTGAGTTAACACTTACTACTCCGAGAAAAGCTGTCGCTTTTTATTGTGAGTATTGTGAAGTTGTTATAATACCTGTTAATAAAGAATTAAAATAATCGACACTTACCATATTACAAATTATCTAATAACTTTTTCATTTTGATAAATAGTGTTATATAAGGAAGAAGCAACTAAACATTTTTCAAAGGTTATGTTTAAGAATACCTTTCCTCCGCCATCTAACTAGAATAGGTCTGATACAATAATCAGACCTTTTTTTGTCCTTTAATTAAGCCAAAACATCGGGAAAATGCCAATTATCAGTCGATTTTCATGCTTTTTAACATAACACCATCAATTTAAAACAATCAAAATTTAGAAGCATTTGTGGTATAGATATCAGTTTCTAGAAGATATCAATGAGGAGTGCTAAAAATTGTATTAACCCACAATACCTTAGACATAATAAAACTTTTAGAGTGTAAATGAAAAAATATAGGATAATACTTAATAATGTTATATACTAGGTTGAGGAGACTATCTTATGCGTACACTTGATATAACAACTTTTAAAAAAGCAATCAGCAAACATAAAATACTATCGTGTCTTGTACATTATGGAGATAATGAGGTGCTAAGATACTTTTCTAACAAAAAAACGGAAAATCAACTTCATACAATCAACTCAGTAACAAAATCAATAGTTGGATTGCTTGTTGGTATTGCGCTTGAAGAAAAATTGATAGAAAGTATTGACATGCCTATCATCACATATTTTCCAGAGTATATAAATCTATTCGATGATTCAAGAAAACAAGAAATTACTTTAAGACATCTTTTATCAATGACTGATGGTATGGATTGGCCCGAGTTTGGCAGTTGGAATTATTTCGCTCCGATGGTTTATCAATCAGATATTATTGCCTATATTCTATCAAGACCAATGGTGCATGCACCAGGCAAAATAATGAACTATAATTCTGGATCCTCACACCTGATTGGTGCAATAATTCAAAAGGTTTCAAATCAAAAGATCCATGATTATGCAAAAAGAAAACTATTTCTGCCACTAGGAATACTTGAATCACATTGGCACGAAAAACAAGGTGTATCATTGGCATCCGATGGCTTAAAGCTAAAAATTGATGATATGCTTAAGATTGGTAAACTCATCTTAAATCATGGACAAAAAATTGTACCTGAAAATTGGATTAGAACAATGACAACACCATTTTTGAAGACATATGCTTCATTAGGACACTATGGCTATCATATATGGATTGATGAGTACCGAGGTACTCGGTATCATTATGCACTAGGATATGGTGGTCAATTTTTGGTTATAGTGCCAAAGCATTGCTTGGTGATCGTTTTAACAAGTCGCTTATACAAGGATTCCATGTTTCCACTTTATTTAATAAAAGAGCATATTTTTGATCAATTAAATGGCTCTCAAGTAAATATTTAGGTTTATAAAATATGATTTATTGGGTCAATACAACGTTCATTGTTCACTGTTTATGCTTTTAATGAGAAGAGCCATCAAAAATGATGGTTTTTCTTCTGATGTGGACGTAAGCTTGTAATCTGTCGGCATTAAATATCTTGTTGTAGCATGTGGATATTTTCATTTTAGATGATGACATATTTCTCAATTCTATTTCTTAAGAGTTCATAGCGATTCTACCCAGAACTTAATAATGCATTTTTAGAACTTTTTTAGGCCAAGAAGTTATAATAAGCAATATGTTGTATTTAAGCTCATTTTGATTACATAAAAACTTTGAAATATGGTATTCATATGATTAATCATAACTAAAATAGCCTCATCAATCCATTTATGTTATACTAGCAACAAGTAAAATACATTTAACAAAGTCATTTTTAGGGGAAGACATGATCAAGACAAGAAGACTAGAAATTGTAGAGTTCAAGGTAGAGATGGCAGAATCTGTCTCGTTACTCTCATTAGATGAAGATAACAAAAGATTTATGCCAGATGAGGTATTTGAAACAAAGGAAATTGCTGAAACTGTTATTATGAGTTTAATCGAAGCATATCAATGTGAAAATGGACCTTTTGTATATCCTATTTTATTCAATAGAAAGCATATTGGGCATGTTGAATTAATTCGTATCGATAAGGGATATGAAGTAGGTTATCATATTGGAAAAGCGTATTGCGGATTAGGATATGCAACAGAAGCATTAATTGGTTTTTTAAATTATATATGTAAGGTAAAAAAGATTGACAAGGTTTATGGAATCTGTGACTCAAAAAATGTTGCTTCACAAAAAGTATTGATTAAAGCAGGTTTTGTCCTTGAATATGAGGGTATGGGAAAGTATCATGGATCTGTAACTCATATTTGTAGATACCAAAAAGTTTTTTAAAAAATGGTTGCTGTCATTATTCTTTTATCATTATCTATTCTACAAATACAGGGTATATCGCATAATTTTAAGCTGTGTTATGTTAAAATATCATCAAGTGATGAATTAATCATTGAGGGGGAAATATGATTAAAATCGTAAAAATAATCTCTTTTATCGCTTTTTTAATCGCACTCATCTATAGTGCAGTTGTTTATGTTTTATCTAGTATAATACTGAGCATGCATACCAATTATAAAACATTTGATGATTATCAAACATTTGAACATGAAATCGATAGCATCCTAATTGCAGAAGAAACAGTATACATTGATGATTATTTCCTAAGTCAAAAAAGTTTAGATGTTTTTCTTAGTAACCAAGGTCTTGACTTAATTAAAGAAGGAGATATCGTAACTCTATCTGTTGGACAAACTGGATGGGGAGATTCATTTATTGCACCAATCGTAATGATTGAAAAAGATGGTGTAATCTATTTGGATTTTGAGACAGGGGTCAATCACTTGATAGATGCATATCAAGAGATGGTTAACACAGTATACAAAGCATTGATTTTACCAGTATCAATCGCTGTTGTCTCACTTTCTCTTGGCATTGTCATAATCATTAAAGAAAGAAAGATTTCAAAGCATATTAAAGTGTTGAGTTAACAAGAAGAATATATGATGAAACCACTTGCTTATCGATATCAAAATAAAATACTTTATATGAGTTATGGGGGCGCATTACCACTCACTATGCTACTTTTTAGTGTTTTAGTCTTCATATATATTGAGATGATTATCGTTCAAATCATCGCAATCATCATCGGCCTACTCGTTATCTTATACCTCATTAAAGAAATTAAAGAACATAGAAAACCTCATATCATACTATCATACACTGATAAATGTATTTATTACCATACATCAAAAAAGAAGAATATCATAATTGACTTTCATGATATCCAATCTGTTACTGCACATCAAAGAAAGAAGAACATCCATTATGTTTATGGCAAACTAGACATAAAACTTAAAGAAAAAACACTCGTCATTTCAGATGTTTTAAATCCAGAAAATGTGCAAGATGAGATCTTAAAACGACTTAAAAATTGAGATTTAGATTAGGCATAATAACTTCATAAAAATTCGTTAAAAATCGTCAGCAAAAATGAACACATTTTGAAATCTTCATGCTATAATTTCATCGTGTTAAAGGAGCTGAATACGATGCAAAACATGCAAAAAAACTATAAGGGCAAACACTTAAAGAAAAACCAAATCAAAAGAGCTAAAATGAATGGCAAAAAGGTTGTCCGCAACAAGATTTACGATTGATAACTTTAAGGTATAAAAAAGACATGTCGATGTCTTTTTTTATTCTATGTAAACTTGGGTTGATCTCTTCTCATTGACAGAACACTTGATGCGTTTTATAATGTTGAGTGTAACATATATTGGGCCATGGCCAAGTGGTTAAGGCATCGGACTCTGAATCCGAGACCGAGAGTTCGACTCTCTCTGGCCCTGCCACGCAAACAAAAAAAGGATTTCCATCATGGAAGTCCTTTATTCATTGTTAGAGCTTTTCTAAAGTGTTTAAAAAGGCTTCAATAGGCTGATTGCCTAAGAGTTCATGCTTTTCATTGATGACAATTTTAGGAACTCCTGAAACTTGATACTTTTCAGATAAAGCATAAAATGTTTGTGCCTCAATCATTTCACCTTCGATGTTACTATTAAGCATCGCGAGGCGGTGTGCGCTTGATACTGCACCTGGGCAATGTGGACAACTTAATGTCACAAAAACTTTGATATTGACAGGCTTATTAATCTTTTTGATTCGATTAATCGTTTCCTCGTCAAATCCAAAATCTGTCCCTGACATATCCAAGATGGCTGTTAAAAATGAGTTGATTTCATGTCCTGCGGGAATCCCATTAAACTTAACACCACGATACTTACCTTCATGGTCAAGCATCACAAAACTTGGAGTCATTTCAATGCCATAGGTATCGGCATCAACAATGTCTTCTACTAGATCTTTTTCAATGAATGTGATCTTTGAGTTAAGTTCAGATACTTCCTTAAGAAGTTGTTTAGTTTCTGTGCATGTTTCACAAGGACTATCTTGAGTAAAGAGCACAATAGAAATCGGGTGAATCATTGGCGAAAGATACGCCTTAATTTGACTTTGTAATTCGGTATTTAATAATTGCATGGTTATTCTCCTTTATATATATGATTTAAGTATTGATTAATAGCAAGTGCAGCTTTTGCGCCTTCAGCTGCTGATATAATAATTTGTTTATAAGGTTGGTTAGTAACATCGCCTGCAGCAAATATTCCTGGATGTGATGTCATCTGATTGGAATCAACTTCTATTTCACCAGATGTGTTTAAATCTACAAGATGTTTGACTAAGTTGGAATTAGGCACAGTTCCAATTTCAATAAACAAGCCATCTGCTTCAATGATATAGGATTCTTGTTTTTGTTTATCAAAAACTTTAACACCTGTCATCTTTGAATCACCTATAACTTCAAGCATTTGTGTATCTAGATGGACTGTAAGTTGATTAACTTTTTGGTGTTTATCTAGAAGAACCTGATCTGCACGCCACTTGGACCTATGCACAACTGTAATCTTTTTTGCCCAGGGTACTAAATCTAAGACAGCTTCAGCTGCACTATTTCCACCACCAGCAACGATCACGTGTTTATCTTTAAAGAAAGGAGCATCACAGGTTGTACAGTAGGATACACCTTTGTTTGAAAACTCAATTTCTCCAGGAATGCCAAGTTTTCTAGGTGAACCACCTGTGGTCATTAAAATCGTTTTTGCTTTAATAGTTTTCCCTTGAGAGAGCTTAATTATAAAATTTGGAGCAACTTCTTTAATTTCTTCAACTTTCATATCTTTAAAGATAGGTATTTCAAGACTATTCACATGATTTAAGAATTCATTAGATAAATCTTTGCCCTCAATCCATTGAAAACCTAAATAATTGTCTACTGTAGAAGTGTTATGAAGTTGTCCACCAATTTCTTTTGTGATGACACCGACCTTAAGTCCTTTTCGATGCGCATAGAGTGCACCATTGAGACCTGCAGGTCCACCACCAATGACGATTAAATCCCATAGTTGGATCTCATCTAAAAGAGACGATGTTGTTGCTTTTTCTACGTTGAATTGAAACATACTTTTACCTCTATTTCATACCTTTCACAACCAAATGAACGGCTTCATCAATATTTTTGAGTTTAATATCATTAACTTGTTCAATGGTTTGTATTAAGTTATTTGTCGTCAAAATTCCAATGACGGTATCGATACTAGAACGTATCGCTTTGAGTTGTGTGACTAAATCCATACAGGCATGTTCTTGCTCCATCATGGATAAAACGCCTTGCATTTGCCCTTGAGTCCTCTTAATTCTATTTTTGATACTTTCATCACATTTCATAAAAAAACCTCCAACTTCATCTATCCTTATCTATCATACCCCGGGGGGTATATCTAAATCAAGTGAAATGCTTCATTTCATAAGCATGCATGACTATTTTTATTGATTAAGATGTATAATTAATTTTAGACATATTTGACGGAGGATTACCCAAGTCCGGCTGAAGGGGCTCGTCTCGAAAGCGAGTAGTTCGTTAAAAGCGATGCAAGGGTTCAAATCCCTTATCCTCCGCCATTTATTTTCATTACTCCTGAGTGTTATAATATGTATAGTTGCGGTCGTGGCGGAACGGCAGACGCGCTGTCTTCAGGCGGCAGTATCTAACGATGTGTGGGTTCAAATCCCATCGACCGCACCATCGAGTTGTGAAATGACTCCAAAAAGTTGGAGAGAAGGTATAATATTGATACCTAATCTTGAACTCAGGAGTTTTTTTAATGTGAGTAGGTCAACATAAGACGAAGCGATTTTAGATGGTATAATGATGATAGATATAAGGAGGACTGCAATGAGATTATTACTTACTTCAGGTGGCATTACCAACGATAGTATCAAACATGCATTTTTAGAACTATTAGGCAAAAAAGTCGAAGATAGTACTGTATTATGCATCACAAGTGCTTCCTACACATTTAAGAATGGACCTTACATGGCTTATGGTTTCTTAACAGGTAAAATTGGAGCACCTATGGTCAACCTAGGATTTAAAAAAATCGGTTTATTGGAGGCAACTGCATTACCTCATATATCTGATCAAATTCTAGAAGAACAACTTAAACATGTTGATGCGATACTCGTGAACGGTGGAGACCCACTTTTCCTATATCATTTCTTTAATCAATCAAGATTAATGTCACATATTCTTGAGAAAAACATACTATATGTTGGATTAAGTGCTGGTAGTATGATTTTAACACCTGATATTGGAGATGAGTTCATTGGATGGAATCCAGAAAAGTTAACTTCAAGCACATTTGGTATCGTTGGTTTTTCTATTTTCCCACATTTATTCTATCCAGAATTACCAGATAATAATTTAGAAAATGCAAAAAAATGGGCAGAAAAACTTAATCATCCTTGCTATGCTATTGATGATGAAACTGCATTCTTAGTTACGGATACGACTTTTGAAATCATATCTGAAGGCAAATATTATAAACTTAAGTAGGATCAATATGGATAATTCAGAAAAAAAGCACCAAAGACGTATACGATACAAAGGCACACATCCAAAGACCTTTGAAGCCAAATATAAAGAACTACAACCAGATAAATATAGTGAAACCATTCAGAAGATTATCGGAAAAGGAATGACTCCAGCGGGTATGCACCGACCTATCTGTGTAAATGAAATTCTGGATTTTTTAGATGTAAAACCAGGACAGATCGGTTTTGATGCAACCCTTGGATATGGTGGACATGCACAAGAAATACTCAAACTTTTAAATGATCAAGGTCATTTATATGCAGTTGATCAAGACCCTATTGAACTACCTAAAACCAAAGAGAGATTAGAAAAACTAGGTTTCAAAGAAGAACTCTTAACAATCAATAACTTAAACTTTAAAGATATCGATTTAATAGCTTCAGTCTCTGGAAAATTTGATTTTGTGATTGCAGATTTAGGCGTATCTTCGATGCAAATCGATAATCCAGAAAGAGGGTTTTCATTTAAAACTGATGGACCTCTTGATTTAAGAATGAATCCTATGGTTGGAGTAAGTGCTGCAGAACGCTTAAAAGAGATGAGTAAAGATGAAATTGAAGGGATGCTCATTGAAAATGCGGATGAACCTTATGCATCTGAGATTGCTGCAGCAATCGTGAATCATCTTCATAAGGGTCATGATATCACATTGACATCTGAACTACATCAAATCATTATCGATGCTTTAAAATTCATTCGCTCACCAAAAAGGGAAGAAGAGATTAAAAAATCTAGTCAACGTACATTTCAAGCTTTACGTATTGATATCAATCATGAGTACGAAGTTTTATATGAGTTTTTAGAAAAACTTCCTGAAGTCTTAAAGCCACAAGGCAAAGTTGCGATTTTAACCTTTCATTCTGGTGAAGATAGACTTGTTAAAAAATCATTTCAGTATTATTTTAGAAATGGGATATATCAAGAGGTATCTGATGGACCAATAAGACCATCCATGGATGAACAAAGCTCAAATAGTCGAGCTCGATCTGCAAAACTTAGATGGGCAATCAAAAAATAATAACAAAAGGCATTCACATGAATGCTTTTTTGTATCAAATCATATGACTATCTTTTAAACATTTTTTATGAGTGTTTAAAATCTTATATTGAGATACCCATTTCTATGTTTCAATGATAAACTAGAAAGTAAGTGATTCATAAGGTGTGATAAACATGAGTTTTATTCAAGAGCATATCATTTCAATAGATTTAGGCTTATCAAAGACATATCATTTCATTCAAATCAATGATGTTCATGTCGTGACTTATAGTCAAGATATAGATGATTATATGGCGATTGAAAAAGCATTAAATCAAGAAAAAGTATGGATGAAGCAAAGATTAGATTTTGCCCACAAATTTAAAGAGTCTTTTGATCCAAAATATATGCTACCATCCACTGAATGTTTGAATCAACTCATTGATTATTCAAATCAAAACAATCCGGATTTAGTCTTATTATCTGGAGATTTGGTTGATTATTATAGTCTGTCTAATCTTGACTATCTTGAAAAGTCCTTAAAGAAATTAAGAAAGCCTTATATTTTTTCATGTGGAAATCACGAATCACCCTCAGAACTATTTGTAAATATTTGTCAAGGAAATTGTGATTTTGGGTATGTTGATTTAAATGAATTCATTGTTGTTTCCATGGATAATTCTAAAAGACAAATTAAGCCTTCTCAATTCGAAGCTTTGAAAAAGATTCATGACTTGAATAAGCCAATCATACTGATGATGCATATTCCAATTATGACAAGACATAATGAAGATTTTTTCTCAAAGTTGGATGACTATTATTCGATGAAATATAATGCATCCGACGAAACCACAACAAATTTTATCCATTATATATCTTCAAGTAGTCAAATTAAAGCGATGTTTTGTGGCCACATCCATGGAGCGATAACTTCATTCATCGCTCCTAGTACTCCTCAGTATTGTTGCTCAAGTGGTCTAATTGGCCATGTAAACAAGATAATCATCAAATAGAAAAATAAGTATTAGGGAGAATACAGATGTTATTTATATATGTTAGGCACGGAGAACCAAATTACGAAATCGATACGTTAACAGAATTAGGATTGAAACAAGCAGAAGATGTTGCAGATTTTTTATCAGTTTATGGTGTTGACCAAATCTTTTCATCGACAGCAAATAGAGCCATAAAAACAGCAATACCTACAGCAAATAGACTAGGCTTAAATATCACACCTGTAGATTTTGCACATGAAAAGTATCCGTGGAAAAATATGACCATCGAAACACCATCTGGGTTCGTATGGCCATATCAATCCAAAGAGGTCATCGACCTTTTTCATACAAAAGAAATCACTGATTTAGGGTCTCAATGGTATAAGCATCCTTTATTTTTCAAAGGGACATATCAAGAAGAAATGAATCGAATTCAAAATGAAAGTAATCGTTTCTTTCATGAATTAGGCTATCTTCATCTAGGTCACGGAAAGTATAAGGTTTTAAATGAACGTCATGATAAAGTCGCTATGTTTGCCCATCAAGGATTTGGTTATGCGTTTTTATCGCTTTTATTAAATATACCATATCCCACATTTTGTACACATTTTGAATTAGGGCTTGCTGAAATTACAATGATTGAATTTCAGAATGATCGAGGATATTCATATCCTAGGGTTATCTCATTATCAAGCAATCATCATTTAAAAAGAAAATAGTATATAAACTAAAAAAGTCTCGGGTTGAGACTTTTTATCTTATGAGCTATATAGGCTAATCGTTATTCGTATATCTTAAAATAGAACTTTAGTTTATTTTTAGCTTCATCAGAAAGTTTTTGTGACTTTCTTGTGATGTCATTAGTTTGAACGAGAATCGATATAGCTGTTCCTACCAATTTCCCATTTTGAAATAAACCTTGAATGATTTTAAATGAGCTATTTCCAATATGAATAATACTTGTACCAATATCGACTTGACCTGGCCAGTAGATTTCATTAATCATATCAAGATTTAGACTTGCAATCACAAAACTACACCCCAAGTCACTTACAGGATTATTGGGATTCCATAAAATTTCTACTCTACCTGTTTCTAAAAATGTAGAAAACAAAGAGTTATTGACATGACCTTGACGATCTGTGTCTCTGTATCTTACTTTATCATATGTGATATAGCAATAATCACTTAACGACAAATCTTTCAAATTAATATCCATGATTTAAATACTCCTAAAAGTTGTTCTTTATCTCCATTATACTGCATCTTAACAAAATTAAATTGACTATCTATATTCAAACTGTTATGATAGTAATAAAAAAATAAAGAAATAGAGGATATAAAATGAAGAAAAAACTAAGAATAGGTTTTATTTTTGCTATCGTTGGACTTATAGGGGGCATCTTTGTTGGTCTTTACCAATTAAACACGCTCTCAGAAGAAATGATTGAGGAAGTGATTGGTCAATTGGGATCAATTGAGATGCTCATTGTTATTTCTGGCATTCAATCTGCACTCTTTGCTTTTATCTCTACAATTTTAGGGCTAATATTTATGGAAAAACTTGGGTTTAGATTGCATACGAAATTTTCAAAATACTCACTGATACTTGCACTCGGTGTTGGTACAATATCTGCACTCTTTATTGTGTTATCTGATCGATTTATCTTTCAATCACTCATCGGAAGTTCTGATGACTATCAAATCAGCATTTATTATCTTCTAGGCGGTATTCTTTATGGTGGTGTTGTAGAAGAACTTTTACTTAGATTGTTTGTTATGAGTGGATTGATTCTATTAATTTCTAAATTTGTGTTAAAGAATAAAACTGATGATACGCTAAAACCATGGGTCATTTGGACAGCGATTATCGTTTCTGCACTCTTATTTGGGGCACTTCATTTACCTGCAACATCTGTCATGTTTGATTTGTCATTAGGGATCATTTTAAGAGCACTCCTTTTAAATGGACTACCAGGCATTGCATTTGGTTATCTCTATTGGAAACATGGTTTATCTCATGCAATGATTGCCCATATGTTTGCCCATGTTGTGATGCAACTCATACTAATGCCTATCTTCTATTAAAATATCATGAAATTTTTAGTCCAAAAAAATAGAAAACACAAAAAGATAGTAGATTATATTCTAATATCATTTGGGATATCCTGGGCTTTTTGGATACCTCTCATATGGATTAAAGAAGTTAATTTCATCTTTTCAGTTTTACATGCCTTGGGTGGATTTGGTCCTTTGATAGCTGCCTATTTCTTATTTGATCCTGAAGTCAAGAAAAATAGACTCAAGTATTATTTGATATCCATATTTGCTATTAAAGCTAAAATCAAAGATTATTTGGTTGTCATCTTAACACCACTCATCATATTAGGGATTGCTCTTCTCATTCGAATGCTTTTTTTCCCAAACCTTCTAGGTGAACAAAGAAGTTTTTTGATGTATCCATTGTTCATGATATACATGATCTTTTTTGGAGGAGGACTAGAAGAACCTGGATGGAGAGGGTTCATGTTAAAAGAACTCTTGCTAAGAAAAGGACCCTTGCTTTCAAGTTTGATAGTAGGTATAGTATGGGTCATTTGGCATAGTCCGCTTTATTTTATTAGCACTTTAAGTTTAAGCCAAATGCCATTTCTTGAGTTTTTCATCAATGGACTTTTCCTGAGTATGATTATGACTCATGTTTACTTTTACACGTCAAGAAATACATGGTTAATGATTTTACTTCATGCTGGCTATAACACCATGTTCAATTTTTATCCAACGCCATTTCATCATGAGCAGGCATTTATACCTCTGTTACTTGCTACAATGATTATTGGAAGTATTTCAAGTGTCATCTTATGGATGACTCATAAAAAAGTCAAGGAGGAAGATTCATGCACGGAGACCTAACTTACTTAGAACTTGCTTTAACACACGAAAAAGAAACCATTGATTTTTATCAAGATCTTTTTAATTGGACATTAACAGATAGTTTTATATCAAAACAACGCTACATCATGTTTGAAACACCAGGAAAAAGACTTTCAGGTGGCTTTGATTCCAATCTTAAGCCATCACAATCAGGTGTTCAAATCTATATTGAATGTAATGATATCAATCAAACAATTAAGAGGATTCAAGATGTCCACAAAAAAGCTAAGGTATTAGTACCAAAAACTCTGATATCTAGTGACTATGGATATTTTGCTTTAGTTATAGATCCAAGCGGAAATCAAATTGGACTACAGGAAAATTTCAAATGAAAAACATCAACATCTTACCATTTCATCCATCTTTAAATCAAAATCTTGAAATTGCGTCCTTAATGAAAGCATATTTTGACGAAATTGAAAGTCCTAAATCAGTTTTTGAAATCAATCATACATTATCCATAATGAATACTAATCAATCAACAATTTTACTGATTGCATGTGACAATAACCTTCCGATTGGATTTCTTTTTGGCAATCTAGGCTTTGGTATTCAATCAGGAGGACCATATTTTTGGCTGAATGACATCTATCTTGATCAAAGATATCGTCACCGTGGTGTTGCACAACTCCTGATTAATGAACTCGAGCAAAAATTAATTAAAGATAACATCCACTATATCGCAGCCATGACAGACCTTAAAAATCAGCAGTCTCAAACGTTCTTTCGTAAACTCAAGTTTGACACAACACAAATCATTTGGATAGATAAATCTATATAAATTTTTTATCACCTAATATTCATTATGATATAATGCGATAGAGGATGTGAATCATATGATCGTTTTAGTTGGAGCAAGTGCCAGCGGTAAAACTGAATTAGCCAAACTTTTATATCAGACCTATGGCTATCATAAATGTGTGACAACAACAACTAGAAGTCCAAGACACAACGAAAAAAATGGCGTAGATTACCATTTTTTAAGTCATGAAGCTTTTGATATGCTTATAAAAAAAGGTGACTTCCTCGAAGTGACAAGATATCAAGGTGAAAAATACGGCATCCAAAAAAAGGATGTAGATGTTCATGGTATCGTAATTGTTGATCCTGATGGGGCAAATACACTCGCCTATAAACTTAAAGAAGATGCCTATATCATTTATGTTGAAACCAGTGAATCCTTAAGATCATATCGTATGCATTTGCGGAAAGACCATCCTGATATGATAGAAAAAAGATTGGAATTTGATCGTAAAGTATTTCATAAAGAGCATTTCGTCAAGATTGATCTCATAGTTAATAATGAAGATAAACCCCTTGAAGATTTAGCTTTTTATGTACATCAAGCTTATCAGCTATATCTTAAAGCAGTCGTTAAGAAAGTTTAGGTGAACCTATGATTATTCGAAGACTTTATTCATCAGATGCGAAAGGATATCAAGAACTTCGTTTAAAAGCACTCAAAAATCATCCTGAAGCCTACGGTTCTTCTTATGAAGAAGAGTCTGAATTTTCAATCGAGGTTTTTGAACAAAGATTATCAAACCCTGACCATTTAACATGGGGTGCATATGTTGATGAACGTCTTGCAGGTGTGGTTACACTCATCACCAGCACAAGAAAGAAAACCATGCATAATGGAACCATAGTTGCGATGTATGTAGATGATTTATACAGACGACATGGCATAGGTAGTTATCTGTTGAAACATGCCATTATTGAAGCAAAATCAAAATCAATATTAAATCTTTATTTAACCGTCACGACAACCAATCTCGTCGCTAAAAAACTTTATAGTTCATTCGGATTTGTTACGTATGGCATTGAAAAGAACGGATTAAAAATTGATCAACAATATTTTGATAGTGAACTGATGGTACTCTACTTATAAAAAAACACCAAGTTTGGTGTTATTTTTTTTCTAAAAGTGAAGCAAGTTTTGGGATATTACCATGTTGAAGTCTAAAGATTGTCCATGCTTCTAAATGATCTGCGCCCATTTTTTTATAAAATTCAATGGATGGTGTATTCCAATCCAAGCACCACCAATCTAAACGTTTACAACCTCGATCATGGGCTATTTTTGCTAGAGCAGCAAGCATATATTTACCATAACCTTTACCGCGATGGGTTTCTAAAACATAAAGGTCTTCTAAAAAAAGATTGGCCTGACCTAAAAAAGTGGAATAATTTGGATAAAAAAGAGCAAAAGCAACTGGTATACCTTTAGCCTCACCAATTATGACTTCAGCTTGTTTTAACTCAAAAAGAGTTTTCTCAATAGATGCTATCGTTGCAACCACTTGATCTTCCATATGCTCATAAATAGCAAGAGATGTAATAAAATCTAAAATGAGTTGAGAATCATCTTTTGTTGCATGCCTAATGATAAAATTTTCATCGGGTGTATTAATGGATGTCATAATAATAACCACCTTTCATTGTCATACTATAATGATAACATAACCCATTTCTTTTTTTTATCTTGTTCATTGAAAGATTATGATATAATAATTCCAAATAAATAGAAGAAGGTATCCGATGGCACTCGTATTTTATGATTCAGTAGATGATTTTTTAACACATCATGAATCTATGCTTCTCAAGCATGAAGCGAAACATCAACTCATGTTAAGTAACGCTTATCGATTGAAGACAAATGCATCCAAACCCAATCATTTTATGGGCATCATTCATGAAAATCATGACATTAAAGTCATCTTTTTGTATATGGCACCTTATAATCTTCTAGTAGATTCGTTTTCAGAAATTTCAACTGAAGATCTCTATGACTTTACCTTTGCGATTTATCAAAAATGCCCAAGTTTACCCGGAATCAATGCCCCATTTTATATTGCTGAACCCTTTTGTGAGTTTTTTCATCAAATCTCAGGAAAATTCTACTACAAAAGATTGGGAATGGACATCATGGTACTTCATGAACTAGAATCCATTGATTTACCTAAAGGATCGATGAGGCTTGCAACATTGGATGACTTAAATCTCGTGAACCAATGGGTTTTATCCTTTCATCAAGAATCACTCAATGAGGCAGTCAAACTTGAAGATGTCGATAAGTCCAACAGACTTAGAATTGAACAATCCAGACTTTTTTTATTTGAAAATGAACACCAAATGATTGTATCGATGGGTGCTATTGCAAGGACTTTACAAAAGGGATGTTCATTGTCTTTAATTTATTCAGATGCTTTAAAAAGAAATCAAGGGTATGGACTTGCCATTACACATTATCTATCAAAGCACATTTTAAGTTTAGGATATGAGTACGTCACGCTCTTCGTTGATCTATCAAATCCCATATCCAATCGTGTGTATCAAAAGCTAGGATTTAAAGTGATTTCAAGTCAATATGACTTTCGTCTGATTGATTGATGACGAAAGTCATTTTATTTACTTTTAACTATTTTAATAGATATTTTGAATCTCAAATGATATAATGTTTAAGAACGTCTATTCAAGATTGATCAAGGAGAATTTCATATGCAAATCAAACCATCAATTCGCTCAAATATCTTTACCAACTCACATCCTTTTGGATGTAGACAAAATGTCTTAAATCAAATTAATGAAGCTAAAGCCTTTGAACCTTTCAAAGGACCTAAAAATGTACTCATCATTGGAGGCTCCTCTGGATATGGACTCTCCTCAAGAATTGCTCTCACTTATGCATGCAAATCTAACACCATTAACGTTTCCTATGAATCAGCACCTAAAGGCAATCGTCCAGGCTCTGCGGGATGGTGGAATAACATCTATTTTCAATCGTTAACCAAAGACACCAACCTCATCCATAAAGATTTTGTTGGTGACGCTTTCTCATTAGAAATGAAACAAGAGATTGTGAGTTATGTCAAAAACACCTTCGGGAAACTTGATTTGGTCATCTATTCACTTGCAGCCGGTGCAAGAAGAGATGAAACAACTGGTGAAGCAGTTCGTTCACAAATCAAGACCATTGGAGAAGATGCTTTAGGTAAAACAATTGATCTCGCTGATTTAACCATTAAAGACTTACTTGTCACTCAAGCATCCGAACAAGATATTAAAGATACTGTCTTTGTGATGGGTGGCAGTGACTGGAAAGCATGGATTGATATCTTAGATCAAAACAATCTATTAAATGAAGGATTTAAAACGATATCTTATACGTATATTGGTGGACCTACAACAGAACGCATTTATCGGGGTGGAACACTTGGCAAAGCCAAAGCTGACTTAGAAAATCAAGCTGCACTCATGAATGCGCATTTAAGTAAAACCCTCAAAGGTGAAGCATTAATATCCTCTTCAAAAGCGGTTGTGACAAAAGCGAGTGTATTTATTCCTCAAATGCCGCATTATGTTTCCTGTCTTTTTGAAGTCATGATGAAGCATGGTGTGCATGAGACCATCATCGAGCACAAATATAGACTTTTTAAAGATATGGTTTATGGAAATAAACGGATTATTGATGAAAAAAATCGAATTCGTTTAGATCATTTAGAAATGGATCCAAAAATCCAAGAAGAAACCATCCATCTGATGACCTCTTTACCAGACGATGAGTTTTTCAAACTCAAAGGCACGAAGCAATTCTTAAAGGAAGTGTTTCAAATTCATGGTTTTGATTATGATTCCATTGATTATGAAACTGAAATTGATATTGAAGCATTATCAGAATTAAAACCAGAATAAGAAAATAATGAGTTAGGGTATGATTCCTAACTTTTTTCTTAATTTGATAAGAATCGTCTTTTTTTATAGGATATCTATGCTATATTTAAAATGAAAAGGAAGAGATATTCGTGCACAATAAGTATCTAGATCAAGCAAAAAAGAAACTACAAGACCATTACAACATTGATTTAGTCAAAGACATCCTGCTTGGTAAAAGGGATCGTGTTTTACTTTTTGCTGATGTCTCAAATCCTCAAGATGTTTGGCTCGAAGTCATTTCAAATACACTGCTGCTCATCGGTTTTCCTGATTATCAATCCATTTCTTTAAACATAATGCTTGAGAAAATTGATTATCAAAACAAATATGCAGAGGTCGCAGGCATGGTCGAATATAAAGATTATGTTTATGGTGAGTTGTTTCGATTTAATCAAGATATTGATGTCACCATACCACTGAAAACCAATTTAGGAAAAACGTGGGTCAGATTCAACTCCTATCCAGTTAATGAACATCCAAACCTCATCACCTTATACTTATCTAACGTGACAGAGTTGATGGTCCACGAGGAAGAACTTTATGAAAAGACACATAAAGATCCACTCACGGGTTTATTTAATAAATACACCTTTGACTTTCATTATGGAGAAAGATATTTAAAAGATCATTTGCATGTGATGTACTTGGATTTAGATAACTTTAAAGTCATTAACGATACCTATGGTCATCCAATTGGAAATTGGTACTTAGTCGAGTTTGCTCGTCTTCTAAAATCATTTGAAACCACGTATACGAAGTTTTATCGCATTGGTGGAGATGAATTTATTGGTCTCATTTTTGAAAACAGTGATACAGTGAAAGAAATGGCACAAACCATCATTGATAAAACACATTCAATTGTTCTAAAAGAACAAATTCAAACTTTATCGGTATCGATTGGAATTATTCAATCCATATTTGGAGAAGATCTCGCTCGAAAGGCAGATGATGTACTCTATAAAGCTAAAAAGTCTGGAAAAAACAAGTACTTATTCGAAATCGAAAGTCGTTAAAAGAAAAAAATGAGCCAGGGCTCATTTTTCATTGTTAGCCGGTACTGCACGATAGCCGAGTCTTCCAACTGTTTCAGCAACCATTTGATCACTCACTTTAGATTCATCAAGTGTGATCACAAGTTTACTGTCACTTAGATAAACTTCTACATCCTCAATATCCTTATTTTTCTTAAGCAGCTTTGAAATTGCAGAAGAGCAACTTACACAGTGCATACCGATGACATCGTACGTCTTTTTTTCCATGACATTTACCTCCTTATGCACTTTCATTTCACCCTTTTTTAGTTCAAAAGTCAAATCAGACGCATTTGACACAAAATCTAATAGTATCTACAAAAAAATGAGTATAATAAGAGTAATGATTTTTGGAGGCATTATGAAACGAAGAATCTATATCATCATTCTCTTTTTCTTCATTCAGGGGATTATTCATAATTTAGGACATCCTGTTACTCCCGCATTCGTCAGAGGTTTAGAGATTCCAGATTATATGTTTGGTGTCTTTTTTTCTGCCATGAGTTTAGGACTTATGATCGGAGGTCCCATTTGGGGTGTTTTAGGTGATCGAGGACATCAAAGATTATATGCTATGTTTGGTTTAACTATTTATAGTGTTGCTCAGTTCTTTTTTGGATATATTGGTTCAAGTTTTTGGATGGTCATTTTTAGACTCATTGCAGGGCTTGGTGTTGTCAGCGCTTTAACTATTATGACTGGACAGCTGATTGCATATTCGGATATTAAAGATCGTGCAAAACATTTAGCTTATGCTGCAGCAGCATCGACATTAGGAGCATCTTTAGGATATTTCTTAGGGGGATTTCTTTCGAAAAATCCGCACATGATCTCTTTACTTGGTACAAGTGATCTTAGAGTCATCTTTTTGATTCAAGCGTTACTCAATATGGGCTATGTTGGACTCATCTTTTGGCTCTACCAAGAAGATACAATGGATCCTCAACATGCACTATCTAAAACATCTATGATGGATAGCTTAAAGAATTTAACTAAAATCGATAAAAGCTTACTCATATTTTTAATTTCATTAACCTTTATGACAATTGGAAGTATCAACTTAAGTAAATATATTGATGTTTATTTTGACGAACTTGGATATGATCCACAACAACTAGGAACCTACGTCATGGTCACAGGTATCGCCTCACTTCTTGCAAGCATCTTTTTAGTGCCTTTGTTTGCTAAAGTCAAAAGACAATTATCTTTTATTGGAATCTCTCATGTGATGGCTTCAATCATTATATTCTATGTTTTCAGAGGATCAAATTTTCTTTTGATGATGTATACTTTTTACATGGTTTATGTGGTGATTAAAACCATTTACACACCACTTGAACAAAGTTATATCGCTAAAAACATTTTACCAGGTCAATACGGTGCAACCATGGGCCTTAGACAATCCTTTGTCTCGTTTGGTATGGTCATTGGGCCATTAATTGGAGGTTTTGTCTATGACCAAAAACCCCTGTGGCTATTCGATTTTAGTGCCATCGCCTTTTTGATTGGCGTCTTACTGCTCTTTGGAGTTTACCTCCTAGAAACTGGGCTTACCAAAAAGCGAAGTAATTAAGAAAAATATTTGACATGACACGACAAAGTGTCATGTTTTTGTTTTAAAACACTATTGAAATAAAAGCGCTTTCATGATACAATGGTTTTAGTTAAGAAAAGCACGTTTCTAGGTATACTTTTTTTATTTTTTAAGTCTTAAAACAGAGCAGTTATGAAATCTATGATGGAGAAAACAGCTTTGAATCAGAAAAAGGATTTGACATTCATGTCAAAGAAAGAAAAAAGAATTAAATGAGCTCTCAAGAGAAAAGGAGTATTTTTTATGTCGCAATTTGATCGAGGAAAGCCATTTCGCTTACCTCACATGCTATTGCCAAAAAAGCATGTAGATTTAACTAAATGGGCCGTTGTTGCCTGTGACCAGTTTACAAGTAATCCAAAGTATTGGAAAGATTTAAAACGTTTTATTGGTCAGGCACCTTCAACTTACAACATGATTTTACCCGAAGTTTATCTTGAAACGATGGATGAAAAAACCATTGATCAAATCAATCAAACCATGTATCAATATCTTCATGATGATATTTTAGAAGATATAGGACCATCGATGATGCTTATTGAACGAACAGCTGAAATCGGGATGAATCGTTTGGGATTGATGTTATCAATTGATTTAGAAGCTTATGCGTATCAAGAAGGCAGCAAACCTATGATTAGAACCACAGAAAAAACAATTATTGAACGAATACCACCACGGGTTAAAATAAGAAAAAACGCACCACTTGAGTTAACTCATGTCATGCTACTCATTAATGATCCAGTCAAACAAATCATTGAAAAATTGTATGAAAATCGAGATCATTTGATTCAAAAATATGATTTTGTCTTAAATATGTTTGGTGGACACTTAAGAGGTTATCAAATCACAGAATGTGACCAAATACTTAAAGAGCTAGAATCACTCATTGAAGATCAAGACGATCCTGTACTTGCTGTCGTTGGAGATGGTAATCACAGTTTGGCAACAGCCAAAGCACATTGGGAAAATATCAAACAAACTTTAAGTGATGAAGAACAACAAGATCATCCGGCAAGATTTGCCTTAGTTGAGGTCGTTAATATTTACGATCCAGGTTTAAATTTTGAAGGGATTCATCGTGTGTTGTTTAATGCAGATCCAAAATTTCTAATTGATTTATTTCATGCTGTGGATAAAGAAGAAGAAACTTGGGTCTATACGCAAGACATTGGCAAGCAATCCTTTTATATCCCAAAAAGTACTGCAGAGGCTTATGAGCAAATTCAAACCTATATTGATGACTATTTAAGAAAGCATAAGGAAACATCGATTGACTATATTCATGGCGAACATGAACTCATCCAAATATGTCAAAGTCATCCAGGTGCTATTGGCATTAAAATGCCAGCTTTAGAAAAGAAAGACCTTTTTCCATTTGTTCAATCTGGCAAAGTACTTCCCAGAAAATCATTTTCTATGGGTAGTGCAACAGCGAAGAGATATTATTTAGAAAGTCGTTATATTATGACACATACGAAAGGAGAAAAATTATGAAACGTATTTACAATTTTTCAGCAGGACCTGCAATCTTACCTGAAGCGGTCTTAAAGGAAGCAGCAGATGAAATGCTCGATTATCAAGGCAGTGGTATGTCAGTGATGGAAATGAGCCATCGCTCAAAGATTTACCAAGGCATTATTGATGAGGCAGAAAAAGATTTAAGAACACTTTTAAATATTCCCTCAAACTATAAGGTTCTTTTCTTACAAGGCGGCGCTACAACCCAATTTTCTATGGTGCCAATGAATTTAATGAAGCATAAAGTAGCCGACTATATTATTACAGGACAATGGGCAACAAAAGCAGCTGAAGAAGCAGAAAAATATGTTAAGGTCAACCGGGTTGCCTCATCAGAAGACAAAATGTTTTCCTATATTCCAGATGTTTCAAACTTAAACATTAGTGAAGATGCCGACTATGTTTATATGTGCGATAACAACACCATTTTTGGAACAAAATTCAAAGAGTTACCAAACACAAAAGGAAAAGTTTTAGTTTCTGATGCATCCTCATGCTTCTTATCTGAGCCTATGGATGTCACTCAATATGGGATTATCTTTGCTGGTGCTCAAAAAAATGTGGGACCAGCAGGAACAGTGATTGTCATCATTAGAGAAGATCTCATCACAAAGGATTTGGCATCCTATGTACCGATTATGCTCAGATATGATATCCATGCAGAAAACCAATCGATGTATAATACACCACCAACCTATGGTATTTACTTATGTGGTAAAGTCTTTAAATGGTTACTTAATCTAGGTGGACTTGAAGCGATTTATAAAATCAATCTTGAAAAAGCAAATCTATTATATGATTACTTAGATCAATCAAAGATGTTTTATGGCACAGTTGATAAGAAATCAAGATCACTTATGAATGTTACATTTAAATCCATCTCAGAAGCTCTTGATGAAAAATTCATCAAAGAAGCTAAAGCGAATGGGTTTGATAATCTTAAAGGGTATCGTACAGTAGGTGGTATGAGAGCATCCATTTATAACGCCATGCCTATTGAAGGTGTTAGAGCACTTGTTGAGTTTATGAAAACTTTTGAAAAGGCGAATGAGGTATCTGTATGAGACGCATTTTTTGCTTAAATCCCATTTCAAAAGTTGGACTATTGACACTAAGTCCAAATTATGAAGTCACGGATACAATCGAGCAATCAGATGCAATTTTAGTGCGCAGTGCTCAAATGCATGAGATGAAACTGCCTGAAAAGGTGTTTGCTGTTGCACGTGCAGGAGCAGGTGTCAATAATATTCCCCTTGATGCCTATGCGAAATCAGGTGTTGTCGTTTTTAATACACCTGGAGCGAATGCAAATGCAGTCAAAGAATTAACACTTGCAGGCATGTTTTTATCAGCAAGAGATATCTTTGGCGGTATGACATGGCTTAGAAACAATCAAGCTGATCCTGAGATTTCAAAAACAGTAGAAAAAGAAAAAGGTAAGTTTGGCGGGACTGAAATTTCCGGAAAAACGATTGGAATTATCGGTTTAGGTGCCATTGGCGTGATGCTTGCTAAAGCATGCCATGCATTAGGATTAAAAGTTTATGGAACGAAAAGAAACTTAGAATCCTTAAAGCATGAAGACTTACCTAAAGATATGATTTTAGTTAAAACGAAAGAAGAACTATTGCCGCACTGTGATTTTATCAGCTTAAATCTACCGTTATCATCAGAAACCAAACATATGATGAACGAAGAAGCCTTCAAAAAGATGAAAGATGGTGTCATACTTCTCAACTTTGCTAGAGACCAACTTGTCAACGATGAAGACCTAAAACAAGCGCTTCTTTCTAAGAAGGTACGTGCATATGTTACTGATTTTCCTAACCCAGCAACTGTTCATATGCCAGGTGTCATTGCAATCCCTCACTTAGGTGCATCAACTGAGGAAGCTGAAGATAATTGTGCAGTGATGGCCATCGATCAAATCAAGGCATACATTGAACAAGGACACCTCATCAATAGTGTCAATTACCCTAATTTAGATGCAGGTGAACAGAAAGGCAAATATCGGATGACTATCCTTTTTGAGTCCCGTTTAGATCTTTGTGAAAGTCTTCATCCCTATTTGGCTAAAAAAATAGTTGTTGGATCCATAGAACGCAAAAATGAATCTTATGGATATGCAGTCATTGATCTCAATTCAGAGATGAGTGATGAACTCATACACTCGATTGAAAAAATCGAAGGTATTCTTAAAGTACGTATGATTTAATTTAAATAAACAGATGATTTCAGATAAGTTGAAGTCATCTGTTCTTGTTATAAAACAAGATAAGTCGTGTATAATAAGTTTAATATACTCATTAAGAAAGGAACTAAATATCATGATTTTTGTTACAGATTCTTGTTCAGATTTAACAGAACAACAAGTCAAAGAAATGGACTTAAAAATCATTCCACTAACCGTAGAAATTGATGGCACATCTTATGCCCATTATCCAGATGAAAGAGAACTCTCCATTAAAAAATTTTATGGACTTTTAAGGGATAAACAAGTTGCTAAAACCTCATTGATTAACGTAGGCACATTCATAGAGTTTTTTGAACATTTGCTTCAATCCAAAGAAGATATCTTATATCTATCTTTTTCATCGGCCTTATCAGGAACTTATCAGTCTGCAGTCTTGGCAAGTGATGAGCTTAAAGCTAAATATCCCGATCAAAAAATTATTTGTGTTGATTCAAAATCAGCATCCATGGGTCAAGGATTACTCGCTTATTTAACACATAAAAAGATTCAAGAGGGACTTGAGATCACTGAAGTTGCAAAATGGATTGAAATGACGAGACTTCAAGTCATTCATCTATTTACAGTCGATGATTTAGGTACTTTAAAACGGGGTGGACGACTATCCGATACACAAGCTTTTCTAGGGTCTCTATTAAAGATTAAACCCATTTTACATGTTTCAGATGAAGGTAAGCTCGTTCCTTTAAAAAAAGCAAGAGGACGAGAGTTCTCCCTTCAAACCATGATTGCTTTAGTTGGCAGTTATATTCAAAACCCAAAAGATCAAGTCATCTTTATTTCTCATGGGGATTGTCTAGAAGAAGCACTTTTTGTGGGCAATCAAATTAAGGAAACCTATCAAGTTAAAGAAATAATCTATAATCATATTGGACCCATTATTGGTGCACACTCTGGACCAGGGACGATTGCAATCTTTTTCATAGGAGAAAAACGATAAAAAAAACCAGGTTTTCCTGGTTCAGATGAGGGGTAATCCCCTCATTTTTTTATGAGTTTTTTAACTTCAGTATAAGCCATAATGAGTGGTGCTACCCCTTTGGCATCATTTTCTACAATCGGTTCAGAAATATAATAAGCAAAGCTTCCATCTCTTCTTAAGTTGTTCTCTGGACCAAGACCGGCCACGAGGCAAATGCCTCCTAAATTTAAGTCCCCATCTTTTTCGGATAAATAGGTTTTAGTAATACCTTCAAAGATTTCAAGACCAAAAGATACATAAGATGCATCTAATAAACCAAGTCTAACACCTTTTAAAATTGCATAAGCAAAAAGTGCACTTCCTGAAGCCTCTAAGTAATTTCCTCTTTCATCTTTGAGATCAACAACTTGATAAAAGAGTTTACTTGCTGGATCTTGGTATGACAATAATCCATCCACAATTTCTTTAAGTAGGGGTGAGAAGAAGGATGTTTTAACAGATTCATCATCCATATAACTCATCACGTCCACAATCGCAACCACATACCACCCCATCGCTCTTAGCCAAAAGTTTTTCGATAGCCCTGTTACAGGATCTGCCCAAAAAATGGATTTGCTCGAATCATAGCCATGATAATAGAGTTTTTTTAAAGGATTAAACATGAGGTTTCTCACGTTTTGAAATTGGTTGGTAATATCTTGATAATTTCTTTTTTGATTTCTTAACGTTTCATAACGCGTATAAAAAGGCTGAGCCATAAATAAACCATCTAACCAAACTTGATTAGGGTATATTTTCTTATGCCAAAAATTACCTTCTTTGGTTCTAGGTTGTTTTTTGATATGTGTATAAGTGAGTTCAATGGCTTTTAGATATTTTTCCTCTTTAAAAATCTCATATAAATCAAATAATACACGGCTTTCACATATATCATCTGTGCTAAAATTTTCGATTTGATAACCTCTGATTGTCCCATCTTCATAGACATAATAATCAATAAAAGTTTTAACAAAATTTAAATATTTAGGATCTTGAGTCTCATGGTAAAGCTCAAGAAGTGAAGTCATCATGCACCCATCAATATAGTTCCAATGTGCAGGTTTCCCGTGCTTCAATGCTTCGATATTCCAAATAGGACGCTCGGGTGTAGATTCAGTTATTAATTTGTCGATAAAGCGGTCAATCAATAAATACATCGGTCATTCCTCCATGTCTAAGATACTCCTCGATTATACATGAAATGTATAGTAAATTCAATATTGAGTTCGGATGTCTCGATTGAGATACTAAAGAAATCATGAAATCTAAAGCATAAAGACGTTTTCATACACTTAAGACCAAGATTTGAATGTGTCTTGTTTTTACGTGTGATTAAGGTGTGTTATCCTTGATACGAGGTGTTCATATGTCATTTGATCAAAAAAGAAAATTTAGTCTTAAAGAGCACGTTCCAATCACGTGGCGTGCAGGACTTGCATTTGCTTATTTAAAGGCTTTAAAACGAAAAAAAGTTATGAATTTCAAGCTTAAGGAAAGAATCATGCTTGCAATAACAGAAGTTAATGGGTGTGTCTTATGTTCCTATGTTCATACCAAACTTGCTTTAAGTGGGGGTATGTCTGATCTTGAGATTAAGACACTTCTTGAAGGAGAACTAAAGCTCGTTCCTGCAGAAGAAAGTCTAGCTGTTTTATTTGCTAAAGATTATGCGTTTAATCATGAAACACTCGATCCCATCTACTATCGAAAAATCATAGACAGATATGGTATTGAGAAAGCTAAAGCTATTTTATCAGTATCAGAAGTCATTACCATGACCAATAGCATGGGTATTTCATTAGGATTACTGAAGCAAACATTAACCTTTAAACATGTGAAAGGTAGTCAGATCTATAATGAAATACTTATTCCGATTTTAACGATGTTACTTTTTCCAATCAGTGTGATTGCAGGTTTATTTGTGCTACCATTTACTTTAAGAAACAATCATTACTATAAAGCGTATCACAATCAAAAAGAGGCAATTTAGCCTCTTTTTTTTCATTTAATACGCTGCTATTGTGCCATCTGCTCTTTTTTCGGTACCGCCGATATAAACGCCAGTGACTGGGTTTTTCCAAATGATTTGTCCCCGCCCAAATGAACCAATGTTAGAATCTACAACAACTTCATGACCTTTCTTCATTAAACCGTGAATGATTTTCTCAGGAAAATCAGGTTCCACTGTGATTTTCATGCCTTCAATCCATTGCCATCTTGGGGCATCTAAAGCTTGTTGAGGATCATGACCAAAATCTAAAAGATTCATGATGACTTGAACATGTCCTTGAGGTTGCATAAAGCCACCCATAACACCAAATGGTCCAATCGGATCTCTACCTTTCGTGATAAAGCCAGGAATGATGGTATGATAAGGTTTTTTATTAGGGGCAAGCACATTATCTGATGTTATATCCAAACTGAAATTATGACCTCTATTATGGAGAGCAATCCCGGTATTCGGAACCACAAGACCTGAACCAAATCCCATATAGTTACTTTGAATCATGGAAACCATATGACCTTCTTGATCAGCAACAGCAAGATACACTGTACCGCTTCCAATCGGTTTACCTGCTTCAGGCATTTTTGCTTTAATGCCAATTTCTTTTGCACGCTTCCATCCGTAATTTTTGGAAAGCAATGATGGAATGCTTGCTTTCATCGTTTTGGGATCACTGACATATTTTAAACCATCTGCAAATGCAAGTTTCATTGCTTCAATTTGCTTATGATACGTTGTGATGAGTTCTTTATCTTTAAATTCAAAATTTTCTAAAATATTTAAAGCCATTAAAGCAACTATACCTTGACCATTGGGGGGGATTTCCCAAATGTTATAACCACGATATAAGGTTGAAATCGGTTCAACCCACTCGGGTTTAAATTTGGCTAAGTCGCTTTTTCTAATAAATCCACCATAGGCTTGTGAAAATTGATCGATTTGTTGTGCAATTCTACCCGAATAAAAGGAACCTCCGAGTGTTTCGCCAATTTCTTCAAGTGTATTTGCATGGTCTTTTAAAAACCAGACGTCACCTGCTTGTGGTGCTTTTAAATTCTTGGTAAACGTATCAAACCAATACCGATACATTTCGTGTTTAAATTGTTTTTGATAAATGGCATTTGCATTAGCCCAGTTTTGAGCGACAGTAGGTGAGACCACAAATCCATATCTGGCATAATCAATAGCAGGTTTTAAGACTTCTTTTAAGGATAAATTACCAAATTTTTTAGACATTTCTGCCCATCCTGCAACTGCTCCGGGTACCGTCACAGGAACAAATCCAAATCTAGGAATTTCTTTCAAGTTTAATTTTTTCAAATTAGTTAAATTAAAGAGTTCTGGTGCATGACCACTGCTATTTAAACCGTGAAGTTTGTTACCATGCCAGATGAGTGAAAAATTATCTCCACCTATCCCATTGGATGTCGGTTCAACAACAGTCAAACATGCAGCAACTGCAATTGCTGCATCTATAGCGTTGCCGCCACGTCTTAAAATATCTAAACCTGCTTGAGCAGCTTGAGGTTCTGTCGTAGCAACCATACCATGCTTAGCATAGACAACGTGTTTTTGAGATTGATAACCAAATTTATCCATAAATTACCTCAGGTGATGTGTACATTCATTTTAAACTGATTTTCTTCTTTAGTCAATCATGCAACATATAGGGTGATCAGATATAATTCTAAATTAAAAAAGTTCGAGATAACATGCTCATAAACAAGGTCATGATATAATATCATAAAAGGAAGTGATGATTTGAACATACTCACCTATAAAAATGACTCAAAAGAAGTTAAACATCTCATTCAAAAGGATCCTCAATTGAAAGACTTGTTTTCCAATCGAAGCGAAATCACAGTCACTTTAGAAGATGATTATTTCGTTTCTTTAGCGGGAATCATTATTGCTCAGCAATTATCTTCTAAAGTCGCTAAAGTCATCTACAATCGTTTTGAACAACTTCTAGAAAAAGAGATGACACCAGAAAAGATTGAAAGCCTTTCAGATGAATCGATGCGTTCAATCGGTCTTTCTTATCAAAAAATTAAGTATTTAAGATCCTTAGCACACTGTATCTTAAATCGGACAGTGGATTTAAATCATTTAGATCAACTCACCAATCAAGAAATAATTGACATGCTCATTCAAATCAAAGGTATTGGTGTATGGAGTGCAGAGATGTTTTTAATGTTTACATTAGGCAGAGAAGATGTTTTTTCAGTTCTTGATTTAGGTTTAAGAAATGCGGTAAAAAAAGTTTACAACAACCCAGAATTAACAGCAAAAGAAATTGAAACAATTAGCCAAAAATGGGCACCCTATCGTTCAATCGTCTCACATTATTTGTGGCATGCTTGGGATAATGTGCCACTTTAAAGGAGAAAAATATATATGAAAATACGTCTGATTGGTTTAGGCAAAATGGGATATAACATGGCGCTTAATTTAAGAGATCATCAACACGAGGTGATTGGTTATGATATTAGTGAGGTCGCTCGTAAAAATTTATCAAATCAAGGCATAGAAACAGCAGATACACTATTTGAACTTTTTAAAAGAAATCAAGATGAACGTCTAATTATTTGGATTTTTGTCCCCAATCAAATTGTCGATCTTCTCATAGAGCAAATGATGCCTTACCTCAACAAAAAGGATATCATTATCGATGCTGGAAACTCAAATTTTAACATCTCAATTAAAAGATATCATCTCATGAAAGGTAAGGGTATCGATTTTATTGATTTAGGCACAAGTGGTGGCATACAAGGTGCAAGACATGGCGCTTGTTTAATGGCGGGTGGCGATAAGGATGTCATCACTTATGTTGAGCAACTATTTAAAGATGTATGCGTACCTAATGGTTATGCATATGTCGGTAAACCTGGCTCTGGTCATTTTGTTAAAATGGTACATAACGGGATTGAATATGGTATGATGCAAGCCATTGGTGAGGGGTTTGATCTTTTAGAAGCATCCCCATTTGAACTTGACTACGAAAAAATTTCGCGTATGTGGAGTCATGGCTCACTCATTGAATCAGCACTCATGAAATATGTCAACGAAGCATTCAAGCATGATCCAAAACTCGATCAAATTGAAGGCAGAGTCGATGATACAGGTGAAGGTATGTGGATGATTGAAGAAGCACTCAAATACAAAGTTTCATTACCTGTCATCACACAATCACTTTATGCCAGATATAAATCAAAAGATGAAGACCTATTTGGTGAAAAAGTGGTTGCTGCTATTAGAAAGGAATTCGGCGGTCACGCTGTCTATAAGAAGCCATGAAAAAAGACTTAATTATTACCATCTTTGGTGCAACCGGAGATTTAACATCAAGAAAACTTTTACCCGCATTATCCAAATTATACCAAGATGAGCAAATATCCAAAAATACACTCATCATTGCATTAGGCAGAAGAGATTATGACTCAAAAACATTTCTTGCATATATGAAAGAGTCCTCTGCAGCTGCACTTGATACAAAACCTCTAGAATCATTAGTTATCTATCAAAAAATGGATATCTCTAATCCCAAGGATTATCCAGCATTAGTTGAACTGATTCAAGCAAATAAACATGAAAAAACAAGAGAACTCTTTTATCTTGCTATTGCACCTGAACTCTTCCCTGATGTCTCTTATCATATCAACACCTCTAAACTTGTTACGCAAGGTGATATCAATCAATCGATTGTATTTGAAAAACCTTTTGGACATGATTTAGAAAGTGCTAAAGCCATCAATGAAATGCTATGGCAATATTTCGATGAAAAACAGATTTATCGTATCGATCATTATTTAGGCAAAGAAATGATTCAAAACATTATGATGGTTCGCTTTGCCAATCGAATATTTGAAGAAATTTGGCATAATCGTTCGATTAAGAGTGTTAAAATCATTGCTAAAGAAGAAGAAGGCATATTAGGTCGTGCAGGATATTATGATTCATCTGGGGCACTCAAAGATATGGTGCAATCACATCTTCTTCAAATGCTATCTTTAATCGCGATGGAAGTCCCAATGAGTTATTTTTCTGATGATGTTAAAAATGAAAAAGTCAAAGTTATCAAGCACTTATCCTTTGATAAAGATTCACTGATTTTTGGTCAGTATAGAGGGTATCTTGAAGAAAAAAATATTCCTAAAGACTCAAAAACTGATACATTTGTCTTTTTGAAAACATATGTGAATACACCACGTTTTAAAGGTGTTCCTTTTTATCTGATGACAGGTAAAAAACTTGATGCCAAAGAATCCTTAATTATCATTGAGTTTGAGGAAACATCAGAACAAAGAAAATGGAATCTCCCACTATCGACCAACAAACTCTATATAAAAATCGCACCACTTGATGGTGTAGGATTAATCTTAAACAGTAAAGTACCTGGATTAAGAGATGATGTTGAAACGGTGGAACTTGAGTATTGTATTGCATGTCATGCCGTAGGTAATATGTCAGAAGCATATCAAAAATTACTTCTAGATATTACAGAGCATCATAAGTCTTTATTCACGCGTTGGGATGAGATTGAAACTTCTTGGCATTTTATCGATCAAATTAAAAAACATCAAAAAGACCCCATCATCTATCAGTCTTATGAGGATTTAAAACCACTAATTTTTGAGTTGACCAAAGAGGAAATGAAATGAAAATTTATGATGTTTCAATGACCATCACCAAAGATATACAGGTCTATAAGAACAAAAAAGAAAAAAAACCAATCATCAAGGTTGTATCAAATTTTCAATCAGGCACATCACATGAAACCAGTCTAGAAATGAACTTGCATACAGGAACCCATATGGATTTTCCTTTGCATATGATTCCCAATGGAAAAACATCGGATACACTGGATATAAAAAAACTGATTAGAACCGTTAAAGTCTTTGATATGACACATATCGAAGATGGGATTGATCATAAGGATTTGGTGGGTTTGAATATTTTGCCTCAGGACTTTGTTTTATTTAAAACAAGAAACTCCTTTGAAGAAACGTTTAATTTTAAATTTATCTATGTGAATGCATCTGCTGCATCTTATTTATCAAATTTGGGTGTTTTAGGTGTCGGTGTCGATGGATTAGGCATCGAAAGAGACCAAGTAGGTCATCCAACACATAAAACACTGATGGAAAAAGATATCATTATTATTGAAGGTTTAAGATTAAAAGATGTTAAAGAGGGGTCTTATCAGATGTATGCACTACCACTTAAAGTAGAACACTCTGATGCACTACCATTATCTGTCATCTTAATTGGGGAATCACATGATTAGATTAGCTCAACTTTCTGATTTGCCTCAAATTTGGCAATTAAGAGAAGAAACAAAAAAACTACTACATGAACGAAGGATAGATCAATGGCAACACAGCAATCCATCCTACCAAACGATTGAAAAAGATATCCATCTTAAGGAATTTTATGTCTATGAATCAGAAGGTGTGATTTTAGGCATGATTGCTATAAAATCAGGTATCGAAAAGACCTATAACGTCATCTATGATGGTTCATGGGGTTATGATTTACCTTATCTAACTATCCATAGATTAGCAGTTAAAAAGCACCTTTTAGGCCAAAAGATTTCTAATCTATTAATGACTTATGCAGAAGAGGTTGCATTATCAAATCATATCCACTATATTCGTATTGATACACACGAAACCAATCGCTATGCGATTCGTCTTTTTGAATCATTAGGGTATATCAAGCGGGGTTGGATTATGCTAGAAAATGACCTTGGAGATTTAAAACGTCTTGCATTTGATAAAAAATTTTAGGAGATCAAGATGAAAATTTGGTTAGATCCATGGACGCTTAAAACGTCTCATATCGACGACATGGTTTCAAGCTTTCCAGAAATATCCTTTTCAACGGTTCTTGAGGAAAGCTATGATGCGGATGCCATCATTTGCATGCCAGGCTATGCAAAAAAACATTATTTAGAAAAGTTTAATCAACTCAAATGGATTCAATTAATGACCGCTGGTTATGATGCTTGTGATGTCTCTTATATATTAGATAGAGACATTTTACTGACCTATGCCAAAGATGTTTTCAGTATTCAAATTGCAGAAGATGTTTTCTCTAAAATTTTATATTTCAACCGAAATATAGGCATTTATCATGAACAGATGAAGACCAAGTCTTGGCAACATACACCTGTTCGATATGAAATTGCGCATGCTACATTTGGTATCATTGGTGCTGGATCGATTGGTACAGAGGTTGCGACAAGGGCTAAAGCATTTTTAGCGAAAACGATAGGTTACAAGCGTACACCAACCCATCATATCGTTTATGATGAACTCTATCATGACCGTAAAGGCTTAGAGCACCTGCTTAAAGTTAGCGATTATGTCATTGTTGCAATCCCTTTAAATGAGCAAACAAGACATATGATTGGGAAAACAGAATTATCTTTAATGAAACCATCAGCACTTTTAATCAATGTAGCACGAGGAGACGTCATCGACCAAGATGCACTCATAGATGCACTTAATCATCAAATCATTCGCGGGGCTGGATTAGATGTCACATCACCTGAACCTCTACCTCAAGATCACCCTTTATGGCAAACTCCACATGTATACATTACACCACACAACTCAAGTGCGAGTCCTTATATCCATCAAAGACTCGTTAATGAAATCAAAGAATCCATTCAAAGATATTTAAAAAGTCAACCTTGTGACAATCTAGTTAAGGTTTAGTCTATGCAATGCATAGGCTGTTTTTTCTTTAATACCGCTTACATATGAAAAAGAGTTGACATAATTTAAATATGTGATAGAATAAACACAGGCGTATATTTTGAATTTCAAAACATTTGAAATGCAAAGCGAAGGGAGTGTTGCCACGAACATTGGAATGGTAGTCGCTTGGTTGAAATTTAAACGAATTTCATGCAACACATTCGATGAAGCAACTGTCATTTGAGCTTTAAAACATCTCAAGGATATCATGTTCTTTCAAGAAATATTTGGACAACGTAACGATAGACTTTTGATGCTGGAATGGTTTTAAAAAAATCTAAGGAAAATGAAAACGGTATAATATAATGACAATTAAAGAAATTCAAAGCATCATCAAGGATTTTGAGAGTTCATCCTTGATGTCTCTTGAACTTGAAATGGATAATTTTAAGTTGAGACTCTCCAAAAATAAGACGGATCAAGTCGTCGTTAAAGAAGATCGTAAAGAAGAAGCTAAGAAAGAAATTACTTATAAAGATACTCCAGCACCACAACAATCCAATCACCAAATCATTAAGTCGCCACTCGTGGGGACCTTTTACGCATCGTCAACTCCAAATGGTAAGCCTTTTGTTGAAGTAGGACAACATGTGAAAAAAGGTCAGGTCGTGTGCATTATCGAAGCCATGAAAATTATGAACGAAATCACATCACCATACGATGGTGTAGTTAAAGAGATTTTCGTCCGTAATTCAGATGTCGTCGGTTTCAATCACAACCTCATCCGTGTTGGTGATCCTCATGAAAAATAAAATCTTAATTGCCAACCGTGGTGAGATTGCCATTCGTGTCATTCGCGCAGCAAAAGAACTTGGCATTGAAACAGTTGCTGTCTATTCGACAGCTGATGAACATAGTCTGCATGTTAAGCTTGCAGATGAAGCCATTTGTATTGGTGGGAATCGCAGTAAAGAAAGCTATTTGAACATGAATAGCGTTTTATCTGCTGCCATTTCTACAGGATGTAATGCCATTCACCCAGGCTATGGATTTTTATCAGAAAACAGCGACTTTGTTGAAATGGTTGAACGGTGCAACATCATCTTTATTGGACCTAAGTCTAAAACGATTGAAATGATTGGTGATAAGGCATCGGCAAGAGAAATTGCGAAGGCTAATGGTGTACCCATTGTTGAAGGTAGTGACGGTATTATTGAAACAGCTCAAGAAGGACTAAAAATAGCTAAAAAAATTGGATATCCTGTGATGATTAAAGCCTCTTCAGGTGGCGGTGGTCGTGGGATTGCGATTGTGCGCTCAGATGAAGAGTTTTTGAGTGCTTTTGAGCGTACATCCATGGAAGCTGAAACCAGCTTTGGGGATCGCTCGCTTTATATTGAAAAGTTTATAGAATCACCTAGACATATCGAAATTCAAATCATTGCAGATACTAAAGGTAATATTGTTCAACTCTTTGAGCGTGATTGTTCCATGCAAAGAAGAAATCAAAAAATGATTGAAGAAACACCTTCACCTGCACCTGTGATGAATGAAATGCTTCGAAGAAAAATCGGTGCTGCTGCAATTAAACTTGCGAAAGCTATTGATTATGTCAATGCTGGAACGATGGAATTCTTAGTCGATTCTAAAGGAAATTTCTATTTTATAGAAATGAATACAAGAATTCAAGTGGAACACCCGATTACAGAAGCCATTACAGGTATTGATCTTGTCAAGGAACAAATTAAAATTGCTTATGGCAAAGAATTATCATTTAAACAGCGAGATGTCAAAATCAATGGCCACGCTATTGAATGTAGAATTAATGCAGAAAACGCCATGAAAGGGTTTATTCCAACACCAGGTAAAATTAATAACATCTTATTTCCAGGTGGCATTGGTGTCAGAATCGACACGCACATCTATCCAGGATATGAAGTACCACCTTTTTATGACTCCATGATTGCCAAACTCATTGTACATGCACCAACACGCAGAGAAGCTATAAAAAAAATGAGGGTTGCACTAGAACAATTCGTGGTTGAAGGTATTTCAACCAATATTGATTATCAATATATCATCATGCACAATCCTGATTTCATCAAAGGCCATTATGATACAGGCTTTATTGCACGTTTCAATGCCTTAGTGGAGGCTGAGAACCGTGAATGATTTTTTAGATCAACGAAAGATAAAATTAGAAGATTTTAAGAAAAATGTCAGAAAAAAGACGACAGCCTATGAACCTATTGATATTCCTGATGGTCTTTTCATTAAGTGTGAGCAGTGTGGTGCTGCCATTTATGAAAAGAATTTGGAAGTCAATCATCAAATCTGTCCTTTTTGTGATTTTCATTTCAGAATGGGTGCTAGAAAAAGACTTGACTTAACGGTCGACCATGGTAGTTTTGTCGAACTTGATCAACTGCTCACATCAGCAAACCCACTCGGTATGCCTGATTATGAAGATAAACTTTCCAAAGGAAAGAAAATTAGCAAAATGGAAGAAGCATTTATTTCAGGGACTGCAGAAATTGTAGGTATTCCGGTTGCTATTGGTGTCTTAGATAGTAATTTTATGATGGGATCTATGGGCAGTGCAGTTGGTGAAAAAGTCACACGACTCATTGAACATGCATTATCGAAAAAGCTTCCACTCATCATTTTTTCTGCATCGGGTGGTGCGAGAATGCAAGAAGGCATTTTATCTTTAATGCAAATGGCAAAAACCAGTGCAGCACTTCACTATTTTGATGAAAAGGGTCTTTTATACATCAGTATCATGACTAATCCAACAACCGGTGGCGTTGCAGCAAGTTTTGCATCACTCGGTGATATTAACATAGCTGAAAAATCTTCCTTGATTGGTTTTGCAGGGGCAAGAGTCATTAAGCAAACCATTAGACAAGATTTACCTGAAGGCTTTCAAACGGATCAATTCCAACTTGAGCATGGTCAAGTCGATTTAGTTGTTCATCGTAAAGACATGCGTAAGATGCTTTATAAACTCCTTCAATTCCACCAGAATCGAGGTGGTAAAGATGAGTGATGTCATCAATAAAGCATGGGAAAAAGTCAAACTTGCAAGACATCCCAAAAGACCGACTGCAAGTTATCTCATTAAAGAGTTATTTCCAGATTTTATCGAACTTCATGGGGATCGCCTGTTTTCAGATGATCGTGCCATCATTGGCGGTATTGGAACCTTAAATGGTATGTCAATGACGGTGATTGCAGAAGAAAAAGGTGTTTCAACCGATGAAAAAATTAAACATAACTTTGGCATGCCACATCCCGAGGGATATCGTAAAGCCATACGTCTCATGAAACAGGCGGAAAAGTTTAAGCGCCCTATTTTGTGTATCATCGATACGCCAGGTGCTTATCCTGGTATTGGTGCAGAAGAAAGAGGACAAGCACAAGCGATTGCTTATAACTTAAGAGAGATGATTGGATTAAAAACACCAATTATAGTCGTTGTCTTAAGTGAAGGCGGATCAGGTGGTGCACTTGCCATTGGTGTTGGAGACTATGTCATGATGTTTGAAAACAGCATCTACGCCATTTTATCTCCGGAAGGATTTGCATCGATTATCTATAAGGATGCATCCAAAGCAGACCATGCAGCGAGTCTCATGAAATTAACAGCAGAAGACTTAAAGTCTCATCATATCATTGACCATATTATTCCAGAGCATCAAGGCTTGCATATCGAGCCAGATTTTGGCATTTCAGCATTACGTAGTGAAATCATAAAAATGACCAAGAAACTCACTCAACTTTCTCAAACCAAGCTTTTAGATAAGCGTTATCAAAAGTATAGAAAAATGGGTGTTTTCCTGGAACAAGGAGAAAATCATGAAATTTAACCATCCGATGATTAGAGTCATCTCAAGTGGCAAATATGCCCCACCAACACTCATTACCAATGAAGATTTAGAAAAACTTGTTGAAACTTCAGATGAATGGATCACAACAAGAACAGGCATTAAAACCAGACATAAAGCAACAGATGAACTTACCAGTGATATGGCCGTAAAAGCTGCGCTAAACGCGATTGA
Source organism: Acholeplasmataceae bacterium (assembly GCA_030603805.1). Taxonomy (GTDB): domain Bacteria; phylum Bacillota_I; class Bacilli_A; order Acholeplasmatales; family Acholeplasmataceae; genus Peloplasma. Next base: position 38,324 of record JAUVXD010000003.1, read on the forward strand.
GCGTGTTAATTATGACGCATCTAAGATTGATTTAATCATTATGGCAACCATAACAGGTGATCAATCAACACCTTCCACAGCTAACTTTATCCAAGCGAAACTTGGTCTTGTACACGAAGTGATGAGTTTTGATATTAATGCAGCCTGCACAGGCTTTGTTTATGGTTTAGAGGTTGCTGCATCGATGTTGCAAACAGGACGTTTTAGAGCTGCACTTGTTATTGGCGCAGAGACCTTGACTAAAGTCGTGGATTATACAGATCGTAACACATGTGTTCTTTTTGGAGACGGTGCTGGTGCTGTGATTATTGAACCTTCAACTTTAGATAGACATCAAGCCTATTTCTTTAATGCTGCAAAAGGTGATCTACATAACACACTGACGGTAGTTAATAAAATCAAGATGGATGGAAAAAAAGTTTATCAGTTCGCAGTTGATGCGATGGAACAAGCCATTCGTAAAGTTTTAGAGGATGCTGCACTTTCACCAGAAGATATCGATATCATCATTCCTCATCAAGCTAATGAACGCATTATTCAGTCAGTTTCTAAATCCATGGGTATCCCAATGGAAAAATTTATGTTAAACTTAAGTGAGTATGGTAATACTTCAGCTGCAAGTATTCCATTAACGATTTCTGAATATTTTGACCAAAATGACACCAAAAACAAGAAGATTTTACTTGTTGGATTTGGCGGCGGTTTCACTTGGGGCAGTGCCATTTTGCAACTTTAAGAGGTTATCATGAACAAACTTGCATTTGTTTTTGCTGGACAAGGGAGTCAATATCCAAATATGGGACTCGATTACATCCAAGCAAACCAAGAATTTAAGAAGAAAGTAGAACTTGCATCAACTATTTTAGGCTATGATGTAGAACAAGTACTTTCATCACCAAATGGTGAGATTAACGATACAAAATATACACAACCTTTAATATTACTTTCCTCAATTTTTGCTTATGAGACTTTAATCTCAGAAACAGGGATTAAACCAGAGGCACATTTAGGATTTTCACTCGGTGAGTATACTGCACTTTATGCATCAGGTCTCTTTCATTTTGAAGATATCTTAAAAATCGTTAAGAAGAGATCTGAATTAATGAAGGAAGAAGCAGATATAAGACCTGGTAAAATGGCTGCCATTTTAGGGCTTTCTTCAAATCAAGTTGATGAAATCTGCAAAGAAGCATCCACTCAAGGCATCGTGGTAAGCGCTAATTATAACTCACCTGTACAAATCGTTATTTCAGGGGAGGAACAAGCTGTACATAGAGCTTCTGAACTTGCCAAAATTCAAGGGGCAAAACGCGTCATGCCACTCAATGTGAGTGGTGCGTTCCATTCGCCATTAATGAAAGAAGCAGGGACGAAGCTGAGAAGCTATTTAAACGCATTTTCTCCTTTAGAACTAGAAACACCGATCTACATGAATACGACAGCAAAACCATTAACTAAGAAACATTTATTTGAAGAAATGGAAAAACAAATACAAACTTCTGTCTATTTTGAACAATCGATTCATCACATGGTTTTAGACGGTTTTACCCATTTTATTGAAATTGGACCAGGCATGGTTCTATCGGGATTAATCAAAAAAATCAATCCTGATTTAGAAGTCTCGCATATCGACAAATTAAGTGATTTAGAATCATTGAAAGGATGGCTGAAAACATATGAATTTATCCAATAAAGTTGCAATCGTTACCGGAGGTGCTGCTGGTATCGGAAGAGCTATTTCCTTAGAACTTGCAAAACAAGGTGCAAAAATAGTCCTTAACTATAATCGCAGTCAAGATGCTGCCAACCTATTAGTTGAGGAAATCAAGTCCTTAGGTGGAGACGCAGTTGCCGTGCAAGCCGATGTCTCCAAATACGATGATGCTGAACGCTTAGTTCAAAAAGCTATTGAAACCTATGGTACATTAAATATTGTCGTAAATAATGCTGGAATTACAGATGATGCACTGATCTTACGTATGCAAGAATCTCAGTTTAATCGAGTCATTGACACGAATTTAAAAGGTGTATGGAATGTATCTAAGCATGCAGCAAAGCCATTACTTAAATCAGGTTATGGGAGAATCATCAACATATCTTCAGTCTCTGGGGTGATGGGCAATGCTGGACAATCCAATTATAGTGCAGCTAAAGCTGGTGTCATTGGCTTAACGAAGGCATTAGCAAGAGAATTCGCATCCAGAGGTGTCACAGTCAATGCGATTGCTCCAGGGTTTATTGAAACCGAAATGACCAAGAAATTACCAGAAGATGTTGTCACTCAATGGCAAGCTCAAATCCCATTAAAACGATTTGGACAAGCGATTGAAGTTGCACATGCCGTTGTCTTTTTATCCAGTGAATTAGCAAGTTATATCACAGGCCATACCTTAGAGGTTGATGGCGGAATTGTAATGTAGGTGAAATGATGAAACGTAGAGTTGTTGTTACAGGGATGGGGCTACTTAGTCCTGTTGGAAACACAGTTGAAGAGTCTTTCAAAAACTTAGTTGCCGGTAAAAATGGTATTGCTTTAATCACGCTTTCAGATCCAACTGATTGGAAAGTTAAAATTGCCGGTGAAGTCAAAAATCTCAATTTTGAAGATTTTATTGATAAAAAAGAAATTAAGCGTGCAGATCGTGTAACCAATTTAGCCATGGTTGCTGTTCAAGAAGCTATCAAGCAATCAAATTTTGAAAATCACACGTATAATCCTTATCGTATTGGAACTTTTGTTGGATCAGGCATTGGTGGTTTAAATACAATTTTTGAAGAAACGAAGACCAGTGTACTTCGTGGACAAGATCGAATTTCACCCTTCTTTATTCCTAATGCCATTATTAATTTAATCGGTGCTAAGATTGGTATCAAATATCAAGCTAAGGGACCTAATATGCCACAAGTGACCGCTTGTTCTGCAGCCACCAACTCAATTGGTGAAGCTTTTAAAAATATCAGAGATGGTTATTTGGATGCAGCGATTACCGGTGGTTCTGAAGCTCCAATCAATGAAATTGGTGTCGGCGGTTTCTCAAGTCTTAAAGCACTCAATTTTTCTAATGACCCGGACATAGCTTCTGTTCCTTTTGATACAAGAAGAAGTGGTTTCGTGATTGCTGAAGGTGCTGGTATTTTGATTTTAGAAGCTTATGATGAAGCCATCAAACGCGGTGCACCGATTCTTGCAGAAATGGTTGGATATGGCACAACATCTGATGCTTTCCATATGACCGCACCCGATGATGAAGCAAACGGCATCACAGAGTGTATCAGATTAGCTTTAGAAGATGCAAACATTCAACCAGAAGAACTCGGTTATATCAATGCACATGGTACGTCCACTGTTTTAAACGATAAATTAGAAACACTCGGTATCAAAAAAGCTTTAGGTGATGCAGCCTATCAGGTCAACATCAGCTCAACCAAGTCCATGACAGGTCATGCGCTTGGTGCAGCGGGTGCGATTGAAACAATTGCAACCATCAAAGCACTACAAACCGGAGATATTCCACCAACCATCCATTTGGACCAACCCGATCCAGAATGTGACTTAAACTACACACCCAATGTTTCTATCCATCGGGATTTAAACTATGCCATGAATATCAATATCGGCTTTGGTGGTCAGAATGCAGCCATCATTTTTAAGAAGGTGACATAATGAAGCTAACACAAGAAGAAATCAAAAACATCATTCCACATCGTGATCCTTTCTTATTTCTTGATGAAATCACAGAATTAGAGTCTCTTAAATATGGTATTGGTATTAAACATGTAAAAGAATCTGATTATTTTTTCAAAGGTCATTTTCCTGGGAAACCAGTGATGCCTGGTGTTTTAATCATCGAATCACTTGCTCAAGTAGGGGCAGTCATTTTACTATCACATGAAGATTACAAAGGGAAAATTGCCTATTTTACTGGAATATCGAATGCGAAATTTAGAAAAAGTGTTTTACCAGGGGATACATTAGAGCTTCATTGCACATTACATAAAATACGTCGTGGGTTTGGCTTTGGCACTGCATCTGCATATGTCAATGGTGAACTTGCTTGTGAAACTGAGTTATCCTTTGCGATTGGATCCTAATGATCAGTTATACTTTATTGGAGTTTGACAGTTTAAGCTCGACGTCAGATTTCCTCAAAGAAAATCAATCATATTTTCCTCACATGACTTTCATTCGTGCCAATCACCAAACACAGGGTAGAGGCCAGTTTGATCGGATGTGGCAATCTGAAGCGAATCAGAATATTTTGTGTTCTATTTTGCTTAAAGAAATCAACATATCGAAAGCTTCACTAATCAAACTTTGGATAATGGAATCCTTAATTGGTTACTTACAACGTTTAGGCATTAATGCTATGTTTAAAGAACCTAATGATATTTATGTGGGCGATGATAAATTGTGTGGTATTTTAATTGAGACCAAATCAACTGAAAATGAGTTTGATTTTGTTGTGATTGGCATTGGTCTTAATGTCAATCAAATGACTTTTGAAAGAGCGAATGCAACATCTCTTAAAAAAATACTTCATCAAGAATTTGATTTAAACAAACTTTTCTCATCATTTCTAGATTATATGATCCAAGCCTATGAAAGGTACGATTTATGAACATTAAACGCATGATTCGAGTGTCACTGTTTGCAGCATTTTTAGCAGTGAGTGTGTATTTGCTACCACCTATTTTGGTTCCTGTTATTGATGTTTCTGTAACTTTGCAGACGCTTTTTGTCATGCTTATTGGATATTTACTTTCACCGATAGAAGCCTTTCTATCGGTCTTTATCTATGTCTTACTTGGAGCAATAGGTCTACCTGTTTTTAGTGGATTGCGAGGGGGTATTCAACCCATCATTGGTCCAACAGGTGGCTTTATTATGCTATTTCCTGTTGTAGCTTACCTCATATCAAAGTTTAAATCTAAAGTGAGAAATAAGCCGTATGATTTATTCATCGGATTTATATTTGGCATTGTTATGCTGTATTTAGTTGCAACCTTGTGGCTATCATTTAGTTTGGGCATCAATTACTTTAGCGCACTTTTAGGTATGCTTATTTTTATCCCAGTGGATATCGTCAAATTGTTGATTGCTTACGCCATCTATTTAAGATTGCCAAAAGAAATCATTAGGTAACATTTTTAGGGGGTTTTTATGTCACGCCGCACAAAATCATTTTTGATTATCGGTTTAGTTTATCTTTTAGCTATCATTATTGGAACTCTTATATTCTTAAACTTATCAAATCTATCACTATGGTTTCGAGTGCTTATAGCAGACATAAGTGCAACACTTTTCATTTGGGTGATGAGCTTGATTCTTAAGAATGCAAGTCTATATGATCCTTACTGGAGTGTAATACCTCCAGCGATTTTGATTTTAGTCGGCTTCTATTTAAATGTTGCTTTGACACTACCTATCTTTTTACTATATGTTCCCATGCTATTATGGTCAATTCGGTTAACGTATAACTGGGCGAGTCTATGGACTGGATTTGATGAAGTTGATTGGCGATATGAAAAAATTAGAAAAAGTGCACCTAAACTATATCCCTTGTCCAATCTATTAGGTATCCAATTATTTCCAACACTCATTGTCTATATTCAATTGCTTGCAGGAATTCTCTTTATATCTTCAAACCCAGAGCTTAATCTTTTAATGATTTTAGGCTCACTCATCATGACACTTGCTGTATTGATTCAACTCATATCAGATGAGCAAATGAAGGCATTTAAGAAGAAAAACAAAGGGCAAAAGCGTTGTATAGAAGAAGGACTATGGAAGTATTCTAGACATCCTAACTATTTTGGTGAGATTATGGTGTGGTGGGGATTATATTTACTCTATCTGTCACACGCTAAAACCATTGATTTATATGTGTTAGCACCGATATTGATGACCGCCTTGTTTCTTTTCATTAGTATTCCTTGGATGGAAAAGAAAATCATTTCAACGCGTCCAGAGTATCAGGCATATCAAGAACGCGTTTCGATGTTGGTTCCATTTTTTAGAAAAGAAGCACTCGATGTTAAGACGAAAAATGCTTGACAAACGTTAAGTTCTAAATATAATAAAAAGAGGGAATGAACGTCTCCCCAAGTCTTTGACTTAAACCGCGAAAGCTGATGACTTCTGCAACTTTTTTGTTGTGGAGTCTTTTTTTTAGGAGAAAACTATGCTACTGAGTGTCGCTTTAATCATCACATCAAGTCTTTTACTATCTCAAGTTTTTAATAAACTGAGATTACCCTCTATCTTGGGAATGCTCATTTCAGGCATTATTTTGGGTCCTTATGTTTTAAACTTAATTGATTCAGACATCTTAGATTTATCGACGGACTTAAGACAGATTGCATTAATTGTAATTTTAGTTAGAGCTGGATTATCTATCGATTTAGAAGATATCAAAAAAATTGGAAGACCTGCACTTTTTCTCGCTTTTATTCCAGCAACCATTGAAATGCTTGCCATCACATTTTTAGCACCCCTTATTTTTGGAATCAGCTATTTAGAGGCTGCCATTATGGGGTCCATCGTTGCTGCCGTTTCACCTGCGATTGTTGTACCAAGAATGATTAAACTCATGGAATCTGGTCATGGTGCTAAAAGAAAAATACCTCATCTCATCTTAGCAGGTGCTTCGATTGATGATATCTATGTGATAGTAATCTTTATGTCTTTAATTCAAGCGTATCAAGGTCAAGGGTTCAATCTCATTCAAGTACTCTTGATTCCAGTATCGATTGCTTTAGGGATTCTTTTAGGGATTGTTGTTGGTTTTATACTGGTTTATTTGTTTAAGAAAATACATATGAGGGATACCATTAAAGTCCTTATTATTTTCTCAGTATCCTTTTTTATGGTTGTGTTAGAACATACGCTTGAATCTATCATCCCCATCTCAGGTCTCATTGGCGTCATGATTATAGGAGTAACCATCTTAAAACAGTATGACATCTTAGCCAAAAGATTAGTAGGAAAGTTTGAAAAAATCTGGGTAATTGCAGAGATTATGCTTTTTGTCTTAGTCGGTGCTGCCGTCAATATTACGGTTTTAAAAACTGCAGGTTTAAGTGCGGTCTTCTTGATCTTAGTGGCTATGGTTATTAGATTAGGTGCTGTTTATCTATCTTTATTAAAAACATCATTGACAACAAAAGAGAAAATATTTGTTGGTATTTCTTATATGCCTAAGGCTACCGTTCAAGCAGCGATTGGATCAATACCACTCGCTTTAGGTATTCTCAATGGTCATTTGATCTTAACGGTTGCTGTTCTTGCCATTATGGTCACTGCGCCACTTGGTGCCATTCTCATGGATCGTACTTATAAGATCCTCCTTGAACAACACTAAAAACTTCAAAAAACATAAAAAAAGAGTACAATATACATAGAGTATTCTTTTTTTTTGAGTACTTTAACCAAAAAAAATGATAAAATGATTAAGTGTTGGGTTCAGGTTTTGTTTTAGATCCTAATAAAGGAGAATCCTTGATGAAAAGAAATAAATTTATCGTGATTGGCTCTGGTCGACTTGGAGCGAATATTGCGACCAAAATGTCAGAAATGGGAGAAGATGTCATCATTATTGATGCGACAGATGACTCATTTCGTAAACTGCAAGATACGTTTTCTGGTTATCAAGTTGTCGGTGATGCGACAGATTTATCTGTTTTAGAAAACTCATATATCAAACATGCAAAGACTGTTGTAATAACTACAGATAGCGATAATGTCAATATTTACTTGTCACATATTTGTTATTATGTTTATAATGTCCCAAAAATCTTTGTGAGACTTGCGGATACTGAAAAAGGTCGATTGCTTGAAGGTACCTACATTAAAGCAATTTACCCATTTACCCTCTCTTTAAATGAGTTTATGACGTTAAATGAAGAGGAGGATGACCTATGAAAATCGTGATTACTGGTGGTAAGCATGAAGCTGACTTTATTGTCAAAATGCTTAAAGAAGAACATCATCAACTGATTGTCATCAACCAAGACCGTGAATTTGCTGAATATATCAGCAGTCATAACGACATTCCAGTATTTCCTGGAGATGCAACTAAAGCCTATACATTATCTGATGCAGAAGCACAAAATGCTGATGTGCTTTTAGCATTATCAGATAATGATACGGATAACTATATCACATGTATCACTGCAAAAAGACTTTTTAACATTAAAAAAACAGTATCGAAAGTTAGAAACCCTAAAAATGTAGAGCTCTTTAAAAAACTTGGAATTGATAGTGTCATTTCATCAACCTATTTACTTGCACAAACTATCTTAAACGAATCATCAGTTGAAAAGATTATTAAAACACTTTCTATCGAAGATGAAAAAATTGTGATGATGGAACTTGGTATCGATGAAGATTTCGCATTGGTTAATAAAAGACTGATGGACATCCATTTCCCTAAAAATATCAATATCAGTTGTATCTTTAGAGATCCCCATGTGATTATTCCTAAAGGGGATACAGTCATCCGTTCCGGAGATAAACTGATTATTATCACCACACCGAACGAAGAAGATGAAATCATCGAATTCATACAGAAAAGAAGATAACTTATGAACAGAAAGATACTTTCAGGATATCCATTAATCATCAATTATCTTGGTATTTTTTCCATTTTAATTGGACTTATCAACTTGATACCACTCATATTAATTCCATTCCATATGGAATCGATGAGTGATGCATATCTTTTTCTATATCCTGGATTAGGAAGTATTTTATTAGGATCAATTATCGTTTTATTCTTTCGAAAATCTGAAAAAGGAAAACTTGAAAAACATCAAGATGCCATTTTGGTGGTCAGTATTTGGATTATTGCAATTTTAATTTCATCCATCCCTTTCATACTTACTGGTAACTATACGTTAACTCAAGCTATATTTGAATCAACAAGTGGATATTCAACCACAGGTCTGACTGTAGTTAATGTTGAACAAGCACCTAAATCATTACTTCTTTTTAGAAGCTTACTACAGTTTTTTGGTGGAATTGGTCTTGTGTTGGTTCTGACATCAGCCATTTCGGATAAGTTCGGCATGAGACTCTATAGTGCGGAAGGACATAGTGACAAACTAGTTCCTAACCTCATCCGATCAGCTCGACTGATCTTATCTATTTACATTGGTTATATTATTGTTGGTGTTATTTTCTTCAGAATCTTTGGGATGGAGTTCTTTGATGCCGTTAATCATGCGATTAGTGCGGTTGCAACAGGAGGTTTTTCGACAAAAGCACTGAGTATTGGACATTATAATAGCTTAGCTATTGAGATAACAACTATGGTTTTAATGCTTTTAGGTGGAACCAATTTCTTTGTTCACTTAATGCTTCTTAGAGGAAAAATCAAAAATGTCATTTCACATGTGGAAATTAAATTATTGTTTGTGATGCTTTTGATTGGTATACCCTTGTTTACTTTTAATTTAGCAACATCTAATCAGGATAGTTTTGGTATGGCACTTCGTGTTGGATCTTTTCAATTCATCTCAGCAGTCACTGGAACAGGTTATCAAACTGTGACATCATTTACTGGAGTTGGCACACCGAGCTTATTTTTCTTTGGACTCATCATTCTCATGGTATTAGGTGCTGGTATGGGTTCAACAGCAGGTGGTATGAAGCAATATCGTGTTGCGCTTGCTTTTAAAAGTATGTATTGGAATATTAAGGACCAACTCACTCACAAAAAAACGATTAGAACTCATTTTATTAATAAGCTTGGAACAAAGACAATCATTGACAAAGATGATGTGATACAAAACCATTCTTTCTTAATGGTCTATCTTATAGTGTTGATTATTGGAACGCTTGCATTTACTGCTTATGGTTTTCAACTCGAGCATGCACTCTTTGAATTTGCCTCTGCCTTAGGAACAGTAGGATTATCTGTGGGTATAACTGGTGCACATGCCGCATCAGGTATCTTATGGATATCAACATTGGGAATGTTCTTAGGACGTCTTGAGTTTTATGTCATCTTCGTTGCAATCGTTAAAGTGACAACAGATTTAACAAAGAAAAATTAAACGAGCTGAAATCCATTGGGTTTTGGCTTTTTCTTTGAAAAGTTAACAAAAGAAAAGTCTAAGTGTGATAAAATATTGACAAACATGCAAGATATCATTTCCTGCATGCATCTCATCAAAAATCACTTTTTTTATGTATAAGGTCATACTATACTGTAGATAGGAGGAACTCCTGATGTTCAAAATCATTTGGAATAGGGAAGATTTCGAACGGATTGAATCAAAGCTCAAAGAGACTTATGATCTCGTCCTGACAAATGATCCAAATGATGTGCCTCTAGATAAGGTTGGCATTGTCTTTGATGAATCCAATATGGATAAGATTAAACCCGTATTAGATCTCATGGCAAAAGAAAAATCTCAGCTCATGCTACAAACCATCTCAGGATGGATGCAAGTCTATGTGAATGAAATCACATACCTTGAAGCATTTGGCGATGAGATTTATATGCATGTCGACCAACTTGAAAGTCAGATCATCAAACAACCACTTTATCAACTAGAACAACTGCTTAAGCCCTATCATTTTGTAAGAATCGGTAAATCATTTATTGTCAATATGACAAAAATCAGATTTATTAGAACCGCATTCAATGCGAAACTTGATTTAGAGCTTGTAGACGGTACACATCTTGAGGTTTCACGTTCCTTCGTCAAGGATTTTAAGAATGCATTAGGCATTCAAAAAAAGGAGGATTAGCATGACCGTATTCGGATGGATTTTACTGTCGGGTTTATCCCTTTTTGCTGTATTTTTTGGTGTACAGCTTACAAGAGATATCTTATGGAACAAAAAACTTGCATCGTATCAAAAACATCAAGGTATTCGCATAGCAAAAAAAGCAACACTGTACTGGTTTAAACGTTCGTATGGATTAGTCTTAACATCACTTTTCGCAATTACCACAGTCTTTTCTGGGGTTTTTAGTGTGCCTAACTATTTAAATGATCGTCTTCTTTTAAATGCGATGCCAGTCGGTAGTGAGCAACAGTTAAGAAGCCTGCTTCAAAACAATCAGCAGTCTTCATTTTGGGATATGTTATTTACAGAAAGAATGATCACTAACGATATGGCACCTGGTGCTCCAGAAGCTGATTTTCAAGCTGCTGAAAGAGATTATATTGGGACAAATGTTCAAGTCCAAGGTGTGGATGAAGCGGATATCTTAAAGACAGATGGCAATACATTTTATTATGCAGCACGCTACTTTAACACCATTCGTGTAATGGATGTTGCACTTAATGGGGAAGTAACGGTCTTAGATGATCTTGATTTAGGGACACTTTATGTCGATGGTCTATATCTTACTGCAACTCAACTGATTGTCATTGGTTATAAATATGAAGTGATGCCTTATCGTGGCAATGCTGAAATTGACTTAATAGGCTGGGGATTTGTTTCATATCGAGGGTCTGTTAGAATTTATGATCGTGAAACTCTTGAAATGGTCTATGAACTTGAAACGGATTCCAATTTTTATAATCACCGTTTGATCGATAATTCCCTGTTCTTAATTTCTAATAAGTCACTCTACAATCAAGAAGAACTTAGACCAACTTTCGTTGAAACAACCTCTGATGATTCAACGACTACGAAACTTGACTATTCTGAAATCTATTATTTTACAGGTGTTCCTGTTCAAGGCATGACGGTTGTTACAGGTATTAAACTGGATACCTATGATCGTAGTTCACAAGCATTCTTAGGATATGTTGATCAAATTTATGCAGATGAAGACTCCCTATATACAACCTATAGTTTCTATGACTATAGAGGATTTAACTATAATCAATATGTTCAAATTATCAAATACGATTTAGATACTATCAACGCAACCATTAATTATGTGGGTCAAAAGAAACTTCCAGGATATATCCAAAGCCAATACTGGATGGATGAATTTGAAGGCTATTTAAGAGTGGTCACTTCCTCATGGAACCCCATTAAAAATGAACTTCATATCTTAAAGGAAAATGCAACAACAGATGAACTTGATTTGGTTGGATCAATCACTGAAGGATTAGGTAAAGAAAATGAGACTGTGAAATCTGTTCGATTTAATGGTGCTTTAGGTTATGTGGTAACATTTGTTAATATGGACCCACTTTACACTATTGATTTAGCAGATCCAACAAATCCTACCATTTTATTTTATGAAGAAGAACCAGGTTATTCGACATATCTTCATGTTTGGGGTCAAGATGATAGATTGATTGGTTTTGGTCTTGATGGCGATAATCAAACCTTGAAGATTAGTGCTTATGTGACAGGCACTGGTGCACCACTGGATACCTATTTCCTTAGAAATATGGATGATGATACCAACATGAGATATAGCTATTCAGAAGCACTTTGGAATCCAAAAGCGATTTTAGTCGATGCACAAAGAAATATCTTTGCTTTCCCTGTAATGAGTTATCAGTACCGTATGATCGCTGATGAATATGGCTGGCATTACCGGTTTATTTCTCAATATTATGTCTTTAGATTTAATTTTGATGCAGCAAATCCAGCAGATATCATATCAGACCCCATCATTATTAGTCATGATGAACTCGGATTTTATACAGGTATTGATCGTGGTGAATACATAGATGGCATTATCTACACATTCTCCTATCAACAAATGATTTCTTATGATTTATCTGTTCCTTTTGATATTAACAATGTAACGTATCGTCAAGTTATCAATTTTCCGATTGTAAACCCATACGCAAACTAAATAAGGCAACGATACCTGAAAAGGCCGCAAGGCTTTTTCTTTTTTTAGTGACATGATATAATATCATGAGAGGTGAAGTTTATGAACTATAAAGTTTCATTAACCATCGATGAATCACTGGATGTGGTCTCAAGTCTTTATATCGATCAAGAGGCGATGCTTATTTGGGAAAAAGGTCTCAAAAGAATTGAAGATCGAGAACTTTCTTTATTTCAAACTGGAAGTTCAGGTGTTCTTGTTTTTGGGTTTAACGAACAAGAGATGCATATGAAGGTATCGGTTGAAAAAAATGAACTCCCCAAAGCCATTGATTTGATTTATGAAGTCCCAGGAGCTTGGAACTTATGCAAGAATACCTTTCTTGCTCTTAATGACAAAAAAACTCTATGGACTATGGATGTCGAATTTAGATTTGATCAACCGATGGGGCTCCAATTAGAGGCATTCATTAAAAAAACAGAAGATGCAATGAACATGTTTAAAGCATTTGTTGAACATAGAAAGTGAACGCATGAAGAAGATATTACTTGGCTTGATGATAGTTTGTTTCATCTTTTTACTTGCTGGATGTGACTACGAATTAACACCAAAGCCCACTGAAGAAGAACCACCACTAGAAACTGAATTCATACCAAAAACTCCCTCATCAAATATTGAATCTTTTGATCGACTTTTTAATGATGAGGTATTTAAGCGTATCACCATAAAAATTTCGAAACAATCGTGGGATCATTTAGATAACCAAATGATTTCCTATCATCAACAGTTTGGCAATTATCGAACAGATGTTTATGCAAGAGCAGATATGGTCTTTGAAGATCATCAAGGATCTGTTGAAATTAAAGATATTGGATTTCGAACCAGAGGTAATCTTTCAAGAGTTAGAATACAAAATAGTGATGGCAGTTTAAATTTATCTCATTTTAAAATCTCATTTAAAGAAGATTTTGGATTAAGTGAACTCATAGATAATCAGAGTCGTACAGCTTTTGAAATTGAAGAAATCGATATGAAATTTAACCGAAATGTAGATCCAACCTATTTGACTGAAAAATATGCAATGGACTTATTTCAAGCATTTGACGTTTATGCTGCAACGACAACCCTTGCTCAGATTATCATTGAAATTGATGGGACACCTTATGTGTATGGGATATATACACTTTTTGAACCCATTGATAAGCTCTTTTTTGAAAGAAGATTACCCAAAAATGAAGCAGATGGCGATTTATATAAATCCTTATGGCAGCAGTTCGGTCCTGCATCACTTCTAGATAATTATCCAGATCGTGCCATTGGTATCAAAGACGCATCAATAAATTACCGTCCTGCTTATGACTTAAAAAATAATAAAAAAACCAGTGACCATTCAGCGCTTAAATCCTTTATAACCCAGATTAATCAGTTAAATGGCGAAGCTTTTAAAACCTATATTGAAGCAAACCTTGATTTAGATATGTTTTTAAGATATCTTGCAGTTGGAGTGCTTTTAGGTAATCCTGATGACTATCGAAGCAATGGCAATAATTATTTTCTTTTTCAAAACGATGTCACCAAGAAATGGATGATGCTTCCTTATGATTATGATCATGGTTTAGGTCAAGGATGGAATGGTGCACCGGTTTTTGAAAATTGGTCTGTCAATCAAGATATTTATCGTTGGGGAAATTATAGTGCTCATGCACTTGGAAGGTCAAATCCCAATATCTTATCAGATAAAATCCTATCCATTCGATCATATCAAGAGCAGTATGAACTCTATCTTGCTGAATTGATCAGTCAACCTCATCTTTTCAATCATCAAGCTTTTCTTAATCTCTATGAATCTCAAAAAGTGATTTATGACGATTACACTCAAGATTCGCATTTTATTCAGCCACATTTTGGACTTAGAAATACAATGTGGTATTTTCAATCAAAACAAAACAGCGTTTCAAGCCAAATTCAATACTATCAAACCCATCCGAATATGAGATCAGTCTATTAATCATATGCAAAGGAGAAACTTATGGATGCCCAAGTTTTTAAGAAAATGAGATTGAAACAAGGCATGAAAGGCAAATATTTTAATGCGCCAGAGGCCTATATTCAAATGACTTTAAATCAAGACTATATTGACTTTAGTGCAGAAAAAAATTTTGATTTCATCCATTTATTTGTCACTTCAAAACAGGAATATCAAACTTGGATTGATCCCTTTTTAAGTCATGCAGGTGAACAAACAAAGATTTGGATTTCCTATTTAAAATCAACATCTAAGCAAACATATGACATCAATAGAGATTCATTTTTTATCTTTGCTAAAGAAAAAAATCTCATCCCAAATGCCAATGTTGCACTTGATGAAAACTGGTCTTGTGTCGGTTTTAAAAAGAAGTAGATTTCGACTTGATATTTACATAATCAATGCTATAATGATTGAGGTGATATAAATGTTTCAATCTTTCTTAAACTTTTTAACCTCTGTTCCACTTTGGGAACTTGCACTGATTTTGTTTTCTAAAATCATTGAAGTCACCATTGGTACCATGCGCGTCATTTTAATAACCAAAGGTTATCGCAAGCCCGGAACAATTCTGGCGATTTTTGAAATCTTGCTTTGGGTCTTCATTGCTTCACGTGTCATCATGGGCATTACAGAATATCCTATGAAGGGTATAATATATAGCTTTGGTTTTGCCATTGGTATTTATTTTGGTTCTATGCTTGAAAATCGAGTTGCGGTGGGTAAGATATTAATCCATGTGATTGCATCTAAACCTTCAGCTGAGACGATTACTCAAGTTCTTAGATCCTCAGGTCACGGTGTCACTTCACTCGATGCACATGGTAAAGATTCTGATCGTACAGTATTGATGATTTTCGCCAATCGAAAGAACAAACAGACCATCATCGATCTCATTGAATCCATGGATTGTAAAGCAGTGATTGTATCGAATGAAGTATCGATTGTTCAAGGTGGCTATGTCAGTCCATGGCGTAGAATTGCGAAGTAATTTTTTGCTTGATTATATCTTAATTTCGTGTATAATAGAAATGGTCGGAGATATAGCTCAGCGGGAGAGCACTTCCTTGACGTGGAAGGGGTCGTAGGTTCAATCCCTACTATCTTCACCATCTTATAATGAAATGACTCCAAAAAGTTGGGATGAAGGTATAATATTGATACCTGATCTTAAACTAAGGAGTCTTTTTTATTTTTATCAAAGATATTTGATTATCAAAGTATCTTATGATATTCTAAACATAACACATTTTAAAAATGAGGAGACAATATTATGCAGTTTTGGAACAATGATTACTGGAGCGGGTTGAATCAAATCGCTTTTTTAGCCATCGTCTTACTTCTGGCTAATGTGATTAGACGAAAAGTTGGATTTTTAAGAAAGACATTATTACCAACGGCTGTTTTTGGAGGTTTTATTGTTTTACTCGTTAAAGAACTCAATATCTTTCCAACAGGCTTTTTTAGTGTCCAATTGATGGAAGTTATCACCTTTCATATGCTTGCGATTGGTTTCATATCACTAGCATTAAAATCTTTAAATGATCAGAAAAAACAAAACAAGATAGTAGCTGTTGAAAGTGGACTTGTGATTGTGGGTACTTACGTGATTCAAGCTGTTGTTGGTTTAATCATTACCATTACACTGGCACTCACTTTATTTGGTGATAAATTAATTCCTGGAGCAGGTATGCTCCTGCCTATGGCATTTGGCCAAGGACCAGGACCTGCTGGTAATATGGGCACTGTTTATGCAGAAAATTCAATTTTTGTTGGTGGTAAAGCATTTGGTCTATCGATGGCATCACTTGGATTTATCTGGGCATGTATTGGTGGGGTCTTGTATCTCAATTATTTGGTGAGAAAAGACAAACTTGTGGTTCATGAAAATCAAGTTGTCAATCAAGAAGTTTCATCGCACATGATCGAAGAAGAAGATGAAATTCCACTATCTGAAGCAATTGATAAATTTACGATTCAAGTTTGTTTGGTACTTTTAGTTTATTTTGCGACATTCATGTTTATGAAGGGCATTGATTGGCTCATCTTGCAAGGTGTTTTCGGTGAGTTTGGTACAGGATCGATGCGTCCACTCATTTGGGGATTCAATTTTATTTGGGCAACACTATTTGCGTTATTATTTAAAAAGATTTTTGCAAAACTTAGACAAATCAATATCATGCAACGTCGATATCCAAATGATTACATGTTAAACCGTATTGCTGGTACCGCATTTGATTTCATGATTATCGCTTCGATTGCAGCCATTAATATTGGTGATCTTCAAGGTTTATGGATTCCATTTATTTTAGTCACGACTGCAGGCGGTCTGATTACTTTCGTTTATTTAAGATACTTATGCAAACGCATCTACCCAGATTATGATCTAGAAGCTTTCATCTCGATGTTTGGAATGCTTACAGGAACTGCATCAACAGGGATTGCTTTATTAAGAGAAGTCGACCCACATTTTAAAACCCCTGCAGCAAACAACTTAGTCCTTGGTGCAAGCAGTGCAATTCTCTTCGGATTTCCTCTTTTAATGTTGGTAGGGATTGCGTATCAAAGCACGCAACTTGCGATTATAACACTCATCATTACCATGATCGCATTTTGTGCAATTAATCTCTTTTTACTTAGAAAGCAATTTTTTAAAAAAGCACAAGTTTGAAAACCATAAAATTCAAGAAGGTATATACCTTCTTTTTTTTCATAATATTTTGATTTAACTTTGAACTATGATATTCTAATGCTATATTTTTGATGTGAGGTATCCAATGGCAACAATCATTTTTCTTTTAAGCTTTGTGCTATTAACTTTTTATTTAACATCTATAACAGCACTTTATTTCTTACCTTTATGGATTGTCTTAAGCTATGGACTTGCATTTGTTGTTGTCCTACTTTTTTACATGTTAAACTTTCCATTGGTTTTAATCCTACCTGCAAAACATCCATATAAAGCGTATTTAATGAAAAGTATATCTCGACTGCTCAATCGTTTTATTTTAGGACTCAAAGTTGAGGTCACTGGAATCAAGCATATACCCATGACTGGACCACTGGTTGTCTATGCAAATCATAAGTCTTATACCGATGGTTTTTCTGTACTTGATTTTTTCCCAAGACCTTTAACACTTGCTCCAAAAAAGTCAGTCTTAAGTATTCCTTTGCTCAAAGGATGGTTAAGAGCATATGATGTCTTTCCCATCAATCGGTCTAATCCAAGAGAAACAGCAAAGGATTTAGATAAGGCAGTAGAAACTGTTAAAAATGGACATGCACTAATCATTTTCCCAGAAGGACAGATCAAAAATAGATTAAAAGATGAAGTTGAAGCAATGAAGCCAGGTGCATTTAAGGTTGCACTTCGTGCAGAGGCACAAATCCTAATCATTAGACTGGATGGCAATGACTTAGTGAGAAAAAGATTTCCTTGGAAAAGAAGTTATCGAAAACTAACCATTTTAGAGCCTATTGCTTATGATGTTTACAAAGATATGACCACACAAGAATTGTCACAATTTGTGATGGATAAAATCAATTTCAAAGAAAATTAATACCTAGGAGTGCGATGCACTTCTTTCTTTTTTATAAATTTTGGCAAGTACAAAAAATCAAAAAATAGCCTGTCCTATCATGGTTTGTTATGCTATAATACATATGGAATAAACAATACATTGTTTAAATTGAATATGAAAGGTTTGAGTAAGGTATGACAAAAAAGCATGGAGCTGTTTTTCTATATTTGTTGCTTTTCCTATTTTGGCTTATACTCTCCGCAACACTTGATTTAGTCATCATAGTTACAGGGTTACTAGCATCGCTTTTAGTCGTCTTTTATAATTATGATCTGATTTTTAATCCATTGGAAGCAACACGTTTGACATTGAAAACGATCAAACGTCTTATCGTCCTTTTTTTTGTTTTAATCATGAATATTGTCAAATCGAATATTGAAGTCGCTAAAATTGTACTAAGCCCGAAAATGAAAATTGATCCAGGATTCGTATCGATTAGGCAACCTTTAAAAAAAGAGCTCAATCAAGCATTTTATGCCAATGCGATTACATTAACCCCAGGAACACTCTCAATCGATTGTTCAAACAATGAAATTATTGTTCATGGCTTGGTTCAATCTCAAGTCAAAGGTATTGAAGGAAGTTCATTAGAAAAAGTGTTTATCGATTTTGAAGACGAAGGAGGACAAAAATGATCACTTCACTTGTTTTAATAGCAACCATTATCTTAGTCCTTTTAACCTTTATTGGATTATACCGTGCTTCGGTAGGTCCAACAGCTGCTGATCGTATTGTAGCAATCAACATGATTTCAACGAAAGTCACCACCATCATCGTGATGATTGCACTCATCACAGCTCAAGAATCCTATGTTAATGTTGCACTTGTTTATGCACTTTTAGGTTTTCTTGCAACGATTGGTTTAGCTAAACTGCTCTTGAAAGGTAGATTAGATCAATGAACATTTTCGAAATACTCATTCAAATCATCATTATCTTTTTCCTTGTTGGAGGACTCTTTTTCTATGCAGTTGGTGTGATTGGACTCATTCGTATGCCAGACGTATTTACGAGAATGCATGCGACAACGAAATGTGACACCATGGGTGCTGGCATGATTTTTATTGCCCTAATCATTTGGCAGGGCATGAGTTTTATTTCTCTAAATATTTTAGTTATTTTAATTTTTATTTGGCTTACGAACCCAACAGCCGCACATTATATTGCAAAAAGTGCTTATTATAAACTTAAAATGCATCTCGAGGAGGATCAATGATATGGAGATTCTTAATGTGATTATCGTTATCTTCTTGATCGTTTGTGCGCTTTCTGTTGAAAAGACTAAAGATTTGTTAGGCGCAGTCATTATTTTTTCTGCTTTTTCACTCATGATGTCGGTATTATGGTTAATTTTAAAAACACCTGATGTCGCTTTAACAGAAGCAGCGATTGGTGCAGGTGTCACCTCGGTGCTCTTTTTTGCAGTTATCAGTAAGACTGAGAGGTACGAAAAATGAAGCGTATCCTAACTTTTGGTCTTTTTGTGACTTTGTTTGTCATTTTGGTTATCGCCATCATTGATATGCCAACCATGCCAACAACCGATGCACCAGCTTATAATGATAGCATTGATTACTACTTGGAAAATGCACTCGATGAAACAGGTGCAACCAACATTATTGCAGCAATCCTTGCCGATTATCGCGGATTTGATACACTAGGTGAAACCATTGTTCTTTTTACCTCAATCGTCGCTGTAGCTTCAGTCCTTAGAACCACAAAGAAAGAGAAAAAGGAGGACAATAAAGATGCATGACACCATTGTTAAATCAATGACTCGTATTGTCGTTCCTTTTGTTCAACTTTATGGCATTTTCATTATCTTAAACGGCCATGTTTCTCCAGGTGGAGGATTTTCTGGAGGTGCTTTGATTGGGACAAGTTTAATTTTATATACACTTGTCTTTGGATTAGATCGTGCGAAACAAAAATTCTCTCATCGTGCTTCTGAATTTGCAGAATCAGGCGGTATTATTTTATTCATTATGATTGGTCTCATTGGGCTTGCATTTGGCGGTACGTTTTTAACTAATATTCAAGCTGGATTTCCTAAAGGTACTGCAGGAAGTCTTTTATCAGCTGGTATGATTCCACTTTTAATGATAGGTATTGGTATTAAAGTGGCATCAACGATGATTACGCTCTTCCACATTTTAATTGAGGAGGAAGACAAATGAGTTTTTTACAAGCTATCTTAGATAACATCAACTATATTGGTGGTGTTGCCCTCTTTTTAATTGGCTTACATACTGTTGTCACACACAGCAATTTGATCAAACGAATTATGGGTGTTAATATTATGGGTTCAGGTGTATTCTTATTTTTCATTGCGATTGGCAATGTTAAAGATGGTGAACCGCCTATTATTCGGATTGGAGAAGATGTTTTTATATATATAAACCCACTCCCTTCAGTCTTAATTTTGACAGGGATCGTCGTTGTTGTATCGATTACCGTCTATTCGTTAGCTTTAGCGATTCGTATTTATCAAACTTACGGGACAATTGATCAAAAAGAAATTTCTCGTATCATCAGTGAGGAAAGCGATGAATATTGAACAACTGCCCATCATAAATTTACTCCTATTTATGGGCATGGCTTTAGCCATACCGCTCTTTAGAAGAAGACATTTTAATCGTACACTGTTGATTGGTTTTATTGTCCTAGTTCTTGTGATTATCTCCTCAGCATTTATTTTGAATCATGTGCATACGGTTGGACCTATTGTTTATCGTTTTGGAGGACATGCATCACGTTTAGGTATTGAGTTTGTTGTGGATCCCTTTTCTGCATTTTTTACGACCTTTGTTGTGATTTTGGCAACCATTGTTTATGCGTATTCCTGTGGAGATGCAACAGAAGGCATTGAAGAAAAAGAGTATGGCAGATATTATATATTACTCTTTATCTTGTTAATGTCCATGTTTGGGATTCTTTATACCAACGATTTATTTAATACGTATGTCTTTATCGAAATTTTATCAATTACCACATGTAGTATCATTTCTATTAAGAGAAAAAAAGAAACGTATACCGCTGCATTTAGATATGTGATGCTCAATGAAATTGGTTCATTATCCTATCTTTTTGGGGTTGCATTGATTTATATGGCAACAGGCTACACCAATATCACTTTAGTTGGAGCAGCCTTAGAAAACGTCTGGGCACTTTATCCAACCAATATCCTAATAGCACTTGGTTTCATGATTGTAGGCATTGGTATTAAAGCAGCTATCTTTCCTTTTCACATTTGGCTTCCAGATGCGCATTCAAGTGCACCATCCACATCGAGTGCGATTTTGTCGGCGATTGTGGTCAAAGTTTACATTTTAGTCTTTGCAAAACTCTTATTTAGAGTTTATGGTATCGATATTTTAAATGAACTCAATATCCCACTTATTTTAGGTATTGTTGCAGGTGTAGGCATGGTTATGGGTTCAGTCTTTGCAATTGCACAAAAGGATGTCAAACGCATGCTTGGGTATTCATCTGTTGCCCAAGTAGGTTACATTCTTTTAGGAATAAGTTTAGTCAGTATATCTGGACTTTATGCAGCATTTTTCCATATCATCTCCCATGGCTTAATGAAAACTGCACTTTTCTTATCTGTAGGTGCAATCATCTATTATAAAAAAACACGTAAAGTGAATGACTTTGATGGTCTTGGTTTTATCATGCCGGTTGCGATGGGTGTATTTTCAATAGCAGCCTTAGGGATGATTGGTATTCCACTCACCAGTGGTTTTATTTCAAAACTTAATTTAGGTATCGCTGTATTGGATAAAGGTCAAGTGATCTTTTTGATCGTTTTAATCATCAGTAGTCTACTTAACGTCATTTATTACTTACCCATTATCATTTTAGCGTTCCTAAAAAATGAGAAGTATAAATATCGTTTACAAACCATCGAAAAAACACCAAAAATGATGCTTATTCCATTGATTGTTTTAGGGTTATTCATTCTTGGCTTGGGTGTGTTTCCCAATATGCTAAAAGAACTCATTGATGCTGCTGTCGCAAGCTTAATCGGATAGGTGGACTTTATGGATGATCAAAAAATAACATACAATCCCAATAAAATACATATTTTTGATAAGCTTGCACTATTAAATTCAGTCATTGTGATTTCATCACTTGTCTTGCTTTTTGTGTTTGTATCTTATACACAAAATTGGTTTGGACTCTCGTCATTAATTGAACAAAGTGAACGGTTTAATGCCTTTCTTTATGATTTAACACACTTAAAATATGCGCCACTTTTAGTGATTTTTGTGCCTATAATAGGTGCTGCAATTCAACTTTTTTATGGTCAAGCGTATGCTCAAAAAAGAGATAAAATCATCATCTACATGACTTATTTGACCATTGTTTTAATTATGCTGATGTATCCTTCAGCTAAAGATGGTACGCTTCATTTAGAAATTCCAGGTGTGCTAGGCCTTGGACTCAGTTTTCATGTCGATATGCTGGGCTATACAGTTTTATTTGTTTCTGCATTTATTTGGTTTTTTGTGATGGTTTATGCCCATGAATATATGAACAAAGAAAAGCATGGAACAAGATTTTTCTTCTTTTTAGCAGTCACATACGCATCTGTCTTAGGCACCATTATGTCAGGTGATTTACTCACAATGTTTCTCTTTTTTGAGATTATGACTATTACCTCTTATATGCTTGTTATTCATGGTCAAAAAGAAGAATCCTACAAAGCAGGATTTAACTATATCATGATGGGACTCATTGGCGGGTTTTTAATCTTAACAGCATTACTCCTCATTTATTTTTATATTGGTGATCTTAAGTTTACATCAGCAATTGTACGCTTAGGTGAACTTGGGTCGATGAAGTATTGGATTATGGGGTTACTCGTTTTCGGGTTTGGTATAAAAGCAGGGATGGCACCAGTTCACGTTTGGTTACCTAGAGCACATCCTGTCGCACCAACACCTGCCAGCGCTCTACTTTCAGGGATTATGATTAAAGTCGGTGCGTTTGGTATTTTACGGGTTGCTACCAGTTATTATTTTCCAAGCAAAGAAAGTGTAACAGATTATTTAGATCCTATATGGCTTACCACTGAAATGATTGGGGCTGTCATTATATGGATGGGCATTATTACCATGGCGATTGGTGTCTTTTTAGCACTTCAGCAATCCAACATGAAAAAGATGCTCGCCTATCATTCAGTCAGTCAAATGGGGTATATCGTTTTAGGCATTGGTGTGGCTTTATATCTTGGATATCGTGGAGCTATGGGTTATGCAGGTGCACTTTATCATATCCTCAATCATGCGCTCTTTAAATCATTACTTTTCATGGTTGCTGGTGTTGTTTATCATCATACGAAAGAAAATGACATGTATAAGCTTGGAGGACTTTGGAAGAAGTTACCTCTGACAACCATCGTATGCTTGATTGCAGCCATGGGTATTAGTGGCATTCCTTTCTTTAATGGATTTGTCTCAAAATCATTACTGCATCATGGTATTGTAGAAGCTTATCAGTATGGGCATGCTTCCTTCTTTTATGCAGAACTTATGTTTATCATAGTTTCAGCTGGAACCGCATGTTCATTCATTAAACTCTTTTATTATGTTTTCTTAAGAAAAACGGATCAAACTTATCCAAGCTTAAAAAGAGATTACTCGAGTTTGGATGTTGCTTTGGTTGGTATAGCATTATTAATTATATTGATTGGTCTATTTCCTCATTTCATTTTAGATCATTTTATTATTCCACAACTCAACCTCACAACTTATGATCCATATTTCATTAACAAATATATTGTCGATATTAAGTTTTTCACAGGTTCCGAGTTTTTAATGACACTGCTTGTTATTTCCTTAGGTTTTATCATCTTTTTCGTAGGAAAGAAGTTTGATCTTTTTCATCTACATTTACCCAAATGGCTATCGATTGAGTATTTGTTTTTCTTACCTGCATATATTGTGATGAAAAATGCATGCTGGATGATGTATGGGGATCAATGTCCCATCAATCATGAAGATTTTGCAAAATTATCCAATAAAGATAGTAACCAAATTGGGTTTGTTGATCGTTTCGTCATTACACTTAATGTATTCAATAGAAGATATGAGTCAAGTATCATTAAAAGTGATGCTTTAATCTATACCGGATTTATAACATTTATTTTGGTTTATATGTTTATTGTTAGATTTTTATAATGACGCATGTTTTATAGAAAAGAGGATTCATGATGTATCCAATCATCGAAAAGAAAATATTAACGCCTTATGTGTCCTTAATGAGGATTTTTGCACCTGAGGTGACCAAACATGCATTGCCTGGGCAATTTATCATGCTACGCGTCACAGATGAAGGCGAGCGTATACCTTTGACCATCGCAGATGTCAATCACGAAGACCAAACCATAACCATTATCTTTCAAGTTGCTGGTGCAACCACCTATCAGTTAAATCAACTTAAAGAAAATGAATCTATAACGGATTTTGTTGGACCCTTAGGAAAACCTACAGATTTAAGTCAAGTACATAAAGCTTTAGTCATTGGCGGTGGTGTCGGTTGCGCCATTGCATATCCATTGGTCAAAGCACTATATCAAAAAAAGGTAGTTGTGGATACAATCATTGGATTTAGAAGTCAAGAATTTGTTTTTTTAAGTCAAGAATTTAAAAAGGTCAGTCGACATCTTCATTTAGTGACTGATGATGGTTCATTAGGCACAAAGGGATTTGTTACAGATGTCTTAAGAGAACTTCTAAAAGTTGAAGATTATGATCATATTTTTTGTATTGGACCACTCCCCATGATGAAGGTTGTTTCTATGATGACCAAAGAGAAAAAGATTAAAACCATTGTCAGTATGAACCCCATCATGATTGATGGTACAGGTATGTGTGGCGGATGCCGTGTAACAGTTGATGGAAAGATTTATTTTGCATGTGTCGATGGTCCTGAGTTTGATGGACATTTGGTGGATTTTGATGAAGCCATCGTACGTAGTAAAATGTATCAATCCTTTGAAAAAGAAGCTTATCCACATCGATGCAAGTTAAAAGAAGGTGAAAAATCATGAACCGTTCTTTGATTCAAGAAGTCATGCCCCTTCAAGATTGTAATCAACGTATCAAAAATTTTGATGAAGTTGCCTTAGGCTATACCGCTGATCAAGCCATTATGGAAGCGCATCGTTGTTTAGAGTGCAAAACCAAACCTTGCGTCTCAGGATGTCCTGTAGCGATTGATATACCAGCATTTATCCATGAAATTAAAGCTTCAAGATTTGAAGAAGCCTATCAAATCATTGAAAAATCAAGTTTACTACCTGCAGTTTGTGGTAGAGTGTGTCCTCAAGAAACACAATGTGAAGCACCTTGTGTTCGAAAAATTAAAGGCGAAAGTGTTGCAATTGGCAGACTTGAACGGTTTGTATCAGATTATCATTTTAAAAATTCAAATAAACCATTAGAAAAACCTATAACCAATGGGATAAAAATTGCAGTGGTTGGATCTGGACCTGCTGGGTTATCTTGTGCTTATGATTTAGCAAAACTAGGGTATCAAGTCACATTATTTGAGGCATTACATATGTTAGGGGGCGTTTTGGTTTATGGGATTCCAGAGTTTAGATTACCGAGATTCGTTGTGAATCAAGAAATTGATAAACTTGTTCAACTTGGTGTTGATATCAAAAAAAACATCGTGATTGGAAAAACATTAACCATTGATGATCTCTTTAATGATGGATATCAATCCGTTTTTTTAGGAACTGGTGCTGGCTTGCCTAAGTTTTTGGGTATTCCTGGAGAGATGTTAAATGGTGTCTATACTGCCAATGAATTTTTAACACGCATCAATCTAATGAAAGCCTATAAAAAAGATGCACAAACACCCATGATGATGCCAAATACAGTGGCTGTGATTGGTGGTGGCAATGTTGCTATGGATGCTGCACGATGTGCGAAGCGTTTAGGTGCTCAAACAGTTTATGTCATCTATAGACGCTCAAAAGCAGAACTTCCTGCAAGACATGAAGAAGTCATTCATGCGGAAGAAGAAGGCATTATCTTTAAAATGCTCACTAATCCTAAAGAAATTATTGGAAATGATGCTCATTTTGTAGCATCCATTCGTTGTTCACATATGACTTTAGGTGAAGTCGATCATACAGGACGTAGAAAGCCTGTAGAAATCAAAGGCACTGAAGAAATGATTTTAACAGATGCGGTGATACTTGCATTAGGAACAACTCCAAACCCACTCATTAAAATGACAACTAAAGGCCTAGAATCGGATAGATATGGCTGTATCATCACCAAGGATTCCTTTGGGATGACAACAAAAGACATGGTTTATGCGGGTGGCGATGTGGTCACAGGGTCTGCTACAGTTATTTCAGCCATGGGGGCAGGTAGATTATCAGCTCAAGCAATACATGAAAGACTTAAACAAAAAAATGGAAATCTCACTTGATTTCCATTTTTTTCTGATTGAACTCGAGTTGTTTTAACGCTTCCAAATGATCTTTGAGTCTTTTTCTCGCCTTATCTTTTCTTAGGAGAACAAAGATTGATTTTGTATCAACATCAACAGCACCAAACCTAATAAAAATAAGGATTGCTTCAAAAAAACCGATCATAAAGGTAAACAAAATGAAAGATAAAACATAAGTAGTGTTAACGAAGTACGACAAGATGATCAATATGAAAATAAAGACAGCATTAAGTCTTAAGAATGTTGTATGCATCATGATTAGTTTTTTAGTGAAGATATAAGAAATGATGAAGTTGCTTAGATAAACAACACTAAATGCGATGAGTAGTGGTACATTAGGGATGAGATAATTTGGGTAGAGGACATAAAAAAACCAAACACAAGAAAAATAGAAGAATATATCGGCGACCGTATCTAAGACCTTACCCAGTTTAGAGACCAAACCCATTTTGCGGGCCAGTAATCCGTCAAAAAAATCAGTCGAAGCAATGATGATAAATGTAATTAAAAAAGCCAAACGTAATTCCAGATGGACAAGGACATATAAGATGGGTAAGAAAACAACACGGCTTATGGTGAGCATATTGGGGAGTGTCATGATTTTTTTCATCGAGGTACCTCTTTTTTAAGATATTCATAGAATAACATATTTATAGCAAATTACCAAATGTTTCGTTTTATGCTTGATAGATGTTATCTATCACATTTTATGATATAGTTAAATTAGAGATGAAGGAAGTGATTGGATGCACACTGTACTTGCAACTAAATCATACATGCAAATTTTTATTTCTTTTTTGTTTTTAATCTTTGCATCTGTGATTCTTTTAGCCATCCTTAATTATTATCAATTTGATTTAGAGAATATTGATCGGATTATGGTTGTTTTTGCGTATGTCTTAGTGCTAAGCATTTTAAGTTTACTGGGCTATATCATTTATATGCTGATGCTACCGCATGCACTCGTATCATTGGATGAGGAAAATCTCTATTTGCATAAAATTGGTAGAAAATATATCAAGTTATCGATGAATGACATCGTTTTCGTAAAGGCAAATATTAATATTTGGGCAAAACCATTTTTAGTTTATAGTTCCATAGAAGTTGAAACCAAAGATAAGAAACACTACATTCGTGTTGCCAAAAACATGGGTGATCTCAAAGACCAATTAGAACTTTTAATTCAAAGGAAAAATCCAACCTATTAAGACAAAAGAAGGGCAACCTTCTTTTTTTTAGGGCTGTTTGTCAGTTGAGTCTTGGCTCTTTTTTTTAAGTGTGCTATAATGCTAAAGTATGGATGGTGTACACATGACAAAAGACGAACGCAAAAGACATCTGATTTTATATGACCCCAATATTTATAAGGGGTTGTTTTTGCTTTCACTACCATTAATGATTAACAATTTAATTAAGACCATTCATGATGTCATTGACATGTTTTTTGTGAGCAGGATACCTGGATATAGTTCGGATGCTGTGAGTTCAATCTCATTAACTTTTCCCATTGTTTTTACATTCATCTCTTTAGGTATCGGACTTTCTGCTGCAGGCACGGCACTGATAAGTCAGCAAGTGGGTTCCAATCAAAAAGAAGCAGCAAAAAAATACGCAACCAATCTCGTCATCATTTCATTAATATTAGGTATTTTTCTAAATGTGTTTTCATTTGTTTTAGCTAGACCAATTATGATACTGATGGGTACTGAAGGGTTTGTTCTTGAAAATAGTGTGAATTATCTAAAAATTAGATCTTTTGAACTTCCTGTTGTGTTTCTATTCTTCGCATTTACCTCAATCAGGCAATCGAGTGGTGATACGTTTACACCAGTCATTTATGGTGTGGTCACTGTGATTTTAAATATTATCTTATCACCTTTAATGATTAGTACTGCAGGACTTGGTGTATCTGGTGCCGCTTATGCTACATTGATTTCCAATCTTGTCATTATGCCATTTGGTTTAATTCAATTATTTAAATCGAAAACAGGGATTACCATCTCTAAGGATTATTTAATTTTAGACTCTTTAGTTTCAAGAAAGTTGATTAATACTGCTATTCCAGCTTCCTTAGGGCAAGCATTCACTTCTGTTGGGTTTGCAATTATGAATGGCATTATTGTATCTTATGGTGTTCAAACGGTTGCTGCATTCTCTGTAGGCAATCGAATTAGTAGTTTGATTTTACATCCAGTGCTGGCTATTGGTGGTGTGCTTTCTGCATATCTTGGCCAAAATATTGGCAACCAAAACATTGAAAGGGCAAGAGCATCTTTTAAAAAAGCAATGATTTTATCAACAGGGTTGATGATTATAGGCAGTGTTGGATTTATGTTTATTCGAACTTGGTCTGCTTCATTTTTCATTAAAGATGATCCTGTTGCTTTAGAACTTGCCTCAGATTACATGCTTTTTCTCTTACTGAGTTTACCTTTGATGGCAATTTTTCAAACCTATATGGGTGTCTTTAATGGGACAGGCGATACCAAATATACATTTATATTTACCATCACGAGATTGTGGATTTTAAGAATTCCACTCATCTACTTATTCAAGCAGTTCACTAATTTTGGAGCATCTGGCATTTGGTACTCCATACTCATCGGTAATTTACTCATCATTCCTGTTGGCATGTATTTATATAAAAGAGTCAATTATAAACCAAAAGTGAGCATCGAAGCGAATGAAGAACTCGATTTTGCATAAAAAAAAGGCGAAAGCCTTTTCTTTTAGAATTTAGTTTTTTCAATCCAAGATTGTGGAATTTCATATATTTTAGATAGGATTGCACCAAGTAATAAGCCACGATCTGAACTTGCTCCACCAAGTCTTGCATTGAATTGAATAGCCTCTTCAAATCCATTTGAGTGTGCTAATATATAAAAAATCAAGGGAATTGAATGAGGCAAGTAACAGGCAATGCCCGCATATTTTTTTATAAAAACATCAACATCTGTCATGACTAAAGCTTGATTTAAAGCGTTCTGATAATTTTCAGGAGCGAAAGGGATGGCATCTTTTAATACCACTGAAAGCGGTTTGGATTGAATCTTCTCAAAAATGTAATCAAACATGTGATAAAACTTTGGATAATCATCAAGCGTTGTAAATGCTTGTGCAAGTTCCCATGCTTTGTTTGATGAAATACCAAGTGCACGACATGCAAGATAAGGCATAAATCCTACCAAATGATGATCGACAAGTTGATCTTCTAGAAAGGGTATATTCAAATCAAGAGAAAGTTTTTTTATAATCAGTCTTTTTGCATAAGATTCCACGTAACCTTCATAAAACCCTCCAGGCTTGAGTGCTTCAAAGATGAGTTGTTCATAACTATCTTTTGAAAACTCTGGGTGATTATTAAGCGCTTCATAAAGCCATATTAAGAACATGCCTTGGAGTGTGTGATCACCAACTTCTGCCTTAGGATATACATAATATGAGGGCAGTCCTTCTTCATAGATTCTTTTTGATTGTTTTTGAAAAA
Source organism: Acholeplasmataceae bacterium (assembly GCA_030603805.1). GTDB lineage: Bacteria > Bacillota_I > Bacilli_A > Acholeplasmatales > Acholeplasmataceae > Peloplasma. The sequence continues at coordinate 68,650 of JAUVXD010000003.1, forward strand.
GTAAGTCTTGTTGTTCAGATAATCGATTTAAGTAGGCAGTATTATAAATCCAATGTACACCTAAGCTCGCAGCGTTTGCAACTAATGCACCTTTTAAAATTTGATTCATAAAGCATTCATCTCACTTTCTGCATAAAAGCCTTTAAAGCATCACTTTTTGGGTAATCAAGTATTTCAGGAGAACCCATTTCAATAATGTCACCTTTATCCATGAATATCACATAATCTGCAAAATCTTTCACAAAACTCATCACATGGGTAACGAAGATAAAATCTTTACCAAGACCTTTAAGTTCTTCAATGGCTGTCAGCACTTCATGAGTCAAAATAGGATCTAGGGAAGATGTAGGTTCATCCAAGAAGATTAAATCTGGATTAATACTTAAAGCACGTGCAATCGAAGCTCTTTGTGCTTGTCCACCTGATACATTTTTGGGAAGCTTATCGATTTGATCATCGAGATGAAGCATTTTTAAATAGTGAGTTGCTGTTTGTTGTGCATCTACTCGACTCATGTTTCTGGTTTTTTCTAAAACAAGTGTAATGTTTTCTTTTAAGGTTAAATGAGGAAATAGATTATGATTTTGAAAAACAAATCCGATTCTTCTACGATAATATTCATCAGATACATGCATGTCATTGACTTTAATCAATCCTGAACTCGGACTTTCTAGTCCAGAAAGTAAGCGGATTAATGTGGATTTACCTGATCCAGATACACCAATAATCGCTACAGATTTATAACCATTCAAACTCAAATTTAGTTGATGCAAAATTTCAACGTCATACGTGTGTGAAACTTGATTTAATAAAATTTTCATTATGCCCACTTCCTTTCAAGCCATTTGGTTGCTTGAGACAAAGGTATCGTAATAATTAAGTAGAGTAACCACATTAAGACATAACCTTCAACAAATCTAAATGTTTGAGATTGGGCCACGCGAATGGCATAATAAAGTTCATTATAGCTTAAGACATTAAGAAGTGCACTTCCTTTAATAATCATTGAAAAGTTATTCATCATCGGCGGCATTAAAATACGTATGACTTGAGGGATGATGATGTATCGATAACGTTGATAAGGTGTAAAACCAAATAAATCCATGGTCATATATTGTTCTTTAGAGATACTTGAAAAAGCAGATTGATAAACATTTTTCATATAAGGGGTCATGTAAATGATGAGTGCAACATACCCTAAAAGATTTCTGTTATAGGAACCAAATGCTGGACCAATCAAAAAAGCAGTGATAACGATTAATACAAGTAAAGGTGTCCCATAAATAATTTCAGTAAAAACCACAGTGAGTGCATTTAAATATTTGATTTTAGAAATCGAAAGCAAATACAAGATGAAACCTAATATTAAACTTCCAATCAAGGAAACTAATGAAACGATAATCGTGTTGATAATCCCTTCTGAAATCATGTTTTGATACGGCGTAAAAGCACTTAAAGAGAAGTTTTCAACTTGACGAGAGACAACAAAAAGAACTAACGCAAGGACAGTAATAATGGCAAAAATATAAGCAATAATTTTATTCATTGATATAAAAACTTAAGCCAAATCTACCAAGACGATCAAGGAGTACAGCATCCCATTTTTCCTCGAGTATTTCATAAAGCCCTCCAGAGGTGTTAAAGGTAGCGATAAATGCATTGGCTTTTTCAATGAGTTCAGTATTTCCTTTCTTAACAGCCATACCAATTGGACTAGCAACAAATGGATCCCAAACAATCATGGTTGTGGATAGATTCGCCTTATGGCCATCAACAACAGGATTGGCACTCATCAGTAATATATCTGCAGTGCCTTGTGCAACTGATGCGACTGCTGTCCCTAAATCTGTCGCTTCAATCACAGATTTTCCATAACTTTGAGGAATGGATGCAGATACTTGTGATGCAATACCAACAAAGCGCGCATTTTCTATGGCAAGTAAATCACTGACTTTCGAATCTTCAGTTAACCCGTTTGCCGTTGCAAAATTTTGATTAACAAGGGTAATAATCTTAAAGTAAAAATATGGATCAGAAAAATCTACAACCTCCATGCGTGCAGGAGTAATGCTCATCGATGCAATCGCAATATCGATTTCACCTGATTGTAGTGCTGGAATCAGTGATGAAAAATCAGTGTTGACAATTTCAACTTCTACACCTAAATAAGCGCCAAGGGCATAAGCGATGTCAACAGATATACCAACAGGGTTGTTATCAAAATCAACTGTTTCAAAAGGCGGATATTTCAAATCCATCCCAACCCGTAAAACGGAAACATTTCTCTCACATGATGCAAGGAATAAGGCGCCTAGGATTAAGGTTATTAATAAAAAAAACTTTTTCATGGTAAATCCTCCATATAAATAAAGTATAGTTTTATTATAAATAATCTCTTTGAAATTCCATAACGAGATGCATAAAAAATATTTCGAATTCAAACAAATTTGCACAATTAAACAATTTTGGTATAATAAAAGTATTCTTAATGATGAGGTTTCTATGAAAAAAATTGGATGGAGTATACTCTCTTTAGCATTTGTTTTCTTACTTATAGCCTGTGGAAACACAAAATCAAAAGAACCCATCAGCGTTTATCTTTATATTGAAGTAGATGCTCTTTTTGAGCGTATCGAAACGTTGCCAGGTGTAGATGTTGAGCTTCCAATGCCTAACAAAGAAGGTCATTATTTTGTTGGTTGGTATTTAGATGAACTTTTGACTCAACCTATACCAGCAAGGTTTAGACCAACTATAGATACATCTCTTTATGCACATTTTGAGATTAATCAGTATTTAATTCATTTTGAAACATTTGGTGGATTTCCAATCGAATCGATATTAATTGAGTATGCATTTGATTTATCACAATTAAATTTCGGCATTAAAACAGCATTTCAAATTGTTGAAGATCGTTATCTAGCACTGGTCTTTTTATCCACATATGATGGACTTGTTGAAATGCTTTATTTTGAAGAATATTTTCTACCTATTCTTTTTACTGAACTCCATGATCCTTTAGTATCAGATGAAGACATTGTAGAGATACACACAGTATCTTTGATAGAGGAAGAGACAGTCATCTCTTCTAAGTATTTTGCTAAATATTTCAAAATGCATCATATGCTATTTACCGCTGTCATATTAGGAACTTCTCCCATTGATGATCCTGAAAGTGAAGGACAAACCATAGATTATATCAATCAATATGATCAATATTTAAGTGATCTTTTACTCGAAGAAAGTTTCATATACTTTTACAAAGAAAGTATAGTACTCAATGATATTTATCTTTCTGATGCATTTGGAGATTTAAAAGAGTATCCTATAATGTTGGATTATTTTGAATATCAGCTCAAGAAATCACATCCAGAGTATTGGGGTCCTTCATCAGACTCGCTCGGCTGGCAAGGTAATATTTCAGCAATCATTCAAGCTTTTAAAGGCACAAATATGAATAAAGATGAAACAACCTTTGAACGTGTATTAGTTTCTGATAGACTTTATTGGAAAATGGGTGATATCATCACAGGTGCAACAACCAATCATTTCATTTCTTATTATGAGCTTGCACAACATGCATATGAAAGCGAAGGTAGAAATATACCTTTTCGAATGGGGTATCAGTTTGTTGGATGGTTTTTAGATGAGACATACACACAACCTTTCATTTTGACACATATGCCAAGTCATGATATTACTCTTTATGCCAAATGGATTCCAAATTAAGACTCAACCTAGAGTCTTTTTTTTAAGATTTCAGTCAAAATAAGTCAAAATCAGTTACAATAGAATTAACAATTTGAAGGAGGATTCAAGATGATTTCCACGCTAAAGATTCAACCTAGATATGCTGAAACTGACCAAATGGGTATTATCCATCACAGCATCTATGCACAATATTATGAGATGGGCAGAGTTCAGTTTTGTCTCGATATGAAACTCCCTTTTGATGAAATTGAAAGAAGAGGATTAAGGCTTGCATTAATTGATATTCATAGCGTTTTTAAAAAACCTCTTGTTTTTGGCAAAACATATATACAAGAAACTAAACTCATTTTTAATTCGCGAATTAAAATGATATTAACTTATGATATCTATGATCAAAACCGGATACTTATGCATCAAGGAACAACAACGCTATGCTGGCTCGATCAAACACTTAAGCCTGTCAATATTTTAAAGATAAACCCAGAAGTTTATGAGATATTTAATCATCATTTAGAAGGTGAAGTGCATGATTAAAAAAGTTAAAATCACCTATATTGGTGGGGGATCTCGCCTTTGGGCCAGAAGCTTAATGAGTGATCTTGCGCTTGAATCAGAGATATCTGGTGAAGTTGTGCTTTATGACATTGATGTTGAAGCAGCCAAAAATAATGCTATTATCGGTAATATGATGATGGCACTTAAGGATGCCAAAGGTAAATGGCATTTTACAGTTGAATCTAACTTAGAGTTCGCACTAAAAGGAGCAGACTTTGTTTTTCTATCCATTCTTCCTGCAACATTTGAAGAAATGGATGCCTATGTGCATCTTTCCGAATCCTATGGTATTTATCAACCTGTCGGAGATACCACTGGACCTGCGGGTATTTTTAGATCATTAATCATGATGCCAATCTATGAAAAATTCGCATTGGCAATTAAAGCACACGCCAAAGATGCATGGGTGATTAATTTTACAAATCCTATGACGATGTGTGTTCAAATGCTTTATCATGTGTTTCCTCAAATTAAAGCTTTTGGCAACTGTCATGAAGTCTTTCATGTCCAAGATTTGTTAGCACGTGCACTTTTTGAAGAAAAGAAAATTCAAGCTTCTCGAAAAGAAATATCCATCAATCCTTTAGGCATTAATCATTTTACATGGATTAATTATGCGAGTTATCAAGACTTAGATTTAATGCCTATCTACCAAAAATTTGCTGAAAAGTACCATAAAACAGGCAGTGAAGGTGATGCATGGGTCGATTATTATCCATTTGGAAGTGCAAACCGAGTTAAATTTGACCTATACTTAAAATATGGGTGTATTGCAGCTGCAGGTGACAGACATTTGGTTGAATTTTTACCTCAGCATTTTTATACAAAAAATCCGGATATCATCAAGTCATGGCGTTACTTTTTAACGCCTGTTGCACATCGTAAAAATATTAAAGCTGAAGGTAATCGTTTAGCACTTCAGATGATACATCACGAAGCAGATGTCACCATTAAGCCATCTGGAGAAGAAGGTGTGCTTCAGTTAAAAGCACTTCTTGGTTTACATGATTTAGTCACTAATGTGAATGTGCCCAACCAAGGACAAATTGCAAACCTACCTATAGGTCATGTGGTTGAAACCAATGCGATGTTTAGAAGAGATGAAATTCGTCCAGTCTTTGCGGGATCGATGCCAGATTTTGCACATCAAATAACGCTGAGACACATCAAAAATCATCAGCTATTGCTCAAAGCATTTGATGAAAAAGATTTATCTTATGCAAGACTTGCTTTTTCACTGGATCCATCAATTGAACATTTGGAAGAATCTCAAAAAATGGCGCTTTTTGACGAAATTTATACCAAAGTCAAACCTTATTTGGAGTATTACACAACATGAGTCATGACTTTTCAAAACAAGATGGTCCAATATTTGGTTTTTTAAAAAAAATTCTTAGATTCTTTTTAAGAAAACCATATATCCTAAACTTAAATGAAGAGATCTCAAATCAAGTGATGTTTATCTCTAATCATAGTGCTGTTTCAGGGCCTTTGATGCTCTCTCTTTTTTTCCCGTATGCATTCATACCCTGGGGAACTTATGAAATGACTGAAGGATTTAAGGTTAGATTTAAGTATCTTTTTGTAACACTATATCAACAAAAACTCAAATACCCAAAACCCATCGCTTTTTTTCTCGCATGTTTTTTTGCTTTGCTAGCAAAAATGCTCTACAAAGGTGCGAAACTTATTCCAACCTATCCAGATGTTCGCTTAATGAAAACATTTAGAAAAAGTGAGAAAGAATTAGTCAATCTCAAGCGAAGTTTACTTATTTTTCCTGAAGATTCTGAACAAGGCTATCATGACATCATGGAAAACTATCACCCTGGATTTATCGCGTTTTCACTTTATTTTTATCAAAAACATGGGATAGACTTACCCATTTATCCTGTTTACTACAGTAAAAAAATGAACGGCATCGTCATAGGAAAACCACTTTTTGTTCAATCCATGAGAGATCAAGGCTTGTCAAGAAAAGAAATAGCATCCATTTGTCTTACTGAAACCAACGATTTAAGACAGGAACTCATCAATCGGTACAATCCGAAGAAAAAAACATTCACATGAATCTAAAAATGTGATATGATGTTCATGTTGAAAGAGAAGTATGATACATATGAACACGAAAATATACCATAAAGAAGACTTAAGAAATGATCAAGTGAAAACTCATATTAAATCAGTACTCCATCAAGGAGGACTCGTTGTTTTTCCTACGGAAACAGTTTATGGTATTGGGGCAAATGCACTCAATCCTCAAGCTGTTTTAAGTATTTATCAAGCCAAAGGAAGACCTTCTGATAATCCTTTAATTGTCCATATTGCCCATAAAAAAGATTTATACCAATATATTGATGATATTCCAAGAGTTGCAACGAAACTCATGGATGCTTATTGGCCAGGTCCTCTAACCTTGATATTTGATAAAAGCTCAAAAATTCCATTTGAAGTTACTGGAGGTTTAAATACAGTTGCTATAAGAATGCCCAATCACCCAATTGCCTTAGATGTGATTGGACTATCAGAACTTCCTATTTGTGCACCTAGTGCGAATCTTTCCGGTAGACCATCCTCCACTTTATTTGAGCATGTCTACGAAGATTTTAATGGAAAAGTTGATATCATCATTGATGGTGGAAAAGCGAAAATCGGTTTAGAATCAACAGTACTTGATGTGACAACACCCATTCCAACTTTACTTAGACCAGGTGCAATCACGAAAGAAATGATTGAAAAGACTTTGGAATTAGGCATTATAGATGGTACAGACAAAAAGGTAAGCGACATTCCTAAATCACCTGGAATGAAATATAAACATTATGCACCTAAAGGACAAATGACGCTGGTTGATGGAAAAATCGAAAATGTGATTACTTATATCAATCAAATCGTCAAATCCCTAGATATTTCAAAAACTGCTGTCATTGGTGCTGATGAGGTGACCTCAAACATCGATCTCAAATATAAAGTTTCATTAGGGCATCTGAGTAACCTAGATGAAATTGCATCTAATTTATTTATTGCATTAAGACAAATGGACGATTTAGGGATTGAGCATATCTTTATTCATTCACTACCAGAATCAGATCTCGGACAAGCCATCATGAATCGATTATCCAAAGCATCAGGCTATAACACTATCCACGTTTAAGAAAAAAAGGTTCTACACTCAGAACCTTTTATTTTTTACTGACTAAATCATCTAAAGAACATAAAAAATGAAATCATCACCATATACAATATAAACATATAATTCGCATTTTCAAATGTGATTTTAAACTCTCTAATCCATTTGAGTGGTTTGAAATCTTTGGCAATCACATAGCGATAGAAAATCATACCAATCATCACATAAGTTAAATAGTCAATCCATTGTCTAGGATCTAAATGATTGACATAACTTAAGTTCTTATCAAAGATAAACTCACCAATCGGGATATAAAATAATCCAATCGCTAAGCAACCAAGGCCAATAATAACCATTGAAATCATTTGCTTGATATCATGTCTTTTTTCAATATCCACACGATGTCCAAATAAGATTTGTGAAAACTTAATGAAGGAAGTAATGGTACCAATATTGATTAAAGTGAAAATCAACATTTTAAACAAATCACCTTTGAAATCATATTTAACTAGTGTTTTAGAAACGAATCCATTAAAGAAAGGTGCACCACTAATCGATAACATCCCAACAATGAGTAAGATTGCTGTTAGCGGCATACTTTTTAAGACGCCTCTAATTTCATAAACTTTTTTAGTCTGATAGGCATGGATGACGAGACCAGCCCCTAGGAACAAGAGGGATTTAAAGAGTGCATGATTTAAAATATGCAATAAACCACCCACATAGCTTAATTCAGCAACTGACGATAATCCCATCATCATAATGCCAATTTGCGAGACAGTATGATAGGCTAGAATTTGTTTTAAATCTTTTTGAGTTAATGCGAAGATAACTCCAGTTAATGCAGTTAGTGCACCAATATAGAAGAAGACTTCAGTCATTTGATAAGGTGCAGAACTAAACATGTTTAAGTTGATTCTAATATACATGTATAATGCGCCTTTAACAACCAAACCAGAAAGGAGCGCTGAAATCGATGTTTGTGCAACACCATGTGCCATCGGTAACCATGTAAATAGTGGGAAGAATGCAGCCTTTACACTAATTCCAGAAAGCATCATCACATACGCAAGTCGAATCAGTTTTTCATCTGCATAAAGATGCATGTTCTCAATTAAGTATTGAATATTAATTGTGCCATACACATAGTAAATCATGATGATTCCAATTAAGAAAAACATCGCTCCTATCGTGTTCAGTAATAAATAATATATACCCGCACGAAAGGATGGACCTGTTTTCTTATAGGCAATTAGGATGGTGATTAATACCGTCATGAGCTCTAAGAAGACAAAGAGGTTAAATAAGTCATTGGTTTGAATCAAGCCTAAGAATATACCTTGTAAAAACATTAAGAAGAATAAGAATTTGTTTTCATCTTGATTGGTTTTAAAGGTGTAAAGTAGAAGCATGGTCCACATAAAAATGGTTAAACCAACAAAAGTTAAAGATAGTCTGTCATTGTGAAAACTAATCGCAAAAAGTTCATCCCATCCACCAAAGACAACTAATGAGATATTTGGATTACTGCCTAATGCTAGAAGATAAGATACATATAAGCCAATCAACACTGCTTGACATAAGAAAAGCAAGTAAGCAGGGAATCGACCTTTAAACAAATAAACGATTAAGGCTCCAATAATGGGAATAAAGACGAAGAACACAGGAATAAGATGCATCATTTGAGATCGTCTCCTCCCTTCAACACAACTTTCCATTCGATACTTCCGTAATGATGGAAAATCTTAATGCAAAGCATTAAAGCAAGTGAGGTAATCGTTGAGCCAATGACAATTGTTGTAATCATCAAAGCTTGGGGTAGGGGATCTACAATCTCTATACCAATAGCATTTAAAATCGGAATAAGTCCACCTTCATAAACACCGAGATTTAAAAATAGTAAAATCGTTCCAGCTTCGATAATGGTGACACAGAAAACAGATTTAATAATATTTTTACTTGTTGCAAGTCCGTAGACGCCAACTAAGATGACCATAAAAGATAGTATAGGATTCATTAGCGTCCCTCCTTAAGAAATGCGGTAAAGATTGCAATAAGACCTAAAGCAACTTTTGCACCAATAATGATATTAAGTAAGATTAAATAAATCGATTTGAGTTCAAAAGAACCATCCAAAGGAATAAAGTTCGTGAAAACTTCATTTCTTGTAAAAAAACTCATAAAAGCAATCGATAATAAACCAATGAACAAAAATTTCTCAATGGTTAATATTTTATTCACATCGATTGTTTTTGAAATGTCAATATAATACAAGATTAATATTGCTGTAGCAACAATGGCACCACCTTGGAACCCACCACCAGGAGAGATGTGTCCATTAATGATCACATACATTCCAAACAGTAACATGATGGGGTATAGTAGTCTTGAAAACGTAATAAAAAGTTCTGGTGTTTTTTGCTTATCCAGCATAAAGGTTGCATTTTTTTCTGCAATCGTATGCTGTGATATCCACATCACTCCTGAGACTGCAATCAGTAATATGCCTGCTTCAAACAAACTATCAAAAAGTCGGTAGTCCAAATAAATCGCAGAAACTAAGTTCATACTTCCGGTATCATACAAACCATTTTCTCTAAAAAAATCTTTACCAGCTGAATTGTAAATGTCACTTAGATTTTCGATTGACCCAATAAATAAGTACAAAATGAATCCAAGGAGAAGAACTAAAGATAATCGTTTAATCAATGGAGTCACCTTCTTTCATGGTGACAACACGAATAAAACTAATCTCAGAAGTGAGATCTCTAAGTCTTGTCATCAAAACAGAAGTTGATTTTCCTTTGAGTTCAAATCGCTTTCTCTCATCGTTATAAGAAATAATTAAATCTACATTCAGTTCTTTAGTCAGTTCTTCATCGGTTCCTTTAATATCAGAACAAACATTCATTCTTAAATCATAGGTATTGACAAACTCAGATAAGATCTCATAAACTTTAATATTCATTTCATCTAAATCGAAGCGGTCATGATCGACACGATCTAAGACGATGAACTCTCTTTGTCTCGATATTGAAATCACATATATTAAAGGAATAATTGCTGAACCGATGGCCACTTCTGCAATGGCAACATCTGGCGCTTGATTAAGTGCATAAAGCGTTGCTGCAATCAAACCAAATGAGGCAATTAAGATAATGATCGTAAAATTTTCTTTATGCAATACGATCGCGATTGCAATAATAATTAGTAAAATCTGAAGTATCGTAGGAATCCAATCCGTCATATTACTTATCCTCCTGTGTTGAAATGGGTATACCAATTAAGTAAGCAGAGCGGATATTCACGTGTGAACTAATTGGATTGGTAATCAGCAGGAATAAAATAAGTAAAGCTAATCTTATACCATAATCAAATCGTGCAGATACAATGATGAGCGCAATGAGCATTAAAAAACTTGCAACGGTATCAATGGTTGCAGCTGTTAGGATTCTAGTATAAAGGTTTTTTAATCCAAAAATAGCAATCATACCAAATATGACGAATAGCCAGGATAAAACGAGCAAGATGTAGACAATAATATTCACTTTTCTCTACCTCCGGCCATGATAAATTTAGAAAGTAGCGTCATAGTTAAAAACCCGATGATGCCATATGATATAGCAATATCTAATAAAACTAGACGATCTACATAAATCGCATAAACTGCAATAAATAAAACGACTTTAGCCGACATCAAATTTAACATTAAAATCCGATCCCACAAAGTCTTCCCTTGAAGAAGTCTTATAAAAGATAAAATCATCGCTAATACTAAAACCAGGAGCGTAATGAGCAGAAAAAGGTTCATAGTTGTCATGATGTTTTATCCTCCTGCAAGAGTAATTTTTCAAACTTACTTCTAATGGGTCTTTCCAGTTCTTCATGAGGTGTTTTTGGATCCGCAAGAACCATGACATAAATCGTTTGATTCACGATATCAACAGTAATCGTTCCAGGTGTTAAAGTAATCGAATTTGCAACAATAGCAACCTTGACAGGATCAAGCTTATCTAATGTAATTTTAAAGACAACAGGGACGTAAGTTCTTTTGAACAAATTGATAGTATAAAGGATAGATGCTTTAAAAATCTCAATAAACAAAACAAAAAGATAAATGATTAATCGATGGATTTTAATACCTTTAAATCTAAATCCTTTATCATCATGAAGGACTTCATAAGCAAAAAGAGAAACGAAAAAAGATATTGCGATACCAAAGAGTATTGTGGTCAGTTCAAAGTTGAAATTAAGTAAAAACCACAAGGCGAGCATCACAATAAAGAATTTGATTCTCGGGATGATGTTTTTCATACGTATTCTCCTAAAAAAAATCTAAAATCATTATAGCATATTTTGAACATAAAAACATTAAAAAACTGAAGAAGAAGATTATGCCTTTAATTATTAAAAATTAAAGCACATGATACGTCCACATGAAGTTATGTTAAAATGAGAGTAGTCATTTATTAACGAAGGAGGCAGCAAACATGAAAAAAGCATGGATATTTCTTCTTGTTTTTTTATGTCTACCTCTTTTTTTACTTCCAGCAAAAGAAGTGGATGCTCAAGTTGTTACACAATTATCATCACTCAATCCTGAACTTTCACATCGCGGAGGTTTCTATGATTCAGGTTTTTACCTTGAGATTACTCCAAAACCTGGCACTACGGTTTACTATACGTTGGATTCTTCTGACCCCAATCAACATTCAATGAAGTACACAGAGCCTATTTGGATTGATGAAAAATGGATAGAAGCTACAGGAGAAATGGTTGAGATTGAACGAAAAGCTGGTGGATTCATTCCAACACCAACTTACCCCATTTCATTGATTAAGACAGGCTCTCAAAAATGGCAATCCCCAAGAGAAGATGTCTTTGCGGCAACTGTTGTTAAAGTCATTGCCTATGATACAACAACGAATCATCATAGTAAGATTTTAACAAATACGTATTTTGTTCATGAAAATATGTCAAACAAGTATAGTTTTAATGTGATGTCGATCACAACAGATATCCATAACCTTTATGATTATTATGAAGGTATCAACATTCCGGGTTATTATTACGATAATCGGATATCTGAAACAGGAAATTCGAATCGCACAGGCAATTATTTTCAACGAGGCGATGAATGGGAAAAACCTATTTATCTTGAATATTTTGACACTTCTGGAGAGTTACTTTTAGCTCAACAAGCAGGCATTAGAATTCATGGGGGACTATCAAGAAAATACCCAGTGAAGTCTTACCGCCTTTATGCAAGAGCATCTTATGATAATCAAAGTACATTCAATTATCAATTTTTTGAAGACAAAAATATTGATAAATTCAAACGACTGATCTTAAGAGGTGGTGGACAAACCTTTGAATATACTATTATGGGAGATGTTGCAGCACAAGAAGTCATTAAACCCTTGACAATTGATAAGCAATATTCAACACCGATTATATTATTTCTTAATGGAGAGTATTTTGGGATAAGAAATATTAGAGACCGGTTTGATGTTCATTACTTAGCGTCGCATTACGATCTTAATGTCGATGATGTTACCATCCTCTCTGGACATGCTTATTTAGACGATGGAGATCCTAAAGGCGCTAATCATTATCAACTTTTATATCAATACATCACGCGATTTGATATGTCATCTAAAAAGCATTTTGATTACGTTGAAAAGCGCATGGATATCGATAATTTTATTGATTATAATATCGCACAACTTTATTTTTCTAATATCGACTGGCCTCAAAATAATGTTTTATATTGGAGAAAAAACGTCAGTTACACTCCTGATGCGCCATATGGCCATGATGGCAGATGGCGATGGATGATCTATGATCTTGATGCAGGATTTGGTGCTTCATGGGGTGGTTATTATCCTGAATACAATAGTTTTTCTAGGATCACAGGTGAAACATGGAAAACGGGACGTATGTTTATTAAATTATTGGAGAACGAATATTTTAGAGGACGATTTATCTACCGCTCACTTGATTTGATGGAAACAGTTTTTGAAAAAAATCGTGTCATGAATATTGTTGATGACATGATTGCACGCTATGCTCCAGAAATAATTGAACATACAGATCGTTATGGATATCCATCATCATATGAGACATGGTATAACTATAGTCTTCGAATGAAAACTTTTGCAAGATATCGACCTCAAATTTATATAAGTCAAATGGAAAGTTTTTTAAATCTTGGATCTAAATATGAACTAAGTATTTTACACGATGCATCAATGGGGAATATCCAATTTAACTCATTTATTCAAGATGAGCAACAAGATGTCATACTCAAACAAGTTTATGCACAAACAGCATTTAAGATGTATGCGATACCAACAGAAGGTCATCGCTTTGTTGGGTGGTACAATCAAAATGGACATCTTATTTCTGGCCAAAAAACGTTGACCATGTCATTACAAAATGATTATCAAATTGAAGCAAGATTTGAAGTTGGTGAGGAATTACTTCCTGATGTTCAAAGTCAACTTTGGAAAGAAATATTGACGTATGGGTCACTATTCATCATCACCACAACAGGGACAGTGCTTTATTTGTGGATTCAGCATCGTAAAAGACAAAAAACAGAGTCAAAATTAGCGTCTTAGTTTTAGTTTTTCGTTATAATATCAGTAAATAGAGGTGATTTTGGTGAGTAAGATTAAAGACAAAATTGCACGCGCGAAAAGTCTGATTTCGATTAAGACCTACAAGCGTCCCTTGGTGTATGTCATTTTAACGATGGTCATGATCAATCTTTTAATTCTAACGGTTGCAGCTTTTGTTGCGCTTTGGATTGATGAGGATTATCAGACCTTTATTGATGCATTTGCTAATGGTAGCGTCAAATGGATGCTGACACCTAATGCCATACTGACCATAACAAACCCTCAAACCCTCGCACTGGCAGTTGTTGTTCTAATTACCGGTCTTGTCCTTTTTTCAGGGACAATCATTGCCTTGACCACCAATGCGATTAAAGACTATATACAAAAGAAGAATTCTGGCTCAGGAAAAATTCATTTGGATCAACACATTGTTATCTTAAATTGGAACTCAAAAGTTCCAGAACTTGTCAGTGATTTACTTTATCTCGAATCCAAAGAAGTGACAGTCATGATTTTAGCAGATGTCGATAAAGTATTAGCAGAAAAAATGATTGTGAATGCCATTGATAAAGCAAAAAGAGAAACAGATTTTATTAAAATGAATGTCCTAGTCAAAAAAGGAGACCCCCTACTCAAATCAGATTTAGATGATATTACGATTAGTCATGCGAAGACGATTTTAATAATGAATCCTGACCAGCATCAAGAAATTGCTCACGACATGTCTAAAAGTGATCTTTCGGTTATAAAGATTATTTTATCGTTGGGACCGATTCAATTTTTGTACCAACCACCGATTGTTGTTGAAATTAAACATTACGAAACAAAAGAGAAAATCATGACTTTGAGTCGTGTCGTTAAATCACTATCTGAGCACAAAATTATGCCGATTTGTTTTGATAAAAGGCTCGGACAAATTATTGCACAAACGATTATTGAACACAAGATCGAAGACGTTTATCTTTCAATGTTTTCATTTCAAGGCTCTGAAGTCTATATGCTGAAGAATAAAACCTTTGAGGAATGCTTAAAATCGCATCCTTACGCCATTCCGCTTTCCCAAAACGGTAATAATCTATATGTGCTTGGCTTGAATCATGAGGTGATTCATAAGCGTAGCAATCACACAGTAGAACCTAAAAAACTTCAAATGAAATCGTTAAAGTCAAAAGTTTATTTAGATGTTTATATTTTAGGGAAAAATAACAAGCTAAAATTCATTTTAGATGCATTTAAACAGTATGAAATGATGCATGGCAGTCATTTTTCGGCTCATTGGATTGAAGAGGAAAATCTAGAGCATCTTGTCAATGAACTCAATCAAAGTGAAAAACAATCCACGATATTGCTCTTAAGTGATGAACATCAAGACGATGATGCACTTGATGCCAATGTGATCAATCACTTAATTTATATTGAAGGACATTTAACCAATAGAAACACACACATCATCGTTGAACTACTTAATCCTAAAAATGATCCGATTGTTAAAGGCTTTTCGATTCAAAATACCATTATTTCAAACAAGATCATTTCACTTTTACTGAGTAAACTTGCATTATATAAAGAAACTGCACCATTTTACGAAAATTTACTTACCATTACGCCTAATGATTATAATGAAGATACACAATCTGTCTCCATACAACTTGCAAGTGACTTATTAAAAGAAAAGTTTCCCATATCTTTTGATTCTAAAAAACAACTCGTTGAATCTATATATTTAGCACTTCACTCCAAAATGATTACGATTGGTTTATATAGACACGGTCAATTAGAAATATTTGAAGGCGATATGCATCGCTTAGAAAAGGTAACGATTCAATCCGATGATCAACTCGTCTTAATTCAAATCTAATATGCACGCATTGTGCATATTTTTTACAAAAAATAAATGATAAAGAGGTTACCATGCGTTGGTTGATGTTCATAAAACTTTTTAAAATGATTTTTGGAAAAGAACTACCAGATTTGGCTTATATCCAAAAACAAGGACTACTTGCAGTTAAAATTGCACAGACTTTTGCTTTGCGAATAGATTTTTTAAGTGAAAAGACGTGTACACATTTAGCAAAACTTTATACGCATACAACACCGATTGAAGCTGAAGATTTTATGCAGTTACTCAAAGGGTATACAAGCCAATCTTTTCTTGATCAATTTGAATGGATTGATCCAAAACCCATAGGGTCTGCTTCGGTAGGTCAAGTACATCGCGCAAGATTAATCAACCAAGATGAAGTTGTCATCAAAGTCATTAAAAAAGATTTTAAGAAGAAGTTCGAAAAAGATGTGAGATCCTTAAGAAGACTCATTAAGTTTGTCATATTTTTCTATCCTAAACTATCAAAAGTCGCAGATCCAGTGGGTATTTTAGAGCACATCGAGTCCTACACACTTTCAGAATTAGATCTTCAAAACGAGATTGCTCATGGGAACATACTTAAGGAAATCTTTTTAAAAAATCATGTTCATTTTGATTTATCTCGGCTTAAATTTCCAAAAATTTATGAGTCATTGTCAAACACACATGTATTAGTTTCAGAATTCATCGATGGACCTACCGTCGATGATTTACTCTCACAAAAGAAAATGAACTTTAACGACATCTTAGAGATTTTTCATATTCATGGATTTTATATCTTTATTATTGGAACATTCCATGGAGATTTACATCCTGGAAATTTAATCGTTAAAGATCATAATTTCTATTTCATTGATACAGGTGCAATCAGTCAAGTAGGTAAAAAAATACAACAAGGACTCTTTGAATTCATGGAGCATTTGTCTAACTATCATTTTGAAGGCTGTGCACATGCACTTAATCATATGGCTGAAAAAGAGATTTCTGGACAAGCTTTTGAAAAGTATCGAGTTAAACTCTTAGATTTGTATCAAGATTTTGAAGGAAAATCAGTTAGCGAGATTTCTCTGACAAGAAAGATGATGGAAACCATTAAACTTGGTGTTAATTCTGGGATGGTTTTTGAAAAAGGGATGTTTCCTATCATAAAAAGTATGATGTATTTAGATGGCATGGTATTAAAAGGTGCACCTGATACAGTATTAATGGTTGAAATGAGACGCTTCATTCAAGAATTTAAGGAAGCTAATCTGAAGGTGAATTTATGAAAAAAGTCATCATTATTGGTGCTGGACCCGGAGGTCTTGCCTGTGCGATGTTGTTAGCAAAGAAAGGTTACAACGTGCATGTTTATGAGAAACATAGTAAACCAGGGGGAAGATCTAAAGCTTTAGAACTGGGTGATTATCGATTTGATTTAGGACCGACATTTCTCATGTATATCGATATTTTAAAAGAAGTATTTACAAAGTCAGGGTTTGATTTAAGTCAAGAACTTGAACTCATTCGTTTAGACCCTTTGTATAAACTTACCTTTAAAGACTATATTTTCGAACTTAAAGCAAATCCTGATGATAACGAAGCACTTTTTGAAAAGTATCAACCTGGATTAGGTCTTGCGTATAGAAGGTGGCTTCATGATCAACACATCAAACTTAAAGCCATCAAACCTATTTTAGAAAAACCATTTTCATCGAACAAAGATTATTTTAGAAAAGATGTCTTAAAAGCTTTACCTGTCTTACATCCTTTAAAATCAGTTTATCAAGAGCTTAGAGGTTATTCAAAATCAGCCTATTTTATACATGCACTTTCCTTCCAAGCAAAGTATTTAGGCATGGCTTCTTACCAAGCACCTTCTATATTTACCTTTTTGCCTTATTTAGAGCATGAACTCGGTTTGTATCATGTTCGAGGAGGTATACATCAAATACACGAAAAAATGATGAGACTTGCACAATCACTAGGTGCAACCTTTCATATGAATAAATCAGTTAGAAAAGTCTTAGTATCTAAAGGACAAGCTTATGGCGTCATCCTAGAAAATGGAGAAAAGGTAGAGGCTGATGACATCATCATCAACGCTGATTTTGGATATGCAGTCCATCATCTTTTCGATGAAAGTGATTTAAAAAAGTGGACACCTAAACGACTTGATCAAAAGAAGTTTTCAGTTTCGACTTTAATGATTTATTTAGGCTTAAATCAAACCTATGATTTTTCTCATCATGAAATTATCTTCTCCAAAGATTATAATCAATACTTAAAGGACTTGATGCAAAATCACGTTTCAAACGATTTTAGCTATTATTTACATCATCCATCTAAACTCGATTCAAGTCTGGCACCCAAAGGATGCTCAAGTCTCTATATATTAATTCCGGTACCTAATCTCAAGGCAGACGTTGATTGGGAGATTCAAGCAAAAGTGATGAGAAATCAAGTGATTAAAGACATTGAAGACAGATATCAGGTACAATTAACCCCTTATATTCAAGTTGAAAAAATCATCACACCAACAGATTGGAAGCAAGATGAACATGTTCACTTGGGGGCTGTATTTAACTTATCTCATCGATTGAGTCAAATGCTAAATCATCGACCACACAATGCATTTGAAGATATCAAAAAAGTTTATTTAGTTGGAGGTGGCACACACCCAGGTAGTGGTCTACCGACCATCTATCAATCTGCGCTGATTGTCTCAAGTTTAGTTTAAATAGATGCACCTTGAGTTTGGGTGCATTTTATTTGCTTATAAAAATAGATTTGATAAAATTGAATTGTATAAAATATAATAGGAGAAAATCAAATGAACATCTACCAATTTAAAGTATTAGATACAAAGAAAAATGAAGTCTCATTGGATAAGTATCGTAATAAAGTGCTTCTAATTGTTAATACAGCAACCAAATGTGGTCTAACACCACAATATGAAGGTCTAGAAGATTTATATGAAGACTATCAAGATCAAGGTTTTGAGATTTTAGATTTTCCTTGTAATCAATTTATGAATCAAGCACCAGGAACAGATGAAGAGCTCGCATCATTTTGCCAACTAAAGTTTAATACAAAATTTCAAACATTTGCCAAAATTGATGTCAACGGTAAGAACGCTTCACCTTTATATAAGTATTTAAAACAAGAGCAAAAGAAAGATTTAATTCATGAAGAGAAGACTAGTCTATTATCCAATGTTACTGCATCTAGTGCAATCAAATGGAATTTCACAAAGTTTCTTGTGGATAAAAATGGCAAAGTTGTGTATCGCTTCGCACCCTCTTATCAGCCTGAAGCATTAAGAGCATTTATTGAAAGGTTATTATAATGGAATGGAAACTTGGAGAGCAGCTTTGTTTTCTGCTCTATGCCAATTCTCGGCATGTCATAAAACTTTATAAAGATTTACTAGACCCCTTAAATCTAACCTATACACAGTACATCACCATGATTGCTCTTTGGGAAGAAGATCATCAAACCGTGAGCACCCTGGGAGAAAAACTTGCCCTTGATTCAGGCACATTGACACCACTGCTTAAAAAACTTGAACAAGACGGTAAAATCACTCGGACAAGAGATCAAAAAGATGAAAGACGTGTTTGGATTGACTTAACGGATGCAGGAAAAAAACTTTCTAAAGATGCAGAACGTGTACCACAAGAACTGGTTAAATGTGTGGATTTGCCTTACAGTGACGCAATGAAACTCTTTGACATACTCACTAAACTGCATGCATCACAAAAATCATGTGATTCAGGGGTTCAAGATGAATAAACAAGCTTACATGAAACGTGCGATTGATTTAGCCAATCAAGGGATTGGATTTGTCAATCCTAATCCCTTAGTCGGTGCAGTTATTGTTAAAAATGGCAAAATTATAGGCGAAGGCTATCACATGTGCTTTGGTGAAGCCCATGCAGAGGTGAACGCTTTTTTGAATGCGACTGAAGATGTTGAAGGTGCAGAAATGTATGTGACCTTAGAACCTTGTTCACATTACGGTAAAACACCACCCTGTGCACTCAAAATTATTGAAAAGAAAATAAAAAAAGTCTATGTGAGTTCAAAAGATCCTAATCCACTGGTTGCAGGTCGTGGCATTGAATTACTTAAACATGCTGGCATTGAAGTTGAATCAGGTTTACTTGAAGATGTTTCAAAGAAACAAAACGAAGTATTTTTTAAATATATTCAAGAAAAAGTACCGTTTGTTGCCATGAAGTACGCCATGACTTTGGATGGTAAAATTGCAACATCAACTAAAGACTCAAAATGGATTACCAATGAGAAATCTAGAGCCTTTGTCCATGATTTGAGAAATCAATATATGGGAATTATGGTGGGAATCAACACTGTGGTTTTTGATGATCCGATGCTAGATGTCAGAAGATTGATACCTTCAAGAAATCCAGTACGCTTTATCGTAGATCCCCATTTAAGAATTCCTGAATCATCAAAAATTTTGCAAACTGCTCATGAGCAAAAGACATATATCATCACAGATTTAAATGCAGATAAAACAAAAATAAATCAGTTAGAAAAACGAGGGTTAAAGATTTTACTTACATCAACCAAACCTAATCTAGATATGCAGCATTTAATGAAAGAAATTGGTTCATTAGGCATAGATTCACTACTCATAGAAGGTGGCAGTTATCTTCATGCTAAGGCATTAGAAGCAGGGATAGTCGATAAAGCATATGTCTTTATTGCTCCTAAAATAATCGGTGGATTAGAAGCACCTTCACCTGTAGGTGGCACAGGGATTCAACTCATGAAAGATGCCATCAAGCTAAATAACATCACATACCAAGTATTCGATCAAGATATCATGATCGAAGGCTATATCTCAAAAGAAAAGGACACTCAAAACATATGAAATTTAACACAATCGACGAAGCTTTAATAGAATTAAAAGAAGGGCGTCTCATCGTGGTTGTTGACGATGATGATCTAGATAATGTTGGGCAAATGATTGGTGCTGCTGAAAAAATGACTGAATCAAGTCTTCAGTTCATCATGGATTTTGCGCGTGGTACCATCGGGTTTGCGGCTGAAAAATCACTTTTTGAATCCATGAATCTCTCAGCACTCTATGAGCGTGGAATCATCAATGACCAGGCACTTAGACAAACCTCAGTGGGTCTAAAAAACTTAAATGAAAAAACTGCAGCAAATTATCTTGAAATCATTCAAAAATTAATCTCAAAAACAACTAAAAAAGATGCATTTGTACAACCAGGTATTTTAAATACGATATTATACCGTCAAGGTGGCGTCTTAAAACGTGCCGGCCATCCTGAAGCAAGTGTTGATCTTGCGCGTCGTGCAGGGTTATTTCCTGCTGGTATTGTCGCAGACATTTTAAATGATACATGCCGTATGGTTAAGCTCTATGATTTAATTGATTTTGCAAAACTTCACAATCTTAAGATTGTAACTATAGCTTCATTAATTGAGTATCAGAAAAAAGATGCATCTTTAATTAAGCGTGCTGCAGAAGCAAACCTCCCAACTTCTCATGGAGAATTTAGAATGGTCGGATTTGAAAATGCGTTAAACGGAGAACATCACGTGGCCTTAGTTAAGGGGAAAATCGAACCAGGTGATGAGGTTTTAGTCCGTGTTCACTCTGAATGTTTGACAGGTGATGCGTTTGGATCTCTCAAATGTGATTGTGGCGAACAACTCGATGCTGCACTTGATAAAATCGAGGCTGCAGGCAAAGGTATTTTACTGTACATGAGACAAGAAGGTCGCGGTATTGGTTTAATTAACAAAATTAAAGCTTATGCATTGCAAGATCAAGGCATGGATACCGTTGAAGCTAATCTTGCTTTAGGTTTTGATGAAGATTTGCGTGATTATGGGATTGGTGCTCAAATATTAGCAGATTTAGGTGTGACAAAAGTTAAATTGATGACCAATAATCCATTAAAAATCAATGGATTATCAGGTCATGGTATTGAAATATCAAGTAGAGAACCCATTCAACTTAATCATAATGAACGTAATGAATTTTACATGAAAACCAAAAAAGATAAAATGGGTCACATGCTTAAATTCAAAGAATAGAGTTGATTGAAATGAGTCATTTCAAAGAAATCCAAACGATTGTCTTTGACTGGGATGGAACCCTTCATGAAAGCATGCATATTTATAAACCTGCATTTCTAAAAGCATATCAATCGTTAGTTGACCTCAACGCAGTACCATATAAAGCATGGTCAGATGATGAAATCAAATCGTTTTTAGGTATGAATCCTAAAGACATGTGGGCTAAAGCTACACCAAATTTAAGTACAAAGCTGATGGAACAGGCGAGTCTAATGATTTCTGAATCGATGTTAGAAAGCATCAAAAAAGGTCAAGCTGTTTTATATCCACATGCTTTAGAAATTTTAGAGTATTTAAAATCAAAAGGATACCACTTAGTTTATTTGAGTAATTCAAAACTTTATTACATGAACGCAATGGAACAAGCTTTTAATCTTTGCAAGTATTTTGACATCATGATTTGTTCAGAAATGTATCAGTTTTTACCTAAAAAAATCATACTTGAAAGAATCATGAGTTCGATCAAAAAACCATTTGTTGTGATTGGAGATCGAAAACTAGACATTGAAACAGGCGTTTACAATCATGGAAGTACCATCGGATGTCTTTACGGCTATGGGAGTGAAGAAGAACTCAAAGATGCTACTATAAACATTCATAATCTTAAAGAATTACACCAAATCTTTTAATCTCATCGTGACTTAAACAAAGAGAAATCTGAAACATCAGGTTTCCTTTTTTGTAAAAAAAATCGAGTATAAAAAAAATGTAAGCGTTTTTTTAAAGAGTCTTGGTATATCACATTACATGTGATAAAATAGAAGTAACATTTCAGAATTGTGAAGGACTCAGCTATGCGCATAGAGAAGCACCCCATTTTAAAATTTGAGAAAAAAGAAGAGATTTTTTTTACGTTTGAGGGCGAACGTGTCCAAGGGTATCAAGGTGATACCATTGCATCTGCATTGCATGCTCTTGGTATTAAGACTTTGAGCTTTAGTATTAAAAGACATCGTCCACGTGGCTTTTATTGTGCAATTGGCAACTGTGCTTCCTGTAACATGATTGTCAATGGTACGCCTAATGTTAGAACATGTATCACTATGTTAGAGAAAGACATGGTTGTCGAGAGACAACAAGATAAGGGGGTTGTCCGATGATTCAAAAAGAACTTATTATCATTGGTGGCGGACCTTCAGGCCTTTGTGCTGCAAAAACTGCCGCACAAGCTGGTCTTGATGTTTTAATCATTGAAAGAAGTCCATCTTTAGGTGGACAATTAGTCAAGCAGACACATAAATTTTTCGGATCTAAAAGTCAGTATGCAAAAACAAGAGGTTTCAATATTGCAAAAATTTTGATTGATGACTTAGAAGGTCTAGATCATATTGAGATTATGAAAGATGCAACAGTTGTTGGTCTTTATCCAGACCATGTGGTCACGGTTTATCATCAAGAACGCTATATGAAGTACCAAAGCAAAGCAGTTATTGTTGCTACAGGGGCAAGTGAAAAATTTCTAGCGTTTGAAAACAATGATTTACCTGGCATCTATGGTGCAGGCGCTGTTCAAACGTTAATGAATATGTATGGTGTACTACCAGGACATGAAATCATTATGGTTGGCAGCGGAAATATTGGTTTAATCGTTTCGTATCAGTTATTACAAGCGGGTGTTAAAGTCAAAGCTGTCGTTGAAGCAGCACCGACCATCGGTGGCTATAAAGTACATGCATCTAAACTTAGCAGACTTGGCATTCCAATCATGACATCCACAACGGTTAAAAAAGCAATTGGAACCACTGAATTAGAAGCTGTAGAACTCGTCAAATTAGATGAAAAATGGCAAATGATTGAGGGCACAGAGACAGTGATTTCTGCGGATGCACTCTGTATCTCAGTAGGGCTATCCCCAATGCATCAACTTTTATCCATGGTCAACACAAAAACAAAGTTTATTCCTGAGCTGGGAGGATTTGTTCCGGTCATTGATCACCATCACCAAACGTCTGTGCCAGGCATTTATGTTTGTGGCGATGCTGTTGGTATTGAAGAAGCAAGTTCAGCGATGATGGAAGGTTATTTGACGGGCTTATATATTGCCAAGGACTTAGGGAAGAGCCATCCCGATGAAACATCACTAATCGAGCATTATGAAATGCAGCTTGGGATGTTAAGAGATGGTCCCTTTGGCATTAAAACTAAGATTGGTCTAGAAAAACTTAGAAAGGATGAAAGCAATGCTTAATAAAACTGGTGTTCCACAACTTGAGCAAGTATTATCTGTCTTTCCAGATCGTAAAGCTTTGCTGAAGCCAAAAGCTATTTTGGAATGTTACGAAGATATTCCGTGTAATCCATGCTCAACATCATGTCCTTTTGATGCCATAGAAATTGGACCAAATATCAATAAACAACCGAAACTTAAAGTTGATCTTTGTACAGGATGCGGACTTTGTGTACCTTCTTGTCCAGGTCTCGCAATCGTGATTGCTCAACTTAAAGATCATGAAGCGATTTTTAAAATTCCGTATGAGTTTTTACCTTTACCTGAAAAAAATACGATTTGGCATGGTGTAAATCGCAGTGGTGATGTCATCTGCGATGCCAGAATTGACCATGTGCTTATGAGTCCTAAAAACGATAACACAGCGATCATCACAGTTTCAGTGCCAGAAGTCTTTTTACATGATTTTGTAACCATTCGTGAGAAAAATGAATAAAAAAGACATTATCATTTGCCGTTGCGAAGACATCACCTTGCAACAAATAGAAGATAAATTGAATGAAGGATATACAACCTTTGAAGATTTAAAGAGACTCCTACGTGTTGGGATGGGACCATGCCAAGCAAACACCTGTGGCCATCTCATTCAAAGAATCATTGCTAACCATCTGGGTGTTAAAGTTGAAGAAGTTCCTGTACATAAAGTGAGACCACTCGTTATGGGTGTACCTCTTGGAAAGATTGCTGAGGATGCTGAAGATGAAAGTTAATTTGCTGATTATCGGTGCTGGCATTAGCGGTGTAAGTATTGCATATAATCTCGCTAAAAAAGGACTCAAAGGCATTCATGTCATCGATAAAGGTTATTTCACAAGTGGTGCCACAGGTCGTTGTGGTGCTGGTGTCAGAATGCAGTGGGCAACAGAAATGAACTGTTTACTCGCTAAAAAGAGTATCGAGTTCTTTGAAAATGCTGCACAAATTCTTGAGTATCAAGGAAACTTGGAGTTTAAACAAGAAGGCTATTTAATGCTTGCTACAACAGAGGCAGAGGAAAGACAATTTGACTTAAATGTTAAACTTCAGAATCGCTTAGGTATACCTTCAAAAAGACTCTCTAAAGAAGAAGCTTTAAAGATTGTACCGCATTTGAATCCTGATGCTTTCTTAAGTGCCACGTTTTGTCAAAAAGATGGTCACTTAAATCCATTTAAGATGACTGAAGCATATTTTCTTGCTGCTCAAAAATTAGGTGTGACCTTTTCCTTTTTTGAAGAAGCTTTGACAATTGAAAAAGAGGGAAATAAAATCACTAAAGTTATTACCAATAAAGCAACATATGAGACTAATCAAGTTGTAAATGCTGCTGGAGCGTTTGCGAAAGAAATTGGTGCTATGGTTGGTGTTGAAATTCCTATATATGCTGAAAATCATGAAATTTTAGCAACAGAACCTGTTGAAAAAATGCAAGGACCCATGGTCATGTCATTTTCTAAGAATATTTATTGTCAACAAGTCCCTCATGGTGCATTTTTAATGGGCAGAAGTAATCCCAATCAACCCCATAATCACTCGGTTGAATCTTCATGGGAGTTTTTGGATGAAATGGCGAAAACAGCTGTTCATATCATGCCTATTTTAGGTAAACTTAGGGTTGTTAGACAATGGGGAGGATCCTATGATATGTCACCTGATCGACAACCTATCTTAAGTGGATGTGATGAAGTTGAAGGATTTTATATCGTGACAGGATTTTCGGGACATGGATTTATGCTCGCACCTATGACTGGTATACTGATGAGTGAACTTATTTTAAATGAAAAACCTTCGATGGATATGAGTTCGTTACATTTAAATAGATTCAAAGATATGGATACGTTCCATGTTGAAAAATCCGTCGTATAAAAAAAATAAAAGGAGAGAATCATTATGGCGATTTACCCCTATCAAACAGAACCATTATTAGATTTTTCTAAACCAGAAAATATCAAGAAGTATGAAGAAGGACTTAAAACGGTCGAATCTTATCTCGGACAATCCTATGATTTGATTATCAATGGCAAACGTATTAAAACAGAAAAGCAAATGAAATCTATCAATCCTTCTAACCACAAAGAAGTGATTGGTATCATTTCACAAGCATCGATTAAGCATGCAGATGAAGCACTTCAAGTCGCACTTCGAACCTTTGAAACATGGAAAAAGGTTAAACCAGAGGTAAGAGCTGATGTTTTATTTCGCTCTGCAGGTATTTTGAGAAGAAGAAAATTTGAATTTGCTGCACTCATGACATATGAAGCAGGTAAACCATGGGCTGAAGCTGATGCTGATGTTGCTGAAGCAATTGACTTTTTAGAGTATTATGGGCGTCAAATGCTAAGTCTTACACGCATCGATGATGCTATCTTAAGTCGAAGAGATTTAGAACGCAATAGTTATCAATATATTCCTCTTGGTGTTGGCGCGATTATTTCACCTTGGAATTTTCCTCTCGCTATTTTTGTTGGCATGACTACTGCTGCGATTGTATCTGGTAATACAGTACTTGTTAAACCAGCAAGTACGACACAAGTGATTGCTTATAAGTTTATTGAAATTCTTGAAGAAGCGGGTTTACCTAACGGTGTTGTTAATTTTATTCCAGGTAGCGGTGCAGAAATTGGAGATTATATCGTTGATCATCCAAAAATTAGATTCATCTCATTTACAGGATCCAAAGATGTCGGTATTCGCATTTATGAACGTGCAGCAAAAGTACATCCTGGACAATTATGGCTTAAACGCGTCATTGCTGAAATGGGTGGAAAAGATGCCATTATCGTTGATAGCGAAGCAAATTTAGATCTTGCAGCGGATGCAATTGTCAAATCTGCATTTGGATTTTCTGGTCAAAAATGTAGTGCATGTTCAAGAGCAATCATTCATGAAGCAGTCTATGACACTGTTGTTCAAAAAATGATTGAAATAACAAAGACGCTTAAAGTCGGTGATCCTACATTAAAAGAATCATTTATGGGACCAGTCAATGATAAAAAAGCATTCGATAAGATTACCTCCTATTTTGAAATTGGCAAACAAGAAGGTAAACTGGTTACTGGCGGACATGCATCAGATGAAAAAGGTTATTTTATTGAACCAACCATTTTCATCGATGTAAAACCAGATTCAAAATTGATGCAAGAAGAAATATTTGGACCGATATTAGCCGTTTGCAAAGTCAAGAGTTTTGATGAAGCAATTGAAGTTGCCAACAACACAGAATATGGTTTAACAGGTGCAGTCATTTCAAATAACCGAATGCATTTAGAAAGAGCAAGAGAAGATTTTCACGTCGGAAATCTTTACTTAAACCGCAAATGTACAGGTGCTATCGTAGGTTATCAACCTTTTGGGGGATTTAACATGAGTGGCACGGATTCAAAAGCTGGAGGACCAGATTACTTGGTACTTCATATGCAAGGAAAAACTGTTTCTGAAACATTTTAAATCAAAAAGGGTCGATTTGACCCTTTTATTTTTTAGAAAAGAATAGGTTTCACGGCATTTAAGAAAAGTGTGGTAACAAGTAAATCTGCAGAACCACCAAGTGATAATTGATGTGTGATACAAAAGTTTGTAAGATTGATAGCATCCTGTTCTGTTTTAAGTGGATGATCTTTAAATTTTCTTTGTATTTGTTCAAAGAATTCAGGGTTTTTAGAACGCTTAAGCATCACTGTATCTTCAGTATTTAAGAAGATATCTTTGAGTAATCGTCTTAAATCGGATGCTGCTAACGCCTTTTTTGATTCAATCGACTTGAGTGCCATCTGTACAGAAGGCAATCCTTTCATAGCTTCACCACGCGCACCTAAGATGCCATATAACTGAAATGCTTGTTCACCAAAGGTTTGTTTTGAATGGCCAAGTTCTTGTTTCAAATCTCTGGTCATATAAGAGACTTTTTTAAACAAATCATTAAACTCTTGACCTTCTGCCAATGTATATCCAAGTGCAACAATTGTTAACCCTAAAATAAAGATTAATCCTTTATAGCAGTTGATGCCATTCGTTTTTTCCTTCATTTTCTCTTCTGCAATCATGCCTATGATTCTTGAGCTTTGAAAAAGTTCATCTAAATCGTGTGCTTGATAAGCTTTTTCAAAAAGGATACCAAAAAAAGGTAGAATGGCGTGCATTGCTTTTTGCATTAAAGTGTAGTTCATATCTGGATGTGAACCAGAAGAAGATGGGGTAACAAGTCCAAACTTATGTTCTAAATTGAGTTCTTGTTCCATCGCAAATTGAGCATGTGACATCACTAAGTTTTTTAAATAATGTATGACTTTTTGATGAATAAACTCTAAAAGTTCATAAGTTTCATGTGTTTGATTTCTCGAACAAATTCTAGCATCTTCCTCGCACATGAAACATCGTCTCGAGGTCAAAGAAAGGTTAACTCTAGAAATCGAGTACGTAGCATCCATGTAAAGATCTAAATCAATTAATCTGCCTAACTCATGCGTCTCTTCAATGTCGACAAGCATCTTTTTAGTAGAAATTAAATCTGTAGCATGGATACTTAATAATGCATAAGGGCCATCTTTACTATCGAGCATGACAGAGGAAGCAACCTCTATATGTTTTTTAAGTTCAAGTAAAAAAAGCCTAACGAGCACATAGGCATCTTTGGTATTTTTATTAGATCCTGGTGTATTACTTTTAATCACAACGACAGGTCGTCCTGAGCTTTTGATCAGTTCATGGATATATCTGAGTCGCATTTCTCTTGCATCTAGGAGTTCATTCATTTAAACAGTGCTCTCCCTTGCTTAGATTTTAAAAATTGATAGGTTGCTGTAGGCACTAAATTTTTAATCTCTTCAAAAGCATTGTCTTTAACGAGTTTTCTCACTAAAGATGCACTAATGACTTGTTGATCCTTTTTAAGACGATCGATGATGACCAGTTGTTCATTCAACAGTGATTTCATGGTTTGATTATAAGATGAAGTCATGGGATCTAAGGGTTCATTACCGACATATCTAAAATCGATTTCTAAAATATCCATAAAATATATTTTGAAGATTAAAAGGTCTAAATTCATATATAGATTAGAAAAATCACTGAGTTCTTTTAAGAAATAAGTTGGGAATGTAGCTGCAGAAATAATGTAAGGTGTTGATGGGACAACATGGACATTTTTTAAATATTTTGTTGCTTTTTTTACAAGATTTAGTCGTATATCAAAAGGAAAAACAGACTGATCTTCTTCAACTAAAAAGATAATGACATGATCAGAACGTTTCGCACAGGTTTCAATCAAATAGAGATGTCCATTGGTGATAGGATTGCAGTTCATCACAATCGCAGAAGTTATACCTTTGGATAGATTCAATTCTCTTTTCATTTCTATGAGTCTTTCTCTGATTGGAAAAGTCTTGTTTTCAAACATAACAATATCCTGATAAGAGACGACTAGTTGGAAATTGAAGTCCAAAAAAAACTTCTGATTTGCTGAAGTCGTGAATAAGAAGTACTTATTAATGTTTTTCTCAGAAAGTATTTGAGTCAAACGACTTAAAATAAGTGCAGTCAGATTTTCTCCTTGATAAGACTGATCAACTGCAATCATTTTGATGACATTATGATAAAGAGAACCAGTTGCAATAATCTTTTGATCATCATAAATGGCTATCGTTTGGGTCACTTTGTCATCAATCCGTAATCCCTCACGGATGACTAACTCTTGGGCAGACTTGATTTCATGATCTAAGATGCAGTCCACAATACGTCGTGCCATCTGATCACTCCTCAACTTGATATAAAGTATCTATGATCGAACCATCACGGTATCTCACTAAACCAATGACGTGCTCCGATAGGTTTGTTTTCTCAGGAGATCCTGCTATTTCAAGAGCTTTATGATAGAGTTCTTGAATCGTGACAATAGGAAGCCTAGAGTTTTTTAATCTTTCAATCAAATCAGTGCGTCTTGGGTGAATGGCTATCCCACGTTCTGTGACTAAAACATCTACGGTTTCACCAGGAGTCGTTATGGTTTGAATTTGCTCTTTAACGATGGATAATCTAGATTTCAAAAGGTTCGTCGTTATGATGGTAAGTTTGGCACCAGCAGCAGTATCAGAATGACCACCACTACCACCCATCAGCAACCCGTGAGAATCTGTTGTCACATTCACATTAAAGTCAAGATCGATTTCAGTTGCACCTAAAATAACGACATCAAGGTCGTTTACAATAGGATTCTCTTCAAAGGGATTACCATATTTGGAAGCACTCATGAAGAGGTGGTTTGGGTTCTTTTTATAGGACTCAACGGCGACTAAGTCAAAACACTGCACATCATAAAGACGCTCAAATAAGCCATCTTTGAGCATATCAACTAAGAAATTAGTGATACCACCTGATGCAAATGAACCTTTGATCTTTTCTTTTTTCATCATATACTCAACTTCTTTAGCAACAGCAAGTGATGTTCCACCTGCACCTGTTTGAAAACTCATCTTTGGTTTGATAAAACCGAGTTCATGAATCAACCGTGCGGTATCTTTAGCGATTTTAATTTGAACTGGATCTTTGGTGGGTTTAGTTGTTCCAGAGACAATGCCTTTTGCATCACCAATTTTAGGAACTTTGATGACATAATCAACATATGTTTCATCGATTTCGATGCGTTCAATTTTGTCAACAAGATGATCAGTGATCACCACTTTAGTTTTTGCGTAAAGAAGATCAGAAATTGCATAGCCTAACGCACCACATGCACTAGGACCCTCTATACCATTTCCATTACCTTTTACATCAGCACATGGCACTGCAATAAACGCAACATCAATCTTAAGTTCTCCAGATTCAATAGCCCTTGGACGTCCACCATGGGTATCCATGATTAAAAGATCTTTAAGATAACCTTTGCTAATTGCTTCAGCAACTGGTCCGTTAATGTAATTGGTGTATATTTTGGTCACATGACCTGCTTTAATTAAATCAACTAAAGGTTCATGAACAGGAAAAATCGCACTCGGTGCAAGGATCATGTTTTTTAAATTTCGTTTTTTGATTTCATCTAAAACCATGTTTAAAACACCATCACCATTTCTAAGATGATGGTGAAATGAAAGCGTCATACCGTCTGTAATTGGAAGTATATCAAAAATTTTTCCAATCGAATCGATTTTTTTATCATCATTATTTGAGATGACAACAGGAATCAACACTCTTTTTTGATTTTTAATTAAATGAAATGCACCTTGATAAGGTTTATACCCTTGGGGTATCCATCGCTTTAGACTATTCATAGGATACCTACAAAATCTGCCATTTTTTGGCTTTTTCTATGGTTTTTTGAGCACGTTCAATAATGGGTTTATCAATCATTTTACCATCAACTGAAAAAGCTCCTTTTTGGTCATGTTTAGATTGCTCATACGCAAGTAGAATTTTTTGAGCATGAGAGATTTCAGATTCGCTTGGTGAAAATATGGTATTGACGATTTCGATTTGATTGGGATGAATACATGCTTTGCCAGTCATACCAAGTGATTTTGCAAAACTGGCATCCGATTTGAGTCCTTCCGAATCTTGTGTTTGGGTAAATGGTGTATCAATGGCTTCTAAACCATGAGCTTTTGCAGCTAATACCACCATACTACGAGCAAGAAGAATTTCCATACCTAAACTGGTGCGTTCAATTTCAAGATCTGTTGCTAAATCTTCAGCACCTAAAAGAAGACCCGTTACACGCTTGCATGCTGCAATCTGATTGATTTCAATTAAGGATTGCGCTTTTTCGATGATGGGTATCATGCCAATTTTTTTCAATAATTTCTTTTTCTTTTCTATTTTTTCTAAATGTTGATCTAAATGCTTCAGAGTTTCAAGATTAGCCTTTGGGAGCATAATTGTATCGATATGATCTGAGACTATTAGACTGAGATCATCAAGTCCTAATCTCGTATCGATTGCATTAATGCGAACGATAACTTCAATGTTTTTGAGTTTGAAATGCTCAAGATAAGATTTTAGCAATTGTCTTGCCGCATCTTTTTCTGATAAAAAAACAGCATCCTCTAAGTCAAAGATTACAGCATCTGCACTAAAAACATCTGCGTTTTGCAGCATCGCTGGTGTATTTGAAGGTATAAAAAGTAGACTACGGTTCATCAACTATTCTCCAATCTTGATAAAGCAGTCAGTAAGCGTGCTTTAATCGTATAATCGAGTGCACCTTTGTCTTGGATGTGCACATGGATTAATTCGATTTTTGAAGCTAAAAGCGTCTCACGAATCACTTTTTCGATTTGATTTTTAAACTGTTTGTAAACGATGCTTTCAATCAAAATTTCCATGTGATCATGGGGTTTAACCGTAATCAAACAGTCATTTGATTCCATCGTACCAGCAGTAGCAAACTTCATGAATCCACCTATTTTCTAGAGTTAGCCAGATGAATGACACGCTCCATCATATTGTTAACAATCATATAACCCCCATCAACATCCATGCCAGGTTTTGCTAAACAAATATCCGCTTGACAGGCAATAGCAACACTTGTGGTTGCTTCAGCTGAAAGATTAGTTTCATTACATGTGCCACCAGAATAAGCACCAATACCTGCTTTCTTACAATACAAAATCGCTTCAGCAATATTATTTAAACCACCAAGATCAGGTGTTTTTATTTGCAATATATGACCCGCCTTATTGTCTGCAAAATAGGCTATGTCTTCTAAGGTGTTACACCATTCATCAGCAACGATTTCTATACCAATCATGGCTTCATCTAGACGTCTTCTAATCTCCTTTAGGGCCAGCATCGTTCCTTCACGATTACCGGAATCTATGGGTCCCTCTAATCTAAGTTTAAAAGGGCTTGCTGCAAGTTCTAATTGTCTGCAGTATTCGACAATCCGGTCATAGTCATCGTTAAACGCAATACCAATGGTTCCATAGACATCAACATGCAAAATGGGTTGATAATCTGCTCTATGTCTTTTTTCAATAATTCTATTTTTGAGCCAAGTGATATAGTCTAAAAGGATTTCTCCATTATAACCAAGTTTTTCTTTAACGTTATTGATGAGTGCATGCGGTAAGGAATCGACTTCCTTTAAAATCATCTTATCAACATTGATATATCTGTCGTCTCCAGATTGTGCAAAAATAGGCACACGAGCAAGGATTTGATGAAGAGGGTTATATTCATCGCGAATGACTTCAGCCATGGTTTTCTTGTTCGCTTGAGCAGTTGCTGAAAGTAATGCTTGTGTGATGCCATATCGTATGGCTGTATGCAAATGTTTTCCATCTATTTTAAGTCTGTCATATTTTTCTGCGACTTTTTTAAACGTTGTCACATCTTCACCAATCAGCATTGGTTTAATATGTTTTTCAATAAAGGGCAAATATTCATCAGCTAAGAAAAGTGGATCTCTACCACCAGCACCGGAGTATTGAACTGCTGCACAATCACCCATGCCAACAGCACCATTTTCTAAAACTAGTTGAACAGAGATAGCTTCTCCTGGAACCCGAACTTCCTTGAAACCCTCTGTTAAAGGCTCACCAACATACATAAAACCATCTTTTTGTGCATCTTTTTTAATGGCCTTTTGGTCATCAAAGTAAAACCCTGTATAACTTTTTGTCAAAATGACATCGATAATCTTCATGAGTTATTTCTTTCCTTTTGCTGGTCTACCAATCAGTTGTCCGTAACTGACTGCATAAATATCATCTACAGTCATTTGGAAGGTAATCGGACGTCCTTCAGCTTTTGCCCTTTCGTCTAATTTTCCTTTATGGAAATCTTTAATATCTTGTGTCATGGCTAAATGACCGAATTCTAGGATTCGTACACAGCCATCGTTATCTCTTGCAGGTAAAACTTTGTTTTGATTTTGTTTACTTGGAGCAAATGGGACATCAATTGCACCCAGTTCAAAAGCTTT
This sequence comes from Acholeplasmataceae bacterium, assembly GCA_030603805.1. Taxonomy (GTDB): domain Bacteria; phylum Bacillota_I; class Bacilli_A; order Acholeplasmatales; family Acholeplasmataceae; genus Peloplasma. Next base: position 102,769 of record JAUVXD010000003.1, read on the forward strand.
AATCGTTCCAACAGCTAAGTCGCCATCACCAAGCTCATAAACTGCATTCATTAAACAAGAAACTTCCTTACGAATTTGTTCCTTTTCAATATTCAATAGTGAAGAATTTGGCATTTTTTGATCTTGCAATAATGATACAACCATTTTTGATTCCCTAATGCCAAAAGCGTTGATTTCTTTGGTTGGAACACCAATCGACTCATATGGTGTTTTGGTAATCATTTTGGTCGCACCAGCTAAAGATGCAACCGTTGAAGCCATTGCAATTAATCCAGCAGCTTTCGCTTCATCTTGAGGGAATCCCCCCATCCACTGATGAAATACGGTTGTAATAAACATGTCATGATAGCCATGTTTTCTCAAGTATTCATCGGTGAGTTCTTGAAGCATCACAATGGATGCAACATCTTGAATCACATTGCCACATTGACCATAGCCGACAGTTATATTTTTAACACCTTGCTCAGCTGCAAGAAGTGCTTCAATAATGCCTATGCTAATTGCAATCGAAGGTGGAACAAGTGTGCCAGTCAGTGGACCAAAAGGTTCACGGTTGATGCTAATCCCATGCTCTTCGTAATAACCGACAAGTCGATCACAATATTGCCAGTAGTAAATCGAATCTGCGAGTGAAATGCTTTTTGCATAAGGTAGATTATAAGAAATGCCACCACCTTCATTTGATGTCCATCCTGCGGCATGAATTATTTCTGCTAAAAGTCTACCATCGGGTGTGCCATGTCTTGCTTGCATAGGAACATTGACTGAATCTAATACCTCACGACATGCCTTGACGCCGTGATTAACAGCAGGAAAACCGTTAAGCATGGATCTACCTTCGCTTTGGCTGACACGAATGCCTTCCTCAGCTTCTGTGTACCTGTTATGTCTTGTATAAGAATCGATGGTCGCAGGTAAAAAATCAGCACCAGCAGCCTCTAGGTGACGCATTAAATCAATATGCTCACTCACGAGGGCAACACCAGCTCTAGGCTGAATATAGGTTCTTCCCTGAGCTTTAGCTTCTTTGAGTTTTAATGCGAAATTTTTGTGAGCTGGTAGTTTTTTTAAATTGTCTACAGCTACATCTAAGTCTAACATTGGGTCACTACCTGTTGGCCAGGTTGCTAGAACTTCTTTTCTGACTTCTAAAAATTTTTCAAGTGACCATTTTTTATTGACAACTTGCATGAGGATCTCTCTCCTATATCTTGATGATACGTTTCTTCATTATTTTTAAAGCAATTTCAGGGTAATCCATCGAAAGAAGACCCATAGCAGATAGGATATAATCCTTATCGAGTAAAAATTCTGGTTTTACAGGTCTAAGTTCCATAGGTCTTGATTCCATTTTGGTCGCTTGTTTAAGCAGTGACACTGGATTCTTACTTGTAATGACAACACCACCAGTACCGATGAAATATTTGGTTTGTGTTAAATCCTTACCTTGTTGATGATACATCATACCCATAGGTGTATAAACACCTTTGAGTGTGCCGACATGTCTGCTGGTTGCAACTTCAATACACTTACCAGCAATGATATCATCGATATGACTATCTTCATCTGTTTCGGATAAGAATTCAATGTCTTGATTTCTCATGGTGCATGCTTGAACAATATCAATTTGATTTTTCATGTAGTGGTTGAGTTCAGATGATGTAAAAGCATTCAAGACACCTAAAGCTGAATATCTCATGCCTAAATCACCCTCAACCGTGCGTTTAGCATAAGGTTCTTCAAGTCCAGTGAGTAGTGCATTCATTTGTGTGGGCAGTCCTAAAGACATGGAATAAAGGTCCGTGGTGGCACCACCGACATCTGCAAGCATCAATTCTCCTAAACCAGAGTCATCTTCAAATCCTTTAGATAAAAGCTCTGCAGCCATTAAAACAGCATTAGGTGTTGGAAGAATGACTTGATCGATTTCCTGTTCGATTTTTTTGATGCCTTTAGCTTCGATAATATTTTTGACAAATATCTCCTTTATCTTATTTTTAGCACTTTCAATGTTTAACACATTGAGTTTAGGCATGACATTCTCACAAATAAAAAACGGTTTTTGACCTTTCGATAAAATCACTTCAATTTGATCAATGGCATCTTTATTACCTGCAAAAACAATAGGTGCTGTTACATTGGACTCAGAAAGCATTGTTGCATTATGAATAACAACCTCTGAATTGCCACCATTGGCTCCACCAGCAAGTAAGATGATATCAATCTTTTGATCGATGATCTGTTGAACTTCACTTTTATTGATGTTATGAGATAAGACAAGCTCGACTTTCGCTCCCGCACCTAAGCATACACGCTTCGCAGCTTCAGTCGTTAAATCTTCAACTAAACCGATGGCAGCCATTTTTAGACCACCAGCAGCCGATGAACAAGCAACGATTTTATCAAACTTAATGGGGAAATCAAGTTTTGCTTTAAGTTTAGTTAATGCTTTTTCATAGCCTTCAATAATGTTGGTCTCCACAGTCGTGATGGCTTTTGAAGTAGCTAAAATATCTACTTTTTCTAGATCGACTGCTGTAAGCTTAGTAAACGTCGATCCAAAATCTACCAGCAAGTAAAACCTCATTATAAGTCTCCTAAATCTGATTTGATAATATCTAGAACATCCTCAATATTCGTTCCTGGTGGGAAAACTCGATTAAAGCCCATGTCTTTAAATCTTTTCTCTACATCATTAAAATCTTGTTTCCCTACAACAATATTGCCCCCAACATACAGGAGCACATCATCTAAACCAGCTTCTATACATTTGTCTCTCATGCCTCGGCAATCAAGTTCTCCATGACCATATAGTGATGATACTAAAATTAAACGAGCCGATGTTTCAATGGCGGCGTTGATAAAATCTTCTTGAGTGGATAACACACCAACATTGACAACATTGTATCCTTCTTGGGTGAGTGTATACTCAATAATTCGATTTCCAACGGCATGAACATCAGCCCCTATTACACCAATTACAATTGACTTCATTATATCCTCCAGTAGTCGCGCAAGTTACCATTTCTACAAAAAAAATAAAACGCTTACATACACTTGTATTGTAATACAAAGATATTAAAAAAACAACAGTTTATGTCGATTTGCGTTTAACTTTTTTTAGTGTATAATGGGATTGGGTGAAAACTATGCGAAATATAGATGTCAAGGTCATCACTGATGCCGTTAAGGCACTTGCAATCGATGCAAACTCCAATATTGGGAAATCATTTATTGATGAACTAAGAGAGGCTTTAAAGAAAGAAAAATCTGAAATTGGGAAAAATGTTTTAGAGCAAATCATTGAAAATGATACCATTGCTATGGAGAACAAAGAGCCGATGTGTCAAGATACAGGCATGGTCGTTGTTTTTGTTGAATTAGGTTATGATGTGCATATCACAGGTGGTGATTTATATGATGCCATTAATCAGGGTATCAGAGAAGCATATCATGAAGGTTTGCTTAGAAAAAGTGTTGCAAAGCATCCCATCACCAGAGGTAATACCAATGATAATACGCCAGGTGTCATTCATGTGAAGCTTGTGCCTGGAAATCACATAAAAATCACACTTGCACCCAAAGGTGGAGGCAGTGAAAATATGAGTTTAGTCAAGATGTTAGTGCCTTCAGATGGGGTTGAAGGCATTAAAAAACTTGTGCTTCATACCATTTTTTATGCAGGGGGTAAACCATGTCCACCACTAGTCGTTGGTATTGGTTTAGGAGGCAATTTAGAAAAGTCAGCGTTGCTCGCTAAAGAAGCTATCATGAGAGATCTTAAAGATGAAAGTCCAGATCCTGTTATAGCAAAACTTGAAAAAGAGTTGCTTGATGAAATTAATCAACTTGGAGTTGGTCCAATGGGATTTGGTGGTACCACAACTGCACTTGCTGTCAAGATCAATAGTTACCCATGCCATATTGCATCACTTCCTGTTGCTATTAATCTTCAATGTCATGCATCAAGACATAAAGATATTACAATTTAGGGGGAGATTATCATGAAACTTAGAACACCAATTAGAGATCAAGATATCCAATCTTTAAGAGCAGGTCAAATCGTCTATTTTTCAGGTATTATATATACAGGAAGAGATGCTGCACATAAAAGATTAGTTGAAACACTTGAAAAAGAAGGGAAACTACCCATAGATTTTCATGGTCAAGTGATTTATTATGTCGGTCCTACTCCTGCAAAAGAAGGTAGACCGATTGGCTCTTGTGGCCCAACTTCAAGTTACCGGATGGATGCTTATTCAACTGTTTTAATGAAAGAAGGACTAAAAGTCATGATTGGAAAAGGGGATCGAAGCGATCAGTTTATTTCTGATATGATTCAAGAACAAGGGGTTTATTTACAAGCTGTTGGTGGTGCAGGTGCCTTGCTCTCTAGAAAAGTTAAGAAAAGTGAAGTTGTTCTATATGAAGATTTAGGTGCAGAGGCAATTTATAAGCTAGAAGTTGAAGATTTTCCAGCGATTGTAACCTATGATATTTATGGTGGGAACATGATTAATGATGAAGTAAAAAAATATCAAAAAATCAACATTGAATAAGGTGATTTATCACCTTTTTTGATTAAAAGTATTCATTAAGATGCATATTTATGTTATTTTTCATGAATGAATGCATGTTATAATAAATTGAAATCTATAAATTTGAGGCAACCTATGAACGAGAAAACAATTAAAAGTACAAAAAAGTATGCATGTTCTTTTTTAGAACTTTATGAAGATGAAGTGATTTTAAGTAATGATAGACACGCATCCCGTGTTGTCATCAAACATCCAGGAGGTGCTTCTGTTCTTCCCATTACCATAGATCAAAAGATTATTTTAACCAAACAGCATCGATATCCAATCGGACAAAATACGATTGAAATACCAGCTGGAAAGAAGGATTTTCTTGGAGAAGACGGTTTATCCTGTGCGATAAGAGAACTTGAAGAAGAAACAGGTTATATATCATCAAATATAAAACCAATTTATGCACTTCATCCGTGCTTAGGGTATTCGAATGAATTATTAGATATTTTTATAGCTTTTGATTGCGTCAAAAAAGAACATCCAAAAGCCATGGATGAAGATGAACATATCGAAGTTATCTTAATCGATAAACAAGATATCTTACCATTGCTTGAATCTGGACAAATTACAGACGGGAAGACAATTATCGCACTGCAATACTTTTTGATATATCATACTTGAGGTTACCATGGAAAAAAGAAAGATTGATAAACAACAAGATTTGATTATGAATTTACTTAGACCTTTGGTCTATTTATGGATGCGTATAGATGCAAAAAGAAAAGTCATTCGGGGAGAAGGTGTTTCTTTTAGGAGAAAAGAGCCTTTTATTATGCTAGCAAATCACACATTTATGTTTGATGTTATTCATGTGCCATTACGTTTTAAAAATGTACCTTTTATCGTTGCTAACCAAACATTATTTAAAAAACCTTCCACCAAATTTTTAGTTACACAAGTTGCTCATGTAATTGCTAAGCAAAAAGGACAAAGCGATACTGCAACTGTTAGAGATTTGATAGGTGCCGTTAAAAGAGGGTATCCTATATTAATATTTCCTGAAGGGGATACAACGTTTTACGGAGAAACAAATTACATTGAAGAATCAACGATGAAGTTAATCAAAAAACTCGAAATTGATGTCATCACATGTAATGTTAGAGGGGGTTACTTATCGAAACCAAGATGGGCTATATCAAAACGTAAAAAAAGATATGCAGAATTTTACTATGAACTGACAATTCCAAAAGAAGAGATTAAGAATTTATCAGTCGATGAAATCAATGAAAAGATTAAAAAAGCACTTTATCACAATGCCTATGACTATCAAAGAGTTCATCGGATTGCACATCCTGGAAAAAGACTTGCTGAAGGACTTGAAAATGTGGTTTATGTCTGTCCGGAATGTGAAGCAATTCATTCAATTCAAACAGAAAAAAATAGAATTTGGTGCACATCTTGTCATACAGAAGGTTTGATGGATAAATTTGGATTTATTCAAGGATTTAAGTATGATAATTTAATTGAATGGAATCAGTTTCAAAGACAGTATCAAACAGAATTGAAGAAATCAATTGTTTCTAGCAAAGCCATGCTATATTATCTCAACGAAGAAAACCAAGAACTTACACCTGTAGGCGATGTCTTATTGACATATAAAGATTATCATCTAAATTTTGAAGGTGCTTTGAATGAATCCATTCCTATTGATCAAATCATCAATCCGACCATCACATTTAGAAGAGATTTAGGGTTTATTTATCAGGACCGAAGCTTTTTAATCATCTTAGAAAAATCAACAGCAGGATTCCTTCGAATTCTTCAAAATAAGTATTAAAATCATTTTACATGTAAGCGCTTTAGCGTATAATAGAAGTAAAGACACGTAACAATTAATTAAGGAGAATTTAAAAACAATGGAAATGACAGCTTTCATTAAGGAAACACGAGGACCAGGCTTCAAGATGACGAAAAAGAAGGTTCCTAATGAGCTCAAGCCGGATGAAGTTTTCATTCAGGTTTTAGCCACGTCAATTTGTGGAACAGATGTACATATTTATAAATGGGATCGCTGGAGTCAAGGTAGAATTAAACCACCTCTCACTGTTGGCCATGAATTTTGTGGTAAAGTTTTAGCGATTGGTGATCAAGTGACCAATGTAAGAGTTGGTGATGTCGTTTCAGCGGAAACACATATCGTTTGTGGCACATGTGAATTTTGCCAAAGAGGCGAATATCACATTTGTGAAAACACGAAGATTATTGGTGTAGATACAGATGGTTGTTTTGCTGAATATGCAAAGATGCCAGCTTATAATTTGATTGTCAATAACTCAAATATCGAACCTAAATATTTATCTATTCAAGAGCCACTTGGCAACGCAGTTCATACGATGCTTCATTTTGATATCACTGATAAAACCGTAGCAGTTGTTGGATGTGGTCCTATTGGATTAATGGGTGTGAATATTGCAAAAGCAGTGGGTGCTAAAAAAATCATTGCTATTGAAATTAATGAATATCGAATCCAATTAGCCAAAGAACTCGGGGCACATGTTGTGATTAATCCAATGAAAGAAAATGTAATTGATCGCGTATTAGAAGAAACTGGTGGCAAAGGTGTCGATGTTGTTACAGAGTTTTCTGGCAATAAAATGGCGATTGAACAAGCATTTAAATATATTAAACCTGGTGGTAAAATGTCGATGCTTGGTATCGTCGATTCGAATATTGAAATCGATTTATCCAATGATATCGTCTTTAAAGGTATTACCATTTATGGTGTTGTCGGTCGTAAAATGTTTCAAACTTGGGACCAAGTAACATTACTTGTTCAAAGTGGGAAACTAGATTTGAATAAAATTGTGACACATACATTTAGACTCACAGAAATGGAAGAGGCAATGAAAGTGATGATGTCCGGAAACAGTGGAAAAGTCGTACTCATTCCATAAAAGGGGCGTAAGATGTCAAATTTAGAACAAAAGGTTAATGAGCTAAAAACAACAGGAGTTTATCGTGAACTACCTGTCAATGAAGGGCCATGTGAAGCGATTATCAGGCTTAATGGTCATGATGTTATCAACTTATCATCTAACAATTATCTTGGGTTTTCAAACCATCCAAGAATTAAAAAAGCAGCACAAAATGCCATTGAAAAGTATGGTGTCGGTGCAGGCGCAGTCAGAACAATAGTAGGTAATATGGACATCCATGAAGAACTTGATAGAGTCATTGCTAAGTTCAAACATGAGGAGGCTTGTATTGTCTTTCAATCTGGATTTGCATGCAATGCAGGTGTGATTCAAGCCATCACAGATAAAGGTGATTTAATTATCTCTGATGAACTCAATCATGCTTCCATCATTGACGGTGTGAGACTTTCTAAGGCCGATCGTGCGGTTTATAAGCACTCAGACATGGATGATTTGAAACGTGTTTTAGAAGAAAAAAGAACGCAATACAATCAAGTGTTAATCATCACAGATGGGGTATTCTCTATGGATGGTGATATTGCAAAACTACCTGAGATTGTCAAGCTTGCGAAAGCATATAATGCCATGACTTATGTGGATGATGCTCATGGATCAGGTGTACTGGGTCGCTCAGGTAGAGGCACAGTTGACCATTTTGGTCTTCATGGACAAGTCGATTTCATTATTGGAACACTATCTAAAGCCATTGGTGTTGTTGGTGGTTATGTCTGTGGCTCAAAGGTGACACGTGAATGGTTGCTTCATCGAGGTAGACCCCTATTATTTTCGACTGCAATGATGCCAGCTGCAGCAGCAGCCATCATCGAAGCTTTTAAAATGCTTGAAGAAACAGAAGCATTCACAAATCAACTTTGGGATAATGCAAAGTATTTCAAGTCTAGGCTTAAAAACTTAGGTTTCGATATTGGAAAGAGTGAAACACCCATCACACCGATTATGGTTGGTGATGAAGCTAAAACAATTGCATTTTCAAAAGAACTTCTCAAACGTGGTGTTTATGTTTCAGGTATTGTTTTTCCGACAGTTCAAAGAGGTATGGGTAGAATTAGATGTATGGTTTCCGCATTACATCAAAAAAGTGATTTAGATCGTGCTGTGGATATTCTCTATCAAACAGCAAAAGACATGCAAATTTTATAGAAAAATGATGAACTTCAAAGCATCTCATAAAAATATATGATAATATAGTTTTATAAATATGTCATATATTTAAGGGGTGTTTGTCATGAATCAAGAAAAAAATATAAGCAATTCAATCGATAAGGTCCTACCTTTAGGACCTTTTATTGTCGATGAAAAGCATGCATATAACAGTTACTTAATTCAGGGGAAATCACTCAATATCTTGGTTGATGTCATGCCTATCCAAGTATTAGATTTGCAAAAAACTGCCATTCAAAAGACAATTGAAATCAATCTATTAACACATATCATCATTCATGGGATGCATATGAGTTCCATTAATACCATGATTGAACTGATTGACGAAGGATTTAAAGGCATCATCATCACTAATGCCTTTTTTGCTAGACAAATTAAAAATGCCCAACTACCTGTAGAGATTTTAACCATTGAATCTATGAATTATAAATGGGTTTTTGATAAAAAAGTCATCATGAATTTCATACCGATGGTTTTTCTACCTTATCCAGAGATGTTTATGACCTATCTTCAACCACTAGAAACTCTTTTTTCATCTAAACTTTATTCCAATTATTATGAAGATTCGAAAAACATCACCCTAGATTATTTGAAACAAAGCATCTTTGATTATCATAAAGATAACATGCCAACCACTGAGTTTGTCAGGATCCCCTTAAGAGTTATTGATAAATTTGAAATCTCTCATATTTATCCACTCATGGGGCACATAATTCCCGAAAATGACATCGATCAAATCACGGACTACTTACTTAAAATGGATTTTTATAATACCTATGTTGTTTACAAATTCAACGAAGCGCATGAAAAAGAAATCAATTTTATTGAAGTCATTAATCATATGATTTTAAAATTAGAGCAGTATATTCCAAGAATCGAGATACTCAATACACTGATAGGAACACCTTTTTCACTGGATTCTAACACCTTACAACTCAAGAAATCCACGTTATCCGGATACAAATTATGGCATGGATTTTTCGAACACATCTATATTAAGAAAGGCATTTCATGGTTATCTATTTTAGAACCGATGGTCAACCGGTACGCAGAGCATCACTCCATTGAACTTCCCAATATTTTTCAGTCTCAAATCTTAGGTTTGACTGAGACACAAAAGAAACTTGAACTTGAAAAAGCCGATCTAGAGATCAAACTCAAAGAACTTAAAGATCAAGCAGATCAAGCAAGAGATGAAATACTCAAGTGTCCCATTACCCATCTTTATTACACTGAGGTACTCAAAAGAATGTTATCTCATGATATGACAGAATCTAAATCAGATCATGTAGCTTTGGGTTTAGCACTCGTTCAGCTCGATAATTTAAATGAAATTAACCGGAAATATGGTAAAGAAACTGGAGATGAAGCGATTCGAAATTTAGCGTATCAAATCGCACAGATTAAAAAAGATGAGAGTCTTATTTTTAAGCAAAATGGTCCAGGAATCTATATATATCTTCCAGAAACGAGTATCACAGAGCTGCAAGCTTGTTCTCTTGAACTTAGAAATAGCATCATGAAGTCCGATGTATTTTTAGAGGACACTTCAGTATCGATTGCGATTGTGACTCAAGATGAAATCATCAAGGATCAACCTGTTGAAGATCAAATCAAAGATCTATTTTCACTTCTAGAACGGCGGATGATGCTTGCTAAAACTCAAGGTAAAGCATCTATTATAGATCAAACCTTTCAACTTCCTCAAATGGATGAAGGCTCAATTTTACTTGTCGATGAAGATGAAGTAAGCAGAAATATGCTCTATCGTATTTTTAATCGCATCCATTTTAGAGTGATGCTCGCAACCTCAGTTAAAGAAGCAATAGAGATTGTTAATAAGTCACAAATCGATGTCATCATATCAGAAATTAATCTTTCAAAAATTGATGGGTTTACACTTAAGCAAATGCTTAATGAAACCAAAGCATATAAAGAAATTCCATTCATCATGGTATCCCACAATAAGACTTTAGATAATATCAAACGGGGAAATACTTTGGATGTTGATCTTATATTAGAAAAACCTATTGTTCCTGATGAACTGATTGGGCATGTGAAACGTTTCAAGGATCGGAAGACGATGCTATGACAGAACGACATGCACTCATCATTTTAATAGGTTTTGTCTTGGTTGCACTTTTTTTGGTCATCTTAATCATTTATCAAAAATGGATTAACCAAAGACAAATTCAATTACAAGGTCTTGCAAGGGATTATTTATTTAAGAAATACTTCGATTCAGAAGATGTTTTTATGCCTTTTTCTGGCAAGTTCTTTTTTGATGCCTATATTGATATTGAAACACAAATTCAAATCGAACCTTCTGTTAGAGAACGTGTGATTACAGATTTATTGATGACAAGATTTTGCAAAAATCAGTTCAAAAAGTTGTCGAGCATAAGTCCAAACAAACGGAAAATAGCAGCGTTTTACATTGGAGCATTGGAATCAAAACTGGCAATTGATGCTTTGAAGTCTAGGATACTTATAGAAAAAAACGATAGTGTTCGGTTTTATTTAATCTATCAACTGAAAAAGCACATGTCTAAAGTTGTTTTTGATTCAGTTATGGAATCGCTTGTTGGTTCAAGTGTTATCTATCAACGTTGGATTCGCACATTACTAAACAATGAATACATCAATATTAAAAACTATCTACACACTTATATGAATCGAAATGAAAAAGAGATAGTTTTATGCTTACTTGAACTTTCCTCAAAACATTCTGATTTACAACTAATGCAGTATGCTTTAGATATTTTTAATCAACTAAATCATAGTTTAGATATTAGACAAAATGCACTCAATGCAGTTTCAAAAATGCACCCTGATCAAGTTTTTAAGGAAGATTATTATCGACATGAACTTGAAGAGGTTAGAAGTATCGCTATCAAAGCTGGCGCTGAAGTCGTTAGGAAAGAGACATTAAACACCCTAGTTTCACTCGTGAGCGGAGAATCATTAGATGATGACATCGTCGAATCACTTTCAAAAATCACCTATGAATCTAAAAATTTACTACTCTATCTTGTAGAATCCTATCAAAAAGTTACCAATCTTAATCAAAGAAGAGTTTATGCAAAAGTATTAGCACATCGCATCGATTATTTGGTTCTGAAACTGAAAAGTGATGGATTAACTTATGTCAAACAAATTCTTGATGATATCTTAGCACTTCATATCGTCGAAGATTTCATTGATTTTGTGAATAAGAATAAAGATTTACTTGTAGAGAAAGATTTGCTTGGTCTAATTAAAAAACATATGGTTAAAGATGATTACTTATTAAATCAATTTTCGATTTATTTAGATCAAACGATTCTATCAAAATTAGGAATGATGAAAATGGCTCAACCCATCATTCCTAGAGAAAAAGCACCTGTAGAAAAGAATAAAATTGTTTTCATCATCTCTTGGATTACATTTGCATGCCTCATTTTTCCTTTGATATTCTTCCTTTCTAATTTCAATGATATTTTTTCTGGAAATATCCCTGTTTTTACATCTTTAGTAGTTCATGTCAATAGGTACTTAGTTATATACTTTTTAAGTGTGAACTCAATATATCTCTTATTACTACTGCTCTCCATCAAAGGATCTAAGGATAGGCTTGATTTATGGCAAATCAAAAAACAAACCTTGCTTTTTGAGCATGATTTGTTGCCTTCCATCTCAATTATTGCACCTGCTTACAATGAAGAGCTTTCAATCATAGAAAGTATTACATCACTCCTCAATTTGAAATATCCAAAATATGAAGTGATTGTCGTTAATGATGGTTCGAAAGATCATACCATCGATGTTTTAATTGAACACTTTAAGTTAGAAAGAAAACATCCATTTTTTAAGGAACGTATTAAAACAAGACCACTTCGTGGGGTTTATGTGAATAAATTAATTCCGAATCTCATCGTCATTGATAAAGTCAATGGTGGTAAAGCTGATGCATTAAATTTAGGCATCAATGCAGCTAAAAATGATTATATTTGTGGGATTGATGCAGATTCACTTCTTGAAGAAGATGCACTTCTAAAATTGACCAGTATCACTTTAGACAGTACAGTTGAACATATTGCATTAGGTGGTAATATTGTTCCTGTCAATGGTTGTGTGGTTGATAAAGGTAAAATTGATCACCAAGGACTTGGAAAAAAAGAAATCGTTAGATTTCAAACGCTTGAATACTTAAGAGCTTTTACAACAGGTCGTATTGGATGGGCAAAGCTTAGAAGTTTGATGATCATCTCAGGCGCTTTTGGTCTTTTTAATCGAAAGTCTTTAATTGATACAGGGGGTTATTTAACCATTAGTGGGCAGCTTAAAAAAGACACAGTGGGAGAAGATATGGAACTTGTGGTTAGACTCACTCACCAAGCCCTCTTAAAGAAGAAAAAATATCGTGTTGAATATGTTCATCATGCAAATTGCTATACTGAACTTCCTTCAGATTTAAAAACTTTACTTAAGCAGCGTAATAGATGGCAACGTGGATTACTAGATATCTTAAGTTATCATAGAAGTATGCTCTTTAATCCTAGATACAAGCAACCAGGACTCATTGCTTTCCCCTATTTTTTCATTTATGAAATGATTGGACCTTTCTTGGAAATGATTGGGTATCTCGCATTAATTGCAGGCTTACTCTTAGGTATATTAAATACAGGGCTTGTGTTATTACTCATAGCAGTGACCATAGGTTATGGTATGGTGATTTCGCTTTTCTCCCTTTGGATTGCAGAACGTAAAAACCAATTTTATAGCAACAAAGAAACGATGATTTTAATCTTTACAGCTATACTTGAGAACTTTGGCTATAGACAATTGATGAGTTTGCATCGTGTGGCATCCACGTTTTCAGCGATTCGAGAAAAAGGTGCATGGGGCACACAAAAAAGACAAGGCTTTGTCAAACAATAGGAGCATATATGAAATCACTACCTTTAATGAAACAACTCTTTGAATCATTTCATGAGGCGATCTATATCGTTGATTCACAAAGAAGAATTCTTTATTTTAATCCGGTTGCAACAGAGATATCAGGGTTTTCTCAGGGAGAAACCGAAGGATTTTTCTGTTTTGATAATATGTTAAATCATATTGATCAAGCGGGTAAAAATTTATGTATTGATGGATGCCCTTTAGTCGATGCTATTTATCATAATCGAGTTGAGGATCATATGGTATTTCTTCATCATAAAGCAGGACACCGTGTTAAGGTTCATGTTAGAGCTATTCCAATTGTTGAAGAGGATCAAGTTGTCGGCGCAATTGAAGTATTTACCAATGAATCAGCAAAGAATCTGATTGAAGAAGAATTAAACATTAAAGATCGACTTTTGATGATAGATCCTTTAACATCACTGTTTAATCGCCGGTTTCTAGATGAAAGATTAACTCATATCATTGATGAATCAAATGATAAGACGTATGGTGTATTATTTTTTGATATTGATAATTTTAAATCAATTAATGATGTTTTTGGTCATCTTTATGGAGATGAAATCTTAAAAGTCGTTGCAAAAACAATTCAGTTAAATTTAAAAGATACAGATTTTGTGATTAGATTTGGTGGAGAAGAAATGATTGCTATATTGCCAGATGTGACGCAAATCACATTATTTCAAATTGCTGAGGTTTTAAGACAACTCATTCATCAAACCAAACCAAGACTGCCAGAGCATGATTATCAAATGAGTGTCTCTATTGGCGCAACAATACTTAAAAACGATGAATCTTTAACCGATGCGATTCATCGCGCGGATCAAGCGATGTATCAGGCTAAAAAAACAGGAAAAGATCGAACCATTTATTTAGAGTCATAAAATATTTGATATGATGAATATGAGAGTATAGAAAAGGTGACATGACATGGACCAAATTAAGCGATTTGATTTAGATAAAAAACCTTTGAAGGAAAAGTTTTTTTTAACACCATTAGCTTATTTGTTAAGCTTTCCCTCGGTTTGGAAACGAAAACTTAAAATTAATAAAGTGAGTATGAAAGGCTTAAAGCCCCCTTATATATTACTTTGTACACATCACGCTTTCATCGATTTTAAAGTCACAACCGCTGCCATTTTTCCAAATCGCGCGAATTATATTGTTGCAATCGATGGTTTTATTGGTCGAGAGTGGTTACTCAGAAATGTAGGTGGCATTTGTAAACGAAAATTTACCAATGACATAAAACTATTTAAACAAATCAAATATGCTTTAGAAGAACTTAAATATATCGTTGCCATATATCCTGAAGCAAGATATTCACTGTGTGGAACAACAGCCATTTTGCCTGAATCACTTGGAAAAATGGTGAAGGTATTAAAGCATCCAGTTGTTGTCTTAAATATGCATGGTGACTACTTAACGCAACCTGTATGGAATCTATCCATGAGAAGAGTACCACTTGCTGCAGATATGACACAAATCATCACCAAAGATGAAATAAACTTTCTTTCTGTTGATGAAATCAATAGAAGAATCAATCAAGCATTCATCTATGATGAATATCAGTGGCAAAAAGACAATCAAATCAAGATTGATTTTAAACATCGTGCAAAAGGACTGCATCAAGTTTTATATCAATGTCCAAGTTGCAAGACTGAACATCAAATGAATTCTGATTTAGATAAAATTTGGTGTGATTCTTGCGGTAAAACCTATCATATGGACGTTTATGGAGAACTACACGCTGAACAAGGGGTTACTGAATTTAGTCATATTCCTGATTGGTATGAGTTTGAAAGAGCTTGGGTCAAAGATGAGATTTTGTCTGGAAAGTACTATTTTGAAGATGAAGTTTATATTGAAACTCTGCCCAATAGTCAAGGCTATATCCCGCTTGGAAATGGGAAACTCATTCATAACAATCAAGGATTTGTTCTTACAGGTGATGAACTTGGAAAACCTTTGAACTTAGTTAAGGAACCCTTATCTTTATATTCACTTCATATCGAATATAATTATTTAGGGAAAAAAGGGGATTGTATTGATTTATCAACCTTAAATGATACCTATTATATCTACCCTTTAAACAAGAAAAACGTGGTTACAAAGCTTCATTTTGCAGTAGAAGAACTCTATAAAATCGAAAAAGGAAAAGTTAAGAATTAAGCAATATTTTCATCAAGGGCACATGCCCTTTTCTTTTTACATGATATAATATTTAAGAGGTGTCTATGGAAATTACTTGTTTAAAAATGAAAGATTTAACTGTTGCAATTGCAGATAACAATAAAGAGTATCGGTATGTATTACCTGGTGAGACTTTTAAGATTAAAGATGCTTCTCATACCAAAATTGAAGCTTCTGATATCATCAAGGCATCACCAGATCGAGTTAAGGTCATTTGTCCTATTTTTTATGCTTGCGGGGGTTGTGACTATTTGCATATGAGCTATGATGCTCAACTCAAACTCAAAGAATCCCACGTTAAAAATCTTTATGAGCAAGAAAAATTAGGATCAACTTTTTTACCGATAATCAAAAATGAGGAACCTTTATATTATCGTCATAAAATTGTTGCAAGTGCAACAATACACAAACTTAAACTCAGATTAGGTTTATATCAAGAAGGCTCTAAAAAAGTTATTCCATTTACAAGATGTTTTATTCAGGATCAAGATGCAAATCAGGTTTTAGAGACACTTGAAATTTTATTTAATACCTATAAAATTCCTGCATATGATATTGATTCAGGTAAAGGTATTGTTAAACATGTATTAATTCGAAAATCATATCACTATCAAAAGATGCTTGTAACCATAGTGACTCAAGGTCATTTATTACCGAATGCAAAAAAGATTGCACAAGATTTAATTAAAAAACATCATCAAGTTGAAACTGTCGTTCAAAATATACATAACAAGAAGACACATCTTGTACTTCTTGATGATGAAAAGGTTGTTTATGGCAAAGGATATATCGAAGACAAAATTGATGACATGACATTTAGACTATCCTCTAAATCCTTTTTCCAAGTCAATCCAGTGCAGATGGTTAAACTCTATCAGGTTGCATTAGATCAAGCAAATATCAAAAAAACAGATGTGGTACTAGATACTTATTCAGGGATTGGAACAATCTCACTTTTAGCTGCAAAACGTGCAAAACATGTGATTGCTATAGAAACCAATCAAGCATCACATCTAGATGCTTTAAACAATAAGAGAGTCAATCAAGTGACAAATCTAACATGTATCCATGATGATGTATCATCATTTCTGAGACACTATCAAGAAAAAGTCGATGTTTTAATCATGGATCCAACGAGAGATGGCACATCTAAGGAGTTTTTGGATATAATCATAAAAGTTAAGCCCAAAAAGATCATCTATATATCATGTGAACCAAAAACACAAGTTCGAGATATTAAAACTTTAGCGAAAAATTATAAGGTTAACTTAGTTCAAGCAGTCGATATGTTTTCACAAACACAACATGTAGAGTCTATCACGTTGCTTTCATTAAAATAACACTTGTTATATACTTGACACATACTTGACAACACTCTATTTTTAACTCAAATTTATAAAAATCAGCCATCAGATGACCTTCATAGGTATCCGATGGCTTTTTTTGTCTATATGTGCAAATTTCGTCCATTGTGGGAACATATTTTTTGTTAAAAAATGGCCTTTTTTGTCTGAATGGTTGTCTTACGCAACATATTTTTCTTGAAAAAGTACTTAAAAATTCAAGTATACAATAAAAAAAACGGCAAAAAATGTAACAATTGTATAAAGTGTTGCAAATGTAACATGTCAGTGCTATAATTGAAATTAATGATATGACAACATCCAGTTGTGTTCAGATAATAATATGACGATAGGAGAATATGCTTATGATAGAAGTGAAAAATCTGACAAAAGATTTCGGATATAATCGGGGGGTTTTTGATATATCCTTTGAAGTTAAAGAGGGTGAAGTATTCGGTTTTCTTGGTCCCAATGGTGCGGGGAAAACCACGACAATAAGAATGCTCATGGGTTTTTCTCAACCCGATAAAGGAACTGTATCCATTAACAGCAATGATTGTTGGAAAGATTACTCTTCGATATTGGGCGAAGTCGGTTATATTCCTGGTGAGGTTGCACTACCAGACGGACTGAGTGGACTTGAGTTCATCGATATGATGAAAAAAATGCGGCATGCAGAAGAGTCTAGGGTTACTTACTTACTGGATTTATTTGAATTGAATCCAAATCAGAGCATGAAAAAGATGTCCATAGGGGATAAGAGAAAGCTGGCAATTGTATCAGCCTTCATGTCGGATCCCAAAATTTTGATACTCGATGAACCAACCAGCGGCTTAGATCCTATCATGCAAAATAAATTTATCGAGTTAATCAAAACCGAGAAGAAAAGAGGGAAAACAATCCTTCTTTCAACTCATATATTTGAGGAAGTGGATGCCTGTTGTGATCGATTGTCGATTATCAAGGAAGGTAAAATCATTTCAACGATTGAGACTGATATCATCAGAAATAACGAAAACAAAGTCTTTAAAATTGAGTTTTTGGAAGATAAAGGATATGAGCAATTTATGAAATCGGATTTGAACATTATCTATAGCGATAAAACTAAAAAGAAGGTGAGAGTAGCAATCAACGATAAAGAGATAAATCGTTTGATTAAGGAAGTCTCTGACAATCAGGTGAAATATTTTTCAGAGTCACAATTTACGCTCGAAGACTATTTCCTAAATTACTATAAAGATAGCGAGGTTGAGTCATTCCTATGAGCATGATTGAAATTAGAAACCTGACAAAAGATTATGGATTATCACGAGGTATTTTCAACATCGATCTTGAAGTGAAAAAAGGTGAAATCTTTGGTTTTGTTGGAACTAACGGAAGTGGTAAAACAACAACGATCAGAAACATGATGGGTTTTATCAGACCGGATAGCGGAAGTGTCTACATAATGGATCATGAGGTGAACTATGACACAACTCAAATCATGAGACATATTGGATATGTGCCAGGCGAAATAGCTTTTCCCGACATAGGTGATGGGGATGCGTTCTTGAAGAGTCAAGCAGAAATGATGGGATTAAAAACCATGGAATACGCCAAGTATTTAATCAATAAATTTAAGCTAGACACCACAGCAAATCTAAAGCATATGAGCAAAGGCATGAAGCAAAAAACGGCCATCGTACAAGCGTTTATGGCTGAACCGGATATTTTAATCCTGGATGAGCCTTCAACCGGACTTGATCCACTCATGCGAGAAACATTCGTAGATGTATTGATGGAGGCAAGACAGAGAGGTGCTACCATATTTATGAGCAGTCATGTGTTTGAAGAGGTAGAAAAAACATGTGATCGTGTCGCACTTTTGCATAACGGGAAAGTATTAGATATCGTGGATATGAAAAAGATTCGTCACAACGAAGTAAAGACATACAAAGTTGGATTTGAAGACGAAAGAGATTATCAAAATTATGTGAATTTGAATCTCTACATAACGTCAAAAAATGATAAATATATGCAAGTAACCGTCGACATCAAAGACGCTCAAGTAAACGAATTTATGAAGGTATTAGCGCAATTCAATTTAAAATATATCAAAGAAGTAAAATACACGCTCAAAAAGTATTTTTTAAAAAAAATAAGTGAGGACAACGAAAAATGATCAGTATACCATTATTGAAACAATCCATCAAAGCGAATTGGGGTCTTTGGACAGCAACAACCCTGACATTGATTTTGCTTTACGTCGTTATCAAATTTGCTATGGGGTTAGTCACGGTTTCAGGTGATGCAGACCCAAACATATTGATCCCATATATCATCGCCTTAGAATCCGCAGGGCTGTCACTCGACGGACTCTTTACTGCGATCGGTTTGAATCCTGACATCTTGACAGGCATTGCATCGATGGATTCAAATGTTCTGGTTAGCTCAATTTTTTATCCTGTTGTGTCGGTGCTGATGCCCTTGGTCTACACGGTTATAGTTGGGAATAAATTGTTTGCCAGTCAAATTGATCGAGGATCCATGGCGTTTGTTTTATCCACTTCGATCAAGCGATCCAAGATAGCGTTCACGCAAATGTTCTTTTTCATCATGTCTTTAGTAGCGATGTTTATCTTAACAACCATCGTGGATGTTATCTTAGCATTAACCATCGAAAATTCATTAGCGATTGACCACGTTCTGTTGCTCAACCTAGGTCTATTCATATTCACGGTTGCCATGGGATCGATTACGTTCATGTTTTCTGCGGTTTTCAACTATACGAAGCATTCGATCTCTTTAGGTGGAGGTGTAGCGTTAGTATTTTTCATATCTAAAATATTAGGGTTGTTTGGTTCTGATCTCTTCATGAACATGGGGATTGGTATCGAGCCCATGGGATACTTTAATAACATCACGATGATCACGCTGTTCAATACGACCTCAATCTTGGATGGGTCATCCACCTACATCATGCACTTTGCAATTCTGTTACTCATTTCAGCGATGTGCTTTACAGTAGGCACGCTTTGGTTTACAAAAAAAGATATTCCAGTTTAAGGATCGTGCATAGTAGGATATCATGAAGGAGGGATGCAATCAGTGAAAAAAATAATTATCTTTGATTTGGATGGAACTTTGAGCAACAATGTCGATCAGTCTGAACTCATATATGAACGAATTTCAAAACGATACAAACTAAAACAACTATCCAAAGATGGAATTCGAGAATTAAAAACGAAGCCAGGTTTAAAGCGGTTGTTCGATTTAGGTGTTCCGATATATAAATTGCCTAAATTGTACAGAGAATCGCGTGATATTGCATCTGAATTTGTCGATGATTGCACGATCATCTCAGGAATGAAAGAGCTCTTAGTGAACCTGAATGAAAGCAAGGTTAAATTAGCCATCGTTTCTTCAAATAGTGTTTCAAATATCAATAAAATATTATCAAATAATGATATCAACACATTCTCCTTCATTGAGGGGAAGGCTAGCATGAAAGGAAAAAAACGCAAGATTAAGAAACTGCTTCGAAAACATGGATATGATCCCGAGGACGCCATTTACGTCGGTGATGAAATTCGAGATGTCTTGGCTTGCCGATCAATTCCCATCGAAGTGATCGCGGTGACATGGGGATTTGAGACGAAAAACGCTCTGGCAAACTCAAATCCCGATTACATTGTCGAGACGATTGAAGAATTATCCAGTTTGCTGATGAATAAAACTGGTGGTCATCGAATCATTAAGAATCGCAGTAGAAAGGTAGAGAAACCATGAGAAAAAGAATCGTGATTGACACTTCAACAGGCGGATTAGATTATTATCCATTTGAACATGGCATTGAGATATTGCGTATTAAGATCAATATCAAAGGTCAAGAGTATGAGGACGGATTAACACTAAAGGCAGATCAATTTTATGATATGCTTAAAAACGATAAAGAACTATTACCAAAGACCAGCCAACCATCTGTTGGCGATGTGATGAACATCTTTCAAAAATTCTTAGATGAAGGTGTTGAAGAGATTTTTGTAGTGACCATATCGGCTAAGATGAGCGGAACTTATAACTCATGCATCATGGCTGCTAAGGAGTTCGAAGGGAAAATAAAGATTAAGGTCTTTGATACGAAGACGGTCTGCTTTTCGGAAGGTATTTTCGCTTTGGAAGCTAAAAAGATGATCGACAAAGATTTTTCATTAGAAGAAATCGAAAACAAACTCAGTGACATGAGACATTTGAACACCATCTATTTTGCAGTAAACTCTTTAACCTATCTGGTTAAAAATGGACGCTTGAGCAATGCGAAGGGCTACATAGGCAAACTTTTAGATATCAAACCGGTGTTACAGGTGCAAGAATCTGGGGAAATCGTTTCAATTGGCAACAAACGAACCATCAAATCCGTCCTATCTTCAATCACATCGTTGGTCGAAGAATATGTCGATCATCGTCCATATCAGGCATATTTAATCTATACAGCGAACCCTAACCTGAAAGCTCATTTCGTTAGTA
This sequence comes from Acholeplasmataceae bacterium, assembly GCA_030603805.1. GTDB lineage: Bacteria > Bacillota_I > Bacilli_A > Acholeplasmatales > Acholeplasmataceae > Peloplasma. Next base: position 124,438 of record JAUVXD010000003.1, read on the forward strand.
TGATTAAAGAAAATCTCGGATTAGAAAACCTGTATGAATCACCGTCGACTCCGGTGGTTGGTGCACATGTCGGTCCTGACGTGATAGGCATTGGGATTTTTATTGGTGATCATTTAGAGGTAGGTAGGAAAAATTGATGAAAGAAAACATACAGGTTACTAGAAGCAAAGAGTGGATATATAATGCACTCATGTTCTTACTTAAAAAAAATGCTTTTAGAAAGATATCTATTGATGATATTACAAAAGAAGCAGGTGTTGCAAGACCGACATTTTACCGCAACTTTGATTCGAAAGAAGATATATTGCTCGATCAAGGACGAAAAATATATGAATGTTTAATGTTGGATCTTGAAACGGACATGAATAATGACAATCCAATTTTCCATTCGATTAAGAAAATGGTCATAGTTTTCAATGAGTATTCCGATTTATTCGAAGTACTCATCACCAACAGCCTAGAATATCTTATCTTCCAGTCCTTTGAAGCTGAAATTTCAAAATTATTGAAAAAAGTATTTGAAATTGAAAAGGAAGATAAATATAAAGCACGGTTTTTTGAAGGTGCACTGTTTTCTGTTGTGGTTGAATGGATTAAAAATTCAAAGTCTGAATCCGTTGACGAAATGACTGAGATTATATATAATCTTGTCACATTTAATAACACCTTGTAATGAATTGACCAGTAGATCGACGGCGGATTATAGATCAATCGTACAATTTTTAGTGGGATCAGCACTAATATTTAATAGCTATACTGACTTCAATTATTGATTACTTCAATCCATTTTGATAAACAAACTCGCAAGAAGTTGTATAGATTTTGAGATGAAAACCTATTGTTTGTGAAAGGAAAAAAATGTGAATAAATTAGGAATTTGTTTATCTGGTGGAGGCGCAAGAGGAGCATATCAAATCGGTGCGCTAAAAGCGCTTGAAGAACTGGGCATTTTACAAAAAGCGAGTGCGTTTTCTGGAGCTTCGATTGGAGCGGTTAATGTTACTTTTGCAGCCATTGGTTCACTTGATTTAGCAATGGATATTTGGTTCAACGTTCCAGAAGCGCCACTGGGAGAAAAAACTGCAATTATAAAGACCATCAAGAACGAGAGATTAAGATTAATTGATAATGGTTTGTTATCAATTAATAAGTTGAATGAGTATTTAAATGAGTATTTGAATTTTGAACTATTGACAAATAAAGATATCTATATTGCAGTCTCTGAAACCGGTGATACTGATAAAGGATTTACTGACTTGTTGAAGTCTACCATTAAGCATTACGTTCATAGAGAATCACAAGTATCGTATGTACCACTTAAAGAGCTAGATAAAAATATGCAAATCAATACGCTTGTTGCCTCGTGCTCAATACCCATAGTGTTTCCACCTGTTATCACTAACAATAAAAAATATAGGGATGGAGGGTATTTCGATAACACCCCAGTTCAACCACTAATTGATATCGGTTGTGATGAAATCATCTGTGTCACTGTTTCAGCATTATCCTCATTGCGATCGAAAAAAAAGAAGTATAAGAATGTTAGAATACATGATATACGATCAACAAAAAGTTTAGGTAAAATACTTGATTTTACATCTATGCACTCAAGAAGAATTTATCATTATGGATATGACGATGTCATGAATTATTTCAAAGACAAAAAAAGTGAATGAAAGCTGTTGTTGAAATGCTTGAATCGACAATTGGTTTAAACATTCGAGTTTAGATATGATGAAGCAGGTGAATATGAAGCAAAGATTAGTAATAGGAATTTTTACAGATGTATTTTTTCCAATGATTGATGGAGTGGTCAATGTCGTTGATAACTATGCAAAAAAGCTATCTTTGACCGCAGATGTCTATGTTTTTTCACCTAATTATGGAGAAATAGAGAACATTGATAAATTTGCATATAAGGTTATACGGACAAAGTCTATAAAATTGCCACTGATGGATTACAGGCTTTCGTTTCCAAGTTTTGATACTTTTTTTGAAAAGAGCATGAAAGCAATAAAATTTGATATCATACATATTCACAGTCCATTTTCAGTAGGTAATTATGGGATTAATTATGCAAAAAGGCATAATATTCCACTTATCGCAACATTGCACAGTCAGTATAAAAAAGATTTCTACGAGCGTAGTAAAAATGCATTTATCAGTGAACTCGCAATCGGTGAATTGATGAGGAGATTAAACAGATGCGATCGACTCATTGCAGTAAACGATGAAATTGCAAGAGTATTTTACGAGTATGGTGCGAAAAGTCTTCCTATAGTCATCCGCAATGGGACTGACTTATTGCCCTTGGAAGATGAACAGATGGCTAATGATTTGAGAAAGATGCATCACATTCAGCATGAGGATAAAGTGCTTTTATATGTTGGCCGCTTAGACAAAATCAAAAATGTAGATTTTTTAATCGATTCTTTGACGATTCTTAAGAAAAGAGAGTTCAAATTTAAAATGATCTTTGTTGGATCTGGAATACATGAAGGTTTTATGAAGAAAAGAGTCACTTTAAATAATCTTAATGAGAACACAATATTTACAGGTCGTATTAAAGATCGAATTGAATTATCATCTTACTACAAAGTAGCAGACCTTTTCTTATTGCCATCATTATATGATGCTTCATCATTGGTTCAGGTTGAAGCAGCTAGTCAGCATACACCTACCTTATTTATAGAAAAAGCAGTAACAGCTAGCACTATTTGTGATGGAGTAAATGGATACCTCTCAAGCAATGCACCTGAAATGTATGCAGAAAAAATAATTGACATATTTAGTAAAGCTATATCACACAGGGAAATATGTAATAATGCTTACAGAGATCTATATCTATCGTGGAATCAAATCGTCAATGAATTATACAAAAACTACATTGATTTGATATCAGAAAAGTTAAATACAGTTAAAATGCATAAAGACTGATAACTGCTTATCTACACATAGCAATCTAAACACTGGTAATGAAAGTTCCGAAATACACAATGCTTGACATTCTTGTCAATAAAAGCCATCAGATGACCTTCATAGGTTTCGATGGCTTTTTTTCGATGAGTCAGATTTTATTCATCTTCGCAACATATTTTGCTTCAAAAAAAATTAGATAATAACGACTTTGTAATTCATAATTTTACCGTACTTTTCGTTATGATAAGTACCTGTTGCTAAAGGTTTTAGTGCTTCAAAAGTATGTCTATTTTCTGAGAATTCTTTATCGGTATAATTCTTGGTTCCTGCTACACAGAAGACAATGTTTTCAGGTGTCACTGAGATGATCTTGTAAATGAATGAACGTAATGTATCACTATCAACTTCCTGGATTGGTTCTAGTAAATTGTTGAGTGTGGTTTCTATCTTTGCAAGTCTTGATCGCGTATCGTAGTTCGTTAAGTACTCACCTTCAAGTTTTCTGATCTCGGTTTTGTTATTGTGAAGCTGCAAGGTCAGTGATTGGTATTTGCTGTTGAAATCCTCCTGGGAAAGATTAGGATTCTTCACTTGAACATCAATTAGGTTTGATATCATTCTTTCAAGCTCATCGCCTTGTGTTTGAAGCTTTTGAATCTTGATTTCAACATCGCTAACTCGAATGGTCGACTTGATGATTTTCTGTATGTTTGGGATGATATCCTTTTCCTGTAAAAACACCTCGTTGAGCATTTTCACAGTCGCACCTTCAATCATCTCTTGGTAAGTAGCTTTAGCCTTACAGTGGGCTTTACCGTCGATGTAACCACCACATTGTTGCATAACTCTTTGAGCTGGTGTACCGTAATTCCAATAGCGTCTTTTCAAGGTTCGTCCACATTCAGAACAAACGATAAATGCTGAGAATGGATAAGTGACATTGTATTTGGCCAGGTTCTTATCCTTACCAACTTTCACCTTGCTTCGATCCTCTCTGATCCTTTGAGCAAGGAGAAAAGTCTCTCTATCGATGATTGCTTCGTGTGCATTCTCGGTATGATACATTGGAGCGAGTTCTTTATTCTTCACTTTCTTATGTGAAAGGTAATCAACCGTCAGTGTTTTCTGTTGAACCAAATCGCCGATGTATTTTTCGTTCTTAAGAATAACTGCGACTGTGGACATACTCCATTTGGTTGCACCAGCACCTGTAGTTGCTCCTATGGATTCCATATGTTTAGCAATCTTCATCGGACCGATGCCACTCACATACATTTGGAAGATTTCACGGACGATTTTAGCTTCTTCAGGAACAACGATTAGGTTACCACCTCGTTTGTCTTTGGTATAACCTAAGAACCGATTGTGATTCACAATTGGAACGCTATTGTTGAAACGCTTTTGAACATTCCATTTGACGTTCTCGCTCACGTTTCTTGCTTCCTCTTGGGCGATGGATGACATGATGGTTAATAAGAAGTCCACTTTTGGATCTGAGGAGTAGATGTTTTCTTTTTCAAAGAAGATCTCAACATTGATTGCTCTCATCTCTCTGATGTAGTTTAAGCAATCAACTGTATTTCTAGCGAATCGTGAGATTGACTTCGTCATGATCAAATCGATTTCACCACGCTTTGCAGCATCCATCATATTATTGAACTGTTTTCTGTGCTTGGTGGAAGTTCCGCTGATGCCCTCGTCTGCATAGATACCACAGAATGTCCATTCAGGGTTATTTTGAATCCTTTCGGTGTATTCGTCGGTTTGAGCGATGTAACTCGTTTTCTGTTCCTCATTATCGGTGGACACTCGAACGTAGGCACACACGCGCTTTTTGAGGTTCTTGGGGATGGTTCCTGATAAATCGAACACAGGTTTTGGTTGTATGACTCTGACTTGTTTGTTTTGCATTATTTTTACCTCCTTGGTTAGTACATATACATCACTCTAAAAGCAATGAATAGCAAGTCAATTCTCAACTATTTCATTGCTTTCTGATGTAATAAAGGTTATGTTGTATTGTTGTTTCAATCTGGATAGGATTTCTTTGTATTCACTTTCAGTGAGAAGCTTTTCCATATAAAGGTTAAAAGCTATCCTAACTGAGTAATCGTATTTCATTTGATCGGTAACGATCGTAGTCTTATTCATTGGTATCCTTTCTAAAGGATAAAAAGAAAAAAAAGGAATTGCCATAGCAATCCCTAGGGAAAGTGCGTGCCTAATGAGCACTGAGTTTGTGACGCTGCCTAACCTACCAACAGTAGTTTATCACTAATGAAAATTTAAAACTACATGCCAGTGGCACAAACGTATTGTAAGGTTTATAAGAAGTTAGGAATATGAAAATTCTTTGAAATTGTACCTGCATGAATACCGTGTATAATAAGGTTTTCTGACTGTGCTTTTGTAAAGTTAAACATTTCATCAAGAATAAAGAAACAACCTCCGCCATCTATGTTGTAAAATATCTTAGAGACATAGTGCCGGTTATAGTATGAAAAGAGCATCACTTGATTCTTGTGATAGGTTTGCGTACGCCAGAAGAAGTCTATTTTTTGCTCGTTATATCTCACCAGAATGACATCATCATTTTCTGCATTGATATTATAAGGTAGGACTTGCTTGAGCTCATTATCTACCATCTCGTAGGTTCTGAATGCGAGGGTGTTATTGATTCTGTTTGAGAATGGATTACCGGTTATGTGATCAATCGAAACACCATAGAACTGAGAAAGCTTAATTAAATCGTGTATTCCAATCTCCCTGGAGCCGTTCTCGTAATTGAGATAGCCTTGGCGGGATTTTTTTATGACGCTAGCTACTTGGGTTGTTGATAAATTGTGTGAGATACGTAGACGCTTTAGATTCTCACAGATGAACAAATTATTAAAATCATCTTCGGTGTTTAATTTAACCATGGAGGTCACCTCTTCACATTCGTATATTTTCGCAAGAATGATACCACAACAAATGTTTACAAGTCAATGTTACTGATGACATTAACTATCAATTTAATCGTAAAAATGAGGGTTTTCTGCTATTTGAAAACTCTTTTTGTTGCTGTTGTGATTTCCCTTCTCCAAGTTATTTTTTGATAGATTGCTTTCTCATATAATCAAGGCACCATCGAATTTGATGAAAGGAGGAAAGTACATGCCTGTCAACGGAACAGGGAAAGTTCAGAATCGCGACCGAGCCACACCGCTACCAAGGTTTTATCTTATTGAACACAGAAACAATCTGGGTTTATCCGTGGAGGAAGTATCCAGAATGTTAAATCTCTCTCATTATTACTATTACCAAATAGAGAGTGGCCGAAGGGGTCAGAAACTACCGATACCACTCGTATTAGAACTCATCAGAGTCCTGCAGATCGATGCGATCAAATTTCTAGAGCTCGAGAGTGAACATGTAAAGAAACACAACGAATTCAATCGGATGAAGTAAAAAAAGACGCCAAGCTTGTATTTGGGGTACAAACCTGGCCAGTAGAAAAGCGACCGCCCTTCTACAATTCCGATTATACAACTCATTACTAAAATAACAAACCATTGAAAGGATAAAAATGGACGACAAGGGCTTTTTTCGAGAGATTATCGATATTTATATCCAAAGATTCGATATCAAAGAAAACACCAAGCGTTCCTACGGGAAGATGCTTGCCCAGTTCGCTGAGTTCGTTGATGGCTTGCCTAACCTACCAACCAGGCAAGATGTCATGGCTTATCGTGAACAACTAAAGTCCAGGCTAAGAGCTGCATCCGTTCAAAAACACATTGTAGTCATAAGGGGATTTTATCGATGGTACTACATTGAAGGATTTGGACCCAATGCAGCTGAAGGTGTAAAAGGTATGAAGATTGAATCCGACTTTAAGAGAGAATCATTATCTCTTGAAGCGGCTATTAAACTATTAAACAGAGCTAAACGCTATGCGAGTAAGAGCATCATTGGAAAAAGAGATCATGCTCTGATCGCACTATTATTAACAACCGGATTAAGAACGATTGAAGTGGAAAGAGCAGATGTGGATGATATCAGCTTCGTGGATGAAACCAAGGTGTTATACATCATGGGTAAAGGTCACGATGAGAAGGATGCGTATGTCAAACTCTCTCCAGAAGTGTATGGCTTGATTGAGGAATATTTGATCGAGCGACAAGATGAATATAAACCACTCTTCATTAATCATACGAAACCCTACCAGGGAACAAGACTAAGAACACGAATGATTAGTATGGTGGTTAAAGAAATGCTCAGAGATATCGGGATCGATGATCCCAAGTATTCTGCCCATAGCCTTAGGCATACAGCAGCTTCTTTAGCGCTGGATTTGGGTGGAGATTTAGATGCAGCACAGCAATTAATGCGCCATAAAGACATATCTACCACGAAGATTTATGCTCACCGATTGAGCAAAGCAAAGAATCATCTTGAGTGGCAGATAAGCACAGCACTATTCCAAACTACCAAAAAGAAAAAGTGAAGGGAAAACCTATGATTAGAGAGTTTGAACACAATGCCTATGGCAAAGTTCGTGCCACGATAGTGGATGATGAACCTTGCTTCAACCTGAAGGATCTCTGTCGCATGTTTGAGATTAAAAGCGTATCAGAAGTCCGGACCAAATTGAACGACACCAGTATAAAACTTGTGAGCGTTCCCCACGATAAAACACATCAAAATATGTTCTTTGTTACCGCAGATCACCTATCCACCATATTCTTCCAATCCAAGCGCAAAGACGCAGAAGTGATTGGTGATTGGTTGTATCGAACTGTATTACCTCAGCTCATCCGTTATGGCATCTATCAGATAGAGGATTTTGAGAATCCAGATAAGGTAATCGAGTTCCTGGATGAGTTTCAAGAATTGAAAGTAAGAGCAAACGTCCTAGAGACCACACTCAAAATGAATACTCCAAAGATTAAAGCTATTGATAACTTATTAGGCACGACGAGTTGTGTGGATCTAGATATGGTTCATGAAGTGATTCGCTTCAAAAATATCGGTCGTGACGTCCTACTAAAGATTCTAAGAACTGCACATGTTTTAGATGAGCAGAACATACCGTTTCAAGACTTTTGTGATAAGAAGTATTTCAGAGTTGTTGAAGCAAAAGTGGTATCGGGTGGAACTGTTATCAAATCAACCAAAACATACGTCTATAAAGGCGGAATTACATTCATCGAAAGGATCCTAAAAGAATACGATGGAAACAAACAACGGAAAGAAAAATGAGAATGTCTATAGCGTAAATGAGCTTCAAGAGATACTTCAGGTCAAGAGACCGACACTTTTAAAGTATATCAAGACCAAGAAAATCAAAGCTTTCAAGGTTGGGAACCAATGGCGAGTGACTCAAGAACACTTAGATGAATTCATACAGCGCAACATGAAGTAAGGACAACTGTCAGCTGCTTCACACTTACCGATAATGCTTGTGAACAGTAATGTGAACAACACAACAAGATACTGCGAACAGTGTATCAAGTATGCGTGAAGTGGCTTACAAGTGTCATTTAGTAAAAGCCCTTATTGGGCGGTTTTTAACTATACCTAGGGAAAGGAATAACTTATGGCACGACCATTCAAACAAGGCTTACAATACTTTCCTCTTGACGTGAATATTTTTGAAGATGAAAAGATACAGGATCTCAATCTCGCATTTGGTTATTTAGGTGAAATCATCTATATTAGGTTGCTCTCGATGATTTACGCTAATGGATATTATTTGGAAAAATCCATCCCTTCATTAGCCAGGACACTTATGAAGAGTATAGGAGCTAACTGGACTCCTAACCCAATCGACATCGAAGAGATAATTGTCTATTGTGGGAAAGTAGGTTTATTTAATTATGATCTATTAAAAGAAGATGTGATCACATCAAAATCGATTCAAAAACAGTTTATTCTATCTACCAGAAGAAGAAAGAATACCGGCCAAGATAAATATTGGTTACTCGATGAAAATACGATGTTGGAACTCAGTATTTTTAACAAAACATCAAAAAACATTAATGTAGACAATAATGAGGTTATTGATAACACAAACGGCATTATTGGTAGCAATAATCAAGTTAATGCAGACAATAACCGAGTTAATGTCGACAAAAGTACACAAAAAGAAAAAGAAAAGAAAAAAGAAAGAAGAATTGATAAAAAGGATAAAGAAGATAAAGGGCCGTACGGCCTCCCTAAATTACATTTTATAACCAATTCTTTAATCAAAAACAAATACATCGATGAGTCATCACTAGATATCATTAAATACAACATATTATTTGAAGACCTTATCCATGGGCATGGATTTGAGGATGTCTTATCGGCAGTTAATTATGTGGTTAAGTATTCTAAGAACCCTAATCCACCGATTGAGGATAAGTTCGCATTCATGAGGGAATCAGTTCAAACAAACTTAAAGCAATTTGAACACAGGAGGAAAATAACCAATGAATCGTTCGAATCGTGGATTAAACGAACCCTTCTATAAATGGATTGATGATGTTAGAAGAGCTATGAGAAAAGAAAAAGAACTCCAAGAAAAACTAGAGTTCTATAATATGAAGCTCATCGGATACAAAGGGGTATCTTATGATCGGATTGGCTCCGTTGGTTCACGTTCATCTGGTGATAGTGAGTTGTTGTATTGGTTGGATAAGATAGTGTACATAGAAAAAAATATAGAAAATAATCAAAAATTACTAAAACGTGCTAAAGATTTCTATAATTCACTTGATCATATAAATAGGTTGACATTCCTATTTTTGCTACATGAAACACGAATTATTGATTTTATGCACCTTATCAACATGTCTCGAAGTAGAGTGTATAAAATTATAGATGATATCTCAATAAAATGGAAAAACTATGAATAGAAAAAGGATATAAACAGATTATCAGATCTGTAAATTTTTGCCTAGATTATAAGATTGACAAATCCATATGATACAAGTATAATTGGTATGAAGAGAGTTCTGAATAATTAGGAGGATAAGAATATGAGTAACCTGTTTTCGATGAAGAAAATGGAGTTTGATTTACTTTTTAAGGGTAAGAAAGACTTCACGGCTATTATACCAGTACATCTTACTACTGGAAAATCGTATAAGATTGCAAATGCAAAAAATGAACCCAACGAAGAGTATTATAAATGGCAATTTATTTATTCACTTATACACTCAGGGATGTTTAATAGAGATTTTATAGGTTCAGAGGTTCAATTTCCAAAGGGGAACAAAGAATCGAAGCCTATCAAAATGGATGCTGCTATTTTTGATTCAACGGACTGGTTTATTAAGTACAAAGCGTGGCATGAAAATCAAGACCAAACAGCACTTGACTGGTTAAGAAAACATTTGATTGCAGTTATTGAATTCAAGAACGAAAATAGTAAAAATGTTGAAACTGTTTATAATGTCCAATTAAAACCAGCGCTAAAAGAAGTAGAAAATGATTTTGCAGTGGGCTTCCTTTATGATGCAGAAAAACTCTTTCTGTTTAAAAAAATAAACAATTACTATTTACGTTTTGATGATTCACTAAACGTAAAAGGAGATGAATCAACTACAAAGGATTTATCCCTTGATATACCTGACGGTTATTACAAAATACCGTCTTTTGAGCACATTATCAAAAGAATTGGTAATTTACAGATTGATGTTGCCCATAGAACCATTGATGATTTGGAGATTATTACTGGTAGTTACAGCAAACAACTATCGGAAGGTATCTCTAACATATTAAAAGTAATGGATAGTGTCAGCATGAAGAATCAACGGGGATACGAGATTCTTATTCAGACAATGGCATTAAAGATATTTGATGAAAAACGCAACGCTGAAAAAAAGGCGAAGTATCTAGAATTTTACGAAACACAAGAAGAAAAGGATAAGTTTGATTTACTTTTTTACATTACAAATAAAGAAAAAAATTTTGTGTCGCTTAACGATGATACTATACAAGATTTTATAGGAAGAATGAGAAAGTTATATAATGAAGCTTCTGAAAAATATCATTATATACTAAAAAAAATGGATTCTGAAACGATAGTTTGGGAAAAAGAAGAGCATATTAAAATTATTAGTTCAATTGTTGATCAATTTCAAAATTATTCTTTCATTAAATCAGAGAAAAGTGATTTATATCAAATAGTATTTTTCAAGTTTGCCAGTGAGTTCTCTAAGGCGGACAAAGGACAGTTTCTCACACCTCTCCCTATCATAGACTTTCTTGTTCAAATCATTAATCCGAGAAACTATGATAGAATAATTGATCCAACATCAGGGATTGCGGATTTCTTAAGTGTTTCATATGTCAACTCTAAGAGTACTCTTGATGATGGAAATTTCTATGGTTGCGATAATGATGAAAATATGATTATGTTAGCACAATTAAACATGTTACTGAATGGTGATGGAAATGCTGTATTAAAATATAAACCTAATTGGGGTTCTATTACATGGAAATTTGATGATAGAAATGAACTAGTCAATCTTATACCCTCAATTCACAAAAATGGAAATTGGGATCAATGGAAAGATCAAACAAAATTGAAAAAATTTGATATTGTCCTGACTAATCCACCATTCGGAGAAGATAGAAAGATTGAAGCTAATACTGCAAAAGACAAAGAATTGCTTGAGATGTATGAACTTTGGAATATCTCTAGATGCGGCAATTGGATAGACCCAGGAATAATATTTTTAGAAAATGCATACAGAATTTTGGACACCAATGGAAGGATAGGTATTGTATTATCTAATTCAATTGCATCGATTGATAGATGGGAAAAAACTCGCGAATGGCTGCTAAAAAACATGCGAATTGTAGCGCTATTTGATTTGCCATCAAATATATTTGCAGATACTGGTGTAAATACTACTATAATTGTTGCATATAAACCAGACAAAAAAGATTTGTCAAAACTGCAGAAGCTGAATTACGATGTATTTACAAGGAAAATTGAAAAAATAGGTTATGAAGTTCGTACAAACAAACGCGTTAAATACTACAATCCAATTTATAAAATAAATGATAAGACTTTTGATGTTGAAATTGATAATGATGGAAATCCAGTGTTAGATGAAGAGTTTACCACAATTGTTAGAGAGTTTAGAGATTGGTGTAAAGCACAAGAACAACCGTTGTATGATATTTTTGCAAAGTAGGTGGTTATTAAATGATTAAATATACAGATTTGACAGCAGGCACTTCAATGTTATCGCCATCTGTTTTGCATAAGAGTGAATTAGGTAAAGCGATGCATTTTCCTCTTTCTAATTTGCTAAGCAGGAGATTAGATAAATCTGATAATGGTTTTGATGTTGGAACAGCAAGTTATATGACAAAATCAAATTATTACTTTATTAAAGCTAAGGCACTGCAACCGGATAAATTCATTCCAATCCTTGATGGCGAGGGGGCAGTTCCTATGAATATGAAGGCATTCATCGATTATAAATTGCGCGCTGGAGACCTTCTGATATCAAAAGATTCCAATGTCGGTGAATGCGTTTTAGTCCCAGAGGATTTAAATAATTACATGCCCTGCGGGGCTTTATATAGACTACCAATTGATAAGAATAAATTATATGTTTTTGCATATTTAAAAAGTAAAATGTTTAAAAAGCAACTCGATGCACTAGTTCCAAAAGGTGCGACGATTAGGCATGCAGGAACAAAATTTTTACATTGTTTAGTTCCCTTTCCTACATTTAATAAGGATTTGAAAATAAAGATTGTAGAAGAACTTGTTCAAATGATTGTTTCAAAAGAGAAAAAAATCCAACAAAATCACTTGAAAATTAAAGAAATAATACTTGATGAATTGGTTAGAAATGGAGCAAATCCATTTGATGTTGAGTTTTCAAAAACTCATTTTAAAGAGTTGATTGAGGCTAACAGAATTGATGCATCATATTATAGCAGAAAAGCAAAGTATCAAAAAGCACTCATTCGAGAGTATGAATTTGGTTTTAATACACTAGATCAGCTTGGTTATAAGATGAAACGTGGTCAGAATTTGCAGGTCACCAATATTGGAAAAAGTGTTTATTCAAATCATGCAAAACCCAATTTTTACACAGTAATAAAACCCACAAATTTTACGGATTATGGAACTGTTGCAGACTATGAATATTTGGGTAATAAGAACGATTTGCAAACCTTAAGAGATGGAGATATTGTGTTTTCTGCTGAAGGAACAGTAGGAAAATGTGTGCTATTCACAAACACTGGAGAAAAATGGATCACGAATATTCATGGTATAGTACTGTCACCAAACCATTCTAACATTTCCTTATCAGCATATGTTTCATGCATTTTAAGATTTTACAAAGATTGGGGATTTTACGATCATTTTACTGTAGGTGGACAAGGTGGAAGTCTTGGAAAAAATTACTGGGAAGATATCTTAATACCAAAATTTCCAGATAGTATTGTAGAAGAAATTATTCAGTTATACCACTCTAATCACAAAGCTAAAATAAATAGTGAAAATATACTCAATGATGATGAAGCTTGGAATTCTAGTGTGGGTATATTAGAGTTGGACTATTCAATTAAAAGATTAAAAAATCTATTGGAAAATACACTTCAAAAGATTTCTAATGATGATGATTTTGATGTTGCAGAAGTTTATTCCAAAATTCAGGAACACTACAATTTGTATCATAATCAAAAATAGTATTTATTAATTATATCTGGAAAGTATTCAATGAGGTATGAGGATGGAAATATTCAAGTTTAAAAAGATAAACGCAAATGTATATCGATGTTCTCAGCCGTATATTACGAAAAATAAAGACACATATGTATCAATAGACCCATATATTACTGAAGATAAATCACAAAAAGAAATTGAGAAGAGATACTTTGTGGGAATAACCATTGTTGAGCTGCAACAAGGTGTTGATGGATCGTTCAAGCCGAAGTTAGTGCAGAGACTATCTCAGAAAAAATTTCCTTTTCACACTGATTTATTAAGAGAAATTGTCAATATTGAATCTGGTATAATGGAACGTATTACTAAAAGAACTTTTGAAGAAATCTCATTCGAGTGTTTTGATTTTGAGTATGATTCATCAAAAACTTACATTAGGATTGGAAATATGAATTCCAGATTGAAACAGTATTTAGAAGTCTTCGAAACTCTAGAACTAGATGAAGATTTGGTTTTTGGAACTGAGCTAAAAACAAGGCACAAACTACTTGAGAAGTTTAAATCCGAACTGTTAACATCCTTTTCAGGTAATGAGCACAATATTGAACGAGTTTTAAAGAAATATAGAAGATTTTTACCACTAATTATGCCAGGAACCAATGGAACTGCAGAATTTCAGTTTATCATTGATGTTGAGGGGTACCCAACCAATAGAGCTGATATAATGCTAAATGATACATTTAATTTTTCAAATGTTGTTGAATTAAAACGAGAAGATGTTAAACTTTTTAAGAAAAACACTTATCGCAACAATACATGTGAATTAACAGATGAGTTCTCAAATTCGATTCAGCAAACAAACATGCAAAGAAATATGATATCTGCTGCAGAAAAAAATCCAGAAAAAGTATTTGTGAAGTCATTTTTATTAATTGGGAATTTAACTAAAGAAGTTCAAAATCACAAACTTGATGAAAAACTTATTAGGTTGAATTTCAATGTAGTAAAGTATAACAACAAGGACTGCGAAATTATCACTTATGATCAAATAGTCGATAAAATCGATTTGCTCTTATCCAAAAAATAGTTTATAAAAATTTACCATTTCATTATCATTTCTACCGATAATCCTTGTGAACAGTAATGCCAACTATAAGGCAAGGTATAAACAAGTATTGTTCAAGTGGTTGTCAAGTATGTTTCAAGTACTATGGCAAAAAACGTTAAAAGGCACGGTTTTGCTTAGATTATTGTGCCGCTGGCATGTAGACAAAAATTGACATATTTCATATACTACAATTAGCGTGGAATACTGGCTTTAGATGAAGCCTAGAAGTGAGAGACTCTCAAATACGAGGGTTTCTTTTCTTTTGCAGAGAAATATGTAGTATTCAACCCTTGGATAACTTCAGTTTTTGATAAATTTACTGAACCCTGAAAGGTTGGAATCGATGTCACAAAGGTACTGGATACATATCAGCAATGGGAGGCTGATGGAGTACTTGATGAACGAATAAAAAGTATTCAAGACATGGTTGCTAGGCGGATTATCCAAAAGGATATCGCAAAAGCCATGAATTTAAGTGAGAACACTTTGATTAAATTAAAGCGTGCTCATCCCAGATTAAATCAAGCATTTATCAATGGTGATGATGAACTTAAGTATAAACTCATGGATGCGCTGTTCCAAAGAGCAGTTGGTATGGAGTATGAGGAAATACAAACCATCATAGAAGAAACAACATCGGGGACGAAGAAGAAACTTGTTAAAACTAAGAAGAAAGCTCTACCCGATTTTAATGCTATCAAATACTTATTAATTATTAAGTTCGGACGTGAATACAACGAACGTAAAGAAGAAATAGACATCATGCTTAAACGCATAGAAAAAGGCGAGGAAACTTGGATTAATGAACATAGTGATGAAGAAACCCTCGGAGTTGTTAATATACGAAAACAACCCAAGAAATAATGATGCTGCAGTTGATGCTGTAGCTAATAGTATCAAAGAGTTTGGATTCAAGGTTCCTATTGTGATCACCAAGGATCTTGTCATTATTGCTGGCCACACTAGGCTCAAAGCAAGCCTTAAACTAGGATTAGCAAGTGTTCCTTGTATTGTTGCTGATGACCTCACAGAAGGGCAAATTAAGGCCTTTCGTTTGGCAGATAACAAGACTGCTGAACTCGCTACATGGGATTTTAGTAAACTTGAAGAAGAACTCTCGAATATTGATATTGACATGCTTCAATTTGGTTTTGAAGAATTAGAGTCAGATGTTCCAGATAATGCAAGTGATGATGATTTTGATCCTTCAGATGAAATCAGTGAGTCTCCTTACTCTGAATTAGGGGATATCTATCTATTAGGTAACCATAGAGTCATGTGTGGTGATTCAACAAAGAAACTCGATGTTGAAAAACTCCTGGATGGACAAAAGATTGATATGATCTTCACAGATCCACCATATAATGTGGATTATGAAGGTACAGCTGGAAAGATTAAGAATGACAAGATGGAAGACAACAGCTTCTATCTTTTTTTATATTACGCATTTACAAACATGTTTGAAGCAACTAAACCAGGTGGAGCAATCTATGTATGTCATGCAGATACGGAAGGCATCAATTTTAGAACGGCATTTAAAAACGCTGGTTTCAAACTTGCTGAATGTTTAGTCTGGGTTAAGAATGCACTCGTTTTGGGTAGACAAGACTATCACTGGAGACATGAGCCAATCCTTTATGGTTGGAAAGAAGGTGCTGCCCATTATTTTATTGATGACCGCACACAAGATACTATCTGGGAATATAACAAGCCTAAGCGAAATGATGATCATCCTACCATGAAACCTCTTGAACTCTGTGGAAGAGCGATTGCGAACTCCTCTAGAGTAAATGAGTATGTCTTAGATTTATTTGGTGGTTCAGGATCAACCATGATCGCATCTGACCAGCTTCAAAGAAGGTCTTTCCTAATGGAACTGGATGAAAGATTCGTTGATGTCATTGTAAAAAGATATATTCGACATAAAGGATCATCAGATAATTGTTATCTCATCCGAAAAGGTAAAAAGATATTACTCAGTACAATTGATGATTTTCAAAACTTATCACTATAGTGAGGATTAAGTATCTAATTGACTTGATATAAAAGGTCTTTAGAGTGATATATATACATACCAAGAGGTAGAAAGTAGGTCACATAATGGATAAGAAAATCAAGTTATCTGAATGGATTCAAAGATTTAAGTCAGGTGAATTCGATAAACCTGATACAACGACTCAAATTAAAGCTGGTTGGTTTGATTGGTTTTGTAGAGATTCAAGCCTTGTAAACAAAACCATCAAGATGGGAAACATCATCAAGCAAATCAAAACTGGCAGAAAAGTAGACCTTGAAACAAGTTATGTGTGGTTCAAGAACAACTGTCCACTCAGTGGTCCACTTCATGATGATTTTAGAATCGCAGACATCGAAAACAACAATAACTTATTCGTTGTTCAAATCGATTGCGTATGGAACGATACCAAATACACAGTCTTTGAACGATTAGATGGATTTGAAAAACCTGTACTTCAAACCGATTCATCTAGGGAGCTTGTGAAGTGGTTCAACAAAGGATGGATAAAGTAATGTTTCAGGAATACAATGCACATCCTAAGGGTATCAAAACAACTGACTGTGTGGTAAGAGCCATCAGTACCGCTATGAATAAAGACTATATGGAATGCAGACGAGAACTCAACCAACTCAAGAGAGATTGGAAATTCACAAGTTATAAAGATACGGGGTTCTTATACAAGTATTTTGAAGGCAAACCAAGATTGATATTTAAAGCTATCAAAGGAGAACCACGGGTTAAGGGTTCTGATTTCACAGAACTTCATCCAATAGGAACATTCATTCTTAAGATGACAGGTCATGTCACTGTATGTAAAGATGGCAAGATCCTAGATACTTGGGACTGTACTTACCGAAGCGTATATACTGCATGGGAAGTTAAATGAAAAGAAGTCCAAAAAGTGGACCTCTTGTCATTATTTCTTGTCTCTAGGTGGGAACGGATCATTACCATGTGAGTCTTTGTTTCTGATTTGTCCCTGCTTGTTGTGAATAACCAGTTCAGATTGCTGATTTTTTGCAATATCACGAGCAATTGTTATTGCTTCTTTTTGAGTCGGAGTAACAACAGTTGCTTTTTGATTCCCTTCACCTTTAACTTGCCAGCCACCTGGATGTGGTGTCACGTGTTGGTTTTTACCCATTGAATCACCTCCTATAAAGTAATTTTACTCTGAATTCATCAATAATCAATTTCGAGATAGAAAGAATAGAAAAATGAAAACTAATTTTATACGCAAAGCAACACCAACAGAACTTATACCACAGGATGAGTTCATTATTGAAAAACAGGTTATTATTGATAAAGACTTATTTGAATGCTTCATTAATGATCCACTGAATGACTATGATTTCATTAAAGAAAATCAAGAGCACATGTATTGTGACCAGGATGAAGTGTTTCATTGTATTTTTGTTACATCTGATTCACATGACTTTGGTATCCTAGTCGAAAGCGAAGGATATCATTATGCCAGATACACTGCATACATACCAAAAGCAGCAATAAAATAGAACAAGCAAATCAAAGCAAACTAGGGAAGCTCAATGCTTTCTTTTTCTTGCTAGAAAGAGGACAACATGAAAATCATAACAAGTGAATCTGTCTTTAGCGGACATCCAGATAAAATATGTGACCAAATCAGTGATGCAATATTAGATGCGATTCTAGAGCAAGATCAAGATGCAAGAGTAGCAGTAGAAACAGCTATCAAGGATGATTTAGTCGTTATCTTTGGAGAGGTAACTACAACAGCAAAAGTTCAATACTCAGAAGTTGCAAAACGAGTATTAAAAGAAATTGGATACACAGAGGAGTTTTGTGTATTAGAAAAGATATCCAAACAATCTCCAGATATTGCGCAAGGTGTGAATGAAACGCTAGATCATCAACAAGGCGCAGGTGATCAGGGTATGATGTATGGATTCGCATGCAATGAAACTCCTGAACTCATGCCACTACCAATAGTAGTAGCTCATGAGATTGCTAAAGAAGTAGATACTCTTAGAAAAGCTAAGTACAATCATATCTTTGGTCCGGATGGCAAATGCCAAGTATCAGTGAGATATATAGATGGACAACCATTCACATACGATACCATTATCGTCTCAGCACAAACAAGACCAGGAGCAAGTCTAACTCTTGCAAAGGAAATCATTATTGAAGAAGTACTAAAACCATTGATAGGTAAAGATATATCTGGTATCAACATTCTCATCAATCCTACGGGAGCTTTCGTCATTGGTGGACCATATGGAGACTCGGGTTTAACTGGTAGAAAGATAATTGTTGATACCTATGGTGGATACGCTAAACATGGTGGTGGAGCCTTTTCTGGCAAGGATGTAAGCAAGGTTGATCGCAGTGCGAGTTATTATGCCAGATACGTAGCAAAAGCCGTTGTAGCGGCAGAATTGGCCGACACTTGCGAAGTCTGTGTATCCTATTCCATCGGTGTAGCAAGCCCAGTTGCTGTATCTATTGATACGTTTGGTTCTGGTAAATTATCTGATGATCAACTACTAGAACTAGTGAATCAAAACTTTGATTTCACTCCTTCTAACATTCAGAAAGAATTAGAATTCGAAAAAGTGAAGTTCCAGGAGTTAGCAGCGTATGGACATATGGGGCGTGAAGATCTACCAGTTCGCTGGGAGCATGTAGATGCTAAAGCAACAGAACTAAAAGAAGCCTATGAAAAAGCCAAAGATTCTGCATAATTTCTATAAGTCACCTGTATGGCTTGCAACTCGTGAACTCAAGATAGTGACAGTCAATAGCCTTTGTGAACGATGTGGTCAGGTTGGAATCGAAGTGCATCACAAAGAAAGACTGACTGTTGAGAATGTAAAAGACACATCAATTAGCCTTAATCAAGATAACTTGGAACTGCTTTGTAGAGAATGTCACAATAAGGAACATGGACGGTTCAAGAAAAAAGAAGTACTCTTTGATGAGAATGGGAATTATATAGGTTAAATGATATAATTATATCAATAATAGATTTATCAATTGAGGAGTGGTGGTATGAGTACTAGTACATTCAAAATGGATATTGGTATTAAATTAGAGACTGCACATGATCTTTTTCGATACTTTGAAGAAGTTTTTGAACAAACTATATCAGATATTGTCAGATTGTATTCAATATATTCTGGTTTATCAAACAATCGAAAATCCTCAATTAGAGTTGACTATTACAATCTCACTATCATGAATCTTAGAAAGTTATTTGAACCAAAAATGAACAGTTCTATTTTGATTAAAGAAAATACTATCAAAGTAAAACTTCCCAAATTTGAATATCAGTTGAATTTTTTGCAATGGATAAACAACTTTTACAAAATGTATGACTCATTAAAAACCGAGGATATATTATCTGAGAATAACATTGCTAATATAAGACATTCTCTTCTTGATTTTAAAAAAGCTTTACAGAGATTTGAAAAGGTTAATAATGATAGAACTATAATAACAGACGGTGTAAATACAACACATCCTCTAAGAACACGTGTTTATAACTACGCAAGCAAGTATGTCGCACATTCAATTCCAAGTAGTTGTATAGAAAAATGGGAGTATAATAATGAGGTCTTTCTTGATGACAAAGAACTTAGTGGATTAGTTGAAGTTATTTCATCGATTCAGGATCGACATAGGAATTTAATGTATTACTGGAACAACGTAGTCAAGATGGAAAAATTCGATTATTCAGAAACTTTAGATAATAAAATAGAAAAGTACTTTTCTAAGTTTTTGGACGAACTAAGTAATTATCAATAATGATTATACCCCCCCATTCCACTAAAGATCAAATTGCTAGGGTACCGCATAGGGGGGCAATTAAGAAACGGAAGGCAGATTTTTTGAAAATCCAGAAACAAGGTATGTAAAATGATTATTCAGGAACTTGATGAGAATCTACAGTTTTTCATTGGATTAAGCTTGCAACTAAGAACAAGTCATGAACAAGTAAGCTACATACAAGACTTGATGAACAGCTCAAACTACGAAACCGATTTTAAATCGTTTTTTAACTATTATTACGTAGATGCATATAACGAACTAATTATTAACTTATCACTCATATATGATAATGATCCTAGAGTGCGCTTTAATTTTTTCAAATATTTTAATGAGTATTTGAAAACGATTGACATTAAGCAAATTCATGAAGGAATAATAGGGTTTGAAAACTTTGATGAAGTCAAGAAAAGATTTATTAATGATAAAAAAGATCTCCTGAGTTATGAAAAGATCATTATGGAGTATAGATCGAAAAATGTAGCTCATGTGGATAAACTGTCATTTGATAAAATAATTGAGTTATCTGAGCTAAAAAAACCAATATTAAAATTTTTCGATATAGTTCATTTTATAGCTTATTATAGATACAGATATTACCCATTTTATTCATTTAGTTATATGTTAGAGCTTGAAGATATGATGAAATTACTGCAAAGAAAATAGCAAAAGAGTATTATATGATTTAGCGACTTCGGTCGTTTTTTTACTTGCTATTTTCTCTATTTAGAGTGATATATATTACTAACCTAAGGAGGTTCTTATCATGTTTAAAATTGGAGATAAAATTAGAATCATCGATATGAAGGGTGAAGATCATTATACCGGTAGAGAAGGAGTCATTGAATACATCGATGGACTAAATCAACTACATGGCTCTTGGGGAGATTTAGCAATCATCCCAGAAGAAGACTTGATTGAGGTAATTAATAATGACGTGTAGCTTGTGCAATAAAGAAACCTTGGGTGAATCACACAATGCCCACCCAATTGGAAACAAAGAGTGCTGTTCAGAATGCAATAGTTCAAGTGTGATTCCGCTTAGATTGTTTCTGAGTGGTCTCTATCAAAATAAAGCTCTTGTTCTCAAAACAGATAATTCAATCGATTTTATAAAACCGAATGGCACGAAATTTGAACTAGATGAGCTACAAAATCAAGTAAACGGGTATATTGAAGTTTATCCATTAAGAATCCCAGGTCATATTGTTTTAGTAAATGAAGAAGGTTTGATAAAGAACATGGACTTCAATTATCTAGCAAGCAGAATTTTTGGAATGAAGGCAGTGGGACCGGTGATGATATGTCCAGAAGGAATATTCGAATGAGGTGTAATTGTGTCCAAACAAAAAGATATCAATGTAGAATTGGAGCGACTTCGGTCGCTTTTTTCATCTGTTGATGAATCTAGAACTCAACTTGTAGATAACCTTCTTGAGCAAGCAGCTTTCATGAAAGTTGAATTAGGGATACTTCAAGAGCAAATCAGAAAACATGGTGCAGTTCAAGTCTCATGCAAAGGTGCTCAGCGTCAAACTGAAGCTGCGAAGTATTACACAAAACTTATCAACTCATATGGAACAGTTATAAAAACTCTTAATACAATTATGGGTAAGAACGTGGTTGATAGCGATGATGCATTTGATGAGTTTCTAAAGAGAGCAAACTAAAGATGAACTACCTAATTGAGTATTATCAACAAATTAAGAGTGGAAACATTCTGGTTGGTGAAGAGTTAAAGAAGCAACTTGATAAATTAGTTACTGATTTAGATAATCTTAGGTATCATTTCGATGAAACACCAGGAAACCTTCGTATTGATTTTATTGAAACCTTTTGCAAACATACGAAGTCTCCATTCAATGGACATCCATTTCATCTAGAACTTTGGGAAAAAGCAATCATTCAAACAGCTTATGGGTTTAAGATTGCTGAGTCTGGATTAAGACGATTTAATGAAGTCATATTACTGATTGCACGTAAAAATGGAAAGACAACCTTCATCGCAGGGATAGACCTAGCTGAGTTCTTTCTATCAAAAGGTGGTGTCGATATCGTCTGCGCATCAAATACAAGTGAACAAGCCAACATCCTCTTTGAAGAAATCAATAACATGCGCGAACAATCTCCAGCCCTTTCAAATGAAAAACGTAGTAAAAAGAACATATTCTTCATTTATTCTCCAAAAACTAAGAACAAAATCAAGAAACTATCCGCTCAAAGCAGAAATAAAGATGGATACAACATTGAGGTTGGTTGTATTGATGAAGTCCATGAGATGACAGATTCAAAAGTTTATGATGCGATTAAGCAAAGTCAATCGACCAAGAAAGAGCCACTCATATTCATCATTACTACTGAAGGAACGACAGTCGGTGGGTTCTTAGACAATAAATTAGATTATGCAAGAAAGATATTGAAGGGTGAAATCACCGATGAACGAGTACTTCCCTGGCTTTATACTCAAGACAACACACAAGAGCTTTATGATGATCCTAAATACTGGATGAAATCAAATCCTAGTCTTGGTGTTGTCAAGATGCAGTCCTATCTTGAGGACGTCATGAACAAATCAAAAAATGACCACTCAACGAGAGTGACCATGCTATGTAAAGACTTTAACATTAAGCAAGTGGATCAAGGTGCATGGCTATCCTTTGATGACTTAAACAATGAAGCTAAGTTTGAGTTAAGTTCACTTAAAAACTCATATGCAATAGGTGGTGTAGATTTATCATCAACAACTGACCTAACCGCAGCAATCTTAATCATACAGAAAAAGGATGACAATAAAAAGTATGTTTTAGCTCATTTCTTTATGCCAAGTGATGTTGTTAAGAAACGGATGGAAGAAGATAACGTCCCATATGATATTTGGATTAAACGAGGGTTAATAACACTCACAGATGGAAGCCAGAACGATTTCTCATTGGTGACTCAGTGGTTCATGAATATGATACAAGAGCATCAAATTAGACCACTTTGGGTAGGGTTTGATCCCTGGAACTCACTCTATTGGATAAAAGAAATGGAAGAATTAGGATTCAATATGGAAAAGGTGCGTCAAGGCATCTATTCATTATCAGAGCCTATGAAGCAACTTGAAGCAGATTTAAAGAACAAGCTGATCAACTATGACAATCACCCAATTTTAAAGTGGTGTTTATCAAATACACAAGCGAAAGTAGACTTGAATGGTAACATTCAACCTTCAAAGCTTAACTCAAAGTATAAGCGAATTGATGGAACTGTAGCATTAATCATTGCGTATGCAGTTTTAAATAGATATAAGTTAGATTTTGAAAATATGCTATAATTCAGTTATAAATTAGTTTTATTTCTTATAAGGAGGATGTTTTGATATGTTGAGTGCTTTAGATAATTTTTTTAAAGAATTAAAAGAAAGAATAATAACTTATCTTAAAACTTTTAAAGGTTCGAAAATTTTACT
Source organism: Acholeplasmataceae bacterium (assembly GCA_030603805.1). Classification (GTDB taxonomy): domain Bacteria; phylum Bacillota_I; class Bacilli_A; order Acholeplasmatales; family Acholeplasmataceae; genus Peloplasma. The sequence continues at coordinate 148,403 of JAUVXD010000003.1, forward strand.
AATTCCAAGGCTAATTTTCTTCATACCGACAATTTTTTTGATATTTGTTGTTGATTTCTTCTTACTTGTACTATATGGAGTGAAACAGACGTTCGCTATTCCTCTTGTAGAGGTTAAAAAAACTTTGATTGAGAGCTACAGCAATTCTAATGAAAATGTCTCAAATATTAATATTGAACGCATAGTTAAGAACTATTTCTTTGGAATGTTTGAAGTCATGATTTTAATTATTATATACGCATTACTATTATCCATTGCAGCATTAATGGGAACAGCAAACGGCATTTTCGTTCTACTTAGTTTAAGTAATAAACGACTCTACACAAGAGTTTAATTGATAATTTACACAGTATTTTTAATGCATACTAAGAGGCAAGAACATTTTGTCTTCTTTTGATTTGAGAGGTGAGTAAATGCCAATATTTAAACGAAAGAAAAAAGAAGGTTCATCTAGCACCTTCAAATTATTAAACCAAAACAACACCCTATTCACACCATTTGGAAACAATATTTCAAAAAGTGATGTGGTTAAGATATGCATTGATAGGGTAGCAACCCAGTGTGCGAAGCTAAAACCCAGATACATAAAAACAGAAGCAGATAAGACGGTGACCGAAAAACAAGGTCGACTGTCTTTTTTATTAAAGCACAGACCTAATCCACTCATGACACCTTATGATTTCATCTATAAAGTGATTACGCTTTTGCTATTAAACGATAATGTATTTATCTATCCGATGTTTGATGCTGATAAAGGTGGACTCAAAGCACTCTATCCATTAAGGCCATCCATCGTAGAAGTGGTGGTTGATCAGGGTGGTAGTTATTACTTAAAATTCTATTTTGACGATAGCCAACAGTTCACACTTCCTTATGAGAACCTCATTCATCTTAGAAAGTATTTTGCTTCTAACGATATCTTTGGTGGAAACGGATCATCAGGTGATCATGAAGCGATTCTAAAAACCATCTCTATCAATGAAAGTGTCCTACAAGGTATCGATAATGCAGTAAAGACCTCGATGCAAATCAAAGGCATTGTGAAGATGAATGGTATGCTATCAGAGGTTGATAAGAAAAAGCAACGCGAGTTATTTGATGCAGCACTCAATGACTCCATTACCTTTAAAGGTAGTTCAATCATACCGATTGATTTAAAGTCAGAATACATTCCACTGTCAGTAGATCCTAAGCTGATTGATAAAGATACGCTTGAGTTTTTACAGTCCAAGATACTAGACTACTTTGGAGTATCCATCCCAATCTTTAGAAATAAATACACAGAAGAAGATTTCAACTCATTTTATGAATCCACGATTGAGCCTTTAGCTATTCAACTTAGCGAGGCTTTTTCTTTAGGGCTACTCACTGAAAATGAGCTCACACGTGGTGAAGAAGTCATATTTTATAGTGAAAGACTTCAATATGCTTCATGGAACACGAAAGTGACTGCCATTGAAAAACTCATGAGCTTAGGCATTATGACGTTAAATGAGTCAAGAGCACTTTTAGGACTAGAGCCTATCGAAGGTGGAAACAAACGACTACAATCCCTAAATTTTGTAGACGCAAATAAAGCAAACTTATATCAAGTCGGATCGGAGGAAAATAACGATGAAGATAACAGTTAATGGAACGATTTCAGAAGAAGCGCTGAAGGTCGTATTAAACACTCAAAAATCAAAAGTTAAAACGATTACTGAGTTTTGTAAAAATGAAAAACTAGAGCATTTATCTTATAAAGATAACGAGCTTGAGTTTGAGTACCAAAAAGAAAGTAAACCGGATGTTTTAAAGAAATCCAAAGTGGAGGTAAGAAATCATGCTGAAGGAAACTAGACTTGCAGATGTAACATTAGAAGAATCAGAAGGCAAGATGATCTTAGAAGGCTATGCCATTGTGTTTAATAATGAAACACTCATTGGTGATGAAGACTATGGTTTTATCGAAGAAATCTCACCGGGTGCTTTACTTAACACCAAAATGAAAGATGTTCCCATGAAGTATAACCATATGGATTCATTCTTAATCATTGCTAGAACAAAAAATAAATCTTTGCAACTATCTGTTGATTCCATCGGATTGAAGGTAAGAGCTGAACTACTAGATACCCAAACGAACCAAGATATCTATAAGATGGTTCAAAGCGGACTACTTGATAAGATGAGTTTTGCTTTTACGGTTGATGAACAAGTATGGAATCGTGAAGGTAGAATTCCAAAAAGAACTATTACAAAGATAGAACGCTTGTATGATGTGTCGGTCGTGGATACACCAGCATATGATGCAACTAGTATATACGCTCGTTCTTTAGAATCTATGGAGTTAGAACTAAAGGCTATGGAGTTAGCAGAGCAGGAACAAAGATCAAGTATTATTAAAAAACGCATCAAAATAAAATCACAAATCTAAAAGGAGAAATAAATCATGAACTTAGAATTAAGACGAAAAGAAATCGAATCAAGATTGACTGAAATCAGAGGTCTTGTCGATAATGAAACTGATATTACTAGACTTGAAACACTAGAAAATGAAACCAGTGAACTTCAAGAAGAACGTACCAAGATTGAAAGAAAAATGCAAATTGCTACAAAAACAGATATCAAACCTATCGTGATTGAAAACCACCGTAGTGTTGATAAAGAAAAGCTTGAAACACGTGGTAAATCACTTAAAGAAAGCAGAATCATCCAAGTATCAAGTGAAGAGATTTTACTGCCTGAACACACATCTGATAAACTCGCACCTTATCCATTTTTGCAAGTATCAACGCTCGTTGATCGTGTCAATGTTATTAACCTAAATGGTGGAGAGACGTATAAAAAATCGTTTGTGAAATCAAACGGTATTGCTGGTACCACACTAGAAGGGCAACCTTACAGTGAAACAGAACCAGCATTTGGTTACTTAACCATCTCCAAAGTTAAGATTACTGCCTATACAGAAATCACAGAAGAACTTGAGAAATTGCCATCCATTCCTTACCAAGCAGAAGTCATCAGAAACATTAATATTGCCCTTAGAAAGAAAATAAGTGAACAAATCTTACGTGGTGCAGGGACAACTAACACTTTCACTGGTATTTTTAGTGAAGCAGCCATTGCACTTGCTGATAAACCAGCACTTGAGATTGCAGCGATTACAGATTCAACCCTAGATGATATCATCTTTGCTTATGGTGGCGATGAAGAAGTCGAAGGTGGCGCTGTACTTATTTTGAATAAGAATGACCTACGCGCATTTGCTGGACTTAAAACACCTGAAGGTAGAAAAGTGCATACGATCGATTATGTGAATAACACCATCGATGGCATTCCTTATATCATCAACTCTAACTGTAAAGCAATATCAGATCCAAGCACAACTGCTGGAGAATACTCGATTGCTTATGGTGCTTTAAGAAACTATGAAGTACCTATCTTCTCACCTGTTGAAATTGGTAAATCAACCGATTACAAGTTTAGAGATGGCATTATTTGCTACAAAGCATCCGTCTTCACTGGTGGGAATGTTGTCGGATATAACGGCTTCTTAAGAATCAAGAAAAAAGCAGCCTAGTAGGGAGTGACCTATGTTAGAAACAGTTAAGAAAGCTCTATTGATTCCTGTTGATGAGCATTATGCAGATACGGAAATTACAGCTTATATAGACGCTTGCAAAGAACTCATCATAAGTGCTGGTGTAAGTGAGACCATTGTCAATCATCCACATCCAGCTGTTGTCACACTTGTGGTGATTTATTGTAAAACGTTTTATGGTTTTAAATCAGATGGAAGTGTTAAAGAGTTACCGAAATCATTTGACATGCTTCTTAAACAACTGCTTCTAACAAAAGGAGGCAAATCAGATGTTTCCTAATTCTGCAAATGTCTCTATAAGGCTATTAAAGACAAATCATGTGTCTGATACTATCGGACAAAAGAAACTCACTGTCACACACTCAAAAGAGGTCATTGGAATATTGTTTTCAGTGACCTCCAAAGAGTTTTATGAAAGCAAAAGCTTAAATGCAAAGATTGATATGGCACTGAAAATACAAAGCATTCTTTATGATGGAAGCAAGTATGCCATTGTAAGAGGTGTCGTCTACAGGATAGAAAGAACCTATCTAAAGGGACAATTTGTCGAGATGTATCTTGTAGAAACGAATATTAAAGTAGGTGATCTCATTGACAACACTGGATGATCTTTCAGATAACATTATGAAGATTGTTTCTGAATATAAAGATGAGATTCAAAAAGAGCTTGAAACCATACTTGATAAAACTGCAGATGAAATGCTTAAGTACATCATGAACAACGCACCAAGAAGCGGTAAGAAAAATGCAGTTGCTGATTCATTTAAAAAACTCGAACTTGGAAAAGGTATTGATAAAACAGTTGTGATTTATTCCAAAAGTAGAGGTCGTATTATCCATTTGATTGAGTTTGGTTATCGTCATAGAAATGGAAAGTTCATTCCAGCAAGAGCATTTATGAGACCAGCGTATGAAATGTTTACTCCAGAGATGATCGATAACATTAAGAAGATCATCGAAAGGGGTAACGTATGAAGCAAAAACTCGAACAACTTTATCAAGTCCTTATCCAAGTACCAGGATGCGATGTGTTTTATGGAACGAACCTATCTCATGAAGACAAAATCAATCAAAAACCTTTTATCGTCTATCAGGAATTAAGTAGACGTTCTTTAGTATTTGCGGACAATCAATCTGTGCTATCAAGTACAACGATTCAAATCACACTTGTTTCTAATGATAAAGATGTTGATCTTGAAGCATCATTAGAAGAACTTTTATATCAAAACGGTTATACCTATGCACTCCTAACTGAGTTTATCAGCCCAGATGGAAGTGTTACACGAATTTACGAAATTAAACTGGAGGTTTAAATATGAGCAATAAAGTAACCTTTGGACTTACAAATGTCCATTATAGTATGGCAACAGTCGGTGAAAATAATGTCTGGGTATTTTCAAATCCCAAGCGCTTGATTGGAGCACAAGAAATTACAACAGAAGCAATTGGCGGATCCACACAAGTTTATGCAGATGACAAAGTGATTGCAACGCTTGTTGGCAACGCTGGAACTTCAGTCACTCTCAAGTTCTCTGAGATTGATGACAACTTCAAAAAAGATGTTTTTGGCTTTAAAACAGATACGCAAGGCAACCTGGTTGAGGTCATTAACAATGAAACGAAGACGTTTGCACTCGGATATGAAATTCAAGGTGACATCCATGCACGTCGTATTTGGTATTTCTTATGTACAGCAACTCCGATTGCAGATGGAAGTAAAACCAAAGCAGACTCCATAGAAGCAAATGCCATCACACTAAACATCACAGCAAGACCGATAGAAAGTGGCAGTGATCTCATCATTCGCTCGATTAGTTATCCTGAAAATGCAAACTATCAATCCTTCCTTACTTCAACACCAGTCGTTCCTAACTTTACGGTAGGTTCTTAGTATGGAAAAAAATATTAAACTCGCTGGCCAAGACTTAAAACTGCATTCGTCTTTGTTTACAATCATTGAATACCGCAATGTCTTTGGTACAGAGCTATTTAACGACATTAGAAACCTAGATAAGAAAAAAGAAAATCATGATGAGGAACTATCTCTCATTATTGGTACTATCTTCAAAATCATTTATATCTTGCACCGGCCTTATACAAAGAAAACCTTTGATGAGTTTTTAATGTCTTTAGATTTTAGCGTATTAACCAATCCAAATGAAATCGAATCTTTAACACAAAGTGTCACTGAGATGCTTGGAGCATTAAACGATAACCAACAATCCCCACAGTTCAAATAGAGCTAAGTTGAATTCAAGTATCACTTCATCAATCATTTTCAACTTAGCTCACCTTAATCTATCGATTGAGGATTCCAAGTATATTGACTTAACGACCTATTTTGAGTTGATTGAGCTTGAGATAGAAACACACAAAAGAAGTGATACACGTTTTGCAACACAAGTGGATATCGACAGATTCTTCATGTAAAAGGAGGTGAAAGTCATGGCGGAAACAATCAAGGGCATCAATATTAAACTTAGTCTTGATGGGAAAGATCTGGACAAAGATTTAAAGGATATAAACTCAAACCTAAAAGAGCAGCAAAAAGATCTATCAGCAATTAACAAAAACTTACGCTATGACTCAAACAACCTCGATTTATGGAAAGACAAGCAACAAAAGCTTAATGGTATTTTAGAAGATACCAAGAAGAAGTTAACCAATCAAAACGCACAGCTTGAAAAAGCAAAAGAAGCTGTTAAGATCGGTGCGATGAGCGAAGAGGAATATAATAAGTTAAAGCGTAGTGCTAGTTTCACTGAAGCTGAAATCGCCAGATTAAATAATGAACTTGCGAAAACAAACGATCAAATAAAAACATTAGGAAATGCGAAGTTTGATAATCTAGCAAAGCTTGGTGGGACATTAACCAAAAGTGTAACACTGCCTATTCTAGGTGCTGCATCGGCATTAAGTGCACTCGCAATCAAGTCAGCTTACACAGCAGACACCATTGGCGATTCAGCCGCTAAAATCGGCCTTAGTTCCGAGAGTTTACAAGAGTGGAACCATACTGCAAAAATCATGGGAAGTACCACAGAAAGCCTAAATATGGCCTTTGTTAAGGTCAATGGTATCTTAGGTCAAATCGCAACTGGTAATGGTGATAAGGTTGCTGACAGTCTCGCTCTTATTGGTTTAACAGTTGATGATTTAAAAGGTAAGAATGCAGATGAGGCATTTGAAACGATTAGAGATGCACTTGCTAATGTCGAAGATGCCAGTTTAAGAGTTGGAGCAGCGAACAAGTTTTTTGGTGAAAAAATTGCTTCAGAACTTATCCCAGTTTTATCTTCAGAGAAGCATGTCATTCAAGACCTTAGAGAAGAAGCACGCAGACTTGGAATCGTGACAAATGAACAAGCAGAGATTGCAGGAAAGTTTACAGATACATTAGATAGAACTAAGCAAGCATTCTCAAGCTTAATGATTGATTTAGCAATGGTTGTCATGCCAACACTTGATAGATTGATTGAAAGCATTAGAGATCAAGTCATCCCTAAACTAAAAGGATGGATTGAAGCATGGCAAAATCTAGATGATAGTACAAAGAAGATTGTATTAACGATTGTTGCTGTGACAGCAGCTATCGGTCCTATGCTAACGATTGTTGGTAAAGTTGGCCCTGTGATAAAAGCACTTATAGTAGGCTTTAAAGCTTTAGGTGCAAGTGGTATGATTGCTGGTGCTGGGATTAATTTCGCAACACTAGGCATTGGAGCTTTGGTTGCATTGATTGCTACAGCGCTTCTCACCAATGAGGAGTTTAGAGCAACCTTAATGCGCTTAGCTGAAGCATTTATGAGTCTATTAGAACCTATCATGGATATTGTCATGATTCTCTTTGATGCTCTAAAGCCAGTCTTTGATGTCATCATTGATTTGCTTGTTATGTTTATCGATTTGCTTGTACCACTGATTGATGTCATCTTAGAGCCATTACTCTTTCAGTTTGAAATGTGGGCATCACTTTTAAAGTCGTTAGCACCACTCATCCAATTATTAGGCAATATATTACAAGCCATTTTAGTACCAGTATTAGGACTCGTCACAAAAGCACTAGAACCGATTATGTGGCTAGTTGAAAAAATCATCTCACTGATGGAATTACTCTTTGGATGGATTGGCGGACTCACGTCAAAGATTTCTGATGTAGGTGGCTCATTTGCTGACTTCACATCAGGTGTATTTGATAATCTCAGTTCATTTACAGAGTCACTCACGAGCAGTATTGGAGGTTTTGTTACATCAGCACTTTCTGGCGTTGGAAACTTCTTGGGTTCAATTAAAGATCGTATCGGATCAACACTTGATAGTGCTCAAAGTTTCATCAGCAATGTTGGTGAGAAGATGAATGGTTTTGTGTCAAACTCTGTCGCCAAGATTACAGATACACTTGGGATTAACTTAGGTGGTGTCACTAATTTCGCAAACAAAGTCGGCGATGGCCTAAAGGGTGCAACACAAGCAGTGAGTGGTTTCTTTGGTAAAATCGGAGGTCTATTTTCAAGCAGTAGTAACCTTAAAAAAGAACAAGCTACAAGCCTTAACAATCAATCAAACTCAAATATAGCGACAACCAATAACGTCACCATCAACACCACATCATCAACCTTTGATATAGACTCAATCAATAAAGCATTAGGTGGTAACTACATATGATAAGAAAACTATACTTAAAGAATGAAAAAGGTGTGCAATTTGATTTTGATTATGTGTCAGGAGTTCTTTTAAGCAACTTAGATGGACTTGGCTTTCAGCATGATACAACCTATTTGAAGTATGGTGAGTTTTATGACTTAGTAAAACGTGAGCAACCCATAACGAAAATCACTGGACTACTCACTTTTTTAAGTGGGTACAAAGGCTATAGCACGTTCTTATCGTATCTGCGAGCAAGTGAAAAATTAGAACTTCACTATACATCAGAAGGAACGAAGTATTGTTATATTGAAATAGAAAGACTTGATAAAAAAGAACTTGTGATGGGATCCTTACAAAGTCAAATCACCATTGAAAAACTAACGCCCTGGTTAAGAACAAGCTCTCTCATACTCGATCTCGATGAAGATTATAGCGGTAAGATTTACCCACATAGTTATCCCCACACGTACTCCATTACCTTTCAAGGTAAGACACAACTTTCAAATCATGGCGATTACAAAGCACCTTTAAGAATAGAAATCATTGGCGCAGTCGATGAACCGGAAGTAAACATTATAAAAGATGGTGTTGTAGCTTCTTCCTTGAGGTTAGAGTTGGCATCACCAAACTGCGAAATCGTCATTGATGCAAATCCAATAGAGCAAATTATGAAAATCAAAGAAAATGGAGTATCCAGAGATATCTATCAAGACCAGGATTTTACGAAGGACAACTTCTTATTTTTGGATGTAGGGACCTTTGACATTGAGTTCAAACCAGGTGTTTCAACGAATACACTCTGTAGAATTACGATGACAGAAGTTTTTGTAGGACACTAATATGGAACTGATATTTTTTGATAGAAACTCACTTCAGTATAAGGATTATGGTTTTGTGGATAACGAATACGACATTCAATTAGACTTAGTGGTGACTCAACGTTCAAGCTTCTTAGTAAATAAATCAAAACTTAATATTGCATTAGGAGATATTCTTATCATCAAAAATAAGGATTTTTTTTATGTTGGCATCATTGAGTCTATTGAGGTACAAAACGAATTTAAGACTCAGATTCACACACTTGACTTCAAAGAAATATTTAATAAAGAAATTCTCGCTTTAACATTTGAAGGTGATGTCGCTAGCTATTTGGAACAAGTCATTAGAAGCAACTTCATTGAATCAAGTGACAACAACCAAAACTTAAGCTATTTAACGATTGAAAACCAAGCATCTGTTCAAGGTGTATTGTTTTTTGAAGAAGATAGAATCATCGCAATCTCTGAACTGATTGAACTCATTAATAAGTCCTATGGCATTAGCATACTTTATGAAGTGACATTTATTAGAGGACGTGTCTTAGGTATTAAGATCAAAATCACCCAAACATCTACAGGCATCAAAATTAAAAGCAATCTTAAAAACATTACAGATTTAATCATCAACGATAGTGAAGCACAACTTGTGAACAAGGTTATCTTTTATCCGAAACAAAACAACACTGAGCATCTACAAGAAGTTACTTATCTACTATTAACAAATGGTGAGATTTCAAACGATCTAAATCATCCGCTAAGGTATCGTAATGTAAATTCAAAAGCGTTTATTTATAGTGATAACGATTATCCAAAACTTGATTTAAGAGCAAGAAACGAAATGCTTTCATCAAAGCTCGATCACCAGATCACATTCACGATCAATAACAATCAATCAAATCCTAAGCTTCAGTTGGGAGACTTTGTTGAGTTCATCACTGAATCAAAATCATATGATTCGATTGTGACTGGGCTTAGATATTTAAAAACCATGAAGTTAACCCAAGTGACTTTAGGTGAGTTTCGTATCAAGCTTACAGATAAGATAAAGCTTCTTAATAAAACAGTAAAATCAAGTACAGGAAATATTCAAATCACACAAACAACCCTAACCAATCTAGATGGAGGTGAGTATTGATGGGGGTTCAAAAAATTACATTTGATGGTGCAAACGTTTCTGCTAAACAAGATGCAGACCTGCACCATTTTTTATTCTCAAGCGAAATCGGCATCTTAAGAAGCATTAAAACGGAGGTGAGTTTTACACTTGCTAATAACATCATCACGTTTTCAGAAGGCTATGCAGTTGTTTATGGAAGACTTTTGTATATCGAAAATAATACAACAGTCAATGTGAATCCAGACAGTTCAAGACAAGGTCTTGTCGTTCTTGGCGTTAATACTGCAACCAATCAAGCAACCATCTACACCAAAGAAAATGCAGGAAGCTATCCATCCTTAACAAGAGATAATCTTCTAAATACAAACGGACTCTATGAACTTGTCTTATGTGCCTATAGCAAAACAACCACATCAGTCACCTTGAACGCATACAGTAGACTTTTAATTGACACACCAACGACTAAACTTACAAGTTTAAGAAATGACATCAGACAAGAGTTTAACTATCAACGTAAGTCACTAACAACCGTATCGAGCGGTGTGTATCGCTTTAGTGTCAATGGTTCAATAGAAATCGACCAAAGCTTAATGGTAGTGATGGTTAATATCAGCACAGCAGTTGTTATTCCAGGGGCGATGCTATTCATTAATACTGGATCTAACACCTTTGTAACTTATCAAGTCGGGAGTTCAAGCTTCTCAATGTTAGTCAGCTATGAGAATAACTTGGTCACAGTATCACTTGGTAATACGACTCACCGCATTACAGCACTATTTTTATATCGATAAATTAGGAGGATTTTTATGGCTACTATACAAATTAAAAGAAGAACTACTGCAGGAACTGGACCACTCACAGGAACAAGTGGACAGATTCGAATCGGTGAACCATTGGTTGATATTGGTGGTGAGCATTTATACATTGCAAAGTCCAATAAAACAGGATCAAGCTCTACACCACTTGTGGCGTCTGACTATGTCGCATTTCCATCAACTACGAAAGTCAATGATCAAATTGATACCAAAATTACTGCTTTAAATCTAGGAACTGCAGCAACAAGAAATACAGGAACATCATCTGGTAATGTACCGCTACTTGATAGCAGTGGTAAGCTAGCTGACTCGGTAATACCTAAAATAGCAATCACAGACACTTTTGTTGTTGCGTCACAAGCAGCTATGCTCGCATTATCAGCAGCACAAGAAGGAGATGTTGCCATTAGAACGGACTTAAACAAATCATTTATTTTAAGAGCAACACCACACTCAACACTTGCGAACTGGCAAGAACTCTTAACACCGACCGATGCCGTTCAAAGTGTCAATGGCAAAACAGGAACAGTTACAATCACACTTGCTGAGCTTGGTGGAGTTGCAACTTCCACCTATAACACACACGTATCGAGTAATCTTCACTTAACACAACTTCAAAGGGATATCATTGCCGGCGTCATCAATACAAGTCTTGCTTATCATGCTGGAACAGTGAACACCACACTTGCTGATTTTGGAAATAAAGCTATTGATGGCGGACTTATGATGATTCCTGAGGTTGATACGACTTATACGCCAAATAGACTCTATTATCGTTTAGGTATTGATAATACAAAAGTCTTGCAACCAACATCGATTATTGATGGTGGAACGTATTAATGGCCATCATCAGGGTAAAACGAGGCACTTCAACACCGAACACATCTAATCTTAGCTATATTGGTGAGTTAGCATTTGATTACAACAATAATGCACTATTCGCTAGAAGTGCCTCTAGTGTGGTCAAAATAGGTGGTGAAACAGAGCTTGTCTATTACTATCAAGGATCGGTTGCTGCACTTTCAATTAACTATGTGTTCGATAGAAACTATATCTACAAGGTCCATGTCTTAGCTTCTACAACATCAAATCAGTTAGTCAACACGCTCATTAATTACCGAGTTTCAGGCGTCACTAACAATGTCGGAAGTTTTATTAATTTAAATATCAATGATGTTTATAGTGGTGTATCAAAGGCTAGTTCAAGTAATACATCATCCTTTACTGTGTTTGATGCTTATTCAGGAACTGTCACGCCTTCAAGTGGGATTACTAAAGTCATGGATTTTGAAATATCTGCAGCACTTCACACAAGCGTTGAAACGACACAGCAGTGGGTCTCAAAAGGTTATAGTATATGCTCTGCAACTGGACAAGGCAATACAGGCATCACTTATGCAGATTTTGCACATAGCTTTAGTGGTTCATTTGGTGCGATTCGTATTAACTCTGGGTTTACATTAGGAACAAGGTCATTTGCAGTTACGATTTACAGAACAAGAAGGAGGTAGTCTATGGCACTTATTAAGTCACTAGATTCAAATTTTGGCGTACCCGTTGCTTACCACCGCGTAACAGCCATCAACATCAATTTAAAGACGAAAGCAATCGTATTGTGTGTCTCATCATACATATCTAAAGAAGCAAGAGCAAATAACAGTATTCCACTAGAAGAAATCGACATTGAGGTTCCGATACAGGATTTTAATTTATTCAAACACGCAGACGTCACTCAAGCTGCCTATGATTGGTTAGTTGAAAATGTCGTAGGATTTGAAGATGCTGAAGATTGCTTTGATTCGTTTAGCGATCTACAAGGCATAACAATCAATGAAAACGAGGAACATATCGATGGGGGAGGCACAGATGAAGAAAACTTACAAGAATGAAGATTTTATCCAAATGATCAAGAGTATGTTTCCGGATAAAGAAATCATGTTCATGTATCTATGTGGTTCAAGAGCATATGGTACTGAAGATGAAGATAGCGATTATGACATTGCCGTTGTTTTAAATCAGTTTTCTGGCTACCTTCAACTGAAAGTAGAAAAGGCTGATTTTTTTGTTTATGGTAGTGATTATTACTTAGAAAAACAAAGACTTAGTCCGTTTGTCCCTTTATACAATCGAGCCCATATGGATGAAGTGATAGGCATTGATGAACGTTTGATCTATATTAATGATAAATACAAAGATGAATATGAAATGTATAAAGATGTTGACTTTAAGAAATTACTGCCTGTATTTTTAGACGCTTTTGTTGAGTTTCATGAAATTCGTTATAAAGCTATTCAAAAACCAGCAAAGATGCTTTATCACTTGCTAAGAATGCGCGGACAACTTGAAAACTATGAAGCTACTGGAACGTTCTCACTTGAGTGTGCAGAGCCCTGGAAAAGTTATTACTTAAATTACAAGCAGAATTGGAAAAATGCAGTCGGTGAAGCCTACAGAAGCTTAATCGATGAGCAGTTTGACTATATCAAAGCATATGCTAGGAAGGAACATGAAAGATGAGCATAGAAGATCTAATAAGGTACGAAGGGATTGTTTACTGGATTGTCTCAATTATGATTATTGTACTGACAACCATCAAGCAATTTAATAAGCATGAAAGAAAGAATAAATTAACGAATAAAGAAATCATTGATAACTTGCATCATATCGAAAAGCAAAATATTAAAATACTTGGTATGCTAGAAATTCACTCGCAGGTGATTGAAACCATTAAAAAAGACATCGGAAGTTTAGAAAACCGTGTCTCAAAATTAGAAAACTCATATGCCAAATTATTCAAAAAGGTAGGAGGACAAATCAGTGACAAGTCTTGAGATAGTATTATTGATTGTTGCGATTGTTTTGGTTTTTTTATACATTGGCTTAAAGCTTAAAAGTGGTAAAGGAATCGTTGAGATTTTCAAGGATGCAAAGAAAGACATTAAACAGGTGAAGAAATCAGTTGAAGAAGCAAAAACGTTACTTAAAGATGATCTTGTTCAAAAGACACTCAGAAACTTTATGATTGAAGTGGAAAATGAAAACAACAAACATAAATTATTAGGAGATATCACTTTATCTGGAAGACAGAAAAAGATAAAAGTCATTGAATCATTCAAAACTTGGTTAATACAAATTTTAGGTTCTGTTCAAAAAGCAGAAGATTTAATTAGTTCTCACCAGGATTATATCGAAAATCTTATCGATGATTTTGTTGATTTTACGCATAAAATGCTTGGTAAATGAAAATTGAATATGTATCATTTTAGATAAGCCATCTTACATTTATCATGTAGGGTGGCTATTTTTTATTAAAATAATAAAAAGTAATATTACAACTCGCTGGTATAATAAATATAAAGACATAGTGAGGTTTTCATGAACAAACAACAAATAGCAATCAAAATGGTTGAATATGCATCTAATCTGTTGGGGCTTTCAGATATTGAAGTATACTTCAAACCTAAGACGTTTTTTCACTTTGAGGAAGTGAGCGCAATATTTAACGATAAGCTCTATTACATAATTTTCAATGAAGATTGGTTGGCAACAGCACTACCTGAAGAAGTCGCATTAACCGCTCTTCATGAAACTAGACATGCCTATCAAAAAGCAAATATAGACTTTCCTGAATATTTCATTGGGAAAGAATCGAAGCAAACCATAAAACAATGGAAGAAGGATTTTGAAAACTATAATCGACCAAATGAAAACAACATAGATGAGTATGCTTCGCAGGCGATTGAAAAAGATGCAATTGATTTTGCGTGGAAGATTATAACCGAGCACTTTGATGTTAAGTTAATAAAAGATGCAGCATAGTTTATTAGAAGGGGAGGGTTCTATGCCGATTAAGGATTGGAAAAAACTAAGCAATCAAATATTGGATGGTTCAATCAACAGGAAAAATTTTACTAGTTTTCCAAAATATGATGTCATTATGAGAGATATTGCAATAAAAATTAGAAAGTACGGATATTACACTTTTGATGGAAGATTTGAAGATTGTGTAATAGATTTTTTATGCAAGAAGTATACGACAAAATCTGATGACTTTAATATAGACAATATAGCTAAGCAAATATCCTTGGAACTAAGAAAACTAATTGTTCCTAATATCATTATTGTTCCATTGAATCATCTAAATAGACTATATCTACCGGCAGAACTTGTATTAGATGAGGATATTGGTGTTAGTATAGTTTAGTAGACACAAAGAGTAAGAATCCTTCTTATGATAAGATATAAGGAAGGAGGCGATACTAATGTCTAACAGCAAAAAAGGCAATCGTTATTCAGAAGATTTTAAAAAGCA
>JAUVXD010000022.1 GCA_030603805.1 Acholeplasmataceae bacterium
AAATCGATTCAAACGAGCGCGCTTCAAAAACCACCGATGATGATAGATCTTCATAACCTATAAAGACCGCCATAAAAAGACATTTTCAAACCGTCATTTTAATACATTTTCAAAACGCTATTGACACTTTCAAAACACATGAATAAAGTTTTACTTAATTGAGACAACCCAATTGCAGACATGCAACTGGGTTATTTTTTAAAAATAAAGCCTAAAACTAAATCCTATATGTTAAAATGTAATCAAGTGAACGAAGATACGATTCATAAAATGAGTACATTTTAATAGGGGAGGTTTTTTAAATGATTAACAAGAAAACACGATTATTGATGGTTATGAGTATGCTTTTTCTCATCATTTTATCTGCATGTAAGGAAACGAGATCAGAAAACTTTAAAATTCATTTTGACACTTCTGGAGGTCCATTAATAGAAAGTATCACCTATAATGGGAAAGATTCATATCCCTTTCCCAATGATCCAACAAAAGAAGGTTATATTTTTGATGGGTGGTACTTCGATAATGACTCATTTGAAGACTCTTATTCTGAAGATAAACTCATTAATAAAAAAATTAAAAGTGATGTTACGCTTTATGCAAAATGGGTTTTGTATGTAAACGTACTTAATGAGTTAGAACAAAGAATTAGTAGCTTTGAGGCTCATGGGAATCAATTTAAAATTGAGATGACTATCGACTTAGACATCACCATAGATAATGAAGCAGCATCATTTCAAGAAAGTTTCGTGATTTTGACACAACTAGATTCTGCCTATACTTTAGTGACGTCAGGGGATTATACGATTGTTACTTATCAAAAAGATGATGTCATTTATCAATATAGCATCAATCATCACCATTTGATTAATGGTGTAAAACTTTATGATAGACAAACATTATCGATGGAATCTCTTAAGGATCCACTATCAGAACTTGAATTTGATTTTAATCATGTTGATGTTACAAAAGTAAGTGCAAACGAGTATAAAGTTTCTGGTAAGATCATTGACTTTATGCCTTCATCAACAACGAGTGATTTAAAAGATATCTTCATGAGCTCTGGTATATCAGAAGAAGATTTTAATGATATGACGATTGAGTTGAGTTTTGTTTTTAATGATGAGTCTATCACTTATCAGATTCATATGGAATTTAACATTGATGACATCAGATTAAGTATGAATATAGACGCTATTTTTTCTCATCAAAATTTTGAAATGATAGATTTCTCAGACGATTCATCTTATTTCCCTATGTCTTCCTATGAGACCGAAATTCCAATTAATATCAATAAACCAATCGTCTTTACCGCAGACACCTACTATATATCCTCATATTACACATATATTGAAGCAGGAAGATATGGTATTTATCGTAACAATCTAGAGGTTGAAGGGTTGACGATTCAACTTTTTAATCAAAATCGAGATCTAACTAAGTATCGCGTGTTTAATGATGTGTATAACAGATATCATTTCAACCCGGACAATATTACAAACTTTTTTGAGATTCCAACAGATGGGTACTATTTTATAACAATTGACTATCCTGTTGCTCCAGAACCTTATATCATTGAATTTAGAAGTATAGAATCAGAAACTGATGGCATTGAAACACCTACATTTGTTGTTACTGAAAGTGGGGTATTCAATTATGAAATCGAATCCATGTATGATTTTGTTTCATTTAGCTTTGATTTGGGTAGTAATGCACTTGTTTCAATCACGGATTCAAAAGGTAATCATATATATTTGAATAACTATGGAGATACCTACTTTGCTTCCATAGTCATACCTCCTGAAGGCTTTAATCACTACATCACAGCAAGTAATTCAATCTTTTACATACATAACCCTAAAGGGCCATCAAAAGGTACATTAACCATTGTAGTCACACCTTTAGTTCATGCCATTTCACCTGATGATTCAATGTTGCTCATGAGCGATCAATTTAGTCATGATTATGTGATGACAGATTATGAATTACCCATTCAGTATATAGGTATTGAAGTAACAGAGAGAAAAAAATATACATTTGAGTTTTCAATGGTCAGTGGTAGCCTTAATGATGTAGAAGGTTATTTATATCATTCAGACGGTACATCGTTTGCTACGATAAGACACAATGACTCAGTCATTTTAATGCCAGGATCATATTATTATAGTTCATCTAATTATAATGTATCTGTTTATAGTATAAAAGCAGTCAAAAGTGATATCGTTGAAACATCACACCATATTGATTTTCTAGAGACATACAATCAAATCACTGGAAGCCCACAATTGCAGCCTAAAATATCTGGTACAATCAATTACAAAAATGAATTTATTGTTTATTACTTCACACTAGCTGAAACAAAGGATATCGTATTTTTTCAAAATAACATGTTTGAATTATATGATTCAATGAGTAATAGATTAGATATTGTCAATTTATCAAATCGATTTGTTTATAGGTTAGAAGCGGGAGACTATTTTATTGTAGTTACGCATCCAAATTATTATACTGAAGATTTTTTCCCCTTTGACTATTCACTGACACTCTATATCTTTAACGGTGGAGGAGAAGATACAAGTGTTTATCCATTTTTTGAGGTGATACCTTTTGGATTTGAAGGTAAGACAGCTACAATGGATTATTCAGGTGATTACGATGGATATACATTTACGTTGACAAAAACAACGACTGTCTCTATAGTTTCAAGCTATAGGGCACAATTAATAAAGGATAACAGAATTATTTATAGTAGTGTTGAGAATCAAGAAATGACGTTAGAAGCGGGGACCTATGTGATTATATGTAGCACATATCATCCTACATGGACAGTCAGAGTAATGATTAAAAATTAAACATGAATTTTAAATCACATCAAAGCTCTTGTTCATCACCATGTATAAAAATCACTTAAGGCACTTGAATTTTGCTATATTGTTTTACTTTTAGTTTATATTAAGTACAGGTTTTTGGTATGATTTCAGTAAGCTCAAATAAAGAAACGCACCTCACCTTATCAAGAAAGTAAAAATAGAAAAGAAATAGGTATCGAAATGACAGAAACATGGGATTTATATGATATCAACCGTATTAAAACACGAAAGACCGCTCAAAGAGGACCTAACATAGAAAATGGTTATTTTCATATGGTTGTTCATGTCTGTGTTTTTAACAAAGACGGACATATGCTCATTCAGCAAAGACAAAAAGATAAAGTTGGTTTTCCAAACTACTTTGATGTCACTTGTGGAGGTAGTGCCATTGCTGGAGAAGACTCAAGAACTGCAGTGAGAAGAGAACTTTATGAAGAATTAGGTATTGATATCGATTTTAAAGACGAGAGACCCTTCTTAACAGTCAATTTTAACCATGGATTTGATGATTTCTATCTAGTTGAAAAAGAGATTAGCTTAAATGATTTAATACTTGATCCAAATGAAGTTCAAAGTGCAAGATATGCATCTTTAGATGATATTTTAATGATGATTGATGAAGGGACATTTGTGCCTTACCATAAAAGCTTAATTCAATGTCTTTTCGATATGAAAAATCAAAGAGGTGCGTTAACAAAAAGTTTCTTTTAAGATCAAAAGCATTTCATAATAGAGATTAGATTATTGATAAGACATTAATGAATACAATAAAGACAAAATAATCAAGCACTTGTCTTGTCACGTTTAATATCAAGTTATATAATGATTTCAAAAAAGGAAGTGCTATAATGTTTGAACGATTTACGATTAGTGCTCATGTAAATAAAGATATTAAGACATGTTTTAAAATATATCATACACCAGAACATATTATCAATTGGAATTTTGCAAGTGATGATTGGGAGTGTCCAAAGGCATCATCAGAATTTAAAGTAGGTGGACGCTTTAATTACTACATGCAAGCAAAAGATCAATCAGTTGGATTTGATTTTACCGGGATATTTGATGTCATTGAATTTCCAACATTGATAAAATATCATCTAGATGATAATAGAAAAGTAGAAATTCACTTTAAAAAACACGACAATCAAACGTTTATATCAGTTTTGATTGATGCAGAAAAAGAAAATTCTCTTGCTCTACAAAAAAGAGGATGGCAATCGATTCTTAACAATTATAAGAAATATGTAGAGTCAATTTAGAGAATAGGTTACTTGAGAATTATCATGCACATCTGCAGGTCATTAAAATGAATATGAAATGCTCTTCTCGCCCATGAGAAGGGCTTTTTTATAGAGATTCATTCTTGGTTTTCAAACTCAATATCAGAGTGATTGTACCAAAAACATTATATTTTATAAAGTATACTCGAATATAAATAATCTCTAAGAAGAAGTTTATAACAGGAGGTTTGATAACCTCTTGAATGCATATCTCAAGTTTCAAATGTTTAGAAAAAGTCAATTTAAGGTGATATAAGTTTTGGATTTTTTACTCCTCATCACAGCATGAGTGATATAATTGTTTTAAATAAGAAACTCTTTCAATGTTTATTTTCTTTTATTTAATTATAGGGGGCAAGAATAAATGTGGTTTTATATCAATTTACTAATAATGAGATAAAAGATAGAGCTCTTGTGTTGAATGACATTGTTTTCATGAGGTTGACGGCAAATCAAAGTAGCAAAAAAAAGAACAATTGAGATTGTTAACAGTTCTTTAATTGAAAATTAGCCCCTAGAAATTGAGAACTCTATACGATATTGGCAATTAGGAATTAGTGCTTATTATAATTTTTTAATTAGGAGGTTTTTTGAATGAGAAGAATAATAGGTTTTGTTTGTTTTGTTTTAAGTTCGTTAATTATCACTGCAATCGTATTAGTTAATATTGGGATATTTGAAACCTTTTTTTCAAACTTAGAGGGTGATACTTTATTTGTAACTATTGGGATACAGGGCGCTATTGTATGGGGATTAATTTACCAACCATTAGTGATACTTTTACTTAGTGTGATAGCTATGGGAAATTACACACGTAAATAGAAAAAGACATTAACTGATTCAATGCTAATATGTTTGATTCCATGGGTAATTATTACAGATATAGTTGCAGTTGTTAATTTAGAACATACACGATAAATTAATAAGAACTCAAGTTTAATCATGTTGTTTGTTCTTTTTGACATGTAGTGTAGGATTTACAAAGGAGATAAACAGATGCCTATATCTATTCGAATGAGTAAAAAAGAGAAAGAACTTATAAAAAAATATGCAAAGCTAAATAGAACAACAGTTTCAGATATCATGCGAAAAGCAATTTTAGAAAAAATCGAAAACGAGTTTGATATGTATCTATATGAAAAGGCAATTAAAGCACATGAACAAAATCCCAAAACATACACTTTTGAGGAAGTTAAGTCTATATTGGGTATAGAATAATAATCTAACGAATTGTCAATGCTATTTAAACTACACAAGAATTTATTCAAAATCATATTGTTTTACACGTTTAATAAATGAGGAGTCATAGTTGGTGGAAAAGAGATTGATGATACATAATTTTCGTAGAGGTGTAAAACTAAATAAGAGTCAAATCATAGAAGTATTAACAGAATTTAAAGCCACCAATAAAACCACGTGTGATTTAAATCAACTTATTTTAAATATGATGTTTTATATTGGAGATACCAATCCATATTTGCGAGATGAATTGATTTATGAGTCTTTTTCCAAACTCATCATGAGTGATCTACTGAATGATAATCAATTGAAATATGTGTTTTCAAACATGTGTTCTGATGAGTTTCTATTCTATAAAATTGGTGAGATAGACAAAGACTCAGTCTTTAAACGTTCGTTTTCTGCACTTGTTCTTGCGCTATTACTTGCAGCTCACAAGAATAAAACATGCTTAGATGCTAACGAATTAGAGTTGGCATACTTAAGTGCTATAAGGTATTTAAGAGAAGAAAAAGATGAAAGAGGCTTTATATTAAAAAAAGGATGGGCTCATGCAACAGCACATGGTGCTGATGTTTTAAAATATCTTATCGTCATAGATGAAATCACCATGGATCAAAAAATTCATGTTTTAGAAGCTATTATAGACAAAATCAAAAGTTTAAAACATCCATTTGGTGCCAATGAAGATGATAGACTTGCTAGAGTATATATTGCTGCTATCCAACACGGTGTGGAAAGTGATATAGTCAATAAATCTCTAACTAAATTCATCAATCAAATCAATCATTTAGAACATGTACAAAAAGAAAACATAAAGAGTTTTTTAAATGCCCTTAATGAAAGATTATATCTGTTGAATAGAGAACATCAAAGTATCACTTACATTAAAAACATGCTGAAATTACTAGATAAAGAGCATTTATAGCACTTGCATGGTGTCTGTTTTATATTAAAGCATAGAAAAATGTTGATGCTATCTAGTTGCTCATCTTTGATGAGATGCACTTATACCTGGTATAATGGACATAAGAAGAGGACGTGATTTGATGAAATATCTTACGATGAATAATGGATTAAAAATTCCACAACTAGGAACAGGAACCAATACCTTTGGTAAAGAAAACAATCAGTTCAGTGGAAAGATCACATATGATACTAAAGAATTGTCTTCAGCAATCAGTCTTGGTTACCGGTTAATCGATACTGCGATATATTACCGAAATGAAGCTGTGATTGGAAAAGCGGTTAAAGAATCAGGTATTGACAGAAGTGAATTTTTTATAACGTCAAAAATACCCCAAGATAAATCATTTATTGAAACGGATGAACTTGTGAAGTATTACGTTGAACAATCACTAAAAGCACTCGACTTAGGTTATATCGATCTCTATTTAATTCACTTTCCTTTAGAATCCAATGAAGAGAACTTAAGAGTGTGGCGTATTTTAGAAACCTATGTTGATCAAGGTCTAATCAAATCAATTGGTGTCTCCAATTTTAATGAAGATCAACTCGCTTATATCATCAAACACGCTAGAATTAAACCTGTACTCAATCAATTTCAATCCTATCCAGGCAAACATCAACAATCACTCATTGATTTTTGTAAAAGTCATCAGATTATTCCTGAAGCATATCAATCCTTAGCTAAATTAGATGCTAATATTAAGGATAAGCTCATAGAAATAGCGAAACCCTATCATAAAACTTGGAGTCAAGTTGTTTTGAATTATCAAGTGAGTGAGAAATTAGTAGTGATTCCAAAATCACATAATAAGGAACATCAACATGAAAACATTGATATTTTTGATTTTGAACTTTCTCAAAAAGACATTAAAGCAATTAAAAACATGTAAACGAATGATTTAAATTGAATATTAGGTACAAAAAAATC
Organism: Acholeplasmataceae bacterium; assembly: GCA_030603805.1. Classification (GTDB taxonomy): domain Bacteria; phylum Bacillota_I; class Bacilli_A; order Acholeplasmatales; family Acholeplasmataceae; genus Peloplasma. The sequence goes on from JAUVXD010000022.1 coordinate 7,287, forward strand.
TCTTCTTGAACGTTAAGAAGAGATTTTTTACTTTGGATTATGTTAAATATTTAATCAGTGCTTTCATGAGTGCAGGTAAATCATTGGGTGTTCTAGAAGTTATCAAATGACCATCGATGACAACCTCTTGGTCAAGGTAGACAGCTCCGGCATTTTCTAAATCAACACGTATTGAATGAAATCCTGTCACATGTTTTCCTTTAAGTTGACACGCTGAGATCATAAGCCATGGACCATGACAAATCGATACAATAGGCTTTTTTGCTTGATCGAATGCACGTACAAATGCAATCGTTGATTCTGCACGACGCATATAGTCTGGTGAGAATCCTCCAGGGATTATCACTGCATCGTATTGATTGGCATTAACTTCACTACTTGACTTGTCACTTTTCATAGGCAAACCAAATTTACTTTTATAAACAATATCTTTATCTGTTCCAATTAAATCAACTTGGTAACCCTCCTCTTGCATACGATAATATGGATAAAGAAGTTCTTTATCATCAAAAAGACTTTCAATGAGTAGTGCTATTTTTTTCATAATCAACCATCCTTTCTTAGATTAACAATAAGATTCATTTCATACATGTATAGTATAGTGCCTATTGAGATTTGCTTCAACTTTTACGCAAACTGATTGAAGCAACCATATTTTATGTGCATAAAATCACTTAATAATAACATTTAATTGCATATTTTTATGAAAATCTATTGACAGGTTTATTAATCGGGCATATAATGTACTTGTAAGATATATATGACAGATATATCTAACATATATAACTATTGATTATATGAGGTGAGCACATGTCTCAAAAATATGCAGTATTAGGACTTTTAAATGCAGCACCAATGACAGGTTATGTCATTAAAAAGAACTATGATTACACCATCAAAAAGTTTTGGCCGGTCAGTTACGGTGGACTATATCCTGCACTTCATAAACTCACAGAAGAAAATTTGATAGAAGTTCACAAACAAAAAACTGATGGAAGAGGAAAAATCAGTTATAAGATTACTGAAGAAGGTAAAAAAGCTCTAACGGAATGGTTGCTTTCTAAAACTTCTGATATTCAATGTAAAGATGAATATATGTTAAAAATATTTCTAAGTAAAGATTTAGAAGACCAAGCGCGTAACCGTATTATGGAAGAGTATCTCTATAAAAAAGAAGAAGATTTAAGATCAATCTTAAGTTTAATTGAGATGCGTTCTAGTAAGGATGCAATCATCACCAAAGGTTCTTCATTCATCGTTGACTATACAAAAGAAGTATTAATCAAAGAAATCGAGTTACTAAAGAAAGCTTTATCATCTGATATTCTATAAACTGATACATCCCCTTCTAGATGAACACTAAGAAAATCTTATAAGGAGGAAAAACCATGAACACATTCGATACAATGACTGATGTTTACATCAAAATAAAGAATGAACAGATCATCCGTGATTCCAAAGTGATCAAGTCCATTTAATTACATGTTACATCTTTATACAAAGCGTATTAAGATGTCGATAGAGGTCTATAATGTACAAACATTATACACCTAGGTTTGATTGTTTTAATTGTTTAAAGGAGTTTCGTATGAACAAGAATACCCCGATTGTGATTAGTATTGTAATACCCATTGGACAAATCAACAATGAAGAGCAATATATGACCATTGAAATTATTAAAAGTGAAAAAAAATGAAAAAGTGTCTGAGCAATCAGACATTTTTTTATGAGATGTGAAATTTAAAACAAATAGATTCAAATCTAAGGATATAGATTTAATATATTTATCATTTCAAGTTAAGTTACCAATCAAGAGTCAGTAAAAAAAGGAACCGAAGTTCCTATTCATTATTGATTATCAAATCAATCTGATTACCTATTTTTCTCACTAAACCAGTTACTAAAGCATTTCCCATCATGAAATATCGTCTTTTATTTGGCATTCCTGTATTTGTCCAATTATCAGGAAATTCATTTAATCTCTCAGTTTCAACAGGTGTTAAGATTCTCAATCTTCCTGTATAATCTTCAATAACGTGAGTACTTCTATTTACAGTTCCCTCACTAGTTAACATAGTCCGAGCAGGTAATGAGAGATCCTCAGGAAAAGTCATTTTGCCTTCGGAATAAGTGTATTGGACACCGTTTTTTTCTCGTGGAATTCGTTTTGAACCTTTCAAGTATTCATATTTTTCTTTCGAACCGTTTAAGTAATACTCAATAGCAACAGGTGTTTTTTCAATGACATCTTTCAATGGTCTTGGTTTGACTAGAATCGGTGTGGTTTTTGCTGTATAAACTATCCCATTTGACAAATAACCACTGTTTTCAAAAGAAAATTTAAACTTATTCGATACGACTACTAAATCTGAGAATTGCGACTTATCTATATTTGTCATTTTTATATCTAAATCACCTGATAAAATTGGAAAAGCTTTAGCAAATAAGCCATCTTTAATGAAAACAGCATTTATTGTGGAAGTAGTTATTTGATTATAGAAATGAGTAGATTTATGATAAGCAAAGATATAAGTTCTACGTCTCCTTTGAGCGTGACCATATTCTGCAGCATTTAATACTCTCCACTCAACAGCATATCCTAAATCATCAAAGCAACGAAGCATAATCCCGAAGTCTCTTCCTCTTTGTGTGGATGGTGATTTAAGTAGTCGATCCACATTCTCAAGTAGTACGAAAGGGGGCTTTTTGATTTCTAAAATCTCATTGATTTGCCACCAAAGAACACCTTTTTTTCCTTGAATACCCTGTTCTTTAGAAAGACTTCTTGCAACTGAATAATCTTGACACGGAAATCCACCAACGAGCAAATTATGTTTAGGGATACTTCTTTTATCAACTGATGTGATGTCTTCGTTTGAAACAGACTCATCATCAAATCTGTGTTTATAACAGTCAAAAGCGTGCTGAGTTTTTGTCGATGGTTCCCACTGATTAGCCCATACAAACTTAAAAGTATCTTTTTCAATGGTTTTTCCATCTTGGTCTAAAGTGACTTCATTTAAACCAACCCTAAAACCACCAACACCAGCAAATAATTCAACAACAGTTTTCTCCACAAAAAATCCCTCGATATCTATCACATATATAAGTAGAATTGTCCATATAGACAATTCATGATACAATAAGTATACCAAAGATTAGTATTTTAATCAAGATCGATGTCATCAAATTGGGGATAAAAAAATGAGAGAAAAAATAGATGGAAGATATCTAACAGAAACAGAGATTGTATCAATTGGAAAGACTTTGCTACATAAGACATTTGGGCAAATTGCTGAAACCAACGAGACGTTGCTATATAAAGGTTCAATAGGCAATTTTGTTGAAAAAGAAATCTTTAATTTAAGCCCAAATAGTAGATCAGAACCTGACTTTATTGAAGCTGGAGTCGAACTTAAGGTTACCCCATTTAAGTTAAATCAAGACAAATCATACTCAGCAAAAGAAAGACTTGTTTTAAACATTATTAATTACGTAGAAGAAGCAAAGCAATCTTTCTACTCAAGCTCATTTTGGACTAAAAATTCGAAACTATATTTATTATTTTATCTCTGGGAATCTAATAAGGCACAGAAAGATTTTTTCATTATGTTTGATTATTTACTAACGTTCTCCGATGAAGATTTAGTAATTATCAAAAAAGATTGGCACATTATCCATGAAAAGATTATCAGTGGTAAGGCTCACGAGATTTCAGAAGCAGATACAATGTATCTTGCAGCCTGCACAAAAGGTGTCAATAAGGAGTCACTTAGAAAACAGCACAACTCAGATATTTTAGCTAAGCAGAGAGCATACAGTTTAAAGTCAAGTTACATGACACAGTTATTACGGACTAGAGTTACTGATAAAAAAGAAGAAGTTGTCCGGATAATATCTGATGTTATAGAATTAGAGAAAAAGAGCTTTGAAGAGGTTATCTACGAGAGAATCAAGCCTCACTTTGGAACGCCTACAAAGCAAATCATTAAACAGTTTGGCATCGAAAAGTCAAAAAACATTAACGAGGTTATTGTTGCAAGGCTTTTAGGAGTTCAAGGCAAGGTTTCACAAACAGAAGAATTTCTAAAGGCGAATATTGTCCCCAAGACAATACGATTAAAAGGAAACGGCAAAATTAAAGAATCTATGTCGTTTCCGACTTTTAGATTCGATTCAATTGTTGAAGAAGATTGGGAAGATTCAACTTATAGAGATTATTTTGAATCGACAAAATTTATGCTTGTCATTTTTAAAGAGAAAAATGATGATTTCATACTGCAAGATATCAAATTTTGGAATATGCCAGTTTCTGTTATAGATAACGAGTTTAAGGATGTGTGGTTACATACACAAAGCATTATCAAAAATGGAGAAATTGTCAAAGAAGTTCGTAATGGAATATATTTGACTAACTTTATTAAGAAAAGTGACCGTAGTCTTATGCATGTAAGGCCACATGCCCAAAAGAGAGACGATACATACCCATTGCCTGTTGCAGATAAAAAAACAGGATTACTGAGCTACACAAAGCATTGTTTTTGGCTTAATAATGACTATGTTTCAAAAATCATCAATCAAATGAAAGCTTCCTGAGTTTCTAGTGTTTAGGTAGTGTCAAAAGTTTAATGGAAGATATGTAAAATGATTTTAAGCTTGATAACGGATACCATCAAACAGAAATGTCGTATAATCCATGATTTTTAGCCACTGATTAGGCATGAGATCATCTGAGGATAAGAAGTCAAGTTCAATGGGTCTACGATGTTTTAAGGACGAGTGACGACGTAGAAAGTTATAAAAAGTAACGAAAAGAGAAATGTAAATATTTGCGTTTCTCAGACTTCCATAACCGTTGGTACCGTGGTAGTTGAACTTATATGTTCGGTTTAATCGTTCTTCCGCTTGTTTAAAAAAGCGCCATGATCTCGAAGTGTCATCATTGTTTTTAACCCCGATGACCTGATATAAATCGAAATGAATATTATTAAGTTTAAAGAATACTTGTGCGGCGTTGTAGATGGGATTACCATCAGTGACGACATTGAGTTGTTCTGGTAATACTTTGTACTTACTGAATGTTTCATGAAGCGTGGTGACTGCATTTAAAGTTGTTCTTTGATCGAAGATGCGATAAGAAGTGATAATTTTCTGAGTGGTATCTGAACCAAAGAAAACGTAGTTAGACTTCCCCAACACCTTGATGTATGTTTCATCAAAAGTGATGGTATCAGAAAGTGTGTAGGGGTAGATCACATTAAGAGACTCAGTGATAGATGCTGCAGCTTCTGCATAGTTAACGACGGTCTGGTGCGTCAAATCCAGTCCATGAACCTCCTTTAATATCTGGGCTGTCTTTCTGGAAGATAAGCCGTAGTTGATATAGTAAGTCAATACGAGTCCAAGCGTATACTTAGAGTGATGAATCTTATCTAAATTAATCTTCGATTGAATGCTTAAACGATGATTTTCCTTTAGTGAAGCCATTGTGAAGTTGAATAACCTGAAGTGATACCTGAGTTTATATTGTGTATCATTGATCATCAAATGGTTGAACTCCCCATCTTTAAGCGCACGTTTGTTTTCAAGATAAAAAGAACAGCGGTAGTTATGGCAGGTCATGACATCGTAGTCCTTGCGGACATGCTGAAGCTCTAGCTTGCGATCACAGTGTGGACAGTGATGCGTAATCTCCTCGTGATAGGTCTTCTTTAGGGTGAAGGTTTGCCTGCACACCTTACACATGTTTTGAGTCTTGGTGTGGGCATAGATATAGTCATTCGGTGCACCACAATTTAAGCATTCACCTTCATAC
>JAUVXD010000002.1 GCA_030603805.1 Acholeplasmataceae bacterium
AAGGGGCTGTAACGAAATAAAAAGATAAACAGCCTTAATAACAAAAAAGCCACTCTGGAAGCCAGGGTGGTTTTTTGGTATAATTGAAGTATGCAAAAACCCAATTATTTACAAGAATATTTTAACCCAAAACAGTTAAAATTACCACTATCTTTTGATATAAAAATACCATTTGATAGTGAAGCACGAACATTTGACGAAGTATTTAGGAGAATCGACTTAGAAAAATACTTAGTACGAAAGCCTACTAGAGGAAGAAATCCGTACAATCCAGTTAACATGCTCAAATTGATACTGTTTTGTCAGATGGAAAACATCACGAGTTTAAGGGATATGGCAAAAGCTGCACAACATGACATTAGGATTATGTGGCTCGCCGATGAACTCAAGCCCTCCCATCAAACGATTAGTGAGTTTATCAAACATCATTTAAAGGAAAACATAGAAACGCTCTTCTACGATTTGAATCAATACATTGTGGATAAAGAAAAGATTGATACAGAGAGGCTCTATATCGATGGCACCAAGATTGAAGCGAACGCGAATAAATACAAGTTCGTCTGGAAAGGTTCTATTGAAAAGTTTAGAGATAAGCTCTATCAAAAGATAACCAAACAAATCGAAAAGCTCAATGAACATTATGTGGAGATGGGCATCTTTTTTCCGATGTATGAGACTTATAATCTAGAGTATTTGAAGCGTATATTTGATTTCTTAGATCAGGAAGTGACAAAGTCTTTAGTCTCCTTTGTACAAGGGAAAGGGACAAGAAAAACACCCTTACAAAGGGATTATGAAAAGATATCTGAATATTATACGAAACTCTTTGAATACAATCGGTATATCGATATCATCGGAGCAGATAGAAACTCATGTGCAAGAACGGACCATGACGCAACCTTCATGCACATGAAAGAAGACTACATGAGAAATGGCCAATTAAAAGCAGGATACAATGTGCAAATTGGGGTATCTGATGAATACATCCTCCACTTAGATATTTTTCAAGACCGAAGCGATTATCAAACCTTCATCCCCTTTCTTGAAGGGTATCATCAAAGAGTGGGTATCTATCCGAAGTATCCAGTCGCAGATGCTGGATATGGTGGACTTAAGAACTATCGATATCTAAAGATCAATAACATGGAACTTTATCAAAAATATACCATGTACAGCAAAGAGACAAACGATAAGAAGTATGCAAGTGATCCCAAGAGACCCATCAACTTTAGAAAAGATGAAAAGGGGAACTTCTACGATGAAAACGGAGAAAAACTTAACTTCTTATGGCATAGCAAGAAGGGTCATGACGTCTATGAGGTACCAAGTACCAAACGCAGAGTTGACATCAATGAAGAACTTTGGGCATTTCAAAAAGAGGTCAAAGAAAATCTCACATCAGAACTTGGCATTGAACTTAGAATACAACGTTCGATTCAGGTTGAGGGTGCCTTTGGCATCATCAAAGAACAGATGGGATTTAGAAGATTCAAGCGTCGTGGTATTCAAAACGTGAAGTTTGAGTTTATGCTCGTCGCAATCGGTTATAATTTAGCTAAACTTCATAGCAAAAAATATCGTATCGTACAATAATTATCCACTGGAAAACTATGAATTCTATATGAATTCCTTTTAAACATGTTCAAAAATGGGTGTTTTCGATGATTTATCCACAAGAAGAGTAATGGATGAAAGAAAAAAGGACTGTTAAGTCCATGAAGAAAATTAAATCTTCATTTCGTTACAGTCCCTTTTGCTATTAAAGGTTCAAATCAAATTGTCAGTTTCTGTGTACTTCCTCTAACAATTAACTTAGACTTAACCACCTTAGAATCAGTACTTCTCGTATTTGCTAAAATATCTTTCATAATCAAATTCGCTGCAATCTCTCCCTTTTTAGAGATAAATTGTCTAATGGTTGTCAACCCAGGAGATGTAAAGCTTGCTGCTTGAATATCATCAAATCCTACAATAGATAACCTATCAGGAATCTTAATACCCCCATCTTGACATGCTTTCATAATGCCAAGTGCAACAATATCTGCATCCACCACAAGTGCTGTTAAATCTAATCCTTCTTTAATAAACTGTTCTCCAAGCTTTAATCCACCTTCAAAAGTTGTTAAAGTCTCAAAGACACAATCATTATTAATCTTTAAATTCGCTTCTAACATGGCTTTGCCATAACCGACATACCGATTATTATGAATCGGAGATTCTTTAATAGATCCCCCAACAAACCCTATTTTTTTATGTCCTAAACCAATGAGATGTTTTGTTGCTAAGTATGAGCCTTCTGCATCATCAGTATTGACTGAGTGAAAGTCATTGGCATAACTTTCATAAACGTCAGTTAGGACGGTTGGAATATTTAAATCTTTAACTTCTTCATAAATATCTGTTGGATATGATCCAAGTAAAATAATTCCATCAAGACCTCTACTTTTAATCCAGTTTTTATATTTCCCCTTTACTTGAATACCTGAAAGTAAGATGTCATAGCCATATGATGCAATCACCTTATGGATTTCACCTAAATATTCAGAAAAGAATGGATTAGTTTCAAGTAATGTTCCTGTTGTATCTGATGGCGCAATCAAAGGCAAGGTCACACCAATCAGCTTGGTTTGACCATTGGATAATGATCTTGCATTAATTGATGGAATATAGTCTAATTCAGCCATGATTTGTCTCACATGCTCTTTGGTCTTTTCAGAGACCTTATTCACATCATTAATCACATAAGATACGGTTGCTGTTGAAACACCTGCAAGACGTGCAATTTCTGCGATATTGGTTTTTTTAGCCACAAAGCTCAACTCTTTTCGCTTTTAGTTTATGATACACCTAAATAAGATTTAATATGTCTCTTAAGTCATTGATTTTATAATCTGCAAGATTCGATTTTCTTGCATCTTCAATCGCAATTGCAAGCATGCCACAAGCTTTAGCTGCTTCAATACCTGCAACAGCATCTTCAACCACTGCACAGTGATTGCTTGAAATCCCTAATTTTTCAGCTGCCTTAACAAAGATTTCAGGATCCGGTTTTGAATGGATGATATCGTTGCCATCAGCAATCACATCAAAAAGCTCAAGTAATCCAATTTGCTTTAAGATGAGTTTTGCATTTTTTGATGATGAACCTATTGCAACCCTGATCCCTTTATCTTTTAAACTCATTAATACTTCTTTAACATGGGGAAGTATATCTTTTTTGGATAAACTTTGAAGAAGACTGACGTAGTCCTTATTCTTAGAGGTTGCCATCACTTCTTTTTCTTCTTGACTAAAAAGCTTAGAAGATTTTTCTAAGATAATCTCTAAGGATGCCATTCTAGAGACACCTCTCAGTCTATGATTGATTTCATGATTAAACTCAATATCGTGTGCATCTGCCATCTTTTTCCATGCTTGATAATGAAGTTCATCGGTTGAGACAATCACACCATCTAAATCAAAAATCACTGCTTTAATCATAGTCCTTAAATCTCCTTCATGTCATAATGATCTTTTGTAAGATTAATTTGATATTGTTTACCCAAGTGTTTAATCTTAAAAGACATTTTTTTAAATGATTCTGGTAATCTTGGTTCAAGTTCTAGTATATCACCAATCTTTAAACCTGCAAAACCATAAATCGCGGTCATATATGCGCCACCGGATGCTGCTGGGTGCGTACCTCCAATATAGATTTTCCCTGCGTATGTCTTAGACTCACCGGTGATATCTATGGTTGCTGATTTCATAAAAAGTGGGTAAGCATACTCAGGCTTTCCAATATGACAGGCAATCAGTGCATACATACTTGATGATAAGGAAGATCCATGCTCAGTTAATGGTTCATAATAATGAAAGTTTTTTTCATGTATCTCTTTTTCATAATCATTTTTAAACAAATAAAGCATGGTAATGACATCTGCCTGTTTGATGATTTTGGTATCTCCTGCAAGACCTGACCCTCCTAAATATTCATTGGGGTGTAGTTTTTGTTTTAAAAGTTCATCTTTAGAGATATCTTTAAGTCGATTATAGCCATCAAATTGTTCAATGAGATGATCTTTATCCACCTCTTTTAAATAAACCTTATGAACAAGATCTTTAATTAAAGAAAGTTCTTTGTAAAAATCTATTTTTTTAACTAGGTTATAGAAAAACATGTTTTTATCATCTTTAAACTGTTTTTCATACTGAATGACGGTCTCAAAGACCATGGAGACAAGTTTATTGGTAAATGCATTATTAGAAACTCTTTCGTGATACTCATCTGGACCTAAAACATCCAGGATTTCAAACCGGTCTAGCAAAAGATTATATCTACCATAACTTAAATAAAATCTTGCAACTTCTAAGATGAGTTCTAAAGCACCCTCCATTAAGATTTCATCATCTTTTGTTCGATCAATATAAGATTTGATCGCATAAACGATATCTCCAGAAATATGAACTTGTTTGTCTTTAAAATAAGTTCTAACAGGTCGATTGGTAAAGACATCGGTGACATTATAATCAGTACATGCATCAAACCCATTTTCTTGAGACTCCCATGCATAAAATGCACCTTGATAGCCATAACTCTTAGCTTTTTCTTTGGCACCTTTTAATCCTGATATTCTATATTTGATAATGGATTTTGCACTATTTAAGTCCGTATTTAAATAAAAGGGTAACATGAAGATCTCTGTATCCCAAAAAATGGCACCTTTATAGGTTTGTCCTGAAATCCCTCTCGCAGGAATTGATGAATTCTTACTCAATCTAGGGGATAGGATCAAAAGATGGTAAATAGAATATCTTAAGGCAAGCTGAGCGAAATCATCACCAACGATTTCTACATCTGCATCATCCCACATCGATCTCCATATGTTTTTTTGATCCACATAAGCTTGATTAAAACCTAAAGTAACCATATCATTCATTTCAGCTTCAATCACTGCTTTAGTTTCATCAACACCTATATAAGCATACTGATAAAACTGATAGATTTCTTTTGCCTTTGCATCAAACTGATAAACTTCTAGCATCTTTTGATCATCTTCTTGATAGGATGCTTTGAAGTTATGGCTATTAGTCACTTTTTTAGCTGTTGAAATGATTTGCCCTTTTTCATGGGTTTTACCAAAGACATATAAAGACCCATCGACCTCTTTTATGACATCTTCTAAATGAGGACCGTGCAAATCCCAAACATTTAAATCAATTCCTGTTTTTAAGGTCAAAGATATATCCTGATTTGTCTCTATCTGATAGACTCCAAATATCCTTCTTTTTCCAGATGCACAAATAAATCTCTTGGATGTAATTAAAACCTCAACACCTTCATCATCAAATAAAGTTTTTCTTGTATATAACCCTGCGGATATATCTAAAATTTGTTCGTGAGAGATGATTTTACTTTTAAAGACATCTAGACTGCTAGATCCCTGATAAAGCCTTGTATAAAGCGGATTAAAGGCGTTGACTGGTTCTCTCCACCCCTGTCCTACTTGATCATAGATAAAAGGTAGGTGGCAAGCAACCATCTCAGCTTTACCAAACTCATCTAGGGTTCCTCTAACACCTAAATTTAAGTGTCCAATTAAAAACTTATTCCCATAATGAGCGATTTTATTGATGTCAAAACCTTCTTCTTTAATGTGCCACATGAATGGTTGTTATTCCTTTTTCTAAGTGATAGGTTTGATTATATATCATGATATCTTCTTTTAAATCACGGTCTAGTGTCAGTTTAATTTCATGCTTTGTAACAAAAACTTTAATGTTTGATCCAAAGTAATGGAAATTAAACTGATAAGAAGTCCAGTACTCTGGACAATAAGGAGCAAGCTTTAAAATATTTCCATCACTTCTGAGGCCACCAAAGCCATATACGATATTCACCCAAGCTGCTGCAATCGATGTTAGGTGAAGTCCTTCTTTGGTGTTTCGATTATAATCATCTAAATCCATACGTGTTGCAAATCCAAAAAAATCGACAGCCTCTTTCATATACCCAAGTTCCGCAGCCAAGATAGAATGGATCGAAGGGGATAGTGAGGATTCATGAATGGTTTTAGGTTCATAATAATCATAATTTGCCTTTTTAGTTTCTAAATCAAATCGTTGATTATATAAAAACATAAACATTAAGACATCAGGTTGTTTGATCATATCATTGCGATAGATTCGATCATAACTCCAGTGACTATAAAGTGGAAAATCTGTGACAGGTATTTGATGAATATCGATATGAGGTAAATCATGAAATCCTTCATGTTGTTCATAGATTTTAGTTTTTTCATCATAAGGCAAATACATTTTTTGAATTTGATCTTTCATCAATTCGATCTCATCTATAGATAAATCTAAAGCTTTAACGGTTTCTTGAATTTTTGGATGATAGTGATAGTTCTCAAAAACATCTATCATATACTTCATAGATTCTCTACCCAATAAATTCGTATAACAATTATGATTGACCATCATTTGAAACTCATCAGGTCCCATCACACCATAATATCCAAACTTGGTTTTGTCGTAATTATACTGACCTCTTGATGAAAAGAATCTTGCAATTTCAACAAGCATTTCAAAACCATAATGAATTAAAAATTCATCATCTTTCGTGTTTTTCACATAATGCCAAATCGCATAAGCAACAGCACTTGTCGGTTGAAATTGTAAGGAAGCGTGTTGCCATAGGTCACACGCTTCATGACCGTTTAGGGTTGCAATCGGATAGCATGCCCCCTTGCAATCTAGTTCTTTGGCACGTCTTCTTGCTTGATTTAAAGTGTTATATCTAAACATCAGTAAATTTCTAGCAGCTTTGGGATTGGTAAAAAGATAAACGGGTAAACAGTAGGTTTCAGAATCCCAAAAGGCATGTCCAGAATAAGCTTCACCGGTTAGACCCTTAGCTCCGATGTTATTTTCTTCTGAAACACCACGATAAGTATTAACGAGTTGAAATAAACAATAGCGTATGCCTTGTTGATTTTTTAAATCACCTTCGATTAAAATATCATTTTGATCATAATAGGCTTGATAAAAAGCTTGATTTGAGGAAAGTGTTTTTTGATAGGATGCTAATTTTAAATGTTTGTCTGCTTGATGAGATAAATCATCTAAACTTAAGGATTGATTTTTATCAACTAAACAGATGATATCTCTTTCAATCTGGACTGTGTCTGTTAAGTTAAAACTCAAAATTTCTAAATTCAGTTTATGTTCATAAAATGAATAACTCTGATAGTTTGTGTTCAAGTGAAGCTGATACGATACAAAAAGATTTTGATTTGTGGTGGTATGAGCAAGAGACGCCTGTTTTAAAAAGTGATCGACTTGCCAAAATCCAGGTTTCCCCCAATGTTCAGTACCAAAATCAATCCCAAACTGCAGAGAGATTTGTCCCTGGTAATTTAAGGGTTTGATTTCAATAGCTTGATGAGATAAAACAGGTGTCTCTATACTAAGTAGTCTTTTGAATTTGATTTCGAAAAGGTCTTTCACTTGATAGCTTCGAATCATCTCTCCTGTTTTAAAATCTAGACTTCGTTTAAAATTTGATATTTCTTTTGCATTAAATGTATAAAGATCATCTTGAATATAAATTCTTACATAAAAGAAATTGGCAGCATTCACCATATAATGCAGTTGATCAGAGATCCCTTTATAATGACTTCTTCGAATATCTTTAGGGACTTCATAAAGACCATTAAAATAGGTTCCAATGAGACTTTCTTTCTTGTAGCCTTCATCAAAAAATCCTCTAACACCCATATATTCATTAGAAAGTGAAAATAAGGATTCAGATACTAAAGCTTTAGATTCATGAAATCCATCTTCTATAAGCATCCATGGATGGATTTCTAGATATTGTTGTGCGATTTTTCCCATATGATTCCTCGATTTTTTTACTTGATATAACTTAAGTAGGATAAAATATCTTTAAAAGATTTAAGTGTGACATGAGTGTTTTGATGTTTATAAGAAATTTTCATGTCATCTATGATGATATCTGGATTGATGTCATCATAGATAATGTGATAGCCATAGTTTTTAATTTCTTCAATAACAGAAAGGATGCTTGCATCATTTGAAGTCAAATGAATGACGATATTTTTAGAATCATGAAGTCTAATTCTTCGATAAGATTCATCAAATAAGAAGAAATCTTTGGAAAATTCAATCTCAAATTCAGGTGAAACCTGATCATCTTGATTCACTAGAACGCTTAAATGAAGTCCGAGTGCTTCAAAATGAATCAGTTTATTAGACCCAAAATACTCAACATAACTCAAACGTGCTGGTATGCTATGTCTTGATTTTTCTTTAACAATCAAAATTTGATCTGCTCGAATTGTAAAATAACCTTGAGTCACCTTTAAATCCTTCAATCTATTTATCCAAGCTAAATCTATTTCAAATGGTCTATGATTGAGTTTAAATGTTTGATGATCCATTTGAAACTTAAGGGTATTGGTTTCAAATGGACCAATAAATTCTGAAACTTTTAAATGCTGAGGGTCGTGATACATTTGATAAGGTGTTCCTACCTGTAGGATGACGCCTTGATCCATCATCACGATCCGGTCAGCCATCGCCATCGCTTCAATTTGATCATGGGTGACATAAATGGAGGTCATCTTCATTTCTTGATGAAGCTTTAAGAGTTCACTTCTCATCTCAACTCGAAGGAGCGCATCCAAATTAGATAACGGTTCATCAAATAAAATAAGTTTTCTTTGGTCAATCAGTGCTCTACCTAAAGCAACCCTTTGACGTTCTCCTCCAGAAAGTTGGTGGGGATAACGACCAAGTTTTTCAAAAAGACCTAAGTCTTTTGCTAAATGTTCTACACGTCTTTTTTTCAGGAGTGCATCCATTTTTTCACTCTGTAATCCAAAAGATAAATTATCTTCAACCGTAAAATAAGGCAGTAATGCATAATTTTGAAAAACAAAGGAAAGGGCTCTTTCTGAAGGGTCTTTTTCGTTATAAACCTCTCCATGAATCATCAAATCTCCCTTGGTTAATTCTTCCAATCCAGCAATCATTCTTAAGGTTGTTGTTTTACCACACCCTGATGGACCGACTAAGACCAAAAACTCACCTTCAAAAATATGAAGCGATAAGTCTTTAACCACGAACTGGTCCTTATGATAGCTTTTATAAACCTTGGAAAGACAGATATGACTCATGTATTCTCCTATTTAATGCCTGTCGTTAATGCATTTTCAGTCATGCGTTTTTGGAAGATAAAGAAGATAATCACAGGTGGAATCATTGTAAAGAGTAAGAGACTTAAGAACTGATCGAGGGTGATGTTATAGGCATACATCTCAACATGAACTCTAAAAAGTTTGATCATCACGGTCCAGTAGTTTTGATTGTTAATCATAATATATGGCAGTAAAAAGTCATTCCATGCCCCTGTCACACTAAAGATGGCGACAACCATCATCACTGGAACAGATAAAGGCATGATGATTTTAAAAAATGTTTGAAGTCTTGTTGCCCCTTCTATTTCTGCAACCTCAAATAAATCTTTAGGGAGTCGATCAAAATGACTCTTAAAGAGTAAGACATTAAAAGGGGATGCCCCAGCTATTAACCAAAAAGGGATTAAGGTAATCAACGTGGATTGAACTTGTCTTAAGGTCATTCCAGTTAAACTTGCAATCCATCTATAGATGGTTTGAATGTTAGTATATAAAGGCACTAAGGCAACCGCTGGTGGAATAAGCATCGATCCCAATATGAGGTAAAATATCACCTTATAGCCTTTAGGCTTTAATACAGAAATGACATAGGCGAGCAGTCCATTAAAGATAATGGCAAAAAATGCTGCACCTAGTGAGATAAATAAAGAGTTGTAAACATTTTTCATGATTTGTGTCTTTTCGATAACGACTAAATATTTTGAAAAATCATAACTCCTTGGAAAGAAATGATATTGATGAGGCAATTGAAGAAGTTCACTTGCCTCTTTAAAAGATGTAAAAAAGAGCCAAACAAAGGGTAGTAAAACAAGCATCAACCCAAGAATTAACACGCCATACATGAGATAATACCCGACTCTTCGATGCGTTTTCTTGTAATCCGAGTAAGCGAGGATGCCTTCTTTTTTGGGCTTAAAAATCCATAATCCTAAAGATTTGAGTTTTTGTTGAAATGGCTTTATTGTTGATCCCAATCTTTTAAATACTTTAAAGGAAAAAATCTTAACCAAGAAGTCATAAACAGATTTCATAAAAACTAATACTTTGAACTTAATCTTTTTAATGAACTGATAAAATGATTTTTGTTCCTTTTTATGGATTTTTTCTAGTAGCATGTCATAAGTCATATAAGACTTAGTCTTTAGTATGTTTTTTTGAGTCTTTTGATCAAAATAAAGATAAACATAAGTAAACACCAGCAAAATCATCATGGTTATAACGCCTAAAGCAGCGGCTTGTCCTGTGTTTTGAGTGGTATAGATGAGTTTATAGATAAGTAAACCAAGTGTATTGGCTTGATCATTGGTTTGACCCATAAAAATCATCGGTTCATAAAATATTTGAAATACTGAAATGATTTGAATAATGAGTAATAACTTAATATGAGGTAATAAAGCAGGTATTGTTATATATTTTAAGCGTTTCATCACAGAGAGTCCTTTAATTCTTGCTGCTTCATAAAGTGATGAATCAATGGATTGAATGGTCGCAAGATAAATAAGCATCGTTGCTCCTGCAGATTTCCAGGTGAGTGTCATGATAATGAGTGGAATTGATAATTGATCATTAGAAATCCATCTTGAAGTCGGTAACCCTAATTTGGATAACACAATATTGAAGAACCCATAATCATTGGCATCCATCATAATCTTCCAAGTCAAAATAACTGCGATAGCAGGCACAATGTTTGGAATATAAAACCCAACCTTAAATAAACTTTTTGTTCGAACAACTTCACTAATGAATAAAGCTAAAACAATCGGGATAAAAAATCCAATGATTAACGAATAAAAGACATAAAGCATGGTGTTGCCTAAAGCTTGTGAAAATCTTGGATCCGATAAAACCTGGATATAGTTTTGAAATCCATTAAATGATTCGATATCAAAGTTTTTCGTTTTAGCAAAAGAGTAGATGACATTTTGAATGAGCGGACCCCAGATAAAGAAAATAAACAAAAGAAGAGAAGGTATCGCAACTATCCACGATATCAAACCCTTCTTGCTTTCCATAAATCTTTGATTTTGTTTATTATCCGCTCTTTTTTTCATTTAATCATCTAGTCTTTCTCTTAAGTAGGCTTCAAAAAGGACTTGTCTTGAGTTTAGAGAAGATCTAACATCAAATGCAGGATTTCTTAAATTGACAACGACCTGATCGAGGAGTTCATACATGTATTGTGTATAATAGGGTTCTTCTCTTCTTCTTGTTGTTGGAAGAAGTTCATAAAAATCTTGAAAATTATGGAATGCTTGAACATTGACGTATTGTGCATTTAATGAATTAATAAGATTTAAATATTCAGTATTGACCCAAGGTCTAACTTCAGGTAAAATGAGCATATTTTTTTGAGTTGCAGTCTGTAAGCCTTCACGCATCGCATTTTGTGCGACCTCAGTGACTTCAGGAGATCTTCCCATATACTCTAAAAAGCGAATAGCACCTTCAACCGCTTCATCGGTATCATAAGCACTAAACATATAAGGTGTTCCACCGAAAAGTGTATATCTGCCACCTGGTCCTTCAGGCATTGGAATGAATGCAATTTTATTTCGGTTTAATCCACCTTGTGTAATCACATTAGAGATGACATCATTACCTGCAATCGCCATACCAATTTGACCATTACCAAGTCGAATGGCCCATTCTGAGTAATTCATATTTCCAATAGGCACTAATTCTTCATCGTGCAGTCTTTTTAAAAACTCCATCGCAAGAACTGCTTCATCTGAATTTAAGTTGGCATGAACTTTTGAGTCTTCACCAACAACTTGCAAAGATGCCCCAAAAGCCCAAGCATAGTTCGAATACTGCCAGCCACCATTTTTATCCACATTTAAAACGATTAAACCATCAATACCTGTAGTTTCTTTAATCGTTTTTGCATATTGATAAAGCTCGTCCATGGTTTGTGGGTAATATTTTTCAGATGGGTTATTTGGATTGATGATGTCATAAATGCCATCACCATCTAGGTCATCAACAAGACCTGCTTCAAAAAACACATCCAAATTCATAATAATTCCTAATCCGTATCCATCTCTTGGAATGCCGTAAAGTTTTTCATCAAAGGTGAGGTATGCTCTAAGTTCAGGATCCATTTTGTCATACCAGTCTAGATTTTTAACAATTTGAGTAATATCTTTAGCATGTCCTCCAGATACAATCATTTGAGGCTCTGTAAACCATGTTTGAAAAACAGTCGGTAAAGTCTTGGAGTTGGCACGTGCATAAAAAGCTTCTACAGAATATGTAAAAGGTTCCCCAATAATCTCGTATTCAGGATAATCCGCTTCAAAGCGCGCTTTCCATGTGTTAAACATGATGATATCATCAACGTTTGCAGACTCTGGCCACATCCCGATGACAACTTCAATTTTTCCACTACTTTTACAAGCATTTAAGATGAAAATGCTTAAGATAACAAAACATAAGATTGCAATTTTTTTCATAGTTTTTTCTCTCCTAATGTTTTTATTGTACAACGAGATATGCAATAAAAACATTAGATTTCTTCCCCCAAATTTCTGGGGGAAGAAATCAATCTCTATAAATTTTTATCTGTTTGGATTAAATAATGACATTTGATAGCCATATACATCTTGGCTAATCATCATATTGTCAATGATGACACCACCATTGTTAATATGAAAACCTAAAACTTGAAGACCAGAAAGATTGGTTAGATAAACGCCCATAGGAATCGTGACTCTAATCACATCTTCTGTTAAGATTTGTGCATAACCATCAGCGACTAGAGTTGTCCAGTTGACGATATTACCATCACCAATTTCAATTCTAAAGGAATCAGCATTATTACCTGCCGCAAGCTTCACATCAAAGGTTAAGAACTTAGCAGAAGCAATCAGTGGAGAACCAAAACGAACCGTTGTATAACCATCAGTGATGAGTTCAATTTGTCCATTTTGAACTTTCGCCCATTCACCCCACCAATAGATTGCACCATCATTAACAGGTGTTACATCAAAATTTTCATTTAAAATAGGATATAAACCACGATCTGGGTCTAGCCATTCAAAACTGATGTTATCGATGTAATAGACTGCGCCATCATTGGCTTGAATACCAAACTCATCAGATAATGGCATGCCTGAAAGTAAGACATCAATGATGATTTTAGCTTGTCCACCAGCACTTGGTAAAACAATGGGTTCACCATTTAGACCTATAAGTTCATGATTCCATTTATGAGTGCCACCGACATTTAAACCAAAACTTCCTGAAGCTTCTACTTTGATATCAAATGAGATAAATCTTGGTTTCGCTTTAACACCTGTATGATATTGAACATATCCTGTCGATGCATCCAATTTCAACCACATATTGCCATCGATATCAACAAATGATGAAGGTGTACCATAATTGTTTGCCCACCACTGGCCATCACCAACTTGTCCTTGTGCATTACCTACAGTAAATGTATCCCATGATCCCCAAAGGAGTGCTTCATCATAATAAGGAAGTTCTTGGTACCATGCAATATTATCAAGTAAATAGATTTCTCCATCACTGGCATGGAAACCTATTGTATCTGTGAGTGCAAGTCCGCTTGCAACCCAGTCAATGATATATCTGTGCCAAGCGCCATCGGTGTTAACGACCATTGGTGTACCATTTTCTAATATCAGTTGTCCATCTTTTGCCCATAATGGTGCCCCTGTAGGTCCTACTCTAAAGGATACAATCGTGCCTTGAGTTAAAATCTTTAAATCAAAGGCTAAATATCTGCCAGACCCTTTAATGCCTGTATGATACTGTGCATAGCTTGTGCCATCTAATTGAAGAGCTTGATTTGAGTCTCCATCCATCACAATCGTTGTTGGAGAATCATAGACATTGGCCCACCACTGGTGATCTGAAACCTTACCTTGTGCACTGCCTAAGTCTAAGCCTTCAAAGGTTGCCCAAAGAAGTTCTGAATTGTAATCTCTATCTGTTACTGGGTTTGCAAAGAAGATGACATCAAATGAAATCGATGATCCTGTATAATAAATTTCAAATCCAGCAAAATTCGTAGAATAACCTGGTGTTAGTGATAAATCAATGACAAGATATGTCCAACCATCACTTTGATAAGGATAAGCACCCATATCCTCTGGAATGGTTGGTAATCCAAGACCTGCAACCCACTGATTGGCATAGACAACAGGACCTGATTGGTCATTATAATTGGTTTGAGAAACTCTTAAATTATCGAAAGTTGCCCCATCATTAAGTTTAACTTTCATGACTAAGTAACGGTACTCATTTTGGTTAGCTTTGGTGAGTGAATGCACCTTATAACTCACATAAGCGCCACCTGTTGAATCTAAGGTCATGAAACCAGCACCCATGGATGATGCATGTAAACCAGAATAGGAAATAATGTATGAGAAACCATTGTCGATTGCGACTTGGTTATCATTCGACCATTGAAGGGTTGCACCAATTGTTGGTCTTTCAAAGTCATCATATATTAAGACATCACTCATATTGATGACTGGATAATCAACAGCTTGATAATCTCCCATATAGGTTAAGAAACTTTGTGAAATAGAAACTGAAACTGCACTACCGTTGATTAGTTTATATCCAGCAATCTTGAGTTCACCATCATAAATATCTGCAAATGGAATTTCAATATTGAGCCATCCACTGCCTAAAGATGTTGGTAGTCCAGTGATATTTTCAAATGATATAGGATCACCAATGGTGCCATTAGCAAACACCGGTGCGATACTTAAAAGGTTTAAGTTTAATATACCCGGTGTTGCTTGTCTCATTCTTAAAACAACATGGGTATGATTTGGATTTAAATCTGCTTCAATAAACTCACCATAAAAACCTGTAGGTTCAATGGTGACATAAGTACCTACTTGAGTCCCAACTGTACCTGACCAGTAATCTCTATTTTGTGAATAGTTACTACCTTCATAAGGATAAATTGGATTAGGAACTTTGGTGTAATAAGCATCTTTAATCTCTATAATCCCACTACCATGACCTGAAATGTTCATTAAATGGAAGCCTACCATCACGCCTGATGCAGGCACATTGGTAAATCCTTGTTTTCCTATATATTCCTTACCATCTAAAGTATCTGTAATGCTAATGACATAATTATGCCATGTGCCATCGAGTTCACGGTCATGACTGTCTAAATCTGGGTCAAAGGTTTCAATAAATGGAACAACCAAAACTTCATGATTATCATCGAGTCTAAAACCAATCGCTAAATCATGAATCGAAGCTCCTGCAAAACCTCTCATTCTAATGACTAAATATTGGAATGCAGGTGCAGAACCATTTTGGCTGCCTGCTTGTTTCCAAAGTGCGCCATCTGGATTGTTCCCAATGGTGCCAGAATATCCCACAGAAATATAAGGTTGATCTGATGCAATGGTTGCCTTATCTTTAATTTCTGAGGTTAATGTGCCCGAAGTAAATGGATTAATCATTTGATCGAAATCGCCATTAAAGATTCTGCTTTGGAAATTGGGTGAATTAGGAATACCAATATATGTATACTTTGCATGAAGTTCAAGATTGGATGTCACTGGTGTTGCAAAATTATATGGTGTTCCCTCTTTTAACCAACCATCAAAAACAAAGAATGTTTTTTGTGGGTTTTCTGGAGCAACTACAAGACCACCTGAAATAATGGTTTGAGCTGGTATTGTTGTACCACCCACAGAATTAAAGGTGACTGTATATTCTGTAGGTTGTGTAATTTCAGTATATCTTGCAACCAAAGTGATATTTTGTGTCACTGGTGTTGAAAAAACATATTGAACTTCCCCTAAAAACCACCCAGTGAAGGTGAAACCCGCTTTTGTAGGGTTTTGAGGTTGTGAAACAACCGCACCTTCCAAAACATCTACGACAACCGGTGTTGTGCCATTATCAGCATTAAATGTCACTTGATATGTCACAACTATCGGATCCGTAGGCTCTGTATGTGGGTCCTCTTCTTTACATCCAACCAGTAGTAGGATGGAGAGTAAGAATAGTACCGTCATTAAGACATGCATACTCTTTCTTTTCATTTTTTTCTCCCTCATGATTCATGATAGATTGAATCATATGTGTTGATCTATTTATTGTTTGGCTTCTATCAGCCTTTTAACCCTTACTCGTAAACACTAATCTCAGAAAACTGTGCGCCATAACCACCAGGTGCGCTGTTAGCTGTGACAATGAACATAATGGATCTCATCTGGACACCCTGAGGTAACATAATGGAAACCATATTGCCTTGACTGCTATCAAAAAGATAACTTCTTGGTCCTTCAAATAAATTTATCCAGTTCGCTGAAGTCAAGTTCGTTTCAGCTGATGTGGAGTATTTGATTTCAATGGTTTGACTGCGATTAGGCCAACTCGATAGTGGAGGTAGATGAAGATTAATAATTCTTACACTATAGGTTTGCCCCATATCAACAATGATCCATCCTGGCCAAACACCTTTTTTAGATTCAAAATATGTGTTTAAGTCACCATCTGTGAGTTTCTCTGGATTATAGACATCTTCATACGCACTTGCATAAGGTGTTTTTCCAAAGGTGAGCGACGCTGGGAAGAATTCTATATATCTAACAAAAGGACTAGATGCGTAGATAGAGCCCTCTAGATTATGAAATCTAAGTTGGATGGCAACATAATCACCCGGAGCAAGTCTAATATCAACATAGTTATTTTTTGATGGTGAAAACTCATAGTTTTCTCCATTTAAACGTTTAGAAAAAATAGGAAGTCCCGTCGTTTGTGAGATGGAGGTTGCGGCATAAACAGAAATATTTTGCATTTGGAAATACATGGACTCAGAATCACCATAGAGTCTGATTGAGCCGACTTTATGTGCTTGATCAAAGATGATGGATAGTGCAATATAATCATTTCTTGTTGCACCAATTTTCCAAGGACTCGCAACCCACATAGCGTCATTATTGATTAAAACATTGGACACTTCAAAGCCAGTCTTCTCGTAGTTTTCACTTTGCATGCCGCCCCAATCTTGTGTGGTCACGCCATAAGTTGCTCGAGCTTGGAAAGTGCCTTCAATTTTAGCACCTGCATAAGGAGGTTCAACATTGGATACTGAGAAATCTGGAATTTCGATAGCTTCTTGATTTCTTGCTGGGATTATAGTTTTATCGACTGTGTAGTAATCTCCAATTTCGAGTTCATAATAATGATACACGTGTGCACCTGTGGGTGTATTTGAAGATAAAATTTGAATATTGGATACAAAACTATTGGCATTAATTTGAGATACAGAAGTCAAAGGTGTTCCTCTAAAATCGACATCCTTAAAGAAAATATTTTTAATGTTCTTTTGAGCATCAAACCCATTCATCCGTATGACGAGTTTTGATTCAGTATCTCCAATCTTTTTATCGTTTAAAACCTTAATATTTTCAAAATAAACATTAGAGATTGTGCCTCTTTCAAATTGAGACTTAGACCATGATGCATTGTATGCAATGGTCATATCAATATAGAAATCATCATAGGTTTCTGTCCAAATATCACCTACTTGATAATTGTTTTCAATGGTAATATTTCTAAAATAAACGCCATCAATCTGAGCTTGATCTGCATTATGAATGCTCATGGCTGCTTTATGATAATTATGAAGGACAGTGATATCTTCAAATACGATATTTTCCATCTTAGCTCCATATGTTTCATAGCCTACTTCCATTGATTGTGCAAGATCTGTCCAAAGTATGTTATTGGTAAATAAAATATTGGATGTCGATGCATTATTCACATTTTTAACAACAAGTGAATCATCCCAAGATCGGACAAATGAGTTTTTAACAATGACATCCTCACAAGATTGAATCGAGATGCCATCACCATTAGGGCGACCTGTAATAATCTTAATGTTATCAATTAATATGTTTTTGGACTGCTGTGCATGAATCACCCATCCAGCAGGATCTAAAAAGATAATGCCTTCAATGGTGATGTTTTCACTACGTTGCATTTCCACAGGAATGGCACGCTGTGATGCTTCAACTCTTGGATAAATAGAACCTGAAATGATGCCTCTACCACGAATGGTCACATTGGAGAGTTGATACATATTAAACTGTCCATAGACGAGTGCGCCACCTGCAATATAGACTGTTTTTCCTGATTCTAAAGGAATAGTATCTGTTTTCCAAACACCTGGTCCGATATAGATGATGCTATCATCTTGATCTGCCTCTGCTTCTGTGATTGGATTTTCTTCAATCGGATTTGCAAAGAGATGAATCGCTTCTTGAATCACAGAACCATTAGGTGTTGTTTGAGGAACTGGATCATTCAGTTGAATGGTATAATTTGCTGGATATTCTAAGAAAAACTCAATCACATTATCTGTAATGGTCACATCAATATCATAGGCAAGTGGATGAACTGATGCTTTTGTCACTTGGTAATCATCTTTGATTTCTATTTTGATGTGTACTTTACCTAAAAAATCAAAGGATGCAACCGAAGTGTATGTATTGGGTGTGATCCATGTAAAGCTTCTCGCATGATTGACTAATGTTTCATGAACAAATAACGGTGTATTTTCAACAAAAATCTCATAACGATCTGATGATTTCAAAATATCGGGCATATCATAAATTTTAAGCTGTGTTGATGTCTGAACTCCAAAGAGGATTGAAACAGAAAAGGATGCAGATGCATCTAAATAAGTGATCGTCACAGTCGACTGTCCTACACTTGATGAGTTAAATCCACTGACCTCATAGTCATCAACGATTATTTCAGTGGTACCCTTCTTATAGGTAACAATCATGCCTTCTGGATCAAAGGATTGTCCTAGAAAATAGGTTTGCTTATATGTACCAGATATGATCAGTTCTGATGCTATAGTTGATTTGCATCCTATAAGAAGCCAAGAAAACAGCACCAAGAGAATAGCAAAAAGAAGCTTTTTTATTTTTTTCATCGTATCACCCTTTATTTTTAATGTCGACCTCATTATACATCAAGAAAATCAGGAATGAAAGCGTTTTTTGAAAAAAAGTTAATCGGTTAACTAAAAAATGTTTCTTTCCTTAAATATTTTGATTTTTTTAATATTTTCATGCGCTTAATCGGTTAACAAAACAAAAAAAGCTCGCGATTAAGCCTCGTTTGCTTTTATTACAGATGAAATTGTGAAAAAATACATAGAACCTACACCATGATGAACCTTCTGAATCAAAATCATTAAATGTATCAAATTTTAAAGACCAATGATCTTGTATTTATATGAGTTTAGGTCGTTTTTTTGATAAAAAACTTGAGATGTGTTATATTATTCAATCGTCTAGCTTACAGTACAAATTCCAAATGAAAATCTCTAGGGTCGCTATCAAATAATGTTTGATCAATCTCAACAGCATCCTGACAACCTAACTTTCTATAAAAGGCAATCGTATCCGCTGAAGACCCTGCACAAATATAGATTTTTGATGCTCCCATTATTATCGCTTGTTTGACTGCTAAATGAAATAACATTTTTCCGATCCCCAATTTTCTATAGGGTCTCGAAATAAAAAGTTGGTCTAAGAGTAAATATTGATTTGTTTTTCCAAAAAGCTTTGAGTTCAATGTCAAAAACCCTAAAAGCTTTTGCTTCTGATCAAAAGCTCCTATTGCATACCCAAAATTTGATATCGTTTCTTTAAGTGCCTTTTGATGGTATTTTACACCGTTTGGAAATCCTGTTTCATGATAGTCAAGATCAATCATTTTTCTTTCATTATTTATAAGTCTCCATGCATACTTGATATAACATGAGGCATCAATCTCTGATATCTTATCTATGTCATCAATCTCGAGTTGCCTATATGTGATTGATAAGGAAATTTCTTCTTTTTTCATATGATAAAGCCTAATAAAAGCAGTACATACACCGGTAAAAATCTCTTACCCCCAAAAATATAGAAAAGTCCTGGAATTAAAGCCCAAATCGTTACACCAAGTGCTCCAGAAGGATGAGATAGAAAATGAATCATCCCCCAGGTCAACATTAAACCAATACTACCAAATGGAATCACCTTATTCTTAAAAAGTTGTTCACCCATCTTTTGAAACATAACAATCATCAAAAAGACGAGCAACATTTCAAAAGCATAATATAATACTTGAAATAAGGTAACAATGAATGCTTGATGACCATACATGTTTTGAAACCCTCGATATTCTTTGATGACTTGAAGTGTAAATTCATTTGAAAAAAGTGATGCAATCAACTCATAAAGGATTACAAAAAGGATTGCGATTACTGTATATAATAATGTCTTTTTTGTTATCTTAAAATCAATTAAACTATCCATTAATACTTTCTTCTTAAGCCAAAACCCTATGAGTAAAATGCCAGAAGTCCATACTAAAATCGTAAGACTCCAGTGGAAGATTGCTCCATACCAATGAATTGGCCATTGTGCCACTTGATCCAAACTTCTGCCATCTACAATTCTAGAGATGAAAAGCACACCAAATTCCAAACCTAAAAACCCAAAAGCGATCATACCAAGTAAGAGAAACGTGCTCCATTTTACAGGATTTAATTGTGTTTGATTCATAAAGTAAACCGTCCTTTTTTATTTTCTTATTGCTGAGGTTCTCTAATCATCAACCACAATAAAACGTTTTGATCAAATGTCAGAGTCTTTGAAATGACAAAACCAAATTTCTCATAAAACTTAACGCTTTCTTTAGATTCAGTTTCTAAGTAAATCCATCTTTTATCATGATCTGCTTGATTGATGAGTGCTTGAATTAAGTGCTTTCCATATCCTTGATTTTGATACTTGATTTGAGTTCCAATCAAAATTAAATGATCATAGGATTTTTTATATGTGATTTCACGTTTGTGCATATCAATGGTTTGAGCAAGTTGTTCTAACTTCTTAATATCTTCTTTTGTTAAACGTGATGCCATCATCATTGCCCCTGAAAAGATGAGTCTCGGTAATGTCATCTTCCCTTTTTCACAAGGTATCCATGCTATTACCCCTTCAAAATCAGATGATGTTGCATAAACCTTTCCATATTTTGATGCATATAAAAGATTCATCATCAAAAATGCATCCATTCTTAAATCTTTATTTGGACCCAAAAATATATGATTCCATAAAGGATCATAGGTAAATGCATCTCTTAAGGATGCACTTGCTAAACTCAATTCACTTTTTTTAACTTGATAGTTTTGATTCATGGTTTAACCTCTTTTGATAACTATCAACTTCGAGTTGATAGATGATATGTTCATAAGATTGACCTCTAAAGATTTCATATTTAATACCCATTGACAAGAAACCTAATGTTTCAACGAGTTTGATGGACTTTAAGTTATCTTTATAAATCACAGCTTGTATGAATGAAACATCAACAACCTTTTGAATTTCACCTAATAAAACATGAAGTGCTTCTGTCATATAGCCAAGTCCATTAAATGCTTCTTTCAAATCATATCCTATTTCTATTGTTTTTTGCTCGATATTGTAATTGTGATAACCTAGTGTCCCAATCTTTGATCCATCCGGTAGCATCAATATATAACGATGGTTATAATATTTCTTTGTGTTGACGTAAAAATCGATGACTGCTTTTGCTTCATCTATATTTACCATAGGTTCAAAATCATATAAATACCGATTAATAAAATCATTTGAAAATTCTTGATATATGAATTCTAAATCATTTTCATCAATGGGTTTCAAGATGAGTCTTTCTGTTTTAATTTCCTGGTTCATTTCAATGCTTTTTCTCTTTTCTATAGAGTTTAATAAACTTAATAATCCCCATAAGTGCTTTACCATGACCAAATCCACTCGCCTGGTTGATCGTTCCAGCAAAGTAGACTTTGGTGTCTAAATCATAAAAGGCAAACGCTCCTGTTTGTCCCCAAAACCCTATTAGGTTTTTAATTGGATACTTAAAGGACATGAATCTTGGAATCCAAAGCTTTTCAATACCTAATCCAAAGTAAAATTGTCCAGGGATAAATATCATCCGGTAGTTTTGTGTAAGTTGACTTATTTCATCCTTAGGAAAATAAAAGCCAGAAAAAAAGGCTTTAAGAAATATCATCACTTCACTTGCAGTACTCACAATACCACCTTCTGCACCAATACTCGCCATATAATTGGGGATGTTTAAATTTAGTTTCTTAAAATATAGCGGTGCAATTTCTATCTTTGTCTCATGAGTGAACACACAGGTTGTTTTTAATTTAAGTGGTTTAAAAAGATAGGTATCAAAGGCTTGATCAATAGTCATCTTTGTCACAATTTCAATAATCTCGCCTAAGATTTTGAAATTGGTATCTGAATAATTAACTTTCTTAGGTTGTCCTGGTTTAAATAATGGCTTTAGGGTTTTGACTCTATTCATGGCCTTCTCAAATGTCCACGCCACATCTTTTTTCTCTAGATCACCTACTGCTTTTGAACCTGTAACTTCATAATAAAAGTAATCCCTTAAACCTGTTTGATTACTGAGTAAATGTCTAATGGTTATCTCTTTCGTGTAATCAACACCTTTATAGATATGAAGATTGTCAACTTCGCCTTTTTTAAAGAATGAAATCATAGAATCATCTAAAGCTAGTAAACCTTTGTTTTTCAAGATAAGTATCATTGCTGTAACATAAAGTTTGGTTACACTTGCAATAAAATAATGACTATCTTCTTTTAAGTTACCTGAAGCTGATAGATAAGAAAAAGTCTTTTCTTCATCTTCAATTTGAATCACTGATCCAAAGACAGAGGTGTGATTGACCATTTGGTCTGTAATCCTTTGAATTTGATCTTGTTTAATACTTGTCATTTTTTGTTCTCCTTTTTGTATAGTTCTAATTGAGCAAGATCACTGCCAAGCTCAATAAATAAGTCTTCAACATCTTTTTGAGTCATAAAATCAGGAAGTTGATGATTGGCAATCATCGTTTGAAATCCGATTTGCAAAGCTTTAACTTTAAAAATAAGCATCTTTCGTTCTTTTAGTGTCAACTTGGATACGAGAGGATCTGCTTTGAGACCTTCAAGCATCGCTTCTTCAGTTTGTTCATAACTAGCTAAATAGGGATTGGGTAATAAAACAAGCTCTCTAAAGAAGACAGGATATCTATTTGCAAAGACAAACCCAGCTTTTCCCATGTTTTCATAAAGATTATCTGAAGTTTGTTCTAAAAGAATATCTTGACTGATTTTAAAAACCTTTTCGACAACTGCATGAATTAAATCATCAATATGATCAAAGTTAAAATAAATCGGTGCAACCGATCCTTTAATCTTTTTAGCAACAGATCTTGCAGTAATTGCCGAAAATCCATCATTTCTTGCAATTTCAAATGCTGCATCAATGATACTTTCTTTAGAGTACTTTGATTCAAATGGCATAAGACACCTCCATGTATAACACATGTTATATATTATACGATTTAAAAAAGCATGTCAATACTTTTTTTATTTTTTATATAAAAACAGAAGTAAAAAAACCTTTTATGATCAGAGAAGTTGGCATTAAGATGACTTCTTCTTTTTTTTAAATTTAATCCAAAAAAACAAGAAGACAAAAGGAAGGATTGTTACAATGGCAAAAATAATGATTGCTTCATTGGTACTCAAATATTCATCACTCCTTCTACACACTTTTATTATACATCTTAATTTTTTAAAGAATATGAAGTTTTATATCGATTCTTTATCAAAAGTTGTGTGATGAAAACGTAATCATAAGTGTGTTTTTTTTACGTTTCTTTCATTATCATGTATAATAGGTCTAATTAAATTGGTTTGAATATCAAATTATTTATAATATCAGTAAAAAGAGGAGATTTTCATGAATCAATTACCACGGATTATCCAAGGTGGCATGGGTGTTGGTGTTTCCAGTGTCAAACTTGCAAGAACTGTTTCTATGCACGGAGAGTTAGGTGTCATATCAGGTACTGCGATTGCACTAACCTTAGCTCGAAAGCTTCAGCAAAAAAATGTGAGTCAAGAACTCATAGATGCTGTTTTATCATTTCCTTATCCGGATATCTCTAAACGAATTTTAGAGACCTATTATCATGAAGCAATCAATCAAGATGGCAAAGACTTATATAAAGCAGTACCGATGCCAAGTCTTGAACAACCAGAACAACTCACTGAACTGATGGTTGTTGCATGTTATGTTGAAGTATATCTTGCTAAAAAGGGTCATGATGGTGTGATTGGGATGAATTTACTCGAAAAAATTCAACTGCCTACACTCCCTTCACTTTATGGTGCGATGCTTGCAGGTGTTGATTATATCTTAATGGGTGCAGGTATTCCGATTCGCATTCCTAAAGTTTTAGATCAACTCTCTAAAAATGAAACAGCAACGCTTCCTTTAAAAGTTATTGGGGATACTTCTGGTGAAGTCACAGAGATGACTTTCTCACCTTCAGCATTTGTTAAAGGGGAACCCTTAATTCCTTTAAAAAGACCTAAGTTTTTAGCGATTGTTTCTTCTCACACTTTAGCACTCCATCTATCACGTAGTGATTTTGGGTCACCTGATGGTTTTGTTGTTGAACTCCCTGTTGCTGGTGGCCATAACGCAAACCCTAGAGGGAAAGTCGTTTTAAATGATTTAGGTGAACCGGTTTATGGTCCAAGAGATGAAGTTGATTTTGAAGTGATTAGAAATATTGGTCTACCCTTCTGGTTAGCCGGTGGTTTTGGAAGTCATGAAGATTATTTAAGGGCACGTGACTTAGGTGCTGCTGGTATTCAAGTGGGTACAGCGTTTGCTTTCAGTGATGAATCCGGCATGGAAAAGACTTTAAAGGAAAGAATCATTTCTGCCGTCTTAAAGGGATTAGGACGCGTTAAAACAGATCCACTCGCATCTCCAACGGGATTTCCATTTAAAGTCGTAGAAATCGAAGATACGAATGCATTAGAAGAAACCTATTTAAAAAGAAATAGAATTTGTGATTTAGGATATTTAAGAGAAGCCTATCGAAAAGAAAACGGAAAATTAGGATATCGATGTCCTTCTGAACCTGTGGAAGATTATGTTAAAAAGGGTGGGGATATCGAAGATACGAAAGGTAGAAAGTGTTTATGTAATGGACTTGTCTCAACACTTGGTTTTGGTCAAAAAAGACGCAATGGAGATCAAGAACTCCCTATAGTCACAGCAGGGGATGATTTAAAGTTTATTGCAAGATTCTTAAAACAGGGTGAAAAGATTTATCATGCGATTGATGTCTTAAAAGTCATTTTAGGTTCATCTTTCAAACCCACTCAAACTTAATCAAAAACAAAAAAATAAACCTGGAGATTGGCAACCAATTCCCAGGTTTTCTTATGGTTTTTTTAATAATTTTTATGTACTTCAATCTCGAACAATACTGGTATCTATATTGAAGTATGCGCTGTTATCACTAAGACCTTGACGTTCTTTGACTTTCTTCATGATTCTTGTCGCTACTAGCATACAATTGCTTACAACACCAATCGTCAATGATTGATGACTTGTTTGAATGCTAACCTTGCCAAATGAGTAGCTCGCTCTTTTTAATCTATAGGGTCTTGGTATAACTTGAGTTATTTTTAGTAAATCATTTTTTTCTATGTGTTTTCTAAAGTTTAAATATAGATGGGTATCATCACATTCAATGATAATTTTAGGTGTTTTGATATCGATAAAAAGAAGATATCCTGATGAAATGAATGCAACACTAAAAAGGATGAGATAAACCGTAGAATTATTCGTTTCAAAAAAAGCAAGTAATCCAAAAGCAATGATCACAATAAAGACCAATGCTATAGTAGATCCCACGATAAAAATGAGTGTATGGCCAAACGACTTTGTACCTAGTGTTTTTTTCATGATTTCCCCCTAATGAACTTTGATTATTTCTTTTATGTCATATGATGGTTGTTTTAACAATATTACTAACGACTAAAGTAAAGTATTAGAATCATTAAAACAAAAAAGATGCTTAAGCCATTGATTTGCTTCATAGCATCTAATTTTTGAATTGCTTATATTATTTTTCTCCAGCAATCATGAGTGATTCCACAAAAACACTGGGGCTACCAATGGCTGATGATCCAAATTTGAGATCACTTCCGATTTCTACAATTTCATTAATCATCTTAAAGAAGTTTCCTGAGACAACAATCATCTTCACTGCATGATCTAATCTTCCTTCTTTAATCTTAAATCCTGAAGCCTGTAAACTAAAATCGCCTGAAGTGGTTTTAACTCCTGCATGAAGACCGATAAGATCTGTGATATATAAACCATCATCAATCTTTGAGATTAATTCATCAAAGTTTTTGGTACCTGGTTCTAAATAGAAATTGGTAATTCCAATACCGCCATTAAAACCATTGCCTGTGGGTTGTTCCTTGAAAATGGCTGCTGTCTTTAAATTGTGATTAAATCCTTTAAAGACGCCCTTTTCAACGACATAACGCTTCGCACAAGCGACACCTTCATCATCAAATGGCATCTTAAAGATCGCCTCTGGATGAAGGGGGTCATCAATTAAATTAAATCTTTCATCTGCAATCTTTTGTCCGACCTTATCTTTGAGAGATGTCATATTACGATACGCAGATTCTCCTGAGAAAATGCTTGTAAATACGGCTAGGATATCTGCAAACATTTCATTTGAAAATACAGTTTTATAAGCACCTGAAGCAATCGATGAACCACCGAGCTTAGATACACCTTTATGAATGGTTGTTTCCGCCATTTCTTGTGCATTAAAATCATGAAAGTTTTTAACAAGCTTCACATCATAAGCAGTTACAATGTCTTCTTGGTCTCCAAAGACACCAATCGCATAACAGAATGCAAACGTATTATGTCTCGAAAGATTTAATCCTTTAGAGTTCACTAAAGTTGTTTTTGTGTCGGTTTCTTGATACATCGTTGTTTGAACTTGTTTAACCTTAGGATTTTTTAAGATTTCAGATTCCAAGGTTTTAAGCATGTGAATCTTATCAGTCATCGGAACTGTGCCAAAATCAAAGACTCTATCATCAACTTTTGGATAACTCTTAGATCCTTCATAAATGATGGCTGGTTCAACAACAGTGAGCGCCTTCGCATTTTCAATGAGTTGATCAAGCATCTTATCAACTTCAGCTAAATTTAAGTTTTCAAAACGAACGGTTGAGAGTTTATTTTCATAAATCCCACGAATTGTGACCGATTCAACATCACTAATCACATTTTGATCGAGTTTATTTTGATAAACAGAAAGCTTTAAGCTCTTACTTCTCACAGCAAAGACTTCTAAATCGGTTAAGCCTTTTTTAAGTCCTAATTCAATCCACTTTTGATACATTATTTCTTACCTCCTGATCCACCAACAGTCATCGATGATACTCTAATCGTAGGTTGACCAACATCCACAGGAATCGATCCAGAAGATGCACCACACATCCCTTGACCAAGTTCAAGATTATCTGCAACTTTATCAATTTTAAATAAAACATCTTTCCCGTGACCAATGAGCATCGCGCCTCTGACGGGTCTAGTCAGTTTACCATCTTCAATCATATAGCCTTCTTGAACAGCAAAGTTAAATTCACCGGTGGCTGGTACAACAGTACCTCCACCAAGTTTTTTCGCAAATAGACCATACTTTGTATCTTTAATGATATCTTCAAACTTATCTTTGCCTGGTGCAATATAAGTGGAGTTCATTCTTGAGGTTGGTGCAAACTTATAGGACTGTCTTCTAGAAGATCCTGTTGGATCCATATTCATCTTGAGACCATTTTTATAGTCAATTAAATATCCTTTTAATACACCCTTTTCAATGAGTAGATTTTTTTGAGATTTCATCCCTTCATCATCATAAGTGACTCTACCCCATGCCCCTTCTAAATCACCGTCATCATAAGCAGTAACTAAGTCAGAGCCTACCTTTTCACCAAGTTTACCTACAAATGGCGATAAACCTTTCGCAACTGCACTCGCCTCAAGTGGATGTCCACAGGCTTCGTGGAAAATAACCCCTCCAAAAGCATTATGAAGGACAACCGTCATTTGTTGTGGGACCATATCCTCTGCGGTGAGCAAGGTAATCGCGGAGGTTGCTACCTCTTTAGCGAGTGCTCTCGCATCGATGGTATCAAAGAATTCAAAGCCCATGTGTCTACCCGGACCTTCAAAGGCTTGTTGCATCACGCCTTGATCTTGAGAAATCGCTTGAAGGACTAATCTGATATAAGTTCTGACATCATCTTGATAAACACCCTTAGAATTTGCAATCCACACCTTTTGTTCTTGTTCAATCAGTTGGGTAGTTGCTTGAACAATGCGTGGATCGTGACTTTGAATAATCTTAGATAATTCTTGAAGTAAATCTGTTTTTTCTTTAACAGGTACTAAGTCCATCGGTCTTTTGATATCGTATGTATAAGGTTTTGGATCTCCAAGAGGTACTACTTTTTGAGGCTCACTTGAAAAAGAGGCTCTTAAATTAATGACGACTTTTTCAATTGATTCATAAGTTAAATCATTGGTAAATCCATAGACTTCATCTTGACCTTGAATCAGTCTTATACCAGCACCATAAATATTACCTCGATCAATTGCAGTTACATCGCCATTATTGACTCGAATGACAGAAGATTTCTTATCTTCTAAGAAGATTTCAGCGAAATCTGCACCTGTTTCTAAAGCTTTTTCTAGCAAAATACCAAGTTCTTTTTTACTTAACATAGATTCACGCTCCTTTTTATTATCATTTCTATTGTAAATTTTTTAACT
Organism: Acholeplasmataceae bacterium; assembly: GCA_030603805.1. Classification (GTDB taxonomy): domain Bacteria; phylum Bacillota_I; class Bacilli_A; order Acholeplasmatales; family Acholeplasmataceae; genus Peloplasma. The sequence goes on from JAUVXD010000002.1 coordinate 28,974, forward strand.
CGAATATTCAAATTATAAGCCAAAAGGAGACAAGTTGTCTCCTAAACTGCTGGATTTAATTCTGGTATGATTTCTGCTTCTTTTTCTTTTTCATCATATTGAAGCTGATAAAGATTATAATATAAGCCTTTAAGTTTGAGTAGTGCTTGGTGGCTGCCTTCTTCTTTGATTTCACCTTTTTGCATCACGATAATCTTATCGGAATGCTGAATGGTGGATAATCGATGTGCAACAATGAGCATGGTTGAAATATTCATCATCTTTTCCATCGATTCTTGAATGAGTTCTTCCGTTTCAGAATCGATATTGGCGGTTGCTTCATCTAGAATCATCAGTGATGGTTTATAAACTAATGCTCTAGCAAATGAGATGAGTTGTCTTTGTCCACTTGAGAAGTTATTGCCGCGCTCTAAAACAACATGGTCATAACGATCAGGCAGTTTATCAATAAATGTATTTGCCCCAACATATTCAGAGGCTGAAATGACTTCATCTCTGGTGATTGAATCATCACGCAAGGTAATGTTTTCTAAAATAGTGCCACTAAATAAGAAGACATCTTGTAACATTTGTCCAATGTGACGACGCAGTGATGATCTCTTAATTTTCTTAATATCCATACCATCAATTAAGATTTCACCTTTTTGGATTTCATAGTTTCTAACAATTAATCCTAAGATAGTAGTTTTACCTGAACCGGTTGCACCTACAAAGGCGACCGTATCTCCAGGATTGACTTTAAAGCTGATGCCCTTTAAGACCCATTCATTTGGGATATAAGAAAACCAAACATCCTTAAATTCAATCGCACCACTAAATGATTTGAGTTCAATCGCATCTTTTTCATCTTCGATATCTGGTTTTGTATCTAGAACGTCAAAGACCTTTTCAGCAGATGCAAATGCACTTTGAAGCGTATTAAACTGTTCTGCAAGTTGTTGAATCGGTTCAAAGAAATCACCAACATACATATAATAAGTAAAGAGCAATCCAGCAGTAATCGCACCAGCAATCACTTCCTGATATCCTAAAAATAATGCAATGATAATACCTACCATCGATAAGAAATAAACGATTGGGCGGTAAATACCAAAGACCATAATTTCCTTTAAATATGAGTTTCTAAGCTTTAAGGAATGTCCTTTAAACTCATTTTTCTTCTTTGTTTCTTGGTTAAAGATTTGTGTAATCTTCATACCAGATAGATTTTCAGATAAGAAGGCATTGACCTCTGAGACGTTTGCTCGAACTCTACGATAGGATGCTCTTGAATACTTTCTAAAGATCACAGTTGCGATAAAAACAATTGGCACAACGAGCATCACAAATAAAGAGAGCTTAACACTTAATACAAAAAGCATAATGATGATCCCAAATAGATACATCACATTCTTAATCAAATTGACAGCCACATTGGTATACATTTCTGAAATGGTGTTGGTATCATTGGTGACACGTGTCACAAGTTTACCCACAGGCACTTGGTTGATTTGACCAATCGATAAGTTTTCGATATGATTAAAAACCTCATTACGCAGTGCTACAACCGTCTTTTGACCCACCTTCTGCAAGATGAGTTGTTGGAAATATTGAACGGCATTGGCAATAATTAAAATGACTAAAAATCCACCGAGTAAGATGATGATATTCATCGTCTTTTCATCTTTTGTTAAGGTATTACTACCCACAATATCAATTGTCCAACCAATTAAAAGTGGAGGTAACATTTGAATCAAGAGTCCAACAATCATCATCAAAACAACAACAATCATTTCCTTCTTATATGGCTTTACATAGCCAATTAAACGTCTGATAACTTCCTTGTCACTACGTTCGCGTGTATTATCCTTGAAGTCCTTCACTGAAGTCACCTCCTTGAACGAGATTTTCGAGTTGTTGACGTCTAACCATATCTTGATAAAGGGGTGATGTCTTCATCAGTTCTTTATGGGAGCCTACCGCGACCACTTCACCTTGATCGAGCAAAATGATTTTATCCATCTTCTTCACAGTTGAAATACGGTGTGCAATAAAGATGGTCGTTTTACCTTTTCGAATGCGGTGCAAGTTTTTAATAATCGCTTCTTCAGTTTTAGTATCTACTGCAGAAACAGAATCATCTAAAATGAGGATTTCTGGATTTTTAGCTAGGGCTCTTGCAATCGAGATTCTTTGTTTTTGTCCACCAGATACCGTGACGCCGCGTTCACCCAAGATCGTTTCAAACTGGTCTTTAAACTCCATGATGTTATCATAAACATCTGAAAGTTGTGCAGGTTCAATCACATCTTCTTGAGATGGATTGTCTAAGGCAAACCCAATATTATTGGTAATGGTATCTGAGAATAAGAAATTATCTTGTGGGACATAACCAACGGTATTTCTAACTGATTTGATGGTTAAATCCATAATGTCATAACCATCTAAAAAGACTTGATCTTTATCTAAGTTGTAAATTCTAAGGAATAAATCAACTAAACTGGATTTACCAGAACCTGTTCTACCCAAAATACCAACCATCTCACCTTGTTCAATCGTAAATGAGACATTCTTTAATACAGGGCGATCACCATCTGGGTATTTAAACGTTAAGTTCTTAACTTTGAGTGCACCTTTTAAATCGAGTCTTTCAACGGTATTGGGTTCGTCTTTAACATCAACTGGATGGTCTAAGAATTTTTCAATACGTTGTGCAGACGCTTTGGCTTGACCTTGAATATTGATAAACTGTGAAAGTGCCATCGTTGGCCAAATTAAAGTAAAGAAGTATGCAATATATTCTGTAAGCTGACCTGGAGTAAACCCGGTTTGATCAATATTGATGACTAAAAATGAGCCATAGGCAACAATCAGCATAATCACGATATTTAAGGCAACACCAATCGCGATATTAATCACGATAATAAATTTAACAAAAGAAATGTTTTTATCATAAAGATCTAAGTTCTTCTTACTAAAGAACATCGCTTCTTTCATTTCTCTGACGAATGCTTTAATGACGGTAATACCAGAAAAGTTTTCTTGTGTAAAATCAGATAAATTTTCAAAACTTTGTTGTCTTTCTTTAAACTTTGCAGAAATCTTCTTTCTAATAAAGACTAAAGAGACGGTTAATAAAAACATGGGGATGGCCGCATAAAGTGTAAGCTCTGAATTTAAGCTTGCCATACGATAAATCGCAAACGCACCTAAAGTGAGTCCATCGACTAACATTAAAATCCCTGGTCCAAAGGACTGTCTAAGTGCTTCTAGGTCATTGATAAAGTAGGTCATTAAACCCCCAACTTTTTCTTGACTGTAAAAGCTTTGTGAAAGTTTGGTCGCGTGACCAAACATCGTATTTCTTAAATGGAATTCAATTCTTCTTGATGCACCAAAGATGGTGAAACGCCAAAGAAATCTGCCTAAAGTGATGCCGGTTGCTAAAATCGCGATTCTCCAAATGGATGCTTCAATCGCACTTCCATCAGGATTACCTGATTTTAAGTTATCAATGATACCTCCAACAAGCTTTGGAATATCAAGCTGATACCAGTCAACTAGAACTAAAACAGCGATGCCCACTAAGAAATATAACCCGTATTTGAGATAATACTTCCTAAAGTGTTTTCCTAATAACATGATGTTCTCCTTGTGATGACAATCTTAATGATTCATACTTTATACAATAACAATAGAACGTGCGACACGTTCTATTGTACAACAAGATGGACTTATTTTTTAATTTATTCGACCACGATCTTAACAATGTCACCATCTGCAGATTCAACGTTGACGATTTCTCCAACAAATCCTTGGTTAATCATTTCTAGGATTGCATCGATATCGATATCATTTTCCTTAAGGTTGACATTAAACTTTTGAGTCTTTAAAAGCTTAGCAAATTCGATTGGAATTTGAATTTTAACGACATCGCCATCTTTAGAATCCACATAGATTCTTAGCATTCTAAAGGGGAGTTTCTTGGTCGGAATGACCATTTGTTCAACAAACTTTTCTTGTGTCTTATCCATCGCAGATAAAAGCTTTTCTGCTTCATCTGATGTAATGACACCTTTTGCAAGTAATTCAAGAACTTTCAAACGTTCTTCTTTAAGTTGATCTTTTGACATATATGTTCACCATTCTTTCTTATGGGTTGTTTACTTTTTCTTTAAAAATTCTAAGGCTTCAGCAACTTTCATTTCGCCTTTTTCAATCTTTTCTAAGATGCTTTGCTTAAGATTTTTTTCTTTATCTTCATTCTTAGGTGCGCTTTCTTTCATAAAGTCATCATCATCGGTGACTGAATATCCCAAACCGATAATCACTTCATCAAGCATCTTCTTCACAGTTGGATAACTGATATTCAGTTCTTTTTCAATTTGCTTGATGTTACCTCTGTTTTTAATGAAAATTTCAATAAAGTAGAGCTTTTCTGTTTCAAGGTAATTGAATTTTGATAGTGTAAATGATCCTTCAATGTTTGTTTCACAGTTGTCACAATGCAGTTTAACAACACGTAATTCATTTTTACATACTGGGCAAGTCGATAAGACTGGGTTGACTTTGTTTTTTTCTTTCATACGTTGATTCTCCTTTTATATAGTTCTTAATAATATTTTTTCTTTTGACTTCGCATGAATCATGACTTTGACACCTTTAAGTGAAATCAAGTTAATGAGTTCCTTAGGTTCAATTTCAAATTGATTCCCTAAATTAAAATTCTTTCTTCTCGCAACTATCCATTTGATGATAAATATGGGGATGGGTAGAATCAGTAAAACTGAGAGTAAGACATTCACACCTTTTTGATCAGGAATTCTAATGGACGCTTTAATAAAGCTTGCACGTCTTGGTTTTCTTTCTTTAGGCGGAATAAATAAAAGCTCGTAGGCTTCTTTGGGTGAAATCTTTTTGTCCTCAAGTTGAGTGAGGACTTCAAATTTGTTCATTTTTCACCACTCCTTTGTTAATTTATTTAATTCTTGCCTTAATTATATTCACTAAAATTAATTTTGTCAATACTTTTACACCATTTTTATTAAAATTTTTAATTTCGATATTAATATTATTGATTTTTATGTGGAAATCGTGTGATTTTTGCGTTATAATTGTAATAGAAAAAGAAAGAGGTTGATCTTATGGAACGATTAATAGAAAGATTTATACGCTATGTGAAAGTTGATACACAATCTGATCATCACACAAAAACACACCCTTCAACAGAAAAACAAAAGAACTTAAGCAAAATCTTAGTCGAAGAGTTAAACTCAATAGGTGTCCATGCTTTTCTAGATGATTATGGTTATGTATACGCAAAAATTGATAAGAATATCGAAGGTGCACCTGCAATTGGACTGGTTGCACACGTCGATACTTCTCCAGATGCTCCAGGTAAAGATGTAAACCCTAGAATCATTAAGAATTATGATGGTGGACTTATTAAGTTAAATGAAACACTTTCAATGGAGCCTAAGGGTTTCCCGAGTCTATCTCGTGTGATTGGTGAGGATATTATCGTCACCGATGGCAATACCCTCCTTGGTGCAGATGATAAATGTGGTGTTGCAGAAATCATGGAAGTTGCTGAATATTATATCGCTCATCCTGAAGTTAAGCACGGCGACATTTATATCTCTTTTACTCCAGATGAAGAAATCGGTGAAGGGGCAGACCATTTCAATTACGAATGGTTTAAAGCAGATTTTGCCTACACAGCCGATGGTGATGAAGTGGGTGGTATTGAGTATGAAAACTTCAATGCAGCTGCAGCAGATTTAAATTTTGTTGGAAAAAGTATTCATCCAGGTTCTGCAAAAAACAAGATGATTAATGCACTTCATCTCGCGATCGAATTTCATGAGCTTCTTCCAACATTTAAAAATCCTGCTTATACTGAAGGTTATGAGGGCTTTAATCATATCACAGAACTCAAAGGTGCTGTGGAACACGCACACGCGCATTACATCATTAGAAATCATGATATGGCTAAGTTTAAGACTCAAAAAGCTGAATTTGAAATGATTGTATCCTACATGAATCAAAAATATGGCTATGAAGCAGTCAAACTCACTTTAAAAGATACATACTATAATATGTATGAAATTATTAAAAATCATATGCATGTGATCGACTTAGCCAAACAAGCGATTACAAATACGGGTGTCTCACCTTTCTTTAAAGCCATTAGAGGTGGCACAGATGGTGCAAGACTCACTTACGAAGGTCTTATTTGTCCAAATATAGGCACAGGCGGGTATCAGTTTCATGGACGTTATGAGTTTGCATCCATCAATCAAATGAAAAAAGCAGTTAACATATTGATTGAAATCATTAGACTTGCGGCAGAACAATCCAAATGACATCACTCGGCTCTTACATTTATATCATTGACACACAAAACCGTCTAAAAAGAATCTTCATCAAAATAACAAACCCACGGATTCCCGTGGGTAATTTTTTTGATGTCCGTACTTACTAGAAGTAATCAAAGATTTCATCATCTTCATCATCATCGTTATATTCTTTCATCATCAATGATATGAGTCTCTCTTTGATTTCCTCTATTGAAAGTTTATCAACCCATTTCTTAATCTCTTCACGTCTTTCTTCTATGATTTCTAAATACTTTTGATATCTTTCTTCTCTTTCTTTCTCATAAGCCAGAATACTGTCGTGATACATCTGAGCTTCTTTTGGAAAGATTTCGAAAAAAACTGCAATCTTATGTTTACAAATAATCATCCTTCCATCAGCGTGTGGGCAATTACATGTGGATTTTCTTGGATGTTTCACATCAAGATAGACGTTGTAAATACGATTTTCTGCATTACAAACAAGTGCATTATACTCAAATTCACTGACCTGTTTAATTTCTTTTACTCTTTTAGCTTCATAATACTCATATCCATATCCTATAGATCGATAACTACTTAACTCTAAAAAGCCCATATGATACTCCTTGCTTGTTTTATATTCAATTCATTCTTCAATTCCTAAATAAAGAAGAAAAGTTATTAGGTGACTGATATATCCACTTCGAATCTATGACATATTGAAAAATTTAGAGTGGCGTTCTTTTTGAATTGATGTTAAGAGATTGATCGTTTGAACTTTAATCTTGATATCCCTCGCGATCAACTCATAATCTTTTACAACACGGTATACATCATCGATAATCTTATTACATTTAGATGCTTTGATATCAAAGGCTTGTCCACATTGAATCAAATCATCCTTTGTCACATCTTTGATTTTTCCATTCATACTCATTTGATGTGCCTTAAGCCATTGATTGGATAAATCATAGGCAAAAGTAAGGTCATAGGCAGGAGATAACGACCACTGACCATTTCTATCCATGAGAAAAGAAATGTTTTTTACATGATCGTCTTGATTAACTGCAAGCACATTAAATACCATGCGTCTATAGAGCTCTTCGATATCTTGGTTTGAGCATCCGATCTCTCTTGCAGTGATTGCTGCTCTTTCATAGCTACATAACCCAGGCACATTATAATCCATGTGTAAAAGCGCACCTAATGATTGCATGTGTATTTTTTGGCCACCTACGCGATCAAAACGTTTTGTCATAAAGTGGTGATATTTCCCTTCGGAAAATATCATACACTCACTCATGTGGATACCAGCTTTTTTTGCCATAAGATAATATGAGTATTCAATGAGTGTATATGCCACTTCGTCTTCCTGATTGTAATCCCCATTTTTATTAACACCATCAAATTTGATGAGCCAGTGTTCAAAATCCGAATCTAAAGCTACTTGCCCTGAACGAAATTCTTTTGTCTTATTGTTATAGGCAACAATAGCTTTTGCCCGAGCACCCCCTGCAGAGGTTCCAAGTTTTAGAAGCTGTTGATAACTCATGTCATCCCGTGAGGTCACAAGTAATTGATTTTGCTTAGCCAAAATGGCTGATGCAAAATCGACCATTTTATGAATATGAACGGCTTCATTCTTATCTTTCGTTCTACTATATTCTGGCTCATACTCAAGTGCACCCATACCACGTTTTCCTGTGTAGCACAGTCTTTCAAGCACACTAAATGATGCACTTGTTCTGCCTTCTGATGCGAGCCAAGCATCAATGACTGCATTTCCAAACTTGTCTGGTAGGGAGTCTGATATCAATCCAGGAACACCATTAAATGATGTGTTGAGTAATTCTGGAAATTCATATATCTTATTTGATAAGGGCATTTTTATGGGTGACACCTCTATACCCGATTTAAGAAAGTTTTGATCATACTCAAAAGAAACAAATCCTTTTTTTTCATCCAAAGCGAAGTAACCAATGATCGTGCCCCATAATTTTACTTTTGCAGCTCTGATCATTTGGTTTCATCTCCCCAGTTAAATTCTTTATTCATTACTTGGGTTTTTTTCTTAGTTGCACGTAGACGTGGTTTGTTGTTATAGTTTATGAAATTTGATGGTCTTTGTGTAGGATCTGGAACTAGCAAATCAAGATTAGAATCCAATCCTAATGCCATGAGCACTTTAATCATCGTAGAAAAATTGACATCTTCACCATTTTCCATATTTTGGATACTACGTCTAGAGACACCTGATTTCAATGCTAAGTCTTCTTGAGTCATCAAACTGTAGATTCTAAACGATTTAATCCTGTTGCCCAAATCTACTAATGCACTTTGTGAAGTCAAATATTGACGCATCATCACACCTCATTTCGATACTGATTACATTAATTATACCACACTTATTATATTGCGCAATATAATGCGTTATATCAACATATTATGTCATTAATACTTATTATATTGCGCTTTATTAATAGATTAATTAATCATATTATTTGTGTATTATTATGCGCATTAAGGTGGATTTTGATATTTATTGTGCACTTTAATACGCATTAAAGTTGAATAGTTTATAAAGTATTTTGCTGATAAAATAAAGCGCTAAAGTCAATCATTTGACTAAAGCGCTTTTTGTTACAATTTTATCTATGAATATGATGACTCCTTGGCTTTAAGATGTGATCCAACAAAAATCTATTCATCCTATAGAAATACTATTTTCCATACTGGATTTCACATGTCTTGATGTCAATCTTGTCACACCAACCCGTTTTGATTAGCCACTCATTTTGTCTGTCTCGCATCCGGTTTGCTTCTTCTTTTGTGAATCTTTTCACATTTTCAAATCGTTGGTTATTTTCCTCTATCGTTGGTAAACCTAGATTCTTTCGTCTTACATCAACATCCTCTATTGAGCCATCTAACCACCAAACTTCAAGACTACCTTCTAAAGTATAGTCATACTGCGTCCCAAAACGTTGAGGTTTTCTCTTAAAAAAATGAATTCGGTCTTCTAAATATGCTAATGTGATGGGGTTGACATCTAGTTGATGCTGAATCAATTCAAATGTTTTGATCATAAAAAGTGGCATACTGATGGCGTGTTGAAGCACAATGAATGCTGCATCAGAAACCTCTTTTGAACTATTTTTAGGTGTTGGAAAACCATAATCTTGAATCACTTGATTGAGAAATATCGCATGAGTCTTATGCATTTCTTCAAGTAAGGGATGATACCTGTGCGCTTCTAATTGTCCCTCTTTTTTGAGTTTATCTGTGAGCTCTTGATCCTTTTTTAGGCATGCAATAAGTTTGTTTTGAATCGTTTTTGGAATCATTTTAAAAGTCTTTCTTGTGTTCATAGTGACATGTCATTTCCGACAATAACACTTTAACTCTATCATATTCTTGATTACTGATCGTGATTTGATGATGGAAAATATTATAATTTCTAATGTATAGCTTTGCATCTCTACCAGATGATTGAATGAACACAATATCTGATGTATTAATCACGAGATTGCTTCCTTTTAGATCTTGAACTTCTATAAATGATACCATAAGTCTTTCTCCTCCTCTATAGGCATCACAGGTTTGGGATAAACTTGTGCTTTATTATGATTTGATCTTAACAATTGTTTTTTTTGACTGTATTTCATATGGGTATATAAAAATGTAAAGATACACGCGTAAGTCAACCCTCTTGTACCGATATCTGTGTAAAATGAAGCTTTTCTTCTAACCTCAGAAAGATACCAATAATAATCAATCATTTCAGAAGTAGACATATTCGGATTCAAAGCTTCGTAAAAGTATCTTGAATAAATACCATAAAGAGAAACCCCTATGGAAACACTCATGATCAAAGAAAAAAACAGATAAAAATTACCCATATGGATGTATTCTTTTTGATAACACTTGTAACATATCAAAATACCGATATAAAGGGGTAAGGATACTAATCCAACCGCTCTAATGATATGATTTAAGGGTATTTCAATTAAAGATGATGATCTAGAAGGTGTCATAGCAACCAAACCAAGTAAAATAATCATTCCAAATAGAAAGATGATTATACTGAGCAATGCTGGAATTCTACTTTGTTTCAACCACGCTATGGTTGAGATCATTCTTTTTTTGAACTGTTCTTTAGTCATAAGGTAGATACTAAAGACTTTTTTTCTAAAGTCTTTTCTTTTTTAGAATTGATGACGATTTTCCCAATACTATTCACAAAAGATACAATAATGACCATTGTCATCCCTGTACTATGAATTTGACGTGCTAAAATTCGATTTTCACTTAATAGACGATAATAGTTTTCTAGTTCTACCGGTGTAGGATTTAAAGGTTTTATGACATCAATGTTATAGATGATTTGCCCATACATAACAATGAGCATTGCAGTTGCATAAAAAAGACCAAATATAAACGTCCATAAAGCAAGAAGATATGTTTTGTCTTTAATTTTAATAAGGCTTGCATATAGATGCATCATCATAAGTAGGAATGAAAACCCTAATGCCCATAACCATTCACTGAATGGTATAGCTTCTACAGATTCATATATTGGAATTTCTCGATTTGCATAAAGTATGCCATAAATAACAAAACTAAGCACAACCATCAAAATAGTTAAAAGAACTTTGAAATGTGCTTTAAGAAACAATAGTAATTTATTCATGATATCCCCCCCATGACTTAAATTTTAAATTATGTTCATTATACCTCAAAAGCAAATCAAAAAAAAGAGGCGAACATAATTCCGCCTCAATTAATTAAAATTTAAACCTATTCCATAACCACTGCCCAAGCAGCATATAAAATCAAATCATGTGTTGGTTCGCCAAACTCTGGATAGAAGAAATAAGTATCTGGATACCAACCTTCAAATGCATAGCCGATACGTTCTTCAGGTACTGCGTATTCAAACATTTCACCGAAAGTGACTTGTTCAACCACGAGGTTTGTTCCAATATAGAATGTTAAGTAAGACGTTCCTGGTGCGTAAGTTGGATGGATAATGTCGCCTTCTGAAGTAAGACCATGGGCATTATGATTAATCACGATAAGATCAACAATGGTGACACTTTCATCCAAATAAAATGCCTGAATACCCTCTTGTAGAACATAGTCTTGATCAATCATGTAAACATAACCTAAATTGGTATAAAGCATACTTTGATGTGCGCCAACAAAATATTGTCCAACACCAAGATTCGTCAGATCAACGACACCAGTTGTACCCATGACGTAATAGATCATTCGATCATCACTGGTAACAAAGAGATACGTACCATAAAGTTCATACATGTCGACAATCACTTCGCCTGGATTGAGTGTGATACTACCGTGATCGCTAAAGATAGATGCCCAAGGACTATATTTGAAGATGCGTCCGCTTGAAGTAAAGAATAGGTCATAGGTATAAGTTTCATAATCAAATCCTTTGCCTATAATCATGCTTCCATCTAAAAGATAGGATTGGTCTTGAACCATCACAGTTCCAAAATCCATATCTAAATTTAAAATGAAGACTCTAGATGTTTCTATCACGATATAGCTGTTTGATCCAAATTGTGCTAATGCAAGTACGTCACTAAACATTTCTTCGGTTTCAAAGGTGTAGAAATTGCCAGAATAGTATTCAAAGACAATCAGTTTACCTTCTAGTGTTAAGAAATATGTTTCACCCCAAAGTGGATGAGCAAATACAACAAGATCTGTGGGTGATAAACCTAAAACTGAAGTGATATCTTGTGGTGTATGGTAATAATTATAATTGGCATCTGGGAAACCCCACATAAAGACTCTACCTTCAGTGGTTGTTAAGACTTTTGTGCTTGATTGAGCATAAATTTGTTCTATCATTTCACCAGGAGCAAGGTTTAGAATATCTGTCATATCAAAAGGAGATCCAACATTTAAGAGTCCTTCAAAACCAATACCTAAACCACCATTACCGTTATAACCCCAGACGAAGATTCGATCATCAGCTGTGATTGCATAAACAGCATCGCCTAAGTTAAAGTAAGTGACAAACTGAATCGCTTCAATATCATAGTAGTAATAAATGTTGATAACTTGTGGTTCTAAAGCAACATATAAGGTCATATTGCCTAAAAGCGGTGCATTTGGATTCCATGGGGTTGTCATTTCTTCATCTAAATAGATGCCTAAAATGTCATAACCTTCTGGTGGATAAATCGATAGCCACTGAAGTTCCATGTAAGCTGAACCATAAACGACTGTGAAATCTTCTACGAGATCAAATTCTAAAGTAACCTCATAAGTCTTGCTTACCCAAAGTGGATATAATGTCACATTTTGATCAAGTGGTGTTGAAAAATCGTAGGTGTGATAGAAGCCAAACGCATCATAATAATACCAACCACTAAATTCATAATGTTCACGTGGCATTAAAATGGGTTCTTCTGCAATCAATCCAAATTCTACATAAATCGGTGCAATCGGATCTAAATCTTGTCCAAGTTCAAACTTAATCAAATAATGAGTCGCATGCCATTTTGCATAGAGATTCATACCATCATAAGCTTCTTCTGGATCAAATGGGAGTGTTAATTCAGGATCTAGGAACCAACCACCAAAATCATGATATGGACGATCTTCTGGAACAAAGAGATCTAAATCAATCATGGGGTAAATATCGGTATGAATTAAGCCAATCACTTCAAGTGTAATCTTTTCAAGTGTAATGCCATCCATATCCCCTGAGAAGATATACACATTGGTGTTTGTAACAACAATCGGATCACCTGATGTCATGTCAACATTCAATATCGATTCATTTTCACCTAAATTTGCAGTTGATACTTCTAAGACATCGAATACGGGTTGATAGAAAGGATCTAAGGTGAAGTTTTCATCAGGAATCACAAGAAGCAATCTACCAGTAGTTGTGATAATGAAGAATGGATCAAAAATACTTAAGATTTCTTCGCCGACTTCAAGATCTAGGCTACTTGTAATTTCATGGAAAACAACTAAATATGGGAAATCCGGGTTCATTTCATCAACGACATAAACAGGTAAGAAGATACGATTTTCTGATGTGAAGAGTCCACCACCACCAAAGGTTGAAACAATGGTTTCTCCAGGGAGTAGCGTTAAATCAATATCGATAGCAATCGCCATGATTGGATTTTCTTCATCTTCAGTGAGCATCGCAAATCTGTAATAAAGATCCGTGATGACATGAACGCCGCCACCTTGTGAGAAAATCGCTAAGATGACTTCTTCTGTTTCAAAATTAAATGCATCAGTTAAATCGATAAATGCTGGATTTTCACTCATAAATGGGAAAATGAAGATGCGTTCTCCTGTATAGAAGACATTGGAATACACCATACCATCGCCACCAAATGAAAGTGACCAAGTAATCGTTTCTCCTGGAAGTAAGACTGGTGTGACATCAACCACTTGTCCCATAGCGAAAGCAAGAAATCTTAAATCTGATGTTTGAACTAAGATGGTAAAGAAGAGATGAGCAACATATTCAACTTCTGCACCATTTAAGTTAAATAGAGCAGTCATATCAACTGGGCTAAAGATAAATTCAGGAGTTTCACCATCAAAGCCCATAAAGCCCCAAACAAGAATTCTATTGTCTGAAGTAATCACCATAAATGTAGGTGCATCAAGGAAGTAATGAACAATTTCTTCACCTGGATTTAAGTTAAAGAATGGTGTCATATGAATCCAATTTTCAGATGGCATATTGGAACCATTAGCAAGATGTCCAAAGGCATTATCACCTTTACCAAAGAGTTCCCCTTGATAGAATGCATATTCTGTGTACATGCCATCAAAGTATTTAAACATATAATTTTCTGCATCAACGGTTAAGAAATCATAGAAATTGATTTCAATGAGTTCTGACCACTCTGCAGTGTAAACACGATTGCCAATTGAGCCTTGTGGAACTTCAGTATAAAGTTCACCTTCAAGATACCATCCGATGAAGAAATATCCATCTCGTTGTGGTATAGGTAATTGGAATGTGGGTGTTTCAATATTAAACAAAATATGTTCTGGATCTACAGTACCACCACTTGGTACAAAGACAACTGCATAACCAATCGGTTGATACTGTGCATAAACGGTGACGTTACCCATAGAGCCTGTAGGAATACCAGTTACAGCGTTTCCTCCAGATGGGAGATCAAACCAACCTAAGAAGTCATACCCAACTTTAGATGCTTCATCGAATGTAATGGTCGGTGTCAAAATAGTGTAAGAAACATCCATGGTTGGATAAGAGCCATCAAATAAGACGTAGGTGATGGTATAAACAATGGCATCCCATTTTGCATAAAGGGTTATGTTTGCAGTAATCTGTTCACTACCAAAACCAAAGCTTTGAGTCAGTTCAACATCTTTATACCAACCTGCAAATGTGAAACCATCTCTGCTTGGTGCAGTTGGAGCTAAAATGGTTGAACCATCTAAGACTTCAGTGATTGGCGAAACAGCACTACCACCATTAGAATTAAAGGTGACTGTAAATTTCTCAATCTCAGCCCATTTCGCATAAATAGTTGTATCTACTAAAATCACTTCATTTGCAAAATCAAATGGCTCTGTTAATGCTTCATCTTTGAACCAACCATCAAAGATGAAACCATCTCTTGTGGTTGTTCCTGTAATAAAGGCATTCATACCAGGAATGAGTCTTAAGCTTGAAACTTGAGATCCACCATTTGGATTATAAGTGACTGTTGGCTTACTGAATGTAAAATCAGAAGTCTTCAGTTGATAAACTGGTGTATTTAGTTCCCAAAGAACTGAGGTTGTAATCGTGCTTAAGTTATCTGTCCAAAATTGTGGAGATAATGATAGAATCGGTTGTCTTTGAAGTTGTGTTGAAGCTAATGCTTGTGCATGCATAGGTTTTTCTAAGACTAAATCCACATAGACAAAGTTCATGGTTGTTCCCGCTGTTGAAACGATGCGTGAAATTAAACCACTATTGGGTGCATCCGTATAAGTAAATGTCACATTAATATAAGCATTAGATACATGAATTTGACCTAAATTTTGATAGCCACCTACTGCGCCAGCATATTTGCCGTGTAAGAAGCTGTCTAAAATGACTAGATTAGACACTGTAACATTCGCATTGGCATGATTGGTATAAGCCACCACACCAGCTGCCCCAGCATCTGTATTGGTTGCAGTAATTTCTGCAAACGAATCTGCAATAAAGATATCTGATGCAAAGACCACATGATCTGCACGACCAATCAAAAGAGATGCATACTTATTGGTTGATAAAGCTTCTGATTCTGTTATAGATACATTGAAAATATCTGTTTCAAAGGAAACTTGGCCAATTAAGAGACCAACACCTTCATTTGCAGTGCCCATGACTCTAGATTTTGTGATTGATAAATCTTGTAGTTGAACTTTACCGTTTTCTACACGACCAATAATGATTCCTGCACGATTTTGTGCATCAATTGTGATATTATCTACAGTAAAGTTTTGAATGGTTGCGCCATTGGCTCTTGGGAAAATACCCCCATAGTTACCTGCAACAGCAGAAATGATTGAAAGATTTCTTAAAGTATGGCCATCACCATCAAAAATACCTCTAAATGAGTTATTATGTGCAACCCACGTATAGTTAGCAAAATCAAGATCATTCATCAAGAAGAATCCACCAGTGCTAGATGATAAGGTCATTTGATAGAATTCTTCAACTGTATAAATTGCCGTATAGCCCTCTGGAATGGTTCTCGTCCATTTTGCATAAAGGGTAATATCTGCGCTAATGATATCAAATTCAAAATCATGTAAAACTAAGAAGTCCGTATCTTTATACCAACCACCAAAGGTGTAGCCTTCACGAACTGGTACTTCTGGTATATCAACATATCCATAATAAAGTGAGACTGTTTCAATACCGCCAATACCATCATTAAAGGTGACTGTATATTTTTCATCTTCTTCAAATTGAGCATAAAGGGTTTGATTGCCTGTTGTGCCCACTGGATAACCTGTGACTTTTGTACCACCAACAGATTCTGTAAACCATCCTAAGAACTCATGATTTGCAAGTGTTGCAGAACCTAAATCATCAACAAGTGTTGTCACATTATAGGTTGTAAAACCTGTACCTGAAAGCGTTGCACCTTCAGGAATGACATAAGTAATGGTATAGGTTATCATTTCATACTGAGCAACCAGTGTCACATTTGCAGTGACTGGACTTGTTGCAAAATTCCAAACTGTACCAACAGTTGTTTGCCAATTGACAAACATATATCCTAGTTTCACAGGATTTTCAGGTTGTGTTGCAAAACCATTTTGAACCACGGTCTGTGTGGTTGTTCCTGATCCATTATCTGGATCAAAGGTTACGGTATACGTAGGAATTGCTGTCCATTTTGCATAAAGGGTTGTATTTGCTGTGACTGTGTCTGTTGCAAAATTCCAAGGTGTTGTCAGTGCACTTTCTTTATACCAACCATCAAAGGTAAAGCCTGCACGGGTCGGTGCAGTAGGTGCAGTGATGGTTCCACCAGCATTTGCAGTGATTGCAGCAACCGTACTACCACCGTTAGAATTAAATGTGACTGTATAAGAGGTTGGTGCCATTGCTCTGACTATGACTGAGTAGGTTCTTGTCGCTGTTTGGTTTTGATCTTCTGCAAGAACGACAAATGCCGACATGACAACCGTCACATCCCCTGTTTCAGCTGAAGGTCTTGTCACAACACCAGAATTCGAAATCACTGAGGGATTTCCTGATGTCCATTCTGCAGTAAACTCGACATCATTTAAAATGGTAAACTCAGTTTTGAGTGTCAAGTTTGTTGTTGTTTCAGAGGGAAGTCCAATTTCAGCATCAATTGCTTGTAAAACTACGGCTGTGATTACAAACTCGTTATCTCGTTTACAAGCTGCTAGGGTAAAAAGCATAAGGACTGACATAAGGAGGGAAAATAGTTTAGATTTCATCTTTAAAACTCATCCTTTCCAAAATAAAACATATTTTTGTTTCTTACCTTGATTTAATCATAGTTTTTTTAATCTACTTTAAGATTTGCTTAAGAAAATAAACCGCTTACAAAACAAAAAAGGGCAGTGCCCTTCAAATTGTTTATTTATAATCATAAATTAAGTATAGTAAAGACTAATGAGTGGAAAAATCAGAATGCCTGCATATAAAGATATTTTGACATAGGTTGTAAAATTAGAAAACTCTCTTTTTAATATCCTTTTCGTAAACAAGATCACAATCATATCACCAAGAAGTAAGATGAGTGATATCGTACTAAATAGAAGTTTGGTTGCTAAATCTCCTTCAAATTGCGCATACGTGTATGACGCGTAATTAATAAGGATATAGAGTAGTACCCCTAAGGATAAATAGATGTATTTTAGGATTGCCATGTGGACTTTTGGAGTTTTTCATAGTTATTGATGGATAGCATCAATTTCACTGCAACCTCCAACCCCTGATCTGCAGCTTTTTGCCATAAGGCTTTGGCTTTAACTTCATCCTTTTCAACAACTTTACCTTCAAAATAGATCATACCTAGATTATACTGTGCAATAGCAAGTCCTGCATTTGCTGCTTTTTCATACCAGAAAAATGATTTTTGCAAATTTTGTTCAACACCATCACCTTTTTGATACATGACGGCTAAATTATACTGAGCATGTGCATGTTCTTGTGCTGCTGCCTGCTCTAAAAGCTTGGCGATTGTGACATAATCTTTTTGCTCTTGCTTGATTAAAATCATTGCTAAATGATAAAGTGCATTTTTATCTTTTTTAACTGCTGCTTTTTCAAACCAATAAATGGCTTGTTCTATATTTTGAGGTACGCCTTTGCCATTTTGATAATACATGCCAACATAATATTCTGCTTGGGTATTGCCTTGTCTTGCTGCAACCATAAACCATTCAAAAGCTTTTAAAGGATGCTTTGGGTCTCGATCATGATAAAGCATGCCTAAAGAAAATGCTGCAAGTCCATATTGTTGATTGGCAGCTCTTTCTAAGTAAAGTTCAGCTTCCTTCCAGTTTTCTTCTTCAATCGCGATAATCCCTAAAGCATATTGTGCATAAGGGTGATCTTGCTTTGCTGCAAGTTCATAATAGTATCTTGAACTTGCAAGTTGCTGATCATCATGACCAATCGTTTCATAAATCATCCCAAGCATATATTGTGAATCACTATAGCCTAATTCTGCTGCTTTTAAGAACCATTCAATGGCTTTAAAAATGTAGCGTTGCACGTAAAACCCATAGTAATAATAAGTGCCTAAAATGTGCATTGAAACAGGGTCTTTATTTTCTGCTTCATGAAGTAAAATTTCATAATTTTGCTTAAAATAATCCCTTGCAATAACCTCATCAATGTCGACACCCATGCCTGAATGAAACATTAAACCGAGTGCATATCCACATTTATAAGAACCAAGTTCAACACCTTTTTCATAATGTTCAACTGCTTTTCTTAAATCCATCGATATCCCATCACCAAGACCATAAAAACGCCCTAAAAAATAGTGCGCATCCGCATAGCCTAAGTGTGCAGCTTGAGAAAAATGTTCAATAGCCACCATAATGTTTTTCTTTGGTGTATTAAGTAAATAATTACTTAATCCAGCCTGATAATGTGTTTGTGCGTTCATAAGATCAACTCCATACTTATCATATCATAAGCATAATGAAATTGCTTGAAAAAAGAAAGCCGCA
This sequence comes from Acholeplasmataceae bacterium, assembly GCA_030603805.1. Taxonomy (GTDB): domain Bacteria; phylum Bacillota_I; class Bacilli_A; order Acholeplasmatales; family Acholeplasmataceae; genus Peloplasma. The sequence goes on from JAUVXD010000002.1 coordinate 48,029, forward strand.
GCGCGGCTTACTTGTTATCCTTTTAACTCTTCAATGTCCTTTTTAATTTGACCATGTGTCTGTTTATAGATGGTCTTCCATGAAACAGAAACTGCAATAGCTGTAAATAAAACTGACATCGCTAAATCGGTTAAAAACTCAGCTCTAAATTCTGCAATTTCAAAAGCTTCAGCAAGTGTATAATTATATGCTGCTGCATATTCAGCATACGCGTAAACCATAAATCCTGGCGCTAAGATAAATGAAATGAGTGCAATAATCACCATAACATAAGATCCGCGTTGAGCACCACCTTTTTTGAATCCATAAAAGGCTGCGAAAGGAATTAAAATAAACAACCAAGCGGAATAAAAACCTACGAATGCTAAGATGATAATCGAAGGTAATAATCCGACAAATCCACCAACAACTGCATACAAAATACTCTTTAAAAGATTTTCTTTAGATGTGCCGACGGTTTCTAAATGGGTTGTAACTTTTTCAACAAAATCTTTGACACACGCATCATGCACATGAACTGCTGCACCTTTAATAACTCTGATACCATCAGTTTCAGTTTGTCCACAATAAGGACAATAATCAAGTTCTTTTAAGTCAAGTTCTTTAAATGTTATCGCTAACTTTTCAAGATGTGCATCAAATTTTTCTTTTTTACCAAACTTTGCTTGAGTAAGTATCGCATTGTCTTGTAGTGCAACTGACTCTTTGATTGCCCCTTTTAAACCCGCAGCTTTAGCGATCTTTTTGGTTTGTTCTTTATCAATTGTTTGGCTAAAGACAAAGATGACCATCGGAATTTTTACATAAGATCCCGGAATCTTATACATCACTAAGCTGGCTTTATAGCCTAAAATTTGCTTTGAAAAAGCACCATCTTTTTGCTGAAACCCTAGGTTTTCAGCGAGTAGTTCAAGTTTCATAAATCCTCCCAATGTATAGACTTGTATCTATTGTAACACCAAGAGATTTTTTATAAAACACTTTTTATATATTTTATATAAAATTCATATCCTGCTTTGTTTAAATGGATGCCGTCTGTTGTGTAGCGTAGATTAAGATGACTGTTTTCATCTAATAAATCATCATAAACATTGAAAAACTGTTCTTCTTTGATGTGCTTTTTTAAAAGATGATTGATGTGTTCTAGCTCAACATTGGTTCTTGAATCAATATAGTCCATATTTGAGATGATATGATCTCTTAAAACAGGTGTCATGGAAAACACATAAACCTTGATTTTAAGTTCTGATTCCAGTTGATTTTTAATGGATATTATATTTTTAACGATGGCCTCTGGTGTGTGATATAAAAGAACTAAATCATTAGAACCTATACTTAATATGACGGACTTCGGTTTAAGTCTTTTAACTAAATTCAAACGATACATCACACCTTCTGTGGTATCTCCTGCAATCCCTTGATTGATGACTTGATCATTTAATCTGTAGCTCGATAAGTTCAAATAAGCCACCATAGAATCCCCTATAATGATGGTTTGATTGAAACGATTGACTTGTTCAAATGCCTTTATTTTTCTTTCATAATCGGCTTTGATTAATGCTTTAATTTGATCTTTAGTCATAGAATCCTCTGATGAAAAAGAAGACTATGGTTAGTCTTCTGATTTAAGTTCAAATAGTAAATCTCTTAGTTCTGCGGCTTTCTCAAAATCAAGATTCTTCGCAGCTTCCTTCATTTGTGATTCTACTTGTTTAATCATCTTATCTCTATCTTTCTTAGAGATTTTAGTCATATCTCTAGGGGTTGCAATGATGTCTTCTTTAATACTAATCTTATCTCTAATTTCTTTTTGGACAGAAACTGGCATCACATCATTGATACGATTAAACTCAAGCTGTAGATTTCTTCTACGATTGGTTTCTTTAATGGCATATGCCATAGCATCACTCATCTGATCGGCATACATAATCACCTTACCATTTTGATTTCTTGCAGCTCTACCTATCGTTTGAATTAAGCTTCGTTCACTTCTTAAGAAACCTTGTTTATCAGCGTCCAATATGGCAACCAGTGAAACTTCTGGTAAATCGAGACCTTCTCTTAAGAGGTTAATTCCAATTAAGCAATCATATTTTCCAATGCGTAAGTCTCTTAAAATGGTGATCCGTTCTAAGGATTTGATTTCACTATGTAAATATGCAACCTTAAGACCGAGTTGTTTAAAGTATGCGGTTAAGTCTTCAGACATTCTAATCGTTAAGGTTGTCACTAAAACACGTTCGCCAGCTGCAATACGTTTTTTAATTTCAAAATATAAATCATCCATTTGACCTGATGTCTTTCTAACTTCAATTTCTGGGTCTAATAAATAGGTAGGTCTAATAATTTGTTCAACAACAGGTAAGCCTTTATCAATTTCATAAGCACCAGGCGTTGCGGAAAGATAGATGACCTTATCTAGTTTTTGTTCAAATTCATCAAATTGAAGCGGTCTGTTATCTAGGGCTGATGGCAATCTAAAGCCGTGATCAACTAAAGTTGTTTTTCTAGAACGGTCTCCTGCATACATGCCTCTAACCTGTGGAATGGTGACATGAGATTCATCGATAATCATGAGAAAATCATCACCAAAGAAATCAATCAGTGTTGCAGGTGTTTCACCTGCTTCACGCAAGCTTAAATGTCTTGAATAGTTTTCAATCCCACTACAAATGCCGATTTCTTCAAGCATTTCCATATCATATCTCGTGCGCTGTTCAATACGCTGCGCTTCAAGTAAAAGATTTTGTCCCTTAAAGTATGCGATTTGTTCTTGAAGTTCGTTTTTGATTCTTCGAATCGATTCAGAAATCCGCTCTTTATTGGTCATAAAGTGGGTGGCTGGAAATATTGTAATATAAGTTAATGCTTCAAGCGCAGTTCCTGTTAAAACATCAAAACGTTTAATCTCTTCCACTTCATCCCCAAAAAATGAGATTCTAATGCCTTGAGCTCTTTCATAAGCTGGGATAACTTCGATGGAGTCACCTCTCACTCTAAAAGTTCCTCTATGAAAGTCCATATCATTTCTTTGATAGGTGAGTTCTACAAGCTTATTAATCAGTTTATCTCGACCGTATGTATCGCCTGTTCTCACAAAAAGCATCGAATTCTTATAATCATCAGGATCTCCTATCCCATAGATACAAGAAACGGATGCGACAACTATGACATCTTCTCTATCTAAAAGAGATGCGGTTGCTGCATGTCTCATTTCATCAATTTCATCATTAATGGATGAATCTTTTTCAATATAGGTATCTGTTGAGACCACGTAAGCTTCGGGTTGATAGTAATCGTAATAGGATATAAAATATTCGACACGATTATGTGGAAAAAAAGCCTTTAACTCGCCATAAAGTTGACCTGCTAAGGTCTTGTTTGGGGCGAGAATTAAAGTCTTCTTTTGTAATTTTTGGATGATATTGGCGATGGTGAATGTCTTCCCTGTTCCGGTTGCACCTAAAAGGACTTGTTCTTTAATGCCTCTATAGATGTTATCTTGAAGGGTTTCAATCGCTTTAATTTGGTCGCCTTTGGGTGTAAAAGGTGCAACTAGTTTAAACATAAAAACATCTCCATTTCTTTAAGTAATACTTTCATTATGATTCGTATCAACCAGCAAATTCAACTCCAATCTAGTCTATTTTCAAGTTTTTTAGTCGTTTTTTGGTTGGCCTGAATGAAAGTCACAAATACTACTTAGCAAACTTAATAATCCTCGTTAACTCTTGTTGATGCCACATAGACTTATTTAGTCAATTTAAACATTTATTTTATCATCAATTATCTGTTGCAGACTTATAATCAACTCATCATATGAAGTTTCTGTAAAGAGAAACTCTTTTGTAACTTCATTGAAATCTTTTTCATAAACGTTGGCATCGATGATTTCTTGTAGTATACTATTAATCATTGTACCTGGTTTTACTGAGTGATTTTGTGTTCCAAATTGAGACCTATCCGCAATGACATCGTTCATAATGTCTTTTACAAGTTTAATATCCAGTTTTTTTGAAATCCATATTTTATGAATATCGTATAGATGTCTAGAATATCTATAGTATTTCTCCATTATATGATAATCACATAGGGCAAACAACTTATCAATGAATGTTCGTTCTATTGTTTGAATTTGCATCATAAATGGTTTCAACTCATATTGATTGATGAGTGTTAACTCATCTTTTCGTTCCAAATACTTGATAATATAATTACTAACTAAGTGCGTTGTTGTTGGATATGGTTTATAAACAACAATTGTTTCCACTATGATGTAATCAACCATCGTTGTATGACCACTAAACTGTTTGTCATACTCCATGTAAGATTTAAACTGTATTAAGTTAGTACTTAAGACGTATTTGAATCTTTACTCCTTTCGGTCTAATTTAATATACTAATAATGTACTGTGGATCTGTTTCATATCTTTATAGCATAGACTATTTTGAGGTGACGTTTACCACGGTCTTTATTTTAATCAGCAATAGTTGGTTAGCGCATGACGCTTTTTACATGATTATGAGATAAAGACATGCTGGACTCACCATAGTACGAACACATTTTTTTAGGAGGTGTACTTATGATCTATATCGGAATCGATATCTCTAAGTACAAGCATGACTGTTTCATCGCCACCGAAACAGTTGATCATTCGTTCTCATTTGAGAACAATCAATCCGGGTTTAAAGAACTGTTAGAACATTTTAAACCCTTAGTGAAACAAGAAATGATAATAGGCTTAGAGGCTACAGGTCATTACGGCGAAAATCTAAAGTCATTTCTTACCCTCCATGGATATTCATTCATGGAGATCAATCCTTTTCTCGTGAAGAAGTTTGGAGAAGCCCATTCACTGAGAAAGACAAAGACGGATAAGAAAGATGCACAGATGATTTCAACTTATATGAGATCTGTAGACTACAAAGCCTATCATCATCAATCTTATCATATAAGTGCCTTAAAATCACTGACCAGGTTACGCTTCAAACTCATTTCTATCAGGACGAAACACTACAACATGATGACCAAGGTCTTAGATGTCATCTTTCCTGAATTCAAACCTTTTATGCGAGAACAAGGCTATAGTGAAACATCTTTATCCATTTTAAAACGCTTTTCATCTCCAGATAAAATCGCAAAGATGAAGGATGAACACTTCGATAAGCTTCGTAGACTATCGATGGGAAAATTCAATTACCCGAAGTTTATTAAGCTGAAGGAACTCGCAAAATCCACCATCGGTGTGACACAAGATCATCAACTCTTCAAGCTCAAAACTTCGATTTCTTATGTTGAGCAGCTCAATCGAGATATCGAAGAAACTGAGAAACAAATTACTTCTCTCATGGATCGATATCCAACTCGAATTCAAACCATTAAAGGTATAGGAACTATTTCAGCAGCAATCATTTTGTGTGAATATGGTGATATTTCACTTTTCTCAAATCCGGCTGAAATGTTATCTTATGCTGGCCTTGATTCGACGATTAAACAATCTGGCACCATGTCTTCTACGGGTAAACTTGTTAAACGTGGTAGCAAATATCTTAGAGCAACACTGATCAATGTTTGTATGATGGTGATGATTTATAACCCAGTGTTCTATGTGTATTACACCAAGAAGAAACAAGAAGGTAAACATCATAGGGTCGCGATGGTTCATCTCGCTAAAAAGCTTGTTAGAGTGATTCATCACTTGGAAACAAACCACGTAGATTTCGATTCTTCTAAACTCATTTAAACTCTTTACTTGAACTGTGGCGGTTAAGTAAAAATCATCTATAAGATAGGCTAACCTCTAAAAAACTATAGCCATTGGAGGTTTTTACTGTTGATCTAATAAAAGCACTTGACTTTTAATAGTTAGTCACCTCATACATATTGTAATCCTTATTGGATTCAACTTCTTTTTCATTGCCAAATTTAAAATCCAGATTATAAATTGCCTGTACAATTGCTTCTTTTAATCTTTTTCTTAATCCTTTACCGGCCTTTGTACTATTGAAATTTACAGCAAGATCAATATCTTCCGAAAATCTATCAATAAGATCATAACACTTTGATAGTGAAGTTCCACCCTTAAAAACAACTGGAATATCCTGTTTTGCCATTTCATTTAAAAATTATGAAACATAGTAATCTTTTTCAACTTGAAAATTTTGAAGACTGAAATACATTGCAGTAGCGATAACAATTTCCTTAAATGCTTCTTTATCTTTATGTAATAACATGGTCTACTCCAATCTCATAAAAAGCGACTTGAGTTTTTAATGGATATGCTTTTAGAATGCTTGTAAGTTCAATTTTTTCAATACTAATGTCTTTCAAATACTCTTTGATAATGTCTAGTGTTTTTTCTCTTCCAATCTCACTTACTTTATCAAATATATGAATGATATCTAATACTTGAAGTACTTTATAATTATTGTCTGTGACTTTATATCTTGGTGCATTAATGATAAATTTTTGATTTTGAACTTTAATGATACGTTTTTTATCTGCCACTAGATTCGAATATATTGTTTCCACACTTGCGGTTTGTGTCGTAAGTCCTAATGACCTAGCCAAATTAATACCGCTATAATAACCAATCATATGATCATGATTATCTCTGATATACTTTTTAGTAATCACATCATCAGTATTAAGTACCGTTTCTTTTAAAACCCTTTTTTGATTAGGCAAATAATAAATGCCATTTTTTGATTTATTGATGACCTCTTGATCAAGCATTCGCTTGATATTCACCTTTATAGTTGAATACTTTATATCTGGAAGCAGGATAGAAATATCATCTAATGTAAACGGGATATCCGCACCAATTTTATGAATAATAATGTCTTTGATGGTTTCCTTAATAGTTACTTTCCCCATTAAAAAATCACCTCTTTCTCTTCTTATTATATCACATTAAGCATTTTTGTAACTTTTTTTCTTTATGTTACGGAAATTAAGTTACATATGATTATTTTTTTAACATTTATTCTTGTATTATTTACCATTATCTAGAGAATATCAATATATTTAGGTGACAAAAAAAGCCTTGGGCAATGCCTAAGGCTTAAAATCATTTAAATATCTTTATCGATTTCGTGAGGTTTAGGAACCAAAATACTTTGTGGAATATACATCGGTTCAATGACTGAACTGACGATATTCATTAAATGGTCTCCAATTCTTTCCAAATTCGCCAAAATATCTGCGAAGTTGTTTGCAACCACGAAGGTCACATCGCCATTTTTTAGTCTTTCAATAAAGCGGTATCTGAATCGTTCTTCAAGTTCATCGACTAAATCTTCTGTCTTGACGACTTTACGTGCAAGCTCAACATCTTGATTCATAAATGCGGTGAGTGTATCATCAAGCATTTCTTCTAAAACATCATAGAATTCGTGTAAATCTCTTGTACCTTCTTCAGAAAGTAATAAAGATTCGTTATAACGCTCTTCAAAAAACTCGACAATATTGGTTAAATGATCTCCGATACGCTCGAAATCTCTAATCGTATCTAGGTCCCTAGATAGCTTTCTAGAATCTTGATCCTCTAATCCTGCTTGCGAGATTTTAATTAAGTAGTCATGAAGCTTTTGATCGTATGTATCAATCATCATTTCATGGGTATAGGCTTCTTCTATTAATTTTGAATTTTCTTTAAATGAATAGGTTCTTGTAATATGGAAGTAATCTTTAACAATACCACCCATATATAAGATGGCCCGTTTAACAAACTCTAAAGCGAGCATTGGAGATTCTTGAATGAGTTTTTCGTCAAACATCTCTTCAGGGATCTCTTTACCCTTCTTATCTTTAACCACAATCTTGGCTAAATAAATCATTTGCTTAATAAAGAAATATAAGATGATGGTCATCACCGTGTTTTGGAATGCGTGAGCAAACGCGATGGTAAGCATCGAATAAGGTTCTAGATATCTTGCTTCAATCCATATAATAACATTTTCATATGGAATTAAAATGAGTAAGAAGAATACAGCACTAATGACATTAAATAAAATATGAACAAATGCTGCACGTTTAGATTCTGTATTACCACCAATCGATGCGATAAACGCAGTAATGGTTGTCCCAATATTCGCACCAAGTAAAATCGGAATTGCACCGGTAATTAAAATGGAGTCAACACCTTCAGCATTGAGTACATAAAGTCTTTGAAGAACCCCAATGGCTGCAGATGAAGATTGAACTAAGGCTGTAAATAGGGTTCCAAACACAGTCCCTAAAAACCAGTTTTGAGAAAAGAGATGAAACATATCTTCTGCAGTTTGAGTTTGAGCCAGTGGTTTAAGTCCAGTAGACATGGTGTTTAAGCCCACAAAAAGTAAACCTAGTCCTAAGACAACACCACCTAAATGGTGAACACGTCTATTTTTAATAAAAGACATAATAAATCCGATGAAAACAAAATATAAGCCCCATTTAGCAACCGGTAAACCGATGATAAATGCGGTAATGGTTGTTCCTATGTTGGCCCCCATAATAATACCAACACTTTGGGGTAGTGTCATTAAACCTGCTCTTAAAAGTCCAATCATGAGAGCTGTTGTCCCTGATGATGATTGAATTAAGACGGTTAAAAAGATCCCAACTAAAATGCCCTTAAGGGGTGTATTTGTTGATTTTTCAATAATCGCTTTGAGTTTGCTTCCAGCTGCTGCCCTCAAGGAATCACTCATCATGTTGATTCCAAAGACAAACAGTGCCAAACCACCAAAGACATACATGATGCTTTCTCCGTAAAAGAAGGTTGCAGCAATGTTCATAAAATCCTCCTTAAATACATCCATAATCATTTTAAACTATAAATGTCTTTTTTCCTATATCTTCATGAAAAAAGCATCATTAATGATGCCTTATCTAGAATGTTCATCATTAATAGTTCGTAAATTCGATGTGGTATTTTCTGACAACCAAGATGGTGTCTCCCTTAACGACACCAAGCTCTCTTAATCTTCTTTCAAGTTCATCATGTCCGATGACTGGAAAGACCCCATAATAGAGGGATAGAGATGTTGCTTTATGATAACTATCAACGACACCAATGATCGGTGCGATGGAACGGTATTTGGATAGATTGTCTGTTGCTTTATGCCCGTAAGCAATAATCGCCTTGACATTATAATTCATCGCTGCTTGTACAGCTGAAAACGAAATCGCATCTAAGAGGTTATCTCCTTCAAAGAGTGCGTTTTTCGCGAAAATACGGTGATCCACATGGGCTTCAGAACGCTCATTAATTTTAGCCATATATTCTACAGCTTCAATGGGGTATCGACCCGCAGCCATTTCACCTGAAAGCATGGTCGCATCTGTACCTTCATAAATCGCATTAGCGACATCTGAGACTTCTGCTCTAGTAGGTCTTGGATTATTTTGCATCGACTCTAGCATTTGAGTTGCAACAATCACGAGTTTTCCTCGTTGTTGGCATTTATGAACAATTGCTTTTTGCATATGCGGTAAATCTTCAGCAAAAACCTCAACACCTAAATCACCTCTGGCAACCATAATGCCATCAGCAACCGTTATAATCTCATCTAAATTGTCAATACCTTCTTGGTTTTCAATTTTGGCAATCACTTGAATGTATTCTTTACCCTCAGATTTAAGTAATTCTTTAATTTGAAGAATATCTTCTTTTCTTCTGGTGAAGGATGCTGCAATATAATCATAATCGTTTGCGCATGCAAACTTAATATCAGCGATATCCTTATCAGATAAAAAAGGTAGATTTAAAATCGTATTTGGGACATTGACGCCACGTTTGTTTTTAAGCATATGGCTGTTTTTAGCAACCGTAATCAACTCATTAGTTTCTTTATCTTCTTCGATGACGAGTAGTCCTAAATAACCATCATCGACTAAAATCGTTTTTCCAATTTCGATATCATCAAAAAGTTTATCATAGGTAATTGAAAAACGATCTTCAGTCCCTAAGACTTCTGTCATCGAGATATGAACTGTTTGACCTTGTTTGATATAAACTTTGCCGTCAACAAAATTATGGGTTCTAATCTCAGGGCCCTTGGTATCCATGAGGGTTCCTACATAGGTCCCTAATTCTTTATTGAGTTCATGAACAGTTTTAAATCTATTGATATGTTCATCATAATCGCCATGCGAGTAATTATTTCTAACAACATTGACACCTGCTAAAATCAGTTGTCTTAAGATCGCACGATCTTCAGAAACTGGACCTACGGTACCAACAATTTTGGTTTTTCTCATGTATAGTGTCACTCCGAATTCTAAGAAGAATTTCCGAAAGTATTATAACATACATTACATGTAATGTAAGAAGGTGTAAAATGAAAACGTTTTAGTGTAAATTCATATGAAATTCTTGGCATAAAAAAAGACCCTAAGGTCTAAATTTATTGATTGTTTTATTTGGATTTATTTTTTCTTTTTGATGCAATTTGTTCATCTGGATTGAGGTATGTATTATCGTGTCGATTATAGCGATATCTTGAAGGTGTTAAGTTTGACTTTTTCTTTGGATAAGCTTCCTGTGTTTGCTTTTGTGATGATGGTTTACTTTGCTTAGTTTCTCTTTGCGGTGTCGCTTGTTTATGTTCTATCTTTGATTTCATCACCAAAGTGAAAGGTTTTTCTTCTCTTTTTTGAGACTTCTCTACCTCTTTTTTAACTTGAGGCTTGCTCTGTTTTTGGTTGTTTTGTTGTTTAGGTTTATGAGCGTTTGATTGTTTTGGTTTTTGTGATTTAACTTTAGGTTGAGACTCAGAAATCTTTTGCTCAAATAAATGATTAGAAACGACAGGAATCGTTTGCTTAATATGCTTTTCAACTTGCTTTAGTAAATGAAGTTCTTCTTGATTGCAAAATGAAAATGCTTCACCTGACAATCCCGCTCTCCCTGTTCTACCCATTCTATGGATATAGGTTTCAGGAGTTTCAGGTAAATCATAATTTATCACGTGTGAAAGTTCATCAATATCAATTCCGCGTGCCGCAATATCAGTTGCAACCAAAACTCTAATCTTCTTAGATTTAAATTCTGCTAAAGCTTTTTGACGGTTATTTTGAGACTTATTACCATGAATGGCATCTGCCTTCACACCATAGCTTAAAAGTTCTTTAACGAGCTTATTTGCACCGTGCTTTGTTCTTGTAAATACGAGCACTGATGAAAGTTTTGGGTTCACCAGTAAATCGATGAGTAAATTTGTTTTATCTTTTTTTGCTACAAAATATAAGGATTGCTTAATCTTATCGACCATGAGTTCTTCAGGTGTCACTTGAACTCTCACTGGATCTTTTAATAAACTATTTGCAAGACTTAATATTTCTTTAGGTACAGTAGCTGAAAAGAGCATGGTTTGCCGCTTTTGTGGGACATAAGAAACGATTTTTTGGACATCTTGAATAAAGCCCATATCCAGCATACGATCCGCTTCATCTAAAACAAGATATTCGACATGTGATAAAGAAATGAGCTTTTGATTCATCAAATCCATCAATCTGCCTGGGGTTGCTATCAAGACATCAACACCTTTTTTAAGTGCGATTTCTTGATTTTTTTGTGAAACACCACCATAGACAACATCTGTTTTTAATCCGATATTTTTGCCGTAGGATCTAAATGATTCTTTAATTTGCTCTGCAAGTTCTCTCGTTGGTGCTAAGACTAAAGCTTTAATTTCTCTTTTGGCCTTAAAATCTTTATTGGGGTCATAGAGACCTTGAATAATCGGAACTGCAAATGCAAGTGTTTTTCCTGTGCCTGTTTGAGCACTTCCAAGCATATCTTTGCCTTCTAAAAGTAGTGGAATGGCTTGTTCTTGAATCGGTGATGGAACTTCATAGCCCTCTGATTCAATCGCCTTTAAGATATGTGGCATAATGTTTAATTCTTGAAACTTCATTGATTTCTCCTTGGTTTTTTATTGATGATTTGCGCCATAAAAAAAATGCATTATGGTCAAGCTCATAACGCATCATCATCTATATTTAAATTTGTCTCTATACAAATTAAAACCGTGATCTTTTTTTTGTGCATCTGATCTCTTGAGCTCCTCATGAATCATCAAATCAAGAAGCACTTCATGATACCATAGAAATAAAAATAGTGCAAACATGAAAAAAAGAAAAAAGGGCATATCATTGAGATACACCCTTATTGGATGACTAGTTATCTTGGATTCTTGATGTTTGCATGTGCAGCTGCAAGTCTTGCAATAGGCACACGGAATGGTGAACATGAAACATAAGTTAAACCGATGTTATGGCAGAATTCCACTGAAAGTGGGTCTCCACCGTGTTCTCCACAAATACCAAGCTTGAGATCAGGTCTAACTTTTTTACCTAACTCAACAGCAATTTGCATGAGTTTGCCAACACCTTTTTGGTCGATGTGAGCAAATGGATCAGATGCGAAAATCTTCTTTTCATAGTAGTCGCCAAGGAACTTACCAGCATCGTCTCTTGAGAAACCAAACGTCATTTGCGTTAAGTCATTGGTACCAAAGCTGAAGAATTCTGCTTCTTTTGCAATTTCATCTGCAGTGATACATGCGCGTGGGATTTCAATCATCGTACCAACTAAGTACTCTAACTTGACACCGGATTCTTTAATGACTTTTTCAGCTGTTGCAACAACAACATCTTTAATCATTTGAAGTTCTTTTACTTCTCCAACCAGTGGAATCATAATTTCAGGCACAACCTTCATGCCTTCTTTATTGACTTGAATTGCAGCTTCAATGACGGCACGTGTTTGCATTTCAGCAATTTCTGGATAAGTCACTGATAAACGCACACCACGGTGACCTAACATTGGGTTTGTTTCATGAAGACCTTCAATGGTTGCATTAAGTTCTTCATAAGATAAGCCCATTTCTTTTGCTAAATCACGAATGTCTTTCTCTGCTGTTGGAACGAATTCATGTAGTGGTGGATCTAAGTAACGAATGGTCACGGCATAACCCTTCATTTCTTTATATAAGCCAATGAAGTCTTGTCTTTGCATTGGAAGTAACTTCGCTAAAGCTTTTTCTCTTTCAGCCTTATTCTTAGCAACAATCATTTCACGAACTGCTGGAATTCTATCAGCTTCAAAAAACATATGTTCAGTACGGCATAAACCAATACCTTCAGCACCGTAGTTATAGGCAACTTTAGCATCTCTTGGGTTATCTGCATTGGTTCTCACCTTAAGTGCTCTAAATTCATCTGCCCAAGCCATGAGGGTTGCGAAATCTCCAGATACAGTAGCATCTTGAGTTTCAACCTTTTCGCCGTAAACTTTACCGGTAGAACCGTCTAATGAAATCCAATCGCCTTCACTAAACTTTTCGCCGTTGACTTCAAAATATTTCTTAGATTCATAAACTCTAACCGCACCAGCACCCGCAACACAGCATGTACCCATGCCTCTTGCAACAACAGCAGCGTGTGATGTCATACCGCCACGTGATGTGAGGATACCTGAAGAAACGATCATACCTTCAATATCTTCTGGTGATGTTTCTTGACGGACTAAGATGACTGGAAGACCATCTTTAGCTTTGAGTTCTTTAGCTCTTTCAGCAGTGAATGCAACACGACCGGTAGCCGCACCCGGTGATGCGTTTAAGCCTGTCGTAATGACTCTAGCTTTCTTAAGAGCTGCTGGATTGAATTGTGGGTGAAGTAGAGCGTCTAATTGAGCAGGTTCTACTTTAAGAACTGCTTCTTTCTTCGTTAAAACGCCTTCATTGACTAAATCAATGGCAATCTTTAAAGCTGCTTGAGCAGTTCTCTTACCATTACGTGTTTGAAGCATATAGAGTTTACCTCTTTCAATGGTGAACTCCATGTCTTGCATATCACGATAATGTGCTTCTAATTTCTTAGAAATGTTAAAGAATTGTTCGTATAATGCTGGATTATCTTTCTTTAATTCAGCAATCGGTTTTGGTGTACGAATACCTGCAACAACGTCTTCACCTTGTGCGTTAAATAAGTATTCACCATAAAGTTCGTTGGTACCATCAGATGGGTTTCTAGAGAACGCAACACCTGTACCAGAATCATCGCCCATGTTACCAAAGACCATGCCTTGAACGTTAACAGCTGTTCCCCATTCGTAAGGAATGTGGTTTAAACGTCTATACGTATTGGCACGTGGGTTATCCCATGATCTAAAGACTGCGGTAATCGCTTCAATCAATTGTTCTCTTGGATCTTGTGGGAAGGGTTGTCCCTTTAATTCTTCATATTTTACTAAGAATTGTCCAACAAGCTTTTCTAAATCATCTGCATTTAAATCCGTGTCTAATTCAACACCTTTTTCATGCTTCATTGCTTCAAGCAGATGCTCGAAGTTTTCCTTATCGATTTCCATCACGACGTCAGCAAACATCTGAATGAAACGACGATAGGAGTCATAAGCGAATCTTGGGTTGTTCGTCAGTTTTGCTAAACCTTTAACAGATACATTCGTTAAACCTAAGTTTAAGATGGTATCCATCATGCCTGGCATAGATGCTCTAGCTCCAGAACGAACGGATACTAAGAATGGATCATTGGGGTCACCAAAAGTTTTTCCGTATTCTTTTTCTGTAGCCTCAAGTGCTGCAAAAATTTGTTTGATGATTTCAGGCTTAATCACCTTTTTGTTTGCGTAATAATCGTTACATGCTTCTGTTGTAACGGTAAATCCTTGGGGAACTGGCATGCCTAGGGAAGTCATGTCAGCAAGGTTTGCACCTTTGCCGCCCAGAAGATTTTTCATTGACGCGTTGCCTTCTTTAAATAGATAGACATATTTTGTGGTCATATGCATTTCCTCTCTCTTTTTTTATATCAGTGAAGTCTCTTTTAAGAAACTTTCTTAACCAATCCATATAATTCATTTTTAGGTCTTTTTTGACCCACAACATTGACGAATGGTAAATGTACCATTCTTGAATCACGAACACCGACACAAACTCCATAAATATCATCATTTAAAAGCTCAACCGCGTAAGTACCCATACGAGATCCTAAAATGCGATCTTCAGGACATGGTGACCCGCCACGTTGAATGTATGATAAAACCGTTGCTCTTGATGTAAATCCTGATTTTTCAGAAATTTCTTTCGCAAATTCATGCACATCAAATTGATTTTCAGTGACCACGATAATCGCATGTCTACGTCCTTCTTTTTGATGTTTCTTAAGTCTTTCGATAATTTGTTCTTTATTCATTGGATGTTCAGGGGTTACAATAAACTCTGCGCCACCACAAATGCCTGAAAATAAAGCAAGATCCCCACAGTGTCTACCCATCACTTCAACAATAGAACATCTTCTATGTGAAGTTGATGTGTCTCTGAGTTTATCGATTGCATCCACGATTGTTTCAACAGCGGTATGAAAACCGATGGTAAAATCCGTACCAGCAATGTCGTTATCAATGGTTCCAGGTAATCCAATGGTTTTAACACCCATACGGGTTAAATCCATCGCACCACGATAGGTGCCATCGCCACCAATGACGATTAACGCTTCTATGCCTCTATTTTTTAAATTTTGAACTGCTTTTTCTCTAACTTCTTCCTTTAAAAATTCAGGAGCTCTTGAAGTTCCTAAGAAAGTACCGCCTTTAGAAAGCATACCGGATACAGATTGATGATTAAGTAAAACCATATCATCTTCAATCATACCTTGGTAGCCATCTTTGATGCCATAAACTTCATGCCCGTAAGAAATCCCTGCACGTACAACAGCACGTACAGCAGCATTCATCCCGGGAGCATCGCCACCTGATGTTAAAACGCCAATTTTCATATGAATTTAATCCCCTTACATAAAAAAACGTACTGCACAATCATTATAGCACAAAGAAGCTTATTTTTGAATGCAATGACATAAGATTTTGTTAAATTATGAAAACGATTTTTTAGCATGATAGAGGTTGATATCAGATAAACTGTGATAAAATAACATAGGATTATCAAAATTTATTATAGAAATGGTGATTATATGAAAAACTTAGTAGGAGCAGCGCTCCTTGGCCAATCTGGTGGCCCAACAAGTGTGATTAATGCAAGCGCAGCAGGCGTTTTCATTGAAGCCTTAAAACAACCCAACATTACAGAAGTCTATGGCGCAGTCCATGGCATTAAAGGTATTTTGCATGAAGATTTTATTGATATCAAGCAAGAATCCTTAGAAGAACTTGAATTACTGAAGAATACACCATCATCTTCGATTGGTTCAGTACGTTACAAGTTAAAAGATCCTAAAAAGGATAGTTCAGAATACCAAAAACTATTAGATGTCTTTAAGAAGTACAACATTCGTTACTTCTTCTATAACGGTGGTAATGACTCCATGGATACATGCAATAAGATTTCTAAGTTCTTTAAGAAATCAGGCTATGATTGCAATGTCATGGGTGTACCAAAGACTATCGATAATGACTTAAATGCTACTGACCACTCACCTGGTTATGCAAGTGCTGCAAAATATGTAGCAACCACGTTTATGGAACTTTTCCATGATGCAACCGTTTATGATACACCACAAGTGACGGTAGTTGAAGTGATGGGTAGAAATGCTGGCTGGCTTACTGCCGCTGCTGCACTCGCGCAATATAAAGGTCAAGGTCCAGATTTAATTTATCTGCCTGAAGTCGCATTTGATATTGATGCATTCTTTGCACAAGTCAACCAAGTCTTACTTGAAAAAGGTAAGGTGATTGTTGCTGTTTCTGAAGGTGTGAAGACAAAAGATGGTAAATACATTCCTGAATTATTCCAAGATTTAAAGAAAGATGCTTTCGGTCATGCTCAGCTAGGCGGAACTGCACAAGTTTTAGCTCAAGAAATTGGCAAGAGAACCAATGTTAAAGTCAGAGCTATTGAGTTTTCGCTACTTCAAAGATCTGCTGCACATTTAGCTTCTAAAGTCGATGTTGAGGAAGCATATAATGCAGGTAAAAAAGCTGTTCAAGCTGCAGTTCGTGGCACAACAGATAAGATGGTAGGATTTAAGAGAATTTCTTCTAATCCTTATAAGATTAAGTATGTTTTACTACCATTAAAGCTTGCTGCAAATACAGAACAAAAAGTTCCACTTGAGTGGATCTTACCTGAAGGTAAAGGTTTAACTCAAGAATTTATTGATTATGCACTGCCTTTAATTCAAGGAGATTCTAAAGCGAAGCTCGTTGATGGACTTCCAAGATTTGCAAAACTTAAAAAAGTAAGAGTTCCTAAAAAATAAATGATATAGGCACATGATTCCATGTGCCTATCTTTTTTTAGTCGATTAAAAATGAAATGATATATTTGAGACTTTCTTTTTCTGGATGTTCTAGTGTTTTCATTTGATATGATAACCTATCTTCTTTCAAACCAGCTTCTAAATGATAGATGGCAATCCCCATATCTAAAAGTTGGATTGGAAAGGATAGTGATGTCCCATAGTTTGGGGTTGGTTCTAAATAAAGATGAATCTTTTTATCTTCAATTAAGAGTCTCCAGGGTTGTTTATTAGATGCTGATGGACCTGCTTGAACATAAAGTAGACTATGATAATAAGGGATATCATGAGGGATTAAGGTTTCAAGAGGATGCACAAAATCATTTAAATAGAAAAGCTCATTAAATGGTTTTCTACGATCTGCTTGAATACCAAATCGAATCACTTTTTCTCTTAATGAAAACTTCTCTAGAGGATATCCTACAGGAGAAATAGCTGGGATGATTTCATGACCTGAAACCATAAAATTAAAAGCACTTCGATTAAATGTTCCGCCAAGCCAAACAGTACCTAGTTCGTGTTTGGTAAGTTCAATGATGATATGTTCAAAAAGGTATCCAAAATCAATCAAATGCTCAAACTCATTTTGAGTGATACCACCAAAGAATGCAGGAGGATTTTTGACAAACCCATAAGTCCCAATCTTTTTGGCATCATCATCTAAAAAGGCTTGCTGGTCATGGAAAAAGAAATGAGCCTCATGACCAAAGGGTCCTTTCATTTGATTTGTTTGTAAAATGAGTGCTTCTGTGAGTTTTTTTGTATCATCTGATAATTTTCTTTTTTCATAAGTTCTTACCGATCTACGGTTTAAAATATCATCTCTCATTTGGATCACGTCTCCTATATCTTAACTTTATCACAAATCTCATCATTTGAAGAATGAGGATTGATGCTTCTTTTAAAAAAGAAATGATTATTCTTTGAAATCGATTATAATAAAATAAACGACTTATTGAAACTGAGGTGTATGGATATGGCTTTTCTAAATGCTTGGTGGGTTTATCTGGTTGTAGGGATTATTTTTTCCTATGTCTTGATGCAATCCGCCGTTTTTTTGCTTAAGGCAAGAAAAAAAGCATTATCACTTGGATTTACAAAAGAACAAATTAATCAAACGATTACATCATCGGCAGTCTTTACGATTGCACCATCAGTAGCTATTTTGATTGGACTGGTGACACTCGCTAAGATTTTTGGTCCTATGATTGCCGGCATGCGACTTGGAACATTAGGGGCTTTAACTTATGAACTTCCAACAGCACTGATTGTCTTAAAAGAATTCGGATTTGAAGCGGGTGAAGTCTTAAATCCGAGAGTTGTAACGACTGCACTTTGGGTGATGACATTTGGATGTATTCCACCACTTTTAATTATTCCTTTATTCTTTAAAAAGTATAGTGCACGTATCAATAGAATTCAAGATCAAGATAATTCATGGAAACAGATTATGATGGATGCACTCTTTATTGGAATGATTTCAGCCTTTGTTGGTTTTGTGGTTGCACCTAAAACAATTAATAATGAAACATTTATCTCAATTTTAGCAATCTTGGTTTTCTTAACCTCTGCACTACTCATTGTCATTTTTGGACTCATGATGAAGAAGTTTAAATGGGAATGGCTTAAAAATTATGCTTTGCCGTTATCCATGATTGGTGCCATGGCGTTTGCCATTATTTATGCAAGTCTGGGGGTAAGATAATATGGATAAAGCTTATCAAGATCAACTACATTTAACCGGTAGATACTGGATGCTTGGTGCATTAGCACTCTTTATTACTGCACCACTTGTAATGAGTATTATGACGGGTGTTTGGCCAACTTTTCAAGAATTCTTACCAGGATTTATTGCGACTGCAGTTGTTTTTTGGCCCATTACAACCATTGAAGTCTTTACATTTACACCAATGCTTGGGACTGGCTCAAGTTATTTATCGTTTGTGACTGGAAATTTAGCAAGCATTAAGGTGCCTGTGGCACTGAATGCTCAAGATGCATTAAACATTGAAAAAGGATCTGAAGCAGGTGATGTGATATCAACCATTGCAGTTGCAACTTCTTCAATTGTGACAACCCTAATTATTATTATTGGTGCATTGCTGATTATACCGCTCACCCCGCTTTTAGAATCATCTATCATGAAACCTGCATTTGACAATGTCGTTCCCGCACTTTTTGGTGCACTTGGATTTGTTTATATTTCTAAGCGTTGGAAGATTGCATTAATACCGCTCATTTTCATGCTTGCTTTCTTCTTACTTGTACCTGGAAGTGGTGGTTTGGTAGGTGCAATGGTACCAGTTGGTGTTTTAATTACACTCATTAGTTCACGTATTTTATATAAGAAAGGGCTGATTAAATAATGGAATGGTATATCCTTGGTGGTATCCTGCTCCTACTTATTCTTATCATTACCATCAGAACATTAAAATATAAACCAAAGCAATTTCCTGAAATGAAAAAAATGCACGAAATTGATCAAAAACATGCGATCGAATCCCTATCGAAAATGCTGCAATTTAAGACCATCTCAAACATCGATCCAGCACTTGAAGATTTGAAAGCATTTGATGATTTTAGAGCTTATATAAAGGAAAGATTTCCTCATGTCTTAAAGCATGCAACATACTCTGAACATGAACGAGGCATGCTCTTTCATATTCAAGGGGAGTCGAGTGAACAACCGATAGTTTTGATGTCTCATTATGATGTTGTTCCAGTTAATGGCACATGGGATGAAGACCCCTTTAGTGGCCGTGTGAATGAAAAAACTATTTATGGTCGTGGTGCACTAGATACCAAGAGTAGCTTAAATGCGATTATGGAGGCTTGTGAGCATCTTTTAAGTCAAGGTAAAGTATTTAAGAACGACCTTTATTTGGCTTTCGGAGGCGATGAAGAGGTTTATGGTAAGTCTGCAAAATCGATTGTGACTTATTTGAAAACACAAGGCGTGAAACCTTATATGGTCCTTGATGAAGGTGGTGCGATTGTCTCCAATGCATTTCCTGGGGTAAAAGAAAAAACAGCTGTTGTAGGTCTTTCTGAAAAAGGATTTATGAACATTAAACTCACTGCATTATCGATGGGTGGACACGCATCAACTCCACCTAAAAAAACACCAATTACTGAGTTATCAAAGGCTGTCACAAGACTTAATCAAACAAAAAAATTCAAGCTCAAATTAACAAAACCTGTGAGATATTTATTTGATAGTTTAGCACCCAATAGTAAGTCTTTACCGATTAAGATTTTGTTTGCAAATTTATGGTTATTCATGCCAGTTGTTAAGTTGATTGCAAGGCTTTCTGGTGGTGAGTTTCTCGCGATGTTTAAGACCACTCAAGCATTCACGGTATCATCAGGTTCTGAAGCATATAATGTCTTACCTTCTAAAGCAAGCATTGGTATTAATTACCGAATTAGACCGGGTGAGACTTCAGAGGATGTCGTAAAAATTATTAAGAAAGTTATTAAGAATCCTAATATCTTGGTTGAAGTGATTGAAGCCAGTGAAGCAACCTCAATTAGTTTAAAAGATGATGCATTTAAGATGCTCACCAAAGCTATTAATTATACATGGCCTGAAGTACTTGTTGCACCATACTTGATGGTTGCAACCACAGACTCAAGACATTATCATGAGATTTGTGAAAGGGTCTATAAGTTTTCACCCATGGATGTGTCTAGAGATGACTTAAAGAAGATTCATGGAATCAATGAAGATATCTCAATTGATAATGTGATTCACGGTGTACAATTTTACATCAATTTATTAGAACAATTATAGTTTTTATTCACAATAAAAAAAGAGCAAACTTGAAATCATGATGATATGGGTTTGCTCTTTTCTTATTTAATACAAGGAGAATGGGCTATGTAATAATACTCACATAGCGATATGCTTTTGTTTCATTACCTCTTGAATCTGTGGCGATATATGTGATGATGTAAGTACCTGCTTGTGCGATATTGACAACACCTTGAGTCACAAGTGTGTACGTTCCAGAGTTATCTGTAACCTGCACCGAACTATCTATCCATGTTTCACCAATCTTTATGGTATCTATGCCAGGATTCAGTGATATTACGGGTGGTGTTTGATCTAAGACTTGGACATACCGCTTAAAAATATAGGTTCTGCTGTTATTTGTCGCCGTATAAGTGACTTCATACATGCCTTCTTGTTGGTTATTAATTGAATGTGTTGCTGTAGCTTCTAATACCTTCACTCCATATTTGACATAAATCCCGCCATCAACCCAAACTTCTCCAATATCAATCGTGTCTTTTGAAGGTAATAGCCGGTATTCGGGTATCACAGTAGCAGGATTCACACATGCTGAGATGCCTAATAGCAACATCAATATCATGAAACTTATTCCAATTTTCTTCATAGATAAAATACCTCCTCTTTATTAGGAAATAATACATCTTGAAAAATCTTGAACACAAATACATAGAGCGTGTGTGTATAGGTTACATCTTGATAAGTCACACCGTATATGACTTGATATGCTCCTGTTTGCGATGAATTTATATTGGATGATAGGACATCACAAGGCATAGTGATGCCATCAATATTCACCGAACATCCCTTATTTTCAAACTTACCACCAATAGGTAGTGTTGTCACAGTAGGTACAATAGAGAAGATGACTACTTTTTGTTTTTCGATTACATGAACATACCGCACAATCACCATTTCTTGGTCACCATAAATCACGCGATAACTAATTGCGTAGGATCCAAGAGCCTGAGTATTTACCTGATTATCTACAATCACTTCAAACGCTCCAGCATAAATGACATTAATATGTGCGTCCGTATGAATACTGCCTATGCTAATCGTATCAATACCTGGGTTTAACGATATAACCGGTGGGATTAAAGGCACTTCAGGTGCTTGAATGACTGTATAAGCAATCGGATTTGCGTTCGAGTCTGATAGCTTAAGTACCATATTAAAATTATCGAAAGTTAAATCATCTAAAGTACTCGTGATTTTAAAAAGTTGATAAGGATTGATGATGTTCTGCAAGGCTACAAGTTTAATTGTAGCCAGTGCAGTATATCCTTCACTATATTGATATCCCTCATCAAAACTTAAATCTTTAGAAACTAAATAGGATGCAATATCATCATTGACCTCATTAACCCATATTTGTGAATTTGAGTAAAAGATATACCCTTCATTCATGAGATAAGGATTAAGATTGGTTTGTGTTGTAAATTGATTAAAATCCTTTTGAATATCCAGTTGAAATCCATATAAGTCGTTGTAATTTCTGACATGGATGGTTAGTGTCATCACTTCATTATTTTGATAATTCTCTTTGTCAAAAACAAGGTAGACTTCAACAGGTTCTGTCGCTGCATGAACTTTGATTGAAAGCATCCATGCAGCGATGACTAGGATGAATAAACAGAATGTTTTCTTCAGCATATCGTCTCCTCATCTGTGATTACGTGCGGCAATGACATCATAAATATCAACGACACCATCACGGTTAATGTCAAAGAAACTAATATCTTCATATAAATAGGTCTTGTTATAATGCTTGATGAAGATTAAGATATCTTGATCATTGACTATACCATCTTGGTTGAAATCAAAATTGAGTTGATAACGATAAATATTTTGAAGCTGTGCGATTTGACTAAATTCATTAAATAATGTTTGTGTAAAACGTACGGACACTTTATCTAGTTGTTGAGTTGTAATCAAATCTATTTCTAAGATTGGATTTTGTAGATTCAGTGGTGTAGCACTAGCAACTGCAATTCTGATATATCCTGCTTGATTTTTATTGACAATATAATATGCATTTTGTAATTCAGAGGATAATCTGATTTCACCAACACTAACACCTTGCTCAATTTCAATGGTTGTTTCAAAGCTATATAAATCATACTTAAAGTAATCTAAGGACACTGGGACGGTTAAGCCAGTTTCATGGCTTCTCATTTGACCTGCCTTAATGACACCTTGAGTGCTTTGATTTTGAGCACTTGTTGTTGAATAATTACCTGAAACATCTCCAATCAGTATTGCTTGAATGCTTTGACTTGAATAGTTTCTATTTAGACCTGGATAACTTGCTTGTGGATAAACAAACTTCCAAGCCGATGAAGTACCTTCAAATGGGATTGTTCTCATGCCTGCAACATATTGTAAAATCATTGAGGCATCCATACTATTAATTGCTCCATCGCTGTTAACATCTGCAGCAATTTTTTGATTGTTTGTCAGTGATGTTAATTGAACAGCGTGTTGAAGAATGAGGGATGCATCATAAGCTGTAATGGCATCCAATTGATTTTCTTTAAATGCTTTGAGTTCATAGTCATCTGAAACGATACCACTGAAACTGAATGTTCCATCCATAGGTGTCGTTGCGCTATAGAGCGCAAGCGGACTTCTAAGTTCTACTTTGACGCCTGGTACTACATTGTTATTGAAATAGTAGAAAACTGTACCAGAGAAACTATAAACTGTAGAGAATGTGATGGTTCCATTTTGTATACCGATGCCATCGTTGATACTGTTGATATTGACTGAATCAATCGTAATTTGTGTGCTTGTTGCTGCGATGGCAGTTTTTGCTTGGAACTTAAGCATAAGGATATCGCCGCTACCAGAGATTGATGTGTCACTTGCCATGGATATCAATACTTTATTGGTTTGATTTGAATTCATTGCCAAATTGAATCTTCCAGTTAAGGCACTCTTTGTTGCACTGACAAATGTAAGAACTGTTGCATCATAACCAATGGTTAAATCCATTGCAACTAAACCTTGAGCATTTTCTACACGTACTGGAATTTGGAATTCACTACCCTTAGATACTGTACCGTTACTAATCACAATACGAACATCATCGTTATAATATTCGAAAGCATTATAAAGTGTGTGTGATGAGCCATCAGGATTGACAACCTTGACATTTACACGACCTGGTGAGAATGCTGGTGTTTTAACTTTAATCGTGTTTTCATCTTCAACGACAACATTTAATCCTTCGAGATGAGAGAAGTAAACTTTTGCTCCTGGTTTAAAGTTAATACCTGAAATGACAACACTACTATTACCTTGATAAATCCCTTTATTAGGCGAAATAGTTACAACCGTTGGATTATCTTTTATGTCGACAATATTAGGTGTAGCTGCCGATCCGTGTGCAACTGAACTTCTGCCATCAGAAACCTCAATGTAATAAGCAATACCTGGTATTTGTGCATGGCTTGCTGGAATCTTGCCTGTATATCGGTTGTTCGTTCCTAGAATCATTTCAACTTCTTTATATGTGTCTTCTGAAATATTTCTATAGAACAATTTGGCTGATTTAATACCAATATTGTCAATCGCCGTTGCAAAAATCTGAATTTCTTGTCCTACATTTGCTGTAAAGATAGGTGTGTGGAATAATTGTGGAGGGATGATGTCATAAGCAGCAGCAAACGCGATATTACTGAATTTAGATTCAGTTAAGTCTGTCTTCACGATTGTAAACTTATAGAAGTAAGGTTGTCCTGGTAATACATTGTAATCAATATAACTGTTGGTTTCTGTTGTAATCAGTACAGAATTAATCTTTTCATAGGTGCCATTAAGATCTGCACTACGATAAATGTTATAACCTGCTAAGGTATCAAATTCATCTTGCATCCAGGAAAGTTCAATACTACCTTCGCCGCCTGTTGCTTGAAGATTCATTGCTTCTGCACCGAAAGATCGGATTTCAAACATGAATCGTCCATCGTCATCACCCATCCATAGGAATGGATTATCAGCCGCAACTGCATCACGAATTCTAAAATATTGCTTACCATCGCCGGTGAGTGGTGTAATGGTATAAGTGCCTTGCCATGTCTTTTGATCAATCCATTGACCTTGAACTTCATAATCCGTAAACGGATAATCTGGACCGAAGAACACCTTAAGTGGAACATTCATATCCATAGATCGATTAAAGCTAATTGTTACCGTAATTGTTTCAGCACCGACAATTCTCATGTTCGATTCAGAGTCATTACTGATATTAACTTTTGTAATAAATGGATACATCATCGCATTGCCTTCAGTTAAGAATGGCGTGACTTTTATGTGTGCATACTGTTGATAATCATTGAAGTCAACAACTTGTTTACCTACAAGATCTGGATCAGAGGTGCCCCAATAGTTGTTACTAAAGACATAAGTCTGATCACCTTCATTGGTAAAGAATCTTAACCAATTTCTTACATCTAAATCATAAAGGTTATTTAAAATCGCATTGTTATAGAAGGTTGAGTTGTGTCCCTCTAAGACGTAAGTTTGGAAGTAAGCTTGAATTTCAGATTGAGTCCAATAATGACGTGTGGGTATCTCTGTGTTTTGTCCTTCACTGATTGATTCAGTTAAGAAATAATACGTATAATCACTTGCTGGATTACTAAAGAAGTCCGTTACAGCATTATGTTCCATTTGCACACGATAAGACATGTTCGGTTGTAAAGGATTTGTAGGTGTTAAAATCAATGTGTCCCAATCAATAGTTTTTTGCGTTGATACAATATGATCGTTTGCATCAAGTAAGTATATGGTTGAGAAGTTAATACTTTGGCGAATTGCTTCATTAAATTTAATTCTGATTTGAGTATCTAATGACACATCGGTTTGATTCCAACTGGGCACTGTTGATACTCTTGTAGGTGCTATTGAATCACTTTCAGCACCAAAATATACTTCTCTAGGTGTAAAGTTGTTCACTTTTGAGAAATCTGCAAGCTGACCCGAAGCATTGTCTCCCCAAATATTAAGTTTACCTTCACTTGTTATTGCAATTGCATTGTTGTAACCAACTTTAATTTTTGAAATGCTGTTTAAAGCAATTAAAGATGGATTAGCCTCACCATTATTGATAAAGTTTTGACCATTACCCAGTTGACCTAGTTGATTGTTACCAAATGCGTAATGCTTACCTTCAATCGTTTTAAAGACTTGATAGCCATTTCCAAAATACATTTCTGAAACAACATGACTGTTGGTGATTTGCTGGAAGTAGCGGTAAGGAGCAGTGCTGGTGATATGATACGAATAAACTTCATTATTCTCTGTTAGCCAGAAAATAGAATCATCGTTGGGTCGTTGAATGAGTTGCTTAATTCTCATGCTTCCAGGAAGGTTAACTACTTTTGGTGTTGAATACGTGTTATTGTATCCAAACGCATAGAGTGTGCCATTTTCTGTTAAAACATAAGAAGAGTTGTTGTTTGCTAGTATTTGTTTCGCATTTTCAATACCATTAACTTGAATTGGCATTGAACGATCTTGATTTGTACCATCACCAAGTTGATAACTGCCATTATGACCCCATGACCAAACCGTGCCATCATCTTTAAGTGCTAACGTATGATGATATCCTAATGAAACATCGATTATGTTGTTCAAATAGTTAGCTTTTGTAAATGTTTGTGATTCCCAAGATCCATTACCAGCACTATAATAACTACCTATACTCCAAACTGTACCATCTTGTTTAATGAATGAAACTCTTCTAACCCATGTTTCTGAATTGTTTGAATGCATGGATTTAACACCCGATATTTCTAGTTTACGTGGAGTTGTAACATCATCTTCCCAGATGCCTCTACCAAGTGCACCTTGACCCCATGTCCATACGCTTCCATCACTTTGTAAAGCAAAGACTGCGGTTTTATTATTATAATAAAGAGAAGTTACATCTATGATAGTTGGTTGAGCCATAGCTGATTCGGTGATGCTGACAATGATATCTTTATAAACCGTAGAGTGTTCAGCTTGAGCACGAATAATAATGGTTCCAATATTAACAGGTACAAGTTTTCCGTTACCATCAAAATAAGCGACATTATTGTTACTGCTTCTCCAAATAATATTCTTATTGGTTGCAGTTACTGGTAAAACTTCAACATCAATTTGAAGTGGTTGATCTTCAACGGTCATCATAACCATGTATTGATCATAAACAATACTTGTGACTGGCTCAATGACTTGTACACTCACTGAATCACTATATTGACCCGATAGAGACGTTGCTGTAATTATGGTTGCACCATTCATCTTACCTTTAACAAAACCATATTCATCGACGGTTGCTACACTTGGATCGCTTGATGTCCAAATGATGTCTTCGTTGTAATTGGATGGGCTGACAAGAATTCGAATTCGCTCTGTTTGATCTTTTTGAATGACCATAGAGGATTCTTGAATATCCATAGAGGTTATATAAATTCGATGAATGACTTCAAAATTGATTAACCAAACATACTTAAGATCTTCCGTATAAACTTTAAGTGTCGCAACACCCATACCGACTGGTGTGACGATGCCTTGAGCATTAACGGTAATAACATTGGTATTCAAACTTTCAAATAATAATGGTGTGTTCCAATCCGGATGTAGATTATAGGCGACTTGAACAGGTTCATCGTTGATATCGATGCGATAGTTCGTACGCGTAAAATCAACACCTTTTTCAGTTGTAAATGTATAGGTATCACCATTATTTGCATAACCGAAATAATTGGTTACTGTCGTATGAGGTATCGATAATGTATAGGTATGACCATAAAGTAATGGCGTCATGGATTGGATATAGATCTTATCAAATACATGCATTTTTTGAATCGATACTTGGTTGCCAGATCCATCATAGAGTTTTAAGTTTGCATAATTGTATTGAACTTGTACTGCTTCACTAAAGTCTATAACAATTTGTCCATCGATCTTGATTTCACCGCCATTTTCTGATGTCACAGATGTAATGTATGGTTGATGTGTGGGTTGCGTTGAACCGATCAATATATTGGCAGGTTTAATCACATAGTAAGGCAGTCTTGAGTTGCCTAAATTATTGTTGCTGTTGAACCCCCACATATAGATCTTGCCTTCATTGGTGATGGCATAAGAATTATATCTTGCATTCATAATCTTGCTAATATTTCTTAATCCTGTATCCACATAGTTGTAATAAGAATTGGTTCTCGTATTGTTACCGAGTTGGCCATGGTAATTATAGCCCATAGCAAATACTTTACCCGATTCTGTTAAGGCAAGTTTATGACTATCTTCGGTTTCCGTGTAGTCAATAATTGCTTCTCCAAATAGAGTTGCATCTATCGATGTCACTTCAATACTATTTCCGGCAAGACTTACTTTAAAATATCTGCCTATGCTGTCTTTAGCAATCACCATGCGTTGATTCGAATGATATGATTCATAAGTTGCTATAGAGACGATATCTTGAAGATCCGGTATTAAGGTCGCGCCAGATTTTTGATTTGGATTACCTGAATAATAGAGTCTACCACCGTTCGTCAAATAAACTGATGATTCATATAATGCAATCGCTTGTTTAATATTTGCCAATCCTTCGAGTTGAACATAACCATTGACACTGGTGAATGGAATACCCGCAAGTTGACCAAAATCATTATTGCCTTCTCCCCATACAGTGCCATCACTTCTAACGAGTAGAGAATGTGGAACACTATAATCCTGCAAGGATATGTGGGTAATATTGGTAATACCTGCTGCAATCTGTTCTATATTATTGTTTTGAGTGGTTGCTGTTACACGATAAACTTCTCCTGTTGCCTTTTGCATGAGTCCACTATGAATCGAGAAGTCCATACGAACGATGTTGTTTAAGTTTGTCATGAGTTTAGGTGTTTGTGTACCTCTACCCCAATACCAAACATCACCCGTTTGAGTTAATGCATAAGTTCTTACATAGTCACCATATCCTAATGTTTTCACATCAATAAATTTGATACTATCGACATCGACATCCGTAACTGTAACGATGATATCTGCATAAAGATTGCTGTATTTGACCATAGCTCTAATCACTGCGATACCTGTGTTAACTGGTGTTAACAAACCTTCTTTAGTTATGGATGCAATTTCAGGCGATGCAGAAATAAACTCAACTTCTTTATTGGTTGCTGTTTCAGGTAAAATAATTACTTGAAGTTGTTTAGAATCTGAGTTCTTATAAATCACCATTTCTGGATCATTGAAATAAACGTGAGTTACAGGTTCGATGACTGTAACTAAAATGGTATCGCTGTAAAGTCCTGATCTTGAAGTTGCAGTAACTGTAACTACGCCATTCTTAAGTCCTCTGACAAATCCAAACTCGTCGATGGTTGCCACGGTTGGATCACTTGAAGTCCAGAGAATGTCTTCGTTATAATTACTTGGTGTAACCATAAGATTAATGCGTTGAGATACACCTTTACTAATAGTCATGGATTCTTCTGTGATATTGAGATCTGTGATGGATATGCGTTCTATGACTGTCACCATCAGCTGCCATAAATATCTACCATCTGCAGAAGATACTTGAATTTCTGTGTTTCCAATCGAAATAGGTGTTATGATGCCAAACTCATCAACTGTCGCTACACTTTCATTACTAGATACAAAGATTAAATCTTGATTCCACTTCGCATTGACACTATAATCCAGTTGTAAGGGTTCATCATGGATATCCATACGATATTGTGTACGGTTAAAAATCACACCTTGTTCCGTTGTGAAATTCAATGTGCTTTGATTATTGGTATTCATAAAGTAATCCATAACAGATTGGGCAGGTAAAATAAGTGTGTAATTTTCTCCAAATCTGAGTGGAGTTACTGGGGTAATGTAAAGTTTATCTAGTTTTAATTGTTTAACAATAGACACCTGTCGATTGTTTTGATCTAGAAGTTGAATGCTTGCATAATTTTGATACGCACGCACGCCTTCATTAAAATCAATCATGATGGTTGCATCTACAGGTATATGAAGTTGATTATGAACTGGATATTGACTTTCAATATAAGGTTTTTCTTCATCTACAGATAATCCAATCATGGATTTAAACGGTGTTAATCGATGTTCTGAAGATAAATCACCAATTTGCTGGCTGCTATTTCTACCCCAAATATAGATGTCACCATTTTCAGTAATGACGAGTGCATTTTGACCAAATGCGAAAACCTTAGAAACATGATCTATATCAACTTTTTGATAGGTACTTTGATAGCTTGTGTGACCAAGACCGAGTTGACCATAATCATTACTTCCACGTGCATATAGTTTACCCTCTTTGGTTAAAGCAAGTTGGAAATAACCACTTTGCTCAGCATAATCTTTGAGTTCACTTTGATTGAGTACTGTAAACATCGTTGGTGATGGGGTTGAACTATTCATATCAACACGATAGAAACGTCCTAAACTATCTTGAGCAACAAAATTAAAATGTCCATCCCAATCCAATCCGCCACGCTTGATTTCAACAATGTTTGAGAGTCCCTGAATTTGAGTAAGTTGTTTCTTATTGGCTGAACCGCCCAGATAATATACTTTACCGTCTTGACCAAGCATGACACTACTATGTCCAAGTGCTAATGCACTCTTCATGCCTAAAACGCCTTCTAGCTGAATGAAATTATTGGTGTAAGTGAACAATCCTTCTCCGAGTTGCCCGTGATAATTATAACCACGACCCCAAACGGTGCCATCATCTTTAACAATTAAATCAATTGGATAATTATAGGAGTTTGTTGAAACGGTTGTAATATTATCAATACCTGTATTGAGTAAGTAGATATTATTAGATGCTCCATTCATGCTAACTTCATAAACTTTGCCGTCGTGAGTTAAGAACCATCCGCGATGTGTGCTCATACTGATATGCTTCACATTAGAAATATTAGGTATTCTTTGAGGTAAAAATGCATTCCCATTTCCCCAATACCAAACATGGCCTTCGTCTGTAAGTGCATATATTCTAACTTCACTTGAATATCCCATAGCTTGAATGTCAACAAATTTTGTTGTATGTGAAATTTCATCTGTAATGGTTACGATGATTTCAACAAATAAATGCGTATGTTCTGCAGTACCACGAAT
The DNA here is from genome assembly GCA_030603805.1 of Acholeplasmataceae bacterium. Lineage (GTDB taxonomy): Bacteria > Bacillota_I > Bacilli_A > Acholeplasmatales > Acholeplasmataceae > Peloplasma. The sequence continues at coordinate 79,228 of JAUVXD010000002.1, forward strand.
AATTGCGGTACCTTTAGAAACTGCATGGAGATATCCTTGTGTGTCAACATACGCGATATTAGGAGACGCTGTTTCCCAAATAACATTCTTATTGGTTGCACCTTCAGGTCCTATAATAACTGGAACTTGAATGGGATCATCATTTAAATTAAATACGATAAATTCTTCAAGTACGGATATATGTGTGACAGGTTCGATAACTGTGACGTTGAGTGAATGACTAACCATGCCTGTGACTGTAGCTGCTGTGATTGTGACTGTGCCATCTTTATGACCCGTTACAAAACCGAACTCATCTACAGATGCAACAGATGAATCACTTGAACTCCAAACAATATCCTCATTATAATCTATTGGTGTAATGGTAGGAATAAGGCGTCTCGTTGTTTGTGTGTTAATAAAGATTTGTTCATCAGCAAAACTAATATCAGTGACTGGAATACGATGAACTACTTCTACATAAACCTTCCACTTATAAGAACCAGATGGATTTTGAATCGTAATTTCAGTAAGTCCTAAACCTTGTGGTGTGACAACACCTTGCTGATTGACAGTTGCAACACCTTCGTTAGAACTTGTAAATACTATATCTTCATTCCATTTTTCGTTGACAACATACGTAATTTCAACAGGTTCATCATGAATATCAATCTTGAAGTTTGTACGATCAAGTATGATGCCGGATTCAGTCTCAAATCCGACTTCAAACCATTCGTTTGGCAGATTGACATGGTCAACTATTGTATATGCCGGTACATCTAAACGATACTTTTCGCCATACTTAAGTGCTGTAACTGGTTTAACAATCAACTCGTTAATCTTAAGTTGTGTTTCAATTGAGACTTGTTGATTTAAACTGTTGTAAAGTCTAATGTTTGCAATATTATTCGATTTGATCTTTTCATTAAATCTGATGACAATCGATTGATTGATGCTTACATTTTGAGATTGGTGCGTCGGATTGATGGAAAGAATTTGTGGGTTCAATGTATCTCGCTTATATCCAATCATCAATTTTTGAGGTGTAGGTTCATCTTTAAATGTTAAATTGCCAACTTGTGAAAAATACCCATTCATACCCCAAATGTAGAGGTCACCTGTAGTTGTGATTGCATAAGAATTATTGCGATGAACAAAGATCTTAACCACATTTTCTAAATTGACTTTTCCGTAGGCAGAAACATAATTCGAACTTGTTGTTCCAAGGCCTAATTGTCCATAATAATTATTTCCTTTGGCATAGACATGTCCTAAGTGGTTCAGAACAAGGGTATGTGAATTATTTTGTTCCATGGAAACGACAGTGCCTTCAACATTTTGGAAACTTTCTAATTCGGATGATGCTGTACCATCGGCATTGTATAAATTGACTGTATAGTATTTATTCATGTTATCTTTAACAATCAATTGAATACCTGAATCATAATCATTGGAGTATCGTTTGATTTCAACGATGTGTCCTAGATTAGATATTTCTCCAATCATATTTTGTCCACTATAGAGAACTCGACCATCTTCAGTCAAGAATGCATTAAATCCATACAGTGATACAACTTGTTTGATGTTAATTAAGCCTGGAAGTTGTGTAAACTGATTAATTTGATTGCCTGTTAGTCCGTAGAGTTCACCATTATAATTACTGCCTCTTCCCCAAACTGTTCCATCTTCTTTGAGAATAATAAAGTAATCATAACCATAGTCTGTCATAGAGAATTGTTTGATATTGGTGATGCCTGTGTTATACGTACTAATCTGATCATTATTGTATACATAACTTCTATAAAGATCACCTGATGCGGTTAGGAAATATGCATAATGATATGAACTTTCCATTTGAACGACGTTGCTTATATTCAGTTTTGTAGCATATTTTTCAGCAGCATGTCCCCAATGCCAAACATTGCCTTGATCATCAAGTGCATAAGTTCTTAAAGCATCGCCATAGTGAGTTGTTTTGACATCCACAAACTTTATAGCAGCAAGATCAAGTTCAGTAATTACAAGATACATGTCATGGAAAAGTGTGGTATGTTCTGCTCTTGCACGAATAATAACTTCGCCTGCTTGATGTAGGGTAACTAAACCATTTGAATCCACTGATGCAATATTTGGATTTGCAGATTCCCAGATCAATGTCTTATTGGTTGCTGTTTCTGGTAAAACTATTGCCTGAACTTGAATAGTTCCTTGTGAAAGTTCTACAACTTCATGCAGCTTCATCTGTTTAACTTCTGTTACAGGTTCCACAACTGTGACTTGAATAGAATCAGAATAAGTTCCTAATAGGGATGTTGCAGTTATGGTGACTGTACCATTCTTTAATCCCTTAACAAAGCCGAATTCGTCGACTGAAGCAATCGCTGCATCTGAAGACGACCATAAAACATCTTCATTATAATTGATAGGTAACACTTGGATTATAACCCTTTGTGTTGAGCCTGCATTCATGATTACATCTTGACTTGTGATATCAAGTGAAGTGATATGAATTCTTTCAATAACTTCAACCGCAATGATCCACTCATATGTTGATTGAGTATTCCTAATGGTGATGGTTGTTGTACCAATCGCTTTAGGTGTCATGATACCAAATGCATCCACTTCAACCACATCTAGATTATTACTAGTAAAGACAAGAGGATCAGTCCATTTTGGATTGACATCATAGGTGATTGCTGTCGTTCCTTCGTTGATATCTAACTTATATTGAGTTCTATTTAACGTGATGCCTTCTTCTGTTTTAAAATTAATCATTTGGTAACTATTCACATTGTTAAAATAGTCAACAACCGCTTGGTGAGCAATAATTAAGCTATAAGATTTGCCATAAACGAGTGGTGTGACAGGATCAATGATGAGCTGATTAAGGACGACACGTCTTTGAATGGAGACAGGGTTATTGTTTTCGTCAATAAGACGGACACTCATAATGGATGTATGTGCTTTAATAGCCTCATCAAAGGAAATGATCAGATCCTGATTGATATCGAACGACTGAGTTAGATTATGTGTAGTAATTTGTGGTCCTTGGACATCTTTTGTAAACCCAATAAGGGGTTGTGTGGGTCTTAAGCGATTGATGGTTGTTAAATCACCAACTTGATAATTCGCATTATATCCCCAAACATATATTCTACCGTCATTGGTTAATGCAAATGTATTATAATAGGTTGCATAAATCTTTTGGATATTGGATAAATTGACGGTTTGGAAATTTCCATAGGTCGAACTTGTATGCCCTAAACCTAGTTGTCCATACCCATTCCATCCCATGGTGTAAACTTTACCAGATTCACCTAAAGCAACATAATGATTACCCGTAAAACGATATTGAATGATGGGCTCATTAATGCCTTGGAAATTCTGCTTATAAACATGGGGGAATGAATCGCTAAAATCAATATGATATTGGTTATGATAGATGTCGGTAGCAATCACTCGAGTGTATCCGAAATCCCATGTTTCACTTCGATGAATGGATGTAATATTTGTAAGACCTTGAATTTCAGAAAGTACTGATGAACTATTGGGATGTCCACTGTAATAAACTTTACCATCGGTTTTCAAGTAGATAGATGCTCGATATGTCGCAAGCATTTGAGTGACATCAGAAACATCTAATTGTAGGTATTCACTGGCTTGTTCATAATAAACACCAGGAAGTTCACCATTGTAGTTGTTCCCAATACCCCAAACTGTTCCATCTTCTCTTAAAATCAAAGTATAGCCGTTATTGTTGTGATCATAACTTTGATTTTTAACAGATTTGATGTTTGTAAAATCAAGTTGTAATTGAGTAATCTGATTTCCTCCCCAAACAGGTCTTACTCGATAGGCTTTTCCATCATGAGTTAAAAAGACTGCATCATAATATCCAGAATTAATCTCTTTAATGTTGGAAAGTTGTGTGATCTGCTCAGGCAATGAGAATCCTTCTCTACCCCAGTGCCATACTTCTCCCGTTTGAGTTAAACCGTAGAATCTTGGATAATCTGGACTGCCAATAGTCTGAATATCTATAAATTTAGTATTGGCTACACTTTCAGAAGTAACGGTCACTGTTAATTCTGTATAAACACTTGTATGCTGAGCAGTCGCTCTGATTACAGCCATACCATTAGATACTGCATGAAGATAACCGTCTTCGTCAACATAAGCAACATTTGGGTTAGCAGATTGATAGACAATTGTCTTATTTGTTGCATCCGAGGGGTTGATTAAAATCGCAGTATTAATAGGATCTGACCCCACATAGGTAATAATGTATTCGTTTGTAAATTTAAGTGAAAGTACTGGTGAAACAACCTTAATGGTGATTTGATCTTTAATCAATCCATTAGGGCTTTCAACAAATACTGTAACAAATCCTGGTCGATGTGTTGTTAATCGACCTTGTTGATCTACGGTTGCAATATTGGAATCATCAACCGACCAATTAAACGAAAGTTCCGTTGTATTAAAAGGTGTCAATGTATAAGGCAAACGATAAACTTGATTGATATTAATTTGTTCTTGAGCTACGAGTTTGATGTTTTCAAGTGGGACTGTTTGAATGACGGATAGCGAGATTGATTTGGAGATCACTTGGTCTTTTGATCGGATAACAAGTGTTGTTTGTCCGAGTGCATGAGGTGTGACGACACCGTTTTGATCTATAGTCGCAATATTTTCATTCATAGAATACCATTCAAGATCGTTATGATTTGCAGTTATAGGCAATAGTTCATATCTAACTTGATAGGGAAGAGATTCAAGACCTAAAGTTAAGAACGCACTATCTAACACGATATCATTGACATAAATATCACCGGTAATCTCGATAAGATAGGATCCACTATTTGATTTATACCAAAAACCATCGGTTCTTATGGATACATATTGGCTAAAATTCGGATTATCGTCATCAGCAGAAAAATTCTGATATCCTAATAGATCACGATTAATCCATTGATAACCGTCAACTGCATTTGCGAACCATAAGCCAATATTCGTTTGACCTGATATGTTTCTTCGAATAAAATCATTTTCTTTAGCCGTATTGATTACTGCGAGATGCCCTCCTAATTGACGAGCAAATCGTTGAGCATATTCATAACGACTTAATCCACTGACTTGAACATAGGTTGTTCCTGTTTCTTCATCTCTAAAAATCTTGTTTATATCGATATTGGAATCAGAATTTCTGTAATAAACCCAGCCTTGTGACACATAAAGTTGGTCTTGGTAATAACCCATATCTCTCACAAAGTTATTGAGGAAGACGTTGTTTTCACCTTCAAATTGAATGTTTGCGTAGTTGCTATCAAAAAGAGAACCTGTGACATATCCATCAATATAAAGACTTCCCGTTTTACCTCCAAGCTTCCAAAAGATGGATGAATCGATTGAACTTGCTACTATTTCAGGGCGAGTCCAACTACAATAGACATTGCCTCCAGATAAAAATCTAAACATCATTATGTCTTGGTTTTGTGTAAAGTAACTATTTGAAATGGTCGATACGTTGATTTTAGGATTTTGAACTTCTGTGTAGTTCATGTAAATCTGACCACTATTCTGTCTAAAAATCTTGACCTCAAAATTGTCAAATAAGCCACTTGGGTATATCTTTACTGGATTTTCTGCTGTTCCGTTTAAGAATAATCTGCCATCAACCCTCAAATATGCAATCGGTGTTTCTGCATATGGATCTTCAGGTTTTGTACTCCAAAATTGAATATTTGTTCCTTCTTCGACGGTTACAGTGACACCCTCAGCGATTCGAGTTGCATTAGCAATGATGTAAAATTTATCATTGGTGAGCACCATATCTTCGGTAATCATGTTGGGTAATTCGACACCATTTCTGACATTAATGGTAAAAAACATTCTTGGATCAATTCCAAACTCATAGATTGTTTCGTCTTGATCATCTAAGCCATTTTTAGCAGTAACAACGACATTAATATTGATTGTATAGTCATTTGGAGTATTTGGAGAGACGCGCATGATGAAAGGCTGATCAACGCTAGTCACCATCCCTCCTTCGTTATAGACAAAACCATTATCTGCAGTGCTAAAAGAACCGACTTTGCCATAGTTTACAGTATCATTGATAAAGGTGACGTAGGGATCATCTACACCACCAGGTCCGGTTGTGTTGAGTTTGACCTCTACATTTTTTGCTTGTCCCCAATGGTTTCTAATGTATAACCCGAAGTAAATGAGTTCCCCAGAATCAATCACGCCATTTCCATTATTACTTGAATCGATTGTTTCTGAATCGAAAACAAAGTAATCATAAAAAGTGATGTTGGGTTTAGGTGTTTGGGTGAGTGCATTGATTGCACTTACTTGGTAATAATAATCCCAACCTAATCGATAAGCAAATTTATAATAATCTGGGATGTGTATTGGCTGAGTAGCTGTGCCAATGAGTTGTCCCATAATAAATCTTGAGTTGTGATGTTCTTCAGTAAATTTTGAACGTAGAAGAGCAGCAATACCTGAAACAATAGGTGCTGCCATTGATGTACCTGACCATTTTGCATATCTATTATTTGGTAATGTTGACATAATGAATGTACCAGGTGCAGTAATCGAATATTCGTGAGCATCTTCTGGCCAATAGTCGAAGTTAGAAAAACCTGCTAATGTGTTGCCACTAGATGCCATAACGCCAACAACCCATGGATAAGCAGCAGGATACATGTTTCTACCTACTTGATGAGGTCTATTGATATATGCATCATTTCCAGCAGCAGCAATTAAGACAGCTCTGGAAAATGCAATTGCAAGCGCATCTTCAACCGCATTTGATTTCGCATAACCACCAAAACTCATGTTGATAACATCTGCACCATTTTGATAAGCATAGGCAACAGCTTCAGCAATATCTGATGCTAAAAAAATGCCCGATGATGCACTCGCTTTAATCGCCATAATTCGGACATTGTCCGCAACACCACGAATACCAACACCATTGCCACCGCGACCAGCGATAATACCGGCAACATGTGTGCCATGACCGTGGTCATCCATAGGATTTCCAGTATGGAACCATGTGTTACTTACTGTACTTGCACCATAGATGTCATCGACAAATCCATTACCATCATCATCAATACCATTACCTGGTATCTCGGCAGTGTTGACCCACATATTTGGTGCTAAATCTTGATGTGTATAATCAACGCCGGTATCAATTACAGCAACAACAACATCTCTTGAACCCCCACCATTAATGCCAAGTGATTCAAGATGTGCTCGAGCTTCATTGATTGCGACTGAGTTTAAATAATACTGTTCGGAAACTAAAGGATCTTCAACAATTTCAGGATTACCTTCGCTCGTTGTAAAATACATATAGTTGGGTTCAGCTGAAATGACTTGAGGTATTCCGCCTAGGTTAGCTAAAACATCGATGACGGAAAGTTCTTTATCGATGTAAGCACGAATCCATTGTGGTTGAGGTTTCCCGTTTGATAGATGCGCAACGCCAATGGATTGATTGACCTGTCCGAGTTTAACATAATTGACAATCCCAGCATCTTTGAGTTTTTGATCAAGTAAGTTTTGCTCTGATTTGCCAAATGCAAGTGTCATTGTAGTATCTAGTTGATACTTAATTAAAACTTGCCCTTTTTCGTATTCCCCCTCAATTTTTAAGAACCTGTCATTTGTTTCTTGATGACTTACCAATTGATTGGTAGCTGGTGTTTCAAAATGAATCGAAATCATCAGATAAACAAGCAAAAAAAGAATCAAACTAATGATTGTTTTTTTATTACACATACATTATTTCCTCCCTAATGATTTAATGTATAATGATTTTGCTTTAACATACATTATTACTAATATGTATGTATTCGTCATGTTATATTGTTTATAATTATATCATTTGTTATTTTGTTTGTGATTCATCTCATGTCAAATAAGATGCATTCTTTTTATAAAAAACGAGATTGAAATTGTTTTGAAATGAATTAGAATAAGATTAGAAATCTATACTTATTTTTGTACTATTTTTTTGATAATCTTGTGTATAATAAGGATAATGAAGGCTAGGTGATACGATGCAGAAAAGCAAGCTTATAAAGCAACAAAAAAAGGCGAATGATTACATTCGCTTATTAGGTTGGATATTGGTTATTATTGTTCCAACCATTCTCATTATAAATACGTATATTTCGACATATCGTGAGTCTCTGAAAGTCACTTTTGATATTGAGGTAACTCCCAATAGTATCTATGTTGAAGATTTTATTCTATCCAATGAATTACAAACTATTGATCTTGTTGTCGACTGGATTGAATTTAAAAGGCCAAATCAAAGTAACAGTGGGGAGTTATCTGATGGGTCTTATACATTTCATATTTCTTATACAGTGAAGCCTGGCATTTCAGTCTCACAAGTGATGGTAACCCCCGTTTTGCAAACAAAGTGGGCTTCTATTAGAGAAGTGGGTGCATCTCAACTGATTGGAAGTTCTGCCGTAAAATATAAAATTGATTTTAATCATTTATTGCCTCAGCGTCCTTTATATTTTATTAAGGTTGATGAGCCTATACTTTATTTAAAGATTTCACTGATTCAGCAAATTGGATCCAATCAGATTCCACATACTTATTATGTTATATATGATTTGACTCATCAGTATCCTTCTAATTAATCCTTTAAGTTTTAACTTGTTTAAATGAAAAGCCACCCGATTACTCGAGTGGCTTTTTCATGTTTTATAAGAAGTTTAATGCTGTAGCAATTGAAGTTCTCTTGAGTCTGACTCTTGTTGGTCCATCCATGACGTAATAATCATCTGCATTCATTGGATCAATTAAATCAAACACATTATTTGATGGGTCAACGACATCACTAATCAAGTAGTAAATGATAGTATTTGGTCCATCAGTATCTTCTTCTACTAAGAATTCAATATCTTCTGGGCTTAATGCCTTCAGACCTGCAATCGTAATGTCACTTGCTACATTTGCAATACTTGTAATACCAAGGATATTCATAGACTGAGCTATATGCGTCATTTCTGCAATCTTAATATCATAAATTGCTGGTACTAATGGAAGCTCACCGTCGTAGTTTCTAGCATTAATGTCAGTGACTCTTGCATCTTCATTTGCAATACCTGCATCGTTAATACCAATTGAAATCATTCTATAGACGATTAATGAATCTTCTGCAATTAAATCAAGTAAGAGATCGCCGTTAAATGATTGTGGATCAATCGTTACATCAGAAAGTGTTGTTGTAGCTTCATCGACTGGATCAACATTACCAATTAACTTAATCGATGCAACTAAGCTCTTGATTTCATCATAGTGTAGATCGTAATCGTTTCTATAGGCTGTTGATGGAATACCATAATCGAATCCACCACGAACATCCGTTACAGATTCAACGAGTGGTGTTGACATAATATGAACAATGATTGGAGAGTATCCAAGTGGATGTTCATAAGCTGAGCCAACGGTACCAAGGGCTAAGACTTCACTTAAATCAGCAAATGTGACTTGTGCTGCACCGATGCTACCAGCACCGTTTGTATCTAATCCAAGAATATCTAGGGCTTCAAGTAAGTTGTCAATTTCGATTCTTAAGACATCCTTCTTATATTCTGGATCTAATGGATTTTGTTCTACAAAGGACTCAATTGGCATATTTGGAATATTTTGGATAAGCGCTGTTGAAATCACTCGATTTAAGATCAATGAATTTTCATCAAAGTCTTTAAGTGTTTGAACTGAAAGCGCAGTCTCATCAAATGTGATTGCTGAAACCTTCATCGCGTTGTTTTGTCCTGAAAGTTCATAAAGCGCATCAATCATATAGCCAATTTCATCGTTGGTTAATCGATCTTCATCATCATTGTTGCGGTAAGCAGAAAGTGGGATTTCAATATTTGCTGTCACAAGCATATCTACAATCGCATCACTAATGATCTGTTTAATAATCACTGAACCATTAGTCTTAAGTTGTTGTGTTTGTCCAACGGTTGGATCGACATCGATATCAATTAAGAGGACATGATCCACATCACCAGGAACTACTGATCCTGCAAGAATTTCAAGTGCAAGAATCATTTCATCAATTTCTGATTGTTTCAAGTTCTTCGTATTATCATCATCGATATAAGCATCGTCTGGTACATTGGCAACGCCAACAGCTTCAATAATTGAATCAGAAATCAGTTTTTGAATAATAAGTGAGTCTAAACCGTTTAAATCTTTAAGCTGTCCAATGGTGATATCTGTTGAAATAGCTGTCACAAGTAGGTCATCATCACCATTCGATAAGACATCTAATGCACCAATCATTTCACTAATTTCATCATTGGTGAGTCTGTTATTGGAATCACCATCAATATATGCACCTGCTGGAACATTCGCTGCACCAATCATCTCAACAATCGCATCACTGATGATTTGCTTAATAATTAATGAATTATTTTCTGCATCAAGCTTCTTGGTTTGACCTACGGTCACATCTGTTGAAACATCGGTTAAGAGGATATGATCCACATCACCAGGAACCACTGATCCAGCTAGTATTTCAAGTGCCTTAATCATTTCATCAATTTCTGCTTGAGTTAAGTTGTTGTTCGCATCACCATCGATATATGCATCAAGTGGGACATTATCAACACCGACAGCATCAATAATCGAATCAGAAATCAGTTTTTGAATAATGAGTGACTCTAAACCGTTTAAACCTTTAAGCTGTCCAATGGTGATATCTGTAGATATATCTGTGACAAGCACACTATCATCACCATCAGCAAGAATATCAAGCGCACTTAGCATTTCACTAATTTCATCATCAGTGAGTCTATTATTAGAATCACCATCGATATAAGCATCCACTGGAACATTGGCTGCACCAATCATATCGACAATGGCATCACTAATAATTTGTTTAATAATTAAAGAATTGTTTTCAGCATTTAGTTTCTTCGTTTGACCTACGGTCACATCCGTTGAAACGTCAGCGACTAAAATGTGATCCACATCACCTGGAACCACTGAACCTGCAAGAATTTCAAGTGCATTAATCATTTCTGTCAGTTCTGCATTCGTGAGTCTGTTATTCGAATCACCATCGATATAGGCATCAAGCGGGACATTATCAACACCAACAGCATCAACAATTTGATCTGACATGAGTTGCTTCATAATGATAGAATCTATGTTATTAAGACCCTTTAATTGTCCAATCGTTAAATCTGTTGTAATATCAGTGACTAAGACGTCTTCATCTTCATTGGCAAGCACATATAGTGCATCAATCATCGCATCAATTTCAGATGGGAGAAGTCTATTATTTGAATCACCATCAATATATGCAGAAAGTGGGATATCCGCAGCTCCGATTGCATCCACGATGGCATCGGATAAGAGTTGTTGAATAATATAAGATTCTGAGCCTTTCATACCTAATGCTTGTCCAACAGTGACATCCGTACTAATATCAGTAACTAAGTCATCATCATCACCAAGCACAGCCAGTGCATCAATCATCGCATCAATTTCTTGATCGGTTAGTCTCTTATTTGGATCTAAATCAATATAAGCTTCAAGTGGAATATTGTCAACACCAATAGCATCAATAATTGCATCTGATACAAGTTGCTTAATTACGAAAGATTCAGTGCCTTTAAGTTGTTTTGCTTGACCAATGGTCACATCTGTACTAATTTCAGTGACTAAGTCGCTATCTTCACCTAAAATACCTAAAGCATCAATCATCGCATCAATTTCTTGATCGGTTAATCGCTTACTTGGATCTTGGTCTACATATGCTTCTAGTGGAATATTATCCACACCAATGGCATCAATAATTGCATCCGATACCAGTTGCTTAATCACAAATGACTGTGTACCTTTAAGTTCTTTAACTTGACCTACGGTCACATCCGTACTAATATCTGCAACCAAAGTATTTGGGTTATGGTTTGCCAAAATATTTAATGCATCAATCATCGCGTTTAATTCATCATCTGTAAATCTCTTGGTTGGATCTTGATCAACATAAGCATCCAGTGGAATCTTACCTTCATCATCTGGATCAATAATCTTAACGATTTCAGTTGTAATTTGTTGTTTAATAATGAGTGAACCATTGGTCTTGAGTCCATTCATATGACCTACGGTGATACTTGCAAAATCAATTTCAGTTAGGGTCTTTGTGTCATCACCATCTGCAAGAATGCTTAATGCATCGACTAAAGCTTCAATTTCATCTTTAGTTAAGAGTTTATCTGCTGGGTCTCCATTAAATGCTTCAACTGGAATCTTACCTTCATCATCTGGGTCAATCGCTTGAATAATCGCTTCTGAAACTAAACTTAAAACAATGACGGAATCAGTTTCGTCAAGAATTTGTTTAATTTGTTCAATCGTAATACCCTCTGGATCAAAGGATTCAAAATCAGAGATTTCTAAGATTTCTAAGGTCTTGAAGATATCCTTAATTTCTGACTTCTTAATCTTATTCGGATAATTGGGATCATCTGCAGGATTTAATGCGCCGAGTGGAATTGCAAATGTATCTTGACTCTTAAGAATTAAGTCAATTAAGGTGTAGAGATAATCAGAATCAACAATTGTGTCAATTTCAGGACCTGATAAACCTAATAGTGTATCTTGATTGATATTACCTAGTGAATCTTCATCCACGATACCAATGGTGTTTAGTCCAACAAAAATCTTATAAATTTCATTTTTGGTGAGTCGATCTTTGCCATCGACATTGATGGTTGCTGATGCTGGTAGTTCAAAATCTGCAGGATCAAATAAACCATTAGCAATCATTTCAATAATGGCTTCTGATTGTAATAATATCGAAATCTTATCTTGGAGATAAATGGATCTTAAGAATCGGTCCATATCATCTTCTTGGGTATCTGGATCAATATTGGCACCTAAGAGTCCCATAATTGAACCAATACCAATCGAATCGATATCTCCTAATAGCTTAAATGAAACCATTAAGTTTCTCAGTTCATCTCTTGTAATCACATCTTCATCAAGGGCACCAATCACTTGACCTTTTGCATCACTTGGGGGTGTCATATCTAAGGCTTGTTCATCATCACCAAAGACACCAGAAAGCATACCACCAATATAATCACCAAAGCCTTCATTACTAAAAAGTCTTGCTAAAACGATATAAATAAAGTCTGATGCGATAAATATAGAGAAATCATCATCCTCTTCATAAGGATCGATCATATCTGTAAATGTATTTAAACCAATGCCTGATAAATCACCGAGTAATCCAAATGAAATAAACATACGTCTAAATTCAGCTTTGGGTACTCTTCCAACTTCAACTTCTGAATCTAATAGAGTTCCTAACATTGCTGGATGTGGTGTTAAATCAAGATCATCAATGGTAATACCTAATGCTTCACCTAAAACTTGTCCAACATAATCACCTAAAGACTCAATCTTTAAGGCACGGTCTAAAATAATATAAATATAATGTGCTTTAAAGACACGATCAAAATCGTCTTCATTGGTATCTGGATCGATATTTCTACCATTTAAAGTAGAGAATGTTTCAAGTCCAACGCTACCAAACGCTTCAGAATTGGTGAGTCCTAATGCATGAAGCGCAATTAAGATATTGGCGATTTCTTCTTTCTTAAAGAGGTCTCCATCCATTAATACGGGATCAACCGATAAGAAATCACTATCCAGTGTAACAATCTCTTGAAGGTTATTTAAGAAGTTCACTCCAAAGGTTTGAATTTGCTCATTATTCAACACATTTGAAATGAGTGAATGAATAATATAGGAATCAAAGAACTCATCAAATGTGCCATCTTGTGTCATTTGATAGAATGTTTCAATGCCAAGAGGTGCACTCACATCAATAAACGATAACGCTTCAACCATTTCAATAATTTCTTGTCTTCTTAAGACTTGGTTTTCATCATACGCTCTCGTGTCATAATGAAGAATTGTAGGTTCCAAGGTTAAGCCATCAAATGTTGGATTACCCGCAAGAATTGAATTATTCACATAAGATACAATAATCTCATCCATTTCAAGACCATTGTATTCAAAGTTTAAGACTTTATCAAAGATTGCCACAAGTAGATTAGATTCTAAGATAACATCGATATGACGATTGCCATCAGCACCTGTCTCTAATAAGATTCCTGATAAGTTTGCAGCAAGTGCAACACCAGAACCAAGCTCTAAGGATGTCCAATCTAGACGTGTACCCGCAAGCAAGAACTTCTTGATTTCAGAAACCTTGATGCCACCTTCTCTTGCACCACCGACTTCAATCATTTGATACTTAGGTAATGTAAAGCTCACATCTTCTTTCGTAAATGTCTTATCAAAACCGGTTTGTGCTAAGACTTGTTCAGAGGCAAGTACTGCAAGTTGTTCATAGAAATCTTCATTGGTAAATACATAATTGACTTGATCATAGAGCCAATTGGATTGGAAAAGTTTTTCAATCACAGTTGTGTTATAAATCTTAGAATGAGCAACTGGGAGACTCGCTAATGTTGAAAGCTCTGCTGATGTATAAATGCCTAGTTCATTAAATGCTATAATAAATGCCTTAAACTCGTTGGTATCAAATAAACCATCTACCCCACGGTAAGTTCCAAGACCACCAATAATCGCTTCAAAATTTGGATTGACTTGACCAAGAAGTGCTTGAGAACTTTGAACACCTTCATAAGAGGCTCTAGCCAAATCTGCTAAGGAATTAATTATGCCTTCATCAGCCAGTGCAAATGTAAAGAGTTCCTTTAAGATCTTACCATCAAAGACAGCATCTAGTTTAGCTTGATCAAAGGTATGTAAGAATGCATAAATACCTTCTGTTGGATTATTATAGAAATCTTCTGTAATTTGAAGTGCTTTAATGGCAATAAATAACTCAGCTAATTCACTACCTGGAAGTTCGTTATTGGGTCTTTCAAATGCTAAGAAACTATCACTTGGTGTAACAAAGCCTGTATTAGCGACCATAGTTCTTGCATACGCTTGGAAATCTGGGTTAAGCAGTGCGTCACCTACAAATCCACGAAGGAGTGTTATATGAGCAAATGCTTCAATATCTGCATCATCTAATAGATTATACGCATTCACATACTCAAACAACGATGCAAAATTCATCGCTTCAGCTACGGTTGAATAACCTAAGGTATCATTCATGCCCTCTAAGAGCGAGGCGATACCTGAAATGAGTTCAACAAACATACCGGTCTTTAGCATGTCATCTTCAACAGCAATTAAAGGTGTCTTTACCTCATATCCGCCAAGCATTGCACCTGTCGTAGCACCAAAGGTATCAATTGCTGTTTTAATACTCGATCTAAAAATCACTGAACTATCTAATGATCCAAAGGTTGCTTCTGCGATTGCTGGATTCGATAAACGTGTAATGAGAGACACTTTTGCTTGAGTTGGATCTTCTGCTAAAGTCAACACATCACGAATCGATAGATTAAACGCATTGGTCGACTCAAAGGATGCAGCAACATCAAAGATTGCACCAAGGAGCGCATTGAGTTCATCTTGCCAAATTTGTGCTTCAGGAGAAGCGACAGCAAAGATAGCTGGAATCGATAGATATTGTGAAATGGTTTCATCATTTGCATATTGTTGGATATTATATGCCAGGGTTGCAAGCAGTAAATTCGAGTGATTGTTGAGTTCTGTAGCAAGGAGATGTGATCTAAATACTGGGTCAGCAAAGAGTGGTGAAAAGTCAATATCTTCAAGGAGGTCATAAGTTTCTAGACCTTCATGCAAATATTTAGCTGCATAATAAACTAAACCTAAAATGGATGTGATTTCTTCTCCAAGATTCACATCAAAAGAAGGCACATAGATTTGTGCAATACCTAAGGTGTCTTTGGCATATTGAAGACCTTGATTACCAATTCTTGATAAGATTTGTAAGTCTTCAAACGCATTTTTAAATGTGTTATATTGAACATTTGATAATGATCCAAAACCTGCAGCAATCTCTAACATAGATTCTGTGCCTAAATCGGTCATGTTCATTAAATCAGAAATCGTTGTAAATTGATAAATGGTTTCAATAATCGTTAAAATATTGTTAATTTCGCGACCAAAACTAAAATTGATTGCGCCAGATTCAGGATTTACATCTAAAGCGGCTTCAACTAAGGTTTTTAGTTCTGGATCTTCAATATAGGAATTTAAAACAATGGGGCTTGCAAGCTCTAAAGCTGCATTAACGACTTCAGATTCTTCAAAGATTTTTGAAACAATGGTTCTAACGATATCCATACGATTAAGTGCAATTTCATCAACTAATGCAAAGTAATCAGGATTTTCACCAAAAATACTTGCAAGTCCTAATTTCGCAATTTCTTTATAAATATCTCCAATGTTTAAAATTTCATCTGACCAATCGACTGTTTCTAATGTTGAAACAATTTGATCTGCAAGTTCACGTTCAACTTGGTCACCAAGTGCACTATAAACACCAAAGTCAATGGCGAAAGGAATGGTTTCCATTAAGATTTGAAGGTTCACTATTTTTTCTAAAAGGAATACAAAATATTCACTATTATTTGGATCAAGATAGGTTGCCGGATCCGATGAATTGGCAACAATCGATGCTAAGTTGACATCATAATCGTCCGTAAAGAGTGCTTGAATTAAATCAGCAAGTCGACTAATTTCACCTGTTTCTCCAATAAAGAACTGTGGGTTTTCCAAAATGAATGATAATCGGTCTTGTAAATATGCTTCTCTTTCTGCTTCATCAATCCAAGTGATTTGGGATTGAATATCAGCAAGTGTTGTTGCGTAATCTGCAGCAGCTGAGATTAAGACAAGCATATCGAGTTCACCCATCGCACGGATGATATTTGCGAATCTTTCACCTTCTTCAGGAGAAAGTTCAAAAATAAGCTCTGGGTTCGATGCATAGTTCATAAGTTCTCCAACAGAACCAAACTCTAGAAGTGCTTCAATGACACCATAAATATTACCAAATTCATTGGTCCAATCAATGGATGTAAACTCATTTAAAGCATTCGCACTATTGGGTCGATCATAAGGATTGTATCCCAAAAGGTCAGGAATCAAATTTTCTGCACCATATCTGGTTGCAAACGGAATCATATATGAAATGATATTGGATTGTCCGATATAGGTGAAAATCTGTTCAATATCTCCTAAATTTTCACTTGAAATTGTGTTATAGTCGTATCCATACTCTAAGTATCCGCCTTGCAAAATAATATTGGCAATACCTAAAATACCTTCAACTTCACCAATCCAGTTGATATCAACTGGATCTTGATCTTCAATGACAATCTTTGTGGTAAACACCATATCAAATAAAAGTCGATCAATCGGTTTATCGTTAATAATAATTTGTCTTGTAATCATGCCAAGACCTTGTTGATTCATTTCTTCAACTTGAGCCAGGTAATCGGTCACCATGGTCGGTAATTGAATGAGTGGTCTAGGTTCTTCTCCAGCACTTAAAGTTTGATTTGGATTATGTGCACTGGTTTGGAGTGCATCTGATGCGCCAGTGATAAAACCTGCAAAAATTAAAACGGGTAGTAAAAAGACAAAAGCGAGCACAAAACCATGCACGCCACCTGCAAGTGCGCCACCTAATCTTGAAAAAACAGTCTTTTTAAGACGTTTAGAAGGCACAAACTTTTTATTTCTTGTATTTTTTTCTTCAAATGCTACACGTGCTTTATCATTTTGACGTGCAAGTAAAGGCTTTTTAATAAAGTACTTCCAAATCGGTACGAATAAAACTAACGTTAAAAGTCCCTTCAAAATCGGGTATAAAACGATATAGGCAACAATTCTTAAAATCAAATCGATGATTGCAATCGCAAATGGCACAAGTGCTGGGTCTGTAATATAAGGTTCTACAGCTGCAGGAATTTGGAAATTGGCCATGCCAGCTATTTGGGAGACCAAATCAAAAAATGTATAAGAAGAGGATAAAAAAAGATTGAGTGAGATGAGTGAAATCAGATAGAACGTGAGTAAAGTTGTGGCTACGGTCGCGACCAGATAGAAGGTTGATTTACTCGTTCCTCTCATAAATCCTAATAAAAAGCGTGTCCCTACGAAGAATGCGACAACACCCCATTGCATGATTAATAAAGATGGCATACCGATTCCGCCTTTCTCATTCAATTGATTAGCCTTATTTTAACAAAAAAGACACCTTTATACAATCAAATATAACTACGTTTATATTTTTTAGACAGGTATCTTCGTCATTTTTGTTTATTATGATAGGGATTCACATGAACCATGCAGTGAATCACATCAGGAAATCTAATTTCTACTCGATGATGGACTGTTTCAGCGATGTTATGGGCTTTTTTCAATGAAAGTTCACCATCGACTGCAATTTCAACATCAACATAACGTTTATTCATGTGTCTTCTTACCTTAAGGTCATCGACCTTAATCACGCCTGCGATGGATAATATGAGTTCTTCAATCTGCTTCATTTCTTCTTCTGAAGGAGACATATCGGTTAAATAGCTGATGGCATCTTTGATAATCTCAATGCCTAATCTTAGAATAAATAACCCTATAATGAAGGATGCAATCGCATCAAAGATAATTAAGTCGAGTTGCGCTAATCCTAAACCAATCACGGATGCTAAGGTAGCCCATGCATCAATCAAATGGTTTTTTGCATCAGCTTTGATGGTGGGTGAATCCACTTTCTTACTTACTTTTCGTAAATATGTGTAAAGTAAAACTTTAATAACCAAAGCAACAGATGAAATAATGAATGTGATAAAACTTGGCTTAACCATAGATGACCCATCACTGATTAAATCGATGATGGCATGCGATGCTTGAAAACCTATATAAAGCGCAATGATGAAGAAAATAATGCCTAAGGCAAAGTAAGCAAGTCCCTCGTATTTCTCGTGACCATAGGGGTGATCATCATCCGGCTTTTGAGTTGCAATCTTCATAAAAAATAAAAGCATGACGGATATCAAAACATCTGATAGTGAGTTTAAGCCATCAGAAAAAAGGGCTTGCGCATTGCCAATCACTCCAAATGCAAGTTTAAGTCCTGCAAGCAGAATATTGACGATAAGCCCAATTTTGAGTGCATTTAAAATGTGTCTTTTACTTTCTTTTGTCAAAATGACCTCTAATGTTTCAAGCGTTTATGTGAGAGTCCATATTCATCTATTTCGAAGACATAAATATCAAAACCACTTAAAAAATCATATTCATTTAAGTGTTTTTCTGCATCCTCATCAATGGCTGTAATGGCTAAGTAATATCTACCAATGTATAAAATCATTTCGATTAATTTTCTCATATCTTGACCATTCGTGATAGAAAGTTCATTAAGTTCCATCGCATCGTAGTCATTGTAAAAATAAAGGTCGCATTGATATTCTTTGAGTTCTTCGACATAGTAAAGATAAACATCATATTCTAGTGCAGACAAAAACATCCGTTCAATTAAGGCTTCAACGGCATAGGTATCTTTATACTGAAGTGCTTGATATGTAATATTTCCCACATTGTCTAAGAGTTCTTTAAGTAAGACTGGGTCACTATCTGTATGATAAAGTTTTTTCATGGCGCGAACTTGACCGCCAAAACGTCTTTTATAATCGATATCAAGTTCTTGTTTTTGTTCTTTAGTCCATGTATCAAATCTCATGGTTTCACCTTCACGTTTCAAACATCCATGTGATAATCAAATCTAATGTGATGTTTTGTTGTTCTACTCTTGTTATTGTAGCACTTCCGTCCCCTTTTTGTTCACCATAATGACCAAAATAGGCATGATTTCCACCTTCAATGGCAACATAGAGGGTATCGTTTGGCAAAAGTGCTTGTGTTTCTAAATATGTTTCATGATTTAAGATGAGATCTAAGGTTCCATAAATGGAAAGTATTTTCAAATTTGTTTCTGATAAATCTGCTGAATTTGCCGGATAAGCCCCTAAGAAAACAATACCTAAAATCTTTGAGTGATGATCTTTAGCCCATAGGGATGCTGAAGCACCACCTAAAGAATGTCCACCGATATACCAAGGTAAGTCACTCTGATAGTTCTCAATGATAGAGGATGCTGCATTGATATTTGTGATTGCCAAACCTAAAGGCATATCAACTAAAAAGACTCGAACACCAGAGTCACTTAATGATTTTAAAAGTGGTGCATAAGCTCTTTCATCAACAAATCCACCTGGATAGAAGATGAAATTTGCGTGATATGTTTCTGGTTCAAAAAGATAAAGATTACCTTTTTTTTGAGCTAAAGATATAAGATCTAAAGCCTCAGTCATCGGTTTATACGTTGAAATTCTGACATAAATGAAGATGCCTGCACTAAGGAGTGCAAGCAAAAAAATGATCGTTAGGATGACTTTTTTTAGTATGTTCATGTACACCTCAAGATATGGCTTTAATTGCCTCTAACACAAATGTTTTCTTGTCGTTGAAGGTGTTTGTTCTTATCTTAAACATCATCACTTGATCTGAAAGCATGGATTCATACTTTAAAAAACTTTCAGAAAAGAGTGTCACTTCAAGTTCAGAGGCACCATCATCAAGCAATAGAAAAGCCATAGGCTTACCTTGCTTAGTTTTTATTTTCTTCATTTTCTTAATATATGCAAGTACAATGCCCTCATGGATTGTTTCAAAGTCAAAAAGTGTTTTAAGCTGATGTTTTTGAATCAATGCTTGATGGACTTGAAGTGGATGATAGGTAATATTAAACCCTAATGCTTCTTTTTCATAGGCAACAAGTTCAGAAAAATTAAATTCCTCATAGGTTTTCACCTGGTAATCTGTAATGTATTGTTCATAACCAGCATCACTCATTTTAATGGAATTCATCATGGTCTGATGATTCATGCCTAATTGATCTAAAGCTCCTGAATGGATAAGCATTTCCAAATTTTTCTCATTAATCTCTTTTTTGAGTCTAAGCTTAAGGCTTAAAAAATCTTGATATACACCGTTTATTTGTCTTTCTTCTATGATTTTTGTTACAGTAAGTCTTCCAATACTTTTAATCGCTAAAAGGGGTAAATAAATCTTGCCTTCAATGGTGACATAGTGATCATTTGATAAGTTGATGTCTGGTGGTAAAATCTTAATATTTTTTCTTCTAACCTCGTTTAAATAGTCCGATGTTAGACCTTCATTACCCGTGACACTGGATAAAAGGATGGTCATAAAGATTGAGAAATAGTTTGCTTTTAAATAAGCCATTTGATAAGCAACCATCGCATATGCGACACTATGGCTTCGGTTGAATCCATAATCTGCGAACTTTACAATATAATCATAAATCTGTTCAGCTAAATCTTTCGTGTAGCCTTTGGCATGACATTTTTGGGTAAATCTCTGACGTTCTTCTTCAAGGATATTTTTATCTTTTTTAGAGATTCCACGTCTGAGTAAATCTGCTTCTGCGAGTGTGTATCCTGCGAACTCAGAAGCAATTCGCATGATTTGTTCTTGGTAAACAATGATGCCGTAAGTCTTCGATAAAATCGGTGATAAATTCGGATGAATCATATCATAGAATTTACCATTTCTGCGGCTTATATATTCATCAATATTATCCATTGGACCTGGTCGATAAAGGGCTAAAATAGCCACGATATCTTCAAAGGTATTGGGTTTAAGTTTGCGTAAAACAGCCCGCATCCCACTTGATTCTAATTGAAAGATACCCGAGGTCTCTGCTTGAGATAAGAGTTCATAAGTTAAGGCATCATCAAATGGAATATCATAAATTGATAACGGCTTTATTGTGCGATTAATCTCTTTTAAGACATCATCAATCACTGCAAGATTTCGAATCCCTAGAAAGTCCATCTTTAATAGTCCTAAGGACTCTAAATCAGAGGCTTCTAATTGACTTTGATAAAACTGATATGGCCCTTTTTGAAGGGGAATATGGAGGGATAAATCTTGATGGGCTAAAATCATGCCCGCTGCATGTGTTCCAGTATGCCTTGGAAGTCCTTCAATGGCTTTAGCAACTCTTAATAGTCTCATCATTTCTTGATCGGTTTCATCAATCTTTTCTGAAATAACCGATTGAATAATCCCTGTCACTCTTTGAGGGTCAATTTTCATAACACGTGCAATATCTCTAATCGAAGATCTTAACGCAAATGTGCCAAAGGTGACAATTGATACCATATGGAAATCCCCATATTTTTCTCTGACATACTGTAAAACCTCATCTCTTTTATTATCTGGGAAGTCCATGTCAATATCTGGCATAGAAAGTCGTTCCGGATTTAAGAAACGTTCAAATAAAAGATCATACTGTATAGGATCTACATCGGTGATTCCAAGACAATAAGCAACCAGTGATCCCGCTGAAGAACCACGTCCTGGACCCACTAAGATATCATGTGTTTTCGCATATCTGACAAAATCATAGACGATTAAAAAATAGTTGTCAAATCCCATCTGATGAATGACCGATAACTCATATAAAAGTCTCGTTTGGTAAAGCTTATGATCAGGATTTTTTTGTTTGGAGAGTCTCTTTTTTAAACCAAGTGTAGAAAGTGATTTTAAATAAGCCTCTGGAGTTCCTTGTGGTATAGGAAATATTGGCATATCAAAATGAGGTTTTTCAAATGTGTAGGTAATCTCTTCGATGACTTTGGATAAAGAGTCAAATACAAAGGGATAATCTGCAAACAAAGCTTTAAGCTCGTTTTGGTTTAAAAACGCATAATTTGCATCCTTAGGCACTTCATTTTTTTCGTCCTCAATTTTAAGTAGTGCTTCATAAACTTCTTGATCTTCTTTATTTAAATAAGATGTTTGGTGAATCGGTAGCATTTTAATTTTGACATGTTCAGATAGCTGATAAAGTTTGGGTGCAACTTTCATCTCAAGATCAAATGTATCTAAGGATAATCCAAAATAGAAATCTGATAACGATTCTTTAAATTGATTGGCGTGATATTTTGCAAGGTCCATGTTATCTTCAAGGATGTACTTGGTGAGTATAGAATCTAGACCGCATGTGACAAAAATTAAACCTTTTTGATGTGCCTTTAAATCACTTAACTCCAAAGCTTTCTCTTGACTTTTGAGATTGAGTTTTAATAAATTTTGATAACCTTCTTGATTTTTAACGTAAACTAAAAAGCCACTCTCTAAAAGATCGATGGTTAGCTTAAGATGCATGCCTAAGATAGGTTTGATTTGAGCCTCATGAGCGAGTTTAAATAATGAGATCATACCGTGTAGATTGGAATCTGAAAGCGCAATAAAATCATATCCCCCAGCTTTAGCCTTTAGAACTAAAGTCTTAAGAGGGATGGCATTATGGAGCATGCTATATGAACTTTGAAGATAGAGTATACCAAACACGTTAATCACCTAGTCTTATTATAACTGATTTTTAAGACCAATTTTATAAAAAAAATGCTTGAGTTAAGCATTTCTTTTTTAAGTTCTTAGAAATTTGCGAAACGACTTCCAAATTCTACACAGAGTTCTTCTTCTTCAGATGAAGGTGTCGAATTTACTTTAAGTCCTTCTTCAAATAGTTTAGCGCCGGTTGCGATGGTGCGTTCTTGCCATGCATCCATCCATTCCCCTTCGCCCCAACCATAAGATCCAAATAGTGCAACTTTCTTGCCTGCAAGTAAGCCTTCAACTGCTTCAAAGAAAGGTTCAAATTCGTCTTCTTCTAAGGTTTCAACACCCATCGATGGGCAACCAAATGCAATCTTATCATATCCTTCAACATCGCCTGCATCCACTTGATCGACGGTTTTGAAATCAACAGTAGCACCTGAACTTTCTAATCCTTCTTTAATCTTTTCAGCCATAATTTCTGTATTGCCAGTACCGCTCCAATAGACAAGTAATACGTTTGCCATATGTTTTCTCCTTTGTTTATAAGTCATTCATCTACGGACATATTATAGTCAAATCCTTCGTTTTTGTCAAAAGATATCGCCTACATCCTTTTATAGAAATAAAAGATTGCTGCACCGCCTAATATGGTAACAACCACTATGGGTAAAAACTGATCAGGTGAATAGGTTTGCTCAGGAGATGTGATATGAATGATTCTTTCCTTGGTTGTGTAATTGCCTCTGGCATCCATTGCAATATAAGTTACACTCTTTTTACCAGGTGTGGTGGTATCAATGGTTTTAGGGAAATAGGTCACTGTAACAAAACCAGATTCATCAAAAGCCTCAATACCTTCTAAGGGGTTAAAGAATGCATTGAGTTTCATTTCTAATGAACTAATCTTTAGTGTGGGTGGCTTGGTATCATCAACAATCACTTTGAGTTTTGCACATGTCTCATTTTGTGATGAATCCTTAATCTGATAAATGATTTCATATCGACCGAGTGTTTGATAATCAATAGACCCCAAAATAACAACATCCTCAACCTTCAAGTGATCATAATTGTCAGTTAGGCTATGAATGAATGTGATTAAGTTTAAAGGCATACTCATCACTTCAACGGTAATGATAGTTTGTTTTAAGATAAGTTTAGGTTCTTCAATATCAAGAATCAAAACTTCTGTCTCTAGCATCGAAAGGTTATCTGATCGATCGATGGCGTAAATAAGCAATGGATACGCACCTATCTTATCATAAAAAACTTTTGAGTCATCGATTGTTAAGGTTAAATGAGAAAGTGCATCATAATTATCTTTCATTGAAAAATAATATGATAAATTTTTCTTGGAAAAATCAGTAATGATGATGTCATTATGTTGAGTCAATTCTGGAGGTATTCGATCAACAACCTCAAGATACGTTTGATAAATGGCGATATTCTTAGCTGCATCTGTGACTTCGACTCTAATTAAATATTTGCCTAATGTCTGCATTTTATATGTTCCAACAAATTTAAAGATTAAATCATGAGATGCTGTATAATTGTCCTCAAATTCAAAATATGAAATTAAAATGGGTTCAGGACTAAACACATCGAAAATGAGAGGTTCTGTTTGTCTAATGATTGGTTTTTCTAAGTCAGCGACTCTGATTTTAAGTTTCGTTGATAGTTTATTACCTGATTGATCAGAAACCTCATAATAAATAAAATATTCACCTAAATAGCTGGACTCTATATCGTGCGTACATATGACATCATCTATAGTAAGCACATCATAATTATCAGAAACAGATAAAATCAAGGACTTCATCCAAGCATCTGTGACATCAAAAAAAACATTGATTGGTGTAATAGTTTTAAATCTAATCTCCGGAGATTTTAAATCAAGGATGGTTAATGTTGTATGAAACGTCGTTTCATGACCACTCGAATCTTTAGCAGAAATAACAACAGGATAACTTCCAATACGGTCATAATTGACTAAACTATGATTGACAAAAACTTCTGGAAATAAATCGTAATTATCTTTGATGTCAAAAAAGTTTTGCCATGCCCATGTTTCACCAAAAGCGATTTGTAAAGCCTTTTTCGGTGTAATGGTTGGGGGTAGATGGTCATAGATTTCTACAACCGATTCATATAAAGTAACATTACCGGATACATCTGAAAGTTGATAATAAACAGGATAAATTCCAACCTTCCCAACTAAGACTTGTTGTGTGGAAACAGTTAAATTTAGAGCAGTTGGTGGGTCATAATTATCTGAGATCAAAACACCTTCTTTAAAATTAGGCATCTTATCACTGACTGTTATTTTTAATCTTGGAACATAAAGAAATTCTGGAGGGATTTGATCAACAATATTAAACGTAATGGTATGTACATGGGTGATGTTATACGTTGGAAAAAAGACACGTTGTTTAATATGGTATGCCCTGACGATACTCGTATTAACTGTACTCATAAAGGTCCATTCAACACGATCTCTTTCATAATAAACCTCAGGATCAAAGACAAGTTCTCCATTAATAAAAAGTCTGGCTTCTGGTAATGTGCTATAATTGGTTGCACTTTCTTTAAGGGGGATATCAATAAAATCATTAATCCAATCTACCCGTGTGGAAAAAATTTGAAAAAAACCGATTAAAGATAACAAAAAGGACATGGTTTCACCTCTGCCTTATAGTAGAGATCCCATATCCTTTTTACTTGTTTATACGAGCGTATCTTCGAGTTCCTTCGTTTTTTCTTTGAAAAATTGATTTCGATAAAGCTCAAAGTATGCACCGCGCTTAGAAAGTAGCGTTTCATGATTACCCATTTCGATGATTTCACCCATCTCAAGCATCACGATTAAATCAGCATTCACAATCGTTGACAATCTATGTGCGACAATAAAGCTTGTTCGATCACTTAAAAGTTGATCGGTTGCGTGTTGAATAATAGCTTCAGATTCTGAGTCAATCGATGAGGTTGCCTCATCTAAAATTAAAATTCTTGGATTTGCAAGCACGGCTCTCGCAAATGAAATCAGTTGTTTTTGCCCAACAGATAAAAGATTTCCACCTTCACCAACAAAAGTTTCATACCCTTTTTCTAAGTTTTGAACAAAGTTGTCGACACCGACCATCTTTGCAGCATAAATCACTTCTTCATCGGTTGCATCTAATCTGCCGTAACGAATATTTTCCATGACGGTTGTTGAAAATAAATGCGGACTTTGAAGCACATAACCTAATCTAGAGTGGAGCCAATGGATACTTCTTTCTCTATAATCCTTACCATCAATTAAGATAGACCCTTCTTTAGGTTCATAAAATCTTGAGAGCAAATTGACTAGCGTCGTTTTACCTGAACCTGTGTGCCCAACAAGAGCAACACTCATACCTGCCTTAACTTCAAGATTAAAATTCTTTAAGATGATTTCGTTATCTTTATAGTAGAATGTAACATCCTTGAATGTGACATCGCCTTTTAAATCTTCCCAATTTTCCTTATGATCAACAAAGAGGGTTCCATACGTTTTTTCCACATCTTCTGTATCGACAATTTCTGGCTTCGTTTCAATCAAACCAACAATACGTTCAGCAGATGCTTGTGCATTTTGGAAGTCTGATAAAATTCTTGAGATCGCCATCACAGGTTCAAAGAAGTTCACGGTATATGAAATAAACATTTGAAGTGTTCCTACGGTAATAATCACTTCAAGCACATAAATGGACCCTTGAACAAAGGTGAGAGTAACTGCAAGGTATGCTAAAACTAAAATAATTGATGAGAATAAGGCTGATGAGATGACTGCTTTAATGCTTGCTCTTTTAAGCTTGTTTGCTGTGAGTCTAAATTCATCATAATTAGAATCTTCAATCGATAAACTTTTCGTTGTTTTCGCGCCTAAGAATCCTTCTGAGTATTGCGCTGTTAATTGTGAATTATGTTTGCGCGCAATACGGTGTTGTTTTAAAATGAGTTTTCTAAAGAAATATGCAATGATGAGCATGATTGGAACGATAATCGTCACAATCAATGCGAGCTTAAAGAATGTCACATATAAAACAATTAAGATAATAAGCATCGATAACGCAGCCCAAACAAAATCAACTAATCCCCATGAAATAATTAAGGATAATCGTCTTGCATCTGAGGTCATACGTGCCATAATCCACCCTTGTGGGGTTTTATCAAAGTATGAATAAGATAATTTTTGAAGATTTTTAAATGCTTGACGTCTCAGTTCATAGCTGACTTCTGCTTCGATAATCCCCGCTTGATGAATGAATCCCCAAACAAAGAGTCCAAAGCCAACCGCTAAACCAAACATGCCTAAGGCAAATAATGGCCATGTCTCATATTCTCCAGCAATAAAGAACTTATCGACTGCATACCGAGTAAATAAGGGGAATGCGCCATCTAATATGGCAATCGATGCTGAAAAAATGATCAGTAAAATCAGATGTCTTTTCGATTTAAATATAATACTAATGATTTTTTTCCATGTGGAAAGCTGGACCTTATACTGTATGTCCTGATCATCTTGATACATCAGGGTCACCTGCCTTCAGTAACGCTTCGAACTCGTGTTCGAGCTTGCCTTGGATATCCCATAATTTCTTATACAAGCCTTCTTGCTTGGATAAAACATCATGCGTGCCAATCGCTTCAATATTGCCTTGATCTAAGACAATAATTTGATCAGCTTCCTTAGCGGTTGTAATACGATGTGTAATGATAATGGTGGTATGCTTATACGTTTTATTAAGGAGTGCCTCGCGGATCATGAGATCTGTTTTCGTATCAACTGCACTTAATGCATCATCAAAAATGAGAATTGGCTTATCTGCAACTAAGACTCGTGCAATCGCAACTCTTTGTTTTTGCCCACCTGATAATGTTGTGCCTTTTTCACCAACAATGGTTTCATAGCCTTGTTTAAAGGTTTTAATGTCTTTTTCTAATGCTGCTGTTTGTGCAGCGACATAAACACGATCTTTATCCACATTTTTATGGGCAATCGCGATATTCTCAAACACTGTTTTCGAATAAAGGAATGGATCTTGTAAGACCACACCAATCTGATTTCTAATATGCTTTTTCTTAATGTCTTTTAAAGATGTGCCATCAATTAAGATATCACCGTCTAAATACTCATACATACGAAGTAATAAATTAATAATCGTTGATTTACCTGATCCAGTTCTACCGATAATGGCGACTGTTTGACCGGCTTTGATTTTAAAACTCACACTTTTTAATAAATGTTCATTGGTATCAGAAAACTTAAAGGATACGTTCTTAAACTCAATACCACCTTTAATGGTTGGCTCTAGAGTACCATCACTTAGGTATTCGGATGGTTTATCTAAGATTTCATTAATACGATCGGATGCGACAAGTGCTTTACCAAAATCATTGATGATTCTACCTAAACCACGAATCGGCCAAATAAGCATACCAACTAAAGCTACTGATGCAACAACGCCAGCAGCATCCATCGTATTGTTTTGAATGGCATAAAAACCAATCGCTATAATGATTAAATACTGCCCAATCCCGATGAAGTCCATCACACCCCAATAAATCGCAACGATTTTATTCGCGCGCTTGAGTGCATCACGGTACTCACTATTTTTGGTTTCCATTTTCTTAATTTCGTAAGCTTCATTTGCAAAAGCTCTCACAACACGTGCACCAGATAAGTTTTCTTGAACGACAGTCATCATCTTCGATTCTGTTTTTTCTATATCATCAAAGATTTTTTCAATCTTAACGAAATAGATGGTTGAAGAAATACCAATAAATGGGACAATGGCGAGCGTAATATAAACCATGGTTGGATTAATTAATATTAGTTGATACGCACCAAAAAAGAGTGTCGCAACCAAATGTACGACATCAAGCATTCTGCCCGATAAGAAGTTTGTTGTGGTTTCAACATCGGATGTAACTCTTTGGATTAAATCGCCACTATCTGATTTGTTATGAAATTCATAGTTTAAATCTTGAATGTGTTGATATAAACGAATCCGCATCTTTTCAGATACACGTTCTTGAAGATCACCTTTAAGCCACATTTCAACAAATCTCAGTGAAAATCTAAAGAGTTGAAGCACCATCAGTGAAATGGCAACTCTAAAAACAATCCCCATGACTTCATCATCAGATTGAAAGAAATTGATGAGAAACTGTGGCAAATTGACTTGCCCAACAGAGACATTGCCAGGTGCAATGCCTGGAACTTCTAAGAGTGTCTTGATTAAAAATTGTGTGAATAAGGGAACATTTGAGTAAGTCCATTGGTGAAAGGCTGTGAGAAATGCAGCCACCAGAAAGAGTACAGAAAAGCCCTTTGCTAAGTTGAATAATTTGATTGTTCGCATGTCGTTCCCTCCTTAGCCAAAAACAGTATATAAGAAAAATGATTTTTAGTCAATTTTTCGAGATGAAATGCATGAATCCGTGGACGAAAAGTAAAAAGATTAAGAAAAAAGTCCTTAATCTTTGAAAATCACGCCATCATGCCATTTTCAATGCCTTAATTTTGGGCATCAACTCAGTAATGGTTTGATTGGCTTCTTTATAATATTGGAATGATGAAAATAAGGATTGTGTATCATACATTAAGTATTCCAAAACATCCATATGATCTGTCAAATGATTTAATCCGATGACTTCATGTCTTAAATAATGAATGATTTGACTTTTTTCAAAGGTGTATTTATATAAGAGATGTTTGATTAATTTATTTAATGCCTCTGATGTGAGACTGCTTGAAGGTATAGACTCAATGGTTTTAAGGATAGTTTCTTTTTGTTCAAGTGCATCTAAAGCAAGTAACTGATAAATCTTGATTTCGGGATGAAAATTCTTTTCTTTAGCTGCAAGTTCACATGCCATCTCATAAGATTGGTGATGATAATGGCTTTTAATCAGTGAAATTAATTTTTCAGTGTTGCTTAGTTTTTTAATGTGAGAGATTTTTCTTTTTAAGATTTCAGGCCTGACAAACTCCGATTCAAACTCAATCGATTTTCTCTTAATATCTTCAAATAAATGCATATGATAGTTGTTCATAGTTGTCGAAATGAATTTATGGTAATCATTTAACACGGTTTCAAAATGTTTGAGTTTAAAGGCTATTTTAATGCGAATACTTTGAATAAGTAAGTTAATCATTTCTGGAACGTCTTCGATTTGAATCGCTATCTTAGTGATTTCAAAGGCATCTTGATAGCGTTCCTTGTGATAAAGCATTTCTGCAATCATTAAGATGATCAAGGAAAATTCTAAGTCCGATAAAACAGTCATCAGTGATTTGATGTCATCATAGATCATTTGAGTTTTTTGATATTCTTTTCTTGTAAAGTGATACCCCATTCGTAACAACAATGCTTGGTGATCGATACGGTCATGATATGAACTATCTAAATCAATTTCAAAGACATCATGATGAAAAAGTGATTCTAAAAGATGATTTAAATCCTTTTGGTACGAAGGATCTGGGCTTGCATAGTCCTCTTTAATACTAAATCTTTCCAAAAGTTTTTCTAAGAATTGTTCATTACATTCGATTTGATTGTTTTCTAACTTAGATAGATAAGAGACTGAGCAAATGCCTTCAGAACCTTCCTCAAGTGTCATTTTAAGCTCTTTTCTTCGCATTTTGATTGCAGAACCTATCGGTTTGGCTTCATAAACTAAGTCTTCTTTCCTTCGTGCAGCATACTTTTTAAACTGTCTGACATTAAATTCCATGTTCCCTCCAAGACGTATTTATTTTTGATATAATTTTTGCACAGTAAGGCCCATTTAATCAAAATAAATTATAAAAAACAAGACCTCATAGAGGTCTTAGCTTGTTGTTTTATTGGGATATTGACATAAATCATAAAGTGGGCATGAAAAACATTTAGGTTTTTTTGCTAAACAATGATATCTTCCAAAAAATATAAGCTGATGATGTAACTGCTGCCACCTAGATTTTGGAAATTTTTTCATCAGTTTTTGTTCGATTTCTAAGACACTATCCTTTAAGTCTGCAAGTCCTAAACGAACAGATACTCTTGCGACATGCGTATCAACTGCAATTGCAGGAACACCAAAGGCATTAGATAATACAACATTCGCTGTTTTTCTACCGACTCCAGGAAGTGATTCAAGTGCTTCTCTTTCTTGAGGGACTTGATCTTGATAATTTCTATGAATTTGATCTGCGAGCATGATGATATTTTTTGCTTTATTTCGATAAAGCCCAATTGTTTGAATGAAAGACTCAACATCTTTTAAGTTAGCTTCTGCTAATGCTTTGGGTGTTTTGTATGCTTCAAAAAGTTTGGGTGTGACCTTATTGACTGCAACATCAGTCGTTTGTGCAGATAAGACAACAGCAACCAAAAGTTCAAAGTCATTGTTGTGCGTAAGTTCGACATGAGCATCAGGAAACATTTGGTCTAACGCATTTAAAATAATCGTTTCTTTTTTCATTTCATACTCTTGAAGAGTTCATCTAATGCTTGATCGACGTCTTGATCAATTAAAATCTTTTCAGGAATAATTTGATTTAAAAGTCGTTCAACATATTTAATGCTCATACGTTCTGATGCTTGTTTGCAGGCGTTGATGATTTGATCATGTGTGAAGGCTTTGTCATCGTACCATCTTCTAATGTTTTCAAGTTCATAAGGGAGTAAACCTCTACCTAAACCTTGTTCGATTAAGGTGATGGTATCAGCAATTTCTGATTGTTGAGCTGCTCTTGTTTCATCTAAATCATCTTGTATAAAAAGAGATTCAATCTTCTTAAATGTTTGATCTAAATTAAAGATTTCTCTTTGCTTGCCATCTTTAGATTCTAACTCAATGGTTAAAAACCCTTTATCCATTAAAGATTCTACGGCTTTTCCAATCTCTTCTGTAGAAAGTTCAACACGTTTTGCAATTGAGGCTGTTGAAAAATTCTTTCGTTTTTTATAGATCGAAAAAAGAGCAAGCAAAACAGACATCTCTTGCATGGTAAGTTTGAGTCTTTTATACTCCTTGATTAAGATACGTTCGATGGAAAGATCAAAATCCTCAAACAGCTTCTTTAAGATCATAGTTTCCCTTCTTGAGTGCATCATGCGCAGCATTTTGTTCTGCTTCTTTTTTTGTTTTTCCAGTTCCAACACCCAGTGTGATGATATTATC
Organism: Acholeplasmataceae bacterium; assembly: GCA_030603805.1. Taxonomy (GTDB): domain Bacteria; phylum Bacillota_I; class Bacilli_A; order Acholeplasmatales; family Acholeplasmataceae; genus Peloplasma. The sequence continues at coordinate 111,790 of JAUVXD010000002.1, forward strand.
CAGTCTTACTGCAGCCTCAAAAGCTTTATCATGCGAAGGACCAGATTCCTTAATGATATGATAACTGATATTTCTTTTATCCCCACTTTGAATATATTCTTGAAGGGTTGATTTGTAGTCTTTAATTTTCCAAACATGGTTTAAATGAGGGACTACAATCTTATTAAATAGCTTTTTAGCTTCTCTAAATCCTAGATCGAGATAGGTTGCACCAAAAATAGCTTCAAAAGCATCTGCAATCATAGCAGCATTGGCGCCTTTAGCAGCTTCGCCTTTACCTAATTTTAAAAAATCTTTAAGTTTTATTTTTGAAGCATAAATCGATAACGCTTCCTCGCAGACAGCTTGGGCTCTGCGTTTGGTCATCGTGCCTTCATCTGCTAAATCCTCACGATAAAGATAATCACTCATGAGTAGTTCAATGACAGCATCACCAAGAAATTCAAGTTTTTCATTCTTTTCAGTATGATTTTCATTGGCATAAGATGAATGTGTGAGTGCTGTTTCATAAAGGGATTCATCTTTATAGGGGAGATTTAGCATCTCCAATAGTTCTTTCATTCGCCTTGGTCTTCCTTCTTTGAGAGTGCTTCTGAGACGAGCTCAATGACATGGGCTTCAACCATTTCTTTCGCTTGACGAATCGCATTAAAGAAACCATATGATTTTGAAGCGCCTTGTGCTTTAATCACGACACTATTAAACCCCATGAGTAATGCACCACCAATTTCAGATGCATCTAATGATTTTTTAAATCGTTTGAGCGCTTTTCTCATGAAGAGTGCACCAATGATAGCAAAAATCGAGGACTTAATTTCACGTTTTAAAACTTGACCTAATCCTTTAGCTGTTCCTTCCATTGTTTTCATGACGATGTTTGCAGTAAAACCATCAGAAACTAAAATATCCGCTTCTGTGGTGAAAACTTCCTTAGGTTCTAAATTGCCATAAAAATTAATATCTGGATGAGCTTTTAAGAGTTTAAAAGTCTCTTTATCTTCTTCTCTACCCTTACCTTCTTCAGTTCCAATATTAATTAAGGCAACTGTAGGTTTATCTCTTTTTAAGACTTTTTCTGCCATGATGGTTGCGTAAACTGCAAAATCAACCAAATGTTCAGGCTTAAAATCAACGTTTGCACCAGAATCCATTAAGATTCTACCCCTTTGATCATATGATGGGATAATCGGTGCAATTGCAACTCTCTTCATGGCTGGCATTTTTCTAATGATAAAATGTCCTCCAACCACTAGGGCTTGCGTAGGTCCTGCACTAATGATGGCATCTGCATGACCATCTTTAACGTATTGCATGGCCATAAACATCGACATCTCTTTATTGGATCGATATTGTCTAATGGGATCTTTTTCGCCCATTTCAAGATAATGGGGTGTATGAACGATTTTTAATCTCTGGTGTTGCTTTAAAAAAGGTGCCATTTTGGTTTCATCACCAAAAAGCGTGATTTCAATGTTGTCAAATTTTTCTAAGGCCAGTAATGTGCCTGATACGATGGGTTCTGGTGCGTAGTCGCCACCCATACCATCAACTGCTAAGCGAATCATGATATCCCTTCTTTCATGTGATTAATTATATCATATTTTCATGGTGTCCGTCATGAACTTGTTTAAATAACGATAATCTGGATGAGTCTTAAAATCTGGTTTTGAAATGAGTGTTTCTGCATCTTTTTGAGCTTCAAGCAAAATCTTTTCATCCGTTAGAAGGCTTAGAAACTTAAAATCAATGTATCCACTTTGAAGCGATCCTAAAAAATCTCCGGGTCCTCTTTCAATTAAATCATACTCTGCAAGCTTAAATCCATCATCTGTTTTAGATAAAGTTTCTAATCGTTCTATATCCTCTTTTTCAGAAATGAGATAACAAAATGAAGGGAGATTCCCCCTTCCAACTCTACCTCTGAGTTGGTGGAGTTGGGATAATCCAAATGATTCGGCTGAGTAAATGCCCATGAGTGTTGCTGTTGGAATATCGATACCCACTTCAATCATCGTGGTTGCAATCATAATTGAACCTGGTGTGTAGATGAAGTGATCCATCATACGATCTTTTTCTTCTTGCGTAAGTTTCCCATGGAGCACAAAGATAGGCACCTTAAATTCTGCACTAATTGATTCATAAACAGTTTCAATGTTATCAGATACTTTTGATGATGTAATTGCAGGAACAACCAAAAAGATATGTTCTTTTCTAATGATTGCCGAATACATCATATCATACATTTCTGAGATGGTTGGTTTAGTGATATATCTTGTTTGAATGACTTGTCTAGATTTGGGCTTTTCTCTAATAATTGAAACGTGTTGATTACCGTACTCAATTAAAGCCAAAGTTCTTGGAATGGGAGTTGCAGTCAAATAGAGAACATCTTTTGAACTCGATTTTAAAATCAATTCTTCTCTTGTTTTTACACCAAATTTGTGTTGCTCATCAATGACGATAAAGCCTAATTTTGCAAACTTAACATCCTCTTCAATCAGCGCATGAGTGCCAATGACTAAATCAATTTCATGGTGTTCAATCTGTTTTTTTAATGTTTCCTTATCTTTTGTTTTACCCGTTAATAAAGCGATTCTCACATCTTTAAGCATCATGGTAAATGTTTGAAAGTGCTGTTTAGCAAGAAGTTCAGTAGGAGCCATAAAGGAAACCTGCTCACCAGCTGTAATAATGGCTAAAATGGCAATCATCGAAACCATCGTTTTTCCTGAACCTACATCGCCTTGAATCAAGCGATAGGTCGAATGATTTTTCTTAAAGTCTCGAAAAATATCGTTGACTGCATTTTTTTGATCACTTGTGAGTTCATAAGGAATCGTTTGAATGAAATCCTTAACCTTTTGAATATCATAAGCTTTTGGGGGTCTTTCGTGAAACTTTGGTTGTTTAGAAATGAGCTTAAGTTGTAGGAAAAATGCTTCCTCATATTTAAGTCTTTGTCGCGCTTTTTCGATATCACTAAAGTCTTTAGGTAAATGAAGCATGTGGTATGCATCTTTTCGAGACATCCAATTTTTAGATGTCACGATTTCCTTAGGTAGAGTTTCATAGATGCTCACTAATTGCTCATCAAACACTGTCTTAACGATGTTTGATACTGATTTATCATGAAGATTTTCAATACCATAAATCGGTTTAATTTCAGTCTGTTTTTCTGATAAAGTAACTGAGGATGCATTGATACTTTCGCGATATAAATCATAAGTTCCTTTTAGAATAATTTCATCATGTAGATTGATTTGTTTTAAGAGATAACCCCTACCAAAGACGACTACATCAAGTAGTTGATGAAACACCTTAACACGAAAGATAATACGCTCAGTTTTTCCACCACGAATCATTCTAAGTGGGGTTTCCACTTTGGTTTTTAATGTGATACTTTGTTTATGATGAAGTTCATCAATTGAGGTAATAGAGAAATCTTCATAGGTTTTAGGGACGTGTAAAACAAGGTCATAAGTTGACCATATGCCGTGATTTCTAAAATATTTTATATTTTGTGGTCCAACGCCTTTAACGTCTTCTAACTTGATTTCCAAATTATCACCTAGTTTTATTATATTACAAATCCGTAGATCCACACATAAATCTCATTTTTGTATCAAAAATTGGCACTTAACTATTGACAGTGCCAATACTTTGTGATATGATATAAATGAACTTATATATAAGTTCAAGAACAATTTGAAAGGAAGCGATGTTTTATGTTGAGTTTACTCAAAAAGGACCGAGACTTCTTTGATAGCTTGTTCGATGAATTAAGAGCAACACCATTTGGCAATGATGTCTCCATGAGAACAGATATCAAAGAAAATGATCAAGGCTACGAATTAGCCATTGAAATGCCTGGTTTTGATAAACAAGATGTCAAAGTGAGCCTAAATGATGGATATCTTTTAGTGGAAGCTGAAAGAAAAAATGAAACCAATCAAAATGACCCTAAAGGCAAATTCATTAAACGTGAACGTTATTATGGTGTCATGAGACGTAGTTTCTATGTAGGCGATGTTCACTTAGAAGATATTAAAGGTTCCTTTGATAAAGGGGTATTAACGATTGTTATCCCAAGGGAATCTAAGAAAATCGAAACCAAAAAATACTTGGAACTTGAGTAACAAAATCGGAGCCACAGTGGCTCCGATTTCTTTATCATATATCAAGTGTTATACCTTGTCTTTGATTTTTACCTTGGTTTTAAAGATTCGAATCGCATTAAAGACTGCAAGAATGGAGACACCAACATCAGCAAAAATAGCAAGCCACATATTGGCATATCCTAAAGCTCCTAAAACTAAGACAATCAGTTTGACACCAAGAGCCATCACGATGTTTTGATAAACGATGCGCATCGTTTTTGTAGAAATTTTGAGTGCAGCAATCACTTGATATGGATCATCATTCATAATCACGGCATCTGCTGCTTCAATGGCTGCATCACTGCCTATACCTCCCATCGCAATCCCTAGGGTTGCAATCGATAAGACTGGTGCATCATTCATGCCATCACCAATAAAAGCAGTTTTTGAGTCTTTAGAAAGTTCAGATACGATTTGGACTTTGTCTTCTGGTAAGCAGTTGGCATAATAATCATCAATGCCTAAAATATAAGATACATCCATTGCACCTGTCTGATAATCACCTGTGACCATGGTGACTTTTTTACCTAACCGAAGAAGTGTATGAACCATCTTTTTAGAGGATTCTTTTACCTGATCTTTAATCACAATATAGCCCATATACTCTTTATCCGCAACCACATAAATAATGGTTCCAATTTCATGGGTTTTTAAATAATGAATCTTAAAATCATCTAAAAGCTTATGATTCCCAACTAAAAGTTGAATACCTTTGTAGTTTGCAACAACACCTTTACCTGCAATTTCTCTGATAGAATAGACTAAGCTCTCATCGAGAGGTTTTTGATATGCTTTAATTAAAGACGCTGCAATGGGATGATTGGAGTGATATTCCGCATGAGCTGCATATTCTAAGATTAATTCTGGCTCACCAGATACGGTTGCTGAAACACTGAATTCTCCCTTAGTGAGCGTTCCTGTTTTATCAAAGACGAAATGATCAATTTGACTCATCATTTCTAAATCACTACCACTTTTAAATAAAATCCCTTTTCTAGATGCCGCACCAATGCCTGCAAAAAAGGAAAGCGGAATCGATAAGACTAAAGCACAGGGACAACTAATGACTAAAAAGATTAAAGCACGTTCAAAATAAATCGGAAAGTAATGACCAAAAGTTTCTACAGTAAATAAAGATAATCCTAAAGGTACTAAAAACGCCAAGAGGAGCGCCATCAGGACAACAATGGGGGTATATATTTTTGCAAATTTGGAAATAAATTTTTCTGCATCTGCTTTCTTAGATGCGTTATGTTCAACAAAATCTAAAATTTTAGCAACTGTGGAATCCACATATTTCTTTTGAACTTGAACGGTGATTAACCCTGAGGTATTAATTGACCCCGAGATGACTTCAATACCTTCATAGGCATCTCTTGGAAGGACCTCTCCCGTAATGCTTGATGTATCTAACCAAGAACTTCCTTCTGTAATAATACCATCGACTGGAACTTTTTCACCTGGACGAATGATAATCTGTTGTCCAACCTCAAGTTTTTTAGGATCAATATCAAAAATGCCTTGGTTTGTGACTAAATGTGCAATCGTGGGTTGAACATCGATGAGTTCTTTAATATTTCTTCTAGATTCTGAAACAGAACGATTTTGAAGATGTTCACCAATTCGATAAAATAGCATAACGGCTATCGCTTCTACAAATTCTGCGATTCCAAATGCACCTAAGGTTGCAAGGGTCATTAAGAGGTTTTCATCAAAAAATTGTCCTTTAAAAATATTCTTAACTGCTTTAATAATGACTTGTCCACCAAAGACTACATATGAGAACACATAAAAAGGCACATAAATGATTGGGGAAACATTTCCATTTGTCATTTTCTCTAGGATATATCCTAAAATCATGAATGCTAACGCGAATCCATAGAGTATCCATTCTTGAGTCGATAGATAATGATCTTCTAATTGATCTGGTGTGTATTCATCAAAGATTTTAACACCGTCTTCAATTGTTTGTGCCATTGTTTCTAAATCACGAGCATTAATTTGATCAAGCTTACCTTCAAGATAAATTTTTTCAGCAGCAAGATCAACACGCGCCAGTTTGACACCATCAATTTTTTTAAATGCTTCTTCAATTTTAAGTGCACAGTTTGCACAGGTTAGGGCTTGAACATGATATGTTTTTTTCATGTTATCCCTCCTTAATATGTTCAATTGATTGATTAAAAATCAAATGCACATGTTCATCGGCTAATTGATAGAAAACTGTTTTACCTTCTTTTCTAAAGGTTACAAGATTGGCATGTTTTAAAACTCTAAGTTGATGAGAAATCGCACTTTGCGTCATATTTAAAATCACTGAGATATCACAGACACAAAGTTCTTGTTTTTCAAGTGCAAAAAGAATTCTAATTCTTGTGGGATCAGAAAGCACTTTAAAAAGATCAGACATTTCAAGAATTGTCTTTTCATCAAGGATATGAGATTGAACTTCCTTAATGGCATCTTCGTGAATAATGATTGCTTCACATTGATATTTGTTCATATAAAACTCCTCTTCATATGAATATTTGCTCATATGTTCATATATAGTTTACCCTAATTCCCTTGAATATGCAACAAAAAAGAGCGTTGTTTGCGCCCTTATTGATAAGCCTTATACATGAGGTATTGATCAGCAAGCACAATGGCGAGCACATTTTCTAAAACAATCCCTGCTCTTCTTGCGATACAGACATCATGTCTTCCGCCAATTTCTAAAGATTTGGTTTGATATGTTTCAAAATCAAACGTGTCTTGAGCCTTTTGGATGCTTGAGGTTGGTTTAATCATGACTGTAACCAATAGATCATTTCCATTAGAAATACCACCTGTGATACCTCCACTATGATTGGTCTTAGTCAATCCTTTATCATTGATGATTTCATCATTAAAAGCACTACCCAACATGGTTTTCCCTTCAAACCCTGTACCAATACTTACTGCCTTGACGGCTGGCATAGAAAACATCATTTTAGCAATTTCAGCATCGAGTTTTGAAAAGAAGGGTTCACCGATTCCAACAACCATGTCTTTAACTGTTAATAAAATCGTTCCACCAACAGAATCGCCTTGTTTTGCGATTTCTAAGAGGTAATCATCGATTTTGCTCATGTCCGTTAAACTACCCACTTGCGTGAGTTGATGTTCAATTTTAAAAGGTATGATCATTTTAGCAATTGCCCCAGCAGCAACCAATGCCGCGGTGAGTCTGCCTGAAAAACGACCGCCACCACGATAATCTTGATACCCTTTATATTTCACTTCAGAGACAAAATCAGCATGACCTGGTCTTGGATGTTTTCTTAAATGTTCATAATCTTTAGATTGAACATTGGTATTTTCAATCATGAGATGAATTGGAGATCCCGTTGAGTGTCCTTGAAACATACCTGAGGTGATTTCAAAAAGGTCTGCTTCTTTTCTAGGTGTTGTACCGATAGCGCCAGGTTGTCTTTTCTTTAAATCTTCAGCAATTTGATTTAAATCAATTTTTATTCCTGCGGGTATGCCATCAATGACGACACCAATTGCTTTTTGATGGGATTCACCATAAAGTGTGATTTTAAATAATGTGCCATAAGTGTTCATTTGAAAATAACTTCCTTAAGTTCAGAAACGAGCATATCGGTAATATCAATTTTTCTTTCCCACCAAATCTCTTCGGATTTTAATGCTTGAATAATGAGCATATATAGTCCACCAATTCCGAGTTTGGCATATTTCATGATTTTAGTTTCCATCGGATTATAGATCAGGTCAACAACCGTTTGATTTTCGACATAAACTTTGGTTAACACAGATTCTTCGACATTTGGATAAGCTCCAATGGGGGTGGCTTGAATGTAGATATCCACATCAAATGGGTTTAATTTCTTGTAGGTTGTTACTTTTTGGAAAAGTGGATCAAGTCCTTGAGATTGTCTAGAAACGACGGTGATTTTCGCGCCCAAATCCGATAAAACAATATAAGCAGCCTTCGCAGCGCCACCTGCACCTAAGATATAGACGTTTTTATCTTTGACATTGACACGGTTTCTGGTCAACAATCCTAAAAAACCATCATAATCCGTATTATCACCCACAATTTTTCCATTTTTCATATAAATGGTATTAACTGCACGAATACGTGATGCCTTTGGTGTTAAGATATCGACATATTTCATCACTGTTTGTTTATAAGGCACCGTGACGTTGAAGCCTTTAAATGTGCCATTACGCATATGTTTGAAAAGTTGAGAAATATCTGATTCCTCAATATCAAACAAATCATATCTCACATCTAGTCCAAACTTTTTTGCCATGAATTCATGAATTTTGGGGGATTTGCTGTAACCGATGTTTTTTCCAATCAAACCATATCTGTCACTCATTTTTGTACCTCCTTGGATAATCTCATGATTTCCTTTAAAAAAGATTCATAATGAGGCCATAAGGACTCATCGTTTAATTTTTGTTTTCTAAGTGATAAGAGTTCTTGCTCTCTTTTTTCATCTAAAATCGGTAGACCTTGATTTTTTTTATAGATACCTACTTCTTGAGAGATCGCCATACGTGCTTTAAAGAGATCCATCATTTGATCGTCAATCGCATTTATCTTTAATCTGAGTTGTTCTAAATTCATTGGATAACACCTCCAAGAGCTTGATAGTCTTTAAAGAAATTGGGGTATGATTTTTGAATGGCTTCACTGTTTGTAATGGTAATCGGTCCATCTGCCTTAATGGCTGCAATCGATAATGCCATGACAATCCTGTGATCATGAAAGCCTTCTAATGTTTGATTACCTTTAAACTGATTGATACCAGTAATGGTCAGTTCATCATTGATATGTTCTAGTGGGACACCAAGCTTTTTTAGATTATAAATCATCGCTTCTAATCGATTAGATTCTTTGATTATTAATCGTTTACAATGTTTAAACCGTGTTTTTCCTTCGGAACATGCTGCAAGCACCATCAAAATCGGACCTAAATCAGGGATTTGACTCAAATCGATTTCAATACCATAGGTTTGACTGGGTTTAACCACATAGCTTCGATTTAAGTGATCATAGTCGATATCACCTTGCATCTGTTTAATGATATCCACCATTTCAGCATCACCTTGTTTGGATAGAGGGTTCAGTTTTTTAAGTTCGATTTCACCAGATAGAAGTCCCGCAACCATGAAAAACGCAGCTTGGGAATAGTCACCTTCGACGGTTGCTTCTTGTGGCTTATAGGACTGATTGCCTTTGATATAAATAAAAGGGTCAGTCACTAAAATATGTATGCCAAATTTTTGAAGGACATCGATGGTTAAATCCACGTAGCCTTTGGATTCTAAGGGTGAGATAAGTTCAATGACTGAGTCTTTAGATAATAAAGGGAGTGCATAAAGCAGTCCTGTAATGAACTGTGATGAGACATCACCTCTCATTTTGTAATACCCTGGTTTTATTCGTCCTTTAACTTCTAAAGGTAAATAGTTATCTGTGAGTTTCTTGTAATAATTATGTTTTTGGTCAAAGACATCAAAATAAACATCTAAAGGACGATTGGGTAATCTACCTTTTCCAGTAAATGTGACAACCTCTCTTTGAAGCATTGCAATCGGAATCATAAATCTTAAAGTGGACCCTGATTCTTTACAGTCAATGATATCCGTCATTTTCTTAAACTCTTGACCTGTGATGCATTGACCTTCAATTAAAACATTGAATGCCTTGAGTGCTTCTTTGGTTGCGATTAAATCGTCTGATTCTAATAAGTTATGAATTTTGCTTTTACCTTGAGCAAGACCTGCTGCAATCAAATACCGGTGAGAAAGTGATTTTGATGATACAACATCTAACTTACCGGTTAAAGGTTTTGGAATGATTGTGATATTCATAAAAGATCCATAGCCTTTAACTTGATGATTTCAGGAAAACCTGGTTTATGAACAATGATAAAGTTTAAACCATCTGCTAAAAACTTCTTATCATGGATGATTTCTGATTTGTAATCTTCCATCTCTAAGAGAGGTTCTTGAACCAGACCTCTCTTTAAGAATAGGGATTTGACTTCATCGTAAAGATTAGGATCTGTTTTTCCAAGGGTCATGCCAAGTTGAAGTGCAATAAGCATACCATAACTAATCGCTTCACCGTGTTTATAGGTTTCATAACAATGCTTCTTTTCAATGGCATGACCAAAGGTGTGACCAAAATTAAGTAGCATTCGTTCTTTATAATCATAGGGATCGATTAAAACAACTTCTCTTTTCACATGAATAGACTGTTCAATTTCCTTAATCGTAACTGTGTCATGCTCGAGTAAGTATTGGTATAATTTTTTATCCCCAATCAGTCCAGCCTTAATCATTTCAGCAAGTCCGTTGTTATATTCTCTTTGGGGTAGTGTCTTTAAAAAACTTGTATCGATAAAGACAAGCTTGGGTTGATAAAAGGAGCCTAATAGATTTTTACCTTGTTTTAAGTCAATACCTACTTTACCACCGATACTGCTATCGACCATCGCAAGGAGTGTCGTGGGTATTTGAATATAAGGTATACCTCTAAAAAGGGTTGCAGCAACAAATCCTGTGAGGTCTCCAATGACACCACCACCTAAAGCAATCATTAAATGATTTCGTTTAATGCCTTTTTCAATTAAGGTATCGACAACTTTTTGATAAGTGTCGAGTGATTTTGAAGATTCACCTTCAGGAACAACCACATAAGATACATGAAAAGATGCAAGAGCCTCAACCATCTCTTGATGATAAAGTGCATAGACCTTTTGATCAGTAACAACAAAAAGTTCATCATATCTATAAATAGATTTGATGTGCTTTGAAAGTTCTAAAAGATTGTGATCATGGATGACAATGTCATAGTTTGGCATCTTAATCTGTGTCAAAGGCTTTCCTCTTTTCTTTCGCTTCTTTTAAATAAGTCTTTAAGGATTCTAGGTCATCGTTTTCAATCATTGATTTTAACGCATTGAGCTCATGACTGAAATCATCGATTTTTTTAATGAGCGCTTCTTTATTTTCTAAAAAGAGTTCACTCCACATGACTTCATTGATTTTTGCAATTCGAGTTAAATCTCTAAATGAGTCGCCGGTTGCTTTTTTAGTTTCAGTTAAATGGTCACTATGCATCAGTGCAACTGCAAGTGCATGGGTGAGTTGTGAGGTGAATGCAATCAGTTCATCGTGCGTGTTTGCATCTGTTACTGTTATTTTACCAAATTTTAAGTCGTTTGCGACAGACTTGAGCAAATCAATATCTGATGATTTAGACTTAACTCCAGTCACAATAATGAAATTTGCGCCATCAAACATGTTCACATCTCTGGCATTAAACCCATTTTTTTCTCTTCCAGCCATGGGGTGGTGCGACGTGTAAGAAACGTATTCGGGAAGATAGTGTTCAATTTCTTTCATCATCCATGATTTAGTACCACTTAGATCAGTGACCACTTGTTTTTTTACGAAATGATGACCATAAGATTTGATGAACTCAACGTTATCTTTTGGATATAAAGCTAAAATTATTAATTCTGATTCTTTTAATAGAGTTAAATCACTTGATGGGTGAATCACATGTGCTAAAATAGCTTGATTCATTATTTCTGGATTAGCATCATATCCATAGACATCATGTCCTGCTTTTTTGAGTCCTTCGGCATATGAGCCTCCCATCAGACCCAAGCCAACGATAAAGATTTTCATTTGAGTTTTTTATCTAAAACTGTGGACAGTTTTTCTAGTTCATCCATCATATGGCTAAACTTAGATAGCTTAAGCGATTGTGCTCCATCGGATAAGGCATGTTCGGGATCATGATGAACTTCAACAATCAGTCCATCTGCACCAACAGCCATCGATGCCATCGAAAGTTTTTCAATCATGTTCCATCTGCCTGCTGCATGGGATGGGTCAATGATGACAGGTAGATGTGAAACTTCTTTAACAGCGAGTACTGCACTAATATCTAATGTATTTCTTGTATATTTTTCAAAGGTTCGAATACCACGTTCGCATAAAATGACATTTTCGTTACCGCCAGCCATAATATATTCTGCAGACATCAGCCATTCTTCAATGGTTGCAGATAAACCTCTTTTAAGTAAAATAGGCTTTGTTGATTTCCCAAGTGCTTTAAGAAGGTGGAAGTTTTGCATATTTCTAGCACCGACTTGAATGACATCGACATATTGTTCAAAAAGAGGTAGTAAATCAGCTGAAGGAATTTCTGTGACAATGGCTAACCCCAGTTCATCTCCGATTTTTCTTAACAATTTCAAACCTTCAAGTTCTAAACCTTGAAACGCATAAGGTGAAGTTCTTGGCTTATACGCACCACCTCTAAGCATGTGCGCACCTGCTTTTTTGATTCCTTTGGCTATCACTCTTAATTGATCTTCTGATTCAACAGAACAAGGTCCTGCCATCATCACAAATTGATCTCCACCAATTTCAATATCTTCTCTTATTTTGACAATCGTATCTTTTTTCTTAAAGCTACGACTTGCTTTCTTAAAGGGTGTTGAAACACGGATAACTTCCTTGACACCTTCGAAAGCGTAAAGATCACTAGGATCAATGGCTGAGATATCTCCAATAATGCCGAAAACAACCACATCATCACTTGATGCGTCTTTAATTTCTAAGTTTTTACTTCGAATAAATTCAACGAGTCTTTCATATTCTTTTTTCGTTGCTTCTTTTTTCATTTGAACAATCATCGTTCTTCTCCTTTGGTTTAAAAATAAAAACACCCCTCAAGGAACCTCGAGGGATGAATGAGTTTCATGTGCCTGCTGTTCCTTTTTTATCGCATAAAAAGGAATGCCTAGCAATCCTTTTGTTTAATGATATGCGTAATAATAAACAACAGTTTTATGGGTTAACATCGAAATCACCTTTCTTTGCTTGTAGATATAGTATCACATTCACTTAAAATTGACAAGATATAGATTTGAAAAGAAAATAACTTTTTTTGAAAATAGGTATTGTGTTTTGCACAGTACGGTGTTATTATAGTAGTGTGCAACACACAGTAAGGAGGTATGACATGAATACACAATTCAAAAAAGGTATCCTAGAAATGTGCATTCTTTCGCTCATCAAAGATCATGACATGTATGGTTTTGAAGTGATTGAACGATTATCATCAGAAATTGATGTGAACGAAAACACGGTATATCCGATTTTAAGAAGACTCACAACACAAGGACTTTTTGAAACCTACGTTGAGCAAACCAACATCGGAGCACCTAGAAAGTATTACCGGTTGACTAAAGCAGGCGACAAAAAATTAGAAGCCTATGAACACGAATGGCGAACATTCTTAAAAGGTGTATTTAAAATATTAGGAGGTATGGAACATGAAAAATAAATATTTAGACGCTCTAAGAGCACAACTTGTGGAGTTTAAAGCAGAAAACTCAGATATCGAAGAAATATTAAGTGACTACAGTCAACTTTATGATGATGCACTAGACACTAAAGGATCTGATGAAGAGGTGTGGAAGTTATTAGGTGATCCTAAAACAGTTGCTTATGACCTAATCGACACATTAAAGATTAAAAAACAAAAAGAAAGAAACATAAAGACAAAACTGATTGCTATTACACCTTTCATCTCTTTAATGACTTTCTTTATCTTAGGGTTTTACTTTGATTTATGGCATCCAGGGTGGTTAGTCTTCTTACTCATCCCAGTGACATCTATCCTACTTTCAACAAGACTTAAACAAGGCATTATCGCACTCTCACCCTTTGTTGCCGTCATTACATTTATGATTTTAGGATTTGGGTTTAATTTATGGCATCCAGGCTGGATGATCTTCTTCATCATTCCTTTGGTTTCTATCATCTTAAGTGCAAAAGCAAAAGAAATCCCAGTAGCCATCTCACCTTTTATAGCAGCAGTCATTTTCTTTATCTTAGGTGAAGTTTATGGTTTATGGAATCCAGGTTGGCTTGTCTTTTTAATGATTCCGATGATTGGGATTCTTTACAGTAAAAACACACTACACAAAATCATTTATGAATTATCTTTTATCTTCGCGATCGGATTTTATCTCTACATGGGCTATATTGAAAATAGTTGGACAACTGGCACATTAGGTTTCTTAGTTCCAGTCATAATGGGTGTCATCTTTGGTGATATTCATATCCTATGGAATAATGATTGGGCTAGTTTAAGTAAAGTAAAAGCACTCATTATGGTATTTTTTACTTCAGGTATTCTTGTAGCTTTTATCGTGGTTGGTATCATGTTTAATGGGTGGGCCTATGCATGGCAGTTCTTCCTTGCCATACCTGTCTTAGCCATCATTTTATTCGACAAATTAAGAATGACTGCGATAATGCCATTTATTGCTGTTGCCCTCTTTTTCTCCCTTGGTTATTTCTTTAATCTATTCCATATTTCTTGGCTTGCATTCTTACTCATTCCAGTAACTGCCATTATGGAAAACGCATAAATTATGCCTCATATATTTTTGCTATCATCTTTAAATTAAGATCTAATCTCAAGTAAGGCTAAACGAGATAAATCATCGAAGTTTAGTCTTTTTTTCTATCCTTTTTTACGATAAAAAAATTATTTTTTCATTGAATGCTTGCGAATATCAACAAATATATGAAAACTTCAATTTTCCATGTGAAAAGTATGGAAATGAATACTATAATAATGAATTGCCTGTAATCATCAAGCTTTATTTAGGTTTTTTTGAATTGGGATAGATATAGGTCAGTATTTTACTTTACGATTCTTTGCCAAATCTTACTTTTCTATAAAATATCAGTGTTGGATTGAATTCATTATATATTCATTAATTTATTCAAATGGATTCTATAAAATAATATCCGATGAAGGTATTAATGCCTCTATCATCAGAAATCTAATACGTGCTATAATAGAAGAAAAGAAAGTCAGGTAAGTAGGGATTGACATGAATCAAAATCAGTTTAACACTCATGTAAACAAGATTTTTTTTGGTTCAATCATTTGGGGAGCTTTCTATCTTCATCTTTTTTTCAATGCCACCAGATGGAATGAGACATATCTAGGCAGTCGACTGGGCGTTACTTTTAGTTATGAACTGGTCTATGCCATTCAGATTGTTTTCTTCCTTTTTTTGAACTTTAATTTATTCCATTACACGATTGGAAAAAAGTATAGTGCTTTTGATGTTGATCGTTTTTTTAGAATTCTCATTTTTATAATCATCATCTTAATTTTAGTTCAAGGGGTTACCCTTTATTTTGATTTACCTTTTCATTATGGTGTCATTGGATATTTAGTAGGTCGGGGAGAACTTATCCATATCACAGCGGGAACTCAAGTGCATCTCTATATTATGTATCTTGCTGGTATCATTTTATCTTCCATTTACTTATCTGGCGTTTTAGTTTTTTTATATCAACTCTATAAAATGAATCAGCAGCTCCCTTTTTATATTTGGTTAAGAATTGGCATTGTGCTCTTCATTTATGGGTATACCTTAGGCTATTCAGAAGCTGGATTTAGTTTCATCACTTTAGGTTTATGTGCATTATATATTTTAATTGCTTATGTGATTTACATCAAAACCAAATACAGCATTAAAGCATTACTTGTTTCATTGATCTTGTTATTTCTGCTTTAAAAAAATATAGAAAAAGAGGTATGAATCATGAGTACAAACAAAAATGATTTCGAATTTGAAAAGGAAGTCGTGGATGAAGCCTTACTGGATAACCCAGAACCAAGATGTCCTGTTGTTTTACTACTCGACACATCGTATTCGATGACTGGAAATCCAATCAATCAACTGAGTGAAGGCGTTTATGCACTTTATGCTGCTTTAAGGGATGATGATTTGGCATCGGTTCGTGTTGATTTAAGTGTCATTGCTTTCGGACAAAATGTCACAGTTCTTCAAAATTTCGCAACCGTCTCTGAATCACAAGCCCCAGAACTTAAAGTCAATGGCATGACCCCTATGGGTGAAGCCATTGTTACCGCACTTAAAAACATTGAAAACCGGAAAAATGAGTATCGCAATGCCGGTATATCTTATTATCGTCCATGGCTTTTTGTCATCACGGATGGTGAACCCACTGATAATGTCCAAGAAGCAAGCATGATGTTACAACAAGCGATTAGTTCTAAGAAAGTCATTTTCTTTGGTATTGGTGTTGAAAATGCGAATATTGAACGCTTAAGACAAATATCTGGGTCACCAGAACGTGTCTTTAAACTCAATGGTTTAAACTTTAAAGAACTCTTCCAATGGGTGTCTTCATCTTTATCTTCCGTATCCTCATCACGCGTTGGTGATACACTTAAACTTGAAAAACCAAGCGATGATGTCTTCGAATTTGAGGTTTAGTTTTGATTAGATTATATGGTGCCTCAGTTGTTGGCACATCTCATCAATTAACAGATACACCCTGTCATGATGCCCATGCTTACCGCATTATAGAAGACGAATCGCTTTGTATTGCTTGTGTGAGTGATGGGATGGGTAGTGCCAGTCATGCAGAAATTGGATCCCAAACGGCATCCCGTTTTATCGTTGACTTTTTAGCAAGAACTTTAGATAGTTCGATGTCTGATGATGAAATTATTAGAACCATTCAAGAAGGCTATGTTGAAGTCAATGATATCCTTCATATGGAAGCAAATGAACGCGGATTATCCATTAAAGATTTAAATGCCACGTTACTTGTTTTTGTCTCAATCCAAGATCGTCAATTTTATGGTCAGGTTGGAGATTGCGCAGCGATTGGCAAAATTGGGGATTCCTACGAAGTTATTGCAAGGCAACAAAGAGGCGAGTTTGCAAACGCAACGTTTTCGATATGTAACCTAGAATCGATAGAACATGGTATTTACGAAAAGTGTGAGAAATTCTATCCAAGAGTTGCACTGATGAGTGATGGGATTGAAAGCATTTCGATTTCTGCAAAAGATAAAACGGTCTCTGCACTCTTTTATGATCCCTTTTTTAAAGTTTTTGATCACGAAAACTATGATCAAACTGAAATTCAAAAATCTTTGGAACGTTTTTTATCCTCTGAGCGTATTGGTAAGAAAACAGATGATGATAAGACACTTCTTTTCATCCAAGTGAGAGGTACATGAGAAAATACTATCTTGAAGATGGATCTAAAATATTAGTTGATGATTCAAAACCTATTGGTAGCGGTGGCGAAGGTAGTGTTTTTAAACTTGCAAAGAATCCAAATATTTTAGTCAAGGTTTATAATGACCGTGCACTGATGCGTATGCCTGATATTGAACCCAAAATTAAGGCAATGGTCAGTAAAAAACCTGCACTTCTTGAATATAACGGTTTAACCATCATTGCTTGGCCAAGTTATGTCATCTATGATGAGCAAAAGAAATTTGTTGGTTATTTAATGAGACGTGTTCAGGCTAAAAATCAACTTTCTCACGTCATCACTCCAGGACTTCAAGCAAAAAAATTCCCAAATATTACGTGGTATGACAGATTAGTCATCGCGATTAATTTAGCGAAAGTGATGAGTTTTTTACATAAAAATGATACCGTCATCGGAGATATCAATACTTCTGACTTTTTCGTATATCCTGCATTTGAAATTGGTGTCGTAGATACCGATTCTTTTCAAGTTTCTTCTGAACAAAGACTTTTCCATTGTAAGGTCTTTACGCCAGACTATACGCCACCCGAAGTGATTGAAGCTAAAAAGAGAACTACCCAAGAAGTGAAAAGAATACCTAATCATGATAACTATGGGCTTGCGATTTTAATCTTTCAAATTCTGATGATGGGGGTTCATCCTTTTTCAGCAAGAATCAAAGGGATTCTTGGATTTGATGGAAATGCGATTAACTATAATATGGAAAATGAAATATTTCCTTATTTTACCAAAAATAGCAATATCATCCCTCCCAAAAATGCGATGCCCTTCTCTTTTTTTCCTAAACACCTTCAAGATTTATTTATTAGAGCTTTTGAAAAAAATACAAATGTCATTAATCGTCCAACGGCAGATGAATGGGTGAATGGATTAAGAAAAGTCAAAGATAACATTAAAAAATGTAAACGTCATAAAGCCCATTATTATCCAAATCATTTCCAAAAATGCCCGATTTGTGCCAAAGAACAAACGAAAGACTATGACTATTTATTAGAACACTTTAAAACGATTTCTAAAAAATATGTCAAATATGAAACTAGTGATAAACCCATCATCGTTGATGAAAATCATAGTTATGATGAAACCTTGGTTTCTAAGAGTTATACTTTAAAAAACAGTAAAAAACTTGCCATCTTCTTCCATCCCAAGATGATTGAAAAATATCATTTGGATCAAAGAATCGAAGTTCATGTCGCACTTAAGAGTTATCAAAAGATGAAACAATACTTCTTGCCTCCAGAAGATATTATCTATGATTCAGGAAAAACAAGAGTTATTGGTTATGTTTCACCTGCAAGAGAACCTTTATATAAGCTCCAAAATTTCTTTAAGAATAACCGCTTAGGCAAACTTAAAATTACAGAGAAAACAAAATGGATTGTTGCAAGAAATATCGCATCCATGTTTTCAGTTTTAGAAAAATATGAGACGCATATTGAAATCAATCAGATTTTTGTAGATAAAAATTTAAATGTCTTTGTTCCTGATGTTGTTCTGATGGGGACTCCTGATCAAAAGTTTAAGTCCATGAGTTTTCAAAAGGAAGAGTATTTACCTCAAGAATATTATTTGATGCTCAAGTATCAAGCTTATCAAAGAGAAATTCAAGCACAAATCGATCTTGAAAAGGAAAAAGAAAGAAAACGACTTGAAGCCATTAGACAAAAAGATTTAGATTTAATCAAATCACCTTTCGAAAAAGAAAAAGAGAAAAAACAGAAAGCCTTAGAAGAAAAAGAAGCGAAAGTGATTGAGCTTAAACCTGAAAAAGAAGTTATTGACTTTGAATTTGAGAAGTCTCATGACGCTTTGATAGAAAAAGAACCCGAGGAAGAGAAAGTCGAAGTTCCTTTAAAATTTGAGAGTTTTGATATCAACAGCAAACAATCCATAAGATTTACACTTGCAGTGATAATCTTCATGATTCTAAATGATGAGCATCCTTTTAGGGGGACTTATAAGCTTGCCCATAAGAATATCTCATTTTTTGTTGAGAATAATTATTTTATCCATAAGGGATTTGTGCCTGGTGCTGAAATTATAGAACGCTCAAAACTGATTGAAACATTCCCTAATTATTATCAAAAGACATTAAAAAATGCCTTATATTTAAAAGATCCTTTAAAGATTCATCGACCTTCGCCTTCAGAGTGGCATGGTGTTTTATCTAAAATGATTTTTGAATCTAAGAAATGTGATACCAATGAATACCATTTTTATCACCAAAGCATGACCAAGTGTCCACATTGCTATACGAAAGAACCCAAAGATCATGAACAGGTGAGACGTTTTGTCCGAGAAAACAAACGTGGTATCATTCATCACATGATTTTCGCAAACAAGATTCTAAACTATTCAACTTTAGCGGGGATATTACTTGGCGTCCTTTATGTAGTTAACCGATATAGTTTTTCAAACTTAGATCAAATGCTTTCTGACATTAATTTCTTAGATAAGATTGAAACGCTTAAAAATTTTATCCGCTATGATGACATCATCGGTTTCTTCAGAAATCTTTTTAATGGGTTGAAAAACCTATATGATTCTATCTTTGGAGGTGCTTAAGATGGTCTTACAAGTATTTGCATATATCTTCATCGGACTTGCCATCTTTTGGGTCATCCTCAATCTTTTTTGGTTGATCATTTTAGGCATTAAAAAATACACCAACATCAAGCTTCCTCAAGAAATTGAATTTCATGTGAAAAAGACGATTAAAATAAATTTCATCTACTTGGTTGTCTTTGCCGTATTGGGGTATTTGTTCATATGAAAAATATACTAAGTTTACTGATCCTCGGTGTGTTTGCTATTTACTTTATTCAAAGATCTTTATTTGACACGCTCCTCAATAATTTAGTCCATGTAAGTCAGTTCCTGCTTCTATTCTATGTGATTTGGATTTTATTCTATGATTTTTTTAGATCGCTAAAAAAGAAACTTGGCGAAAAATTTGGTATCCATTTGAAAAGGTTCAAAAGAAAAATCTACAAGTTAAAAAGATAACCACACATCGCTGTGTGGTTTTATTTTAGAGCTTGTCAAATTGAATTGCTGCAAAAATTAATGCTGCGATTCCATAAGACCAATTCTTCCCTCTAGGAATCAGTTTATAGCCTAAGTAAGGGAAAATCGGTAGTGGTATGGTTGGCCCAGATATCTCTGGCATATAAATTGAATCCTCATCAATGATCAGTGCATCCACACAAGCTTTAAATGCTTTAATGCCTGCTTCTTTATAGGTTTCATCTAAAAGATTTAATCGATACCCATGCATAAACCCAGCAGCAACCAACGCTGTAAATGAAAGTTCTCTATATGTTTTGCCAACTTTATTTATAACGGTTTCAAAGGTGCCATCACTTCTTTGATAGGGTAGAAGCGCTTGGCAGGTGTTTTTGAAGATTTGGATAATATGATCTTTTTCTTCGTGATTTCCAATGTTATCTAAAATCATTGGTAGGGACGCAACCACCCACCCATTACCTCTTCCCCAAAAAATCTTTCTTCTGGGGTAATGCGTTTTTTGTTTAACCCAATAACAGTGATACCAAAGATGTGAATCTTTATCTTGCATGTATTTAGACATAATTCTTGGTTGTCTTGCTGCAATATTCATCATCGCTTGATCTTGATGATCTTTTGCATAATGTGAGGGAAATACTGAAAACATCATGAGACTATCGACCCAAATTGATTTGGGATAGAATTTGCCTTCAGGGCTATTGCCTAAATGATTCACCGAGTCTTCGATGAGTCTTGGTTCGTTTTTAATATAGTTTAAAACACGGTCTGTGAGTTTCTTATAGTCCTCATTTTTTGTCTTCTTATACATTTGATAGGTAATTAAACCAGGTGCTGATGTATCGCTTTGATCAACTCTCGGTTGATTTTTCACATAGTAATCACAATAAGCTTTTAAAAACTCTGTATAATCCTCTGTTTTTTGGTGCTCATCTAAAAGACTTAAAGCATACCCAAGTAAAGCTTCACCCCACATCCATTTCATTTTGGGGTCCCATGTTTTTTTAATGAAGTTTGCGAGATGGACTACGCTTTGGTAATAAGACTGTTCTGGCATAGCATTTTTCCTCCCTTTTAAGATTCTTAAAGTCTAAGAATAAGACGTCGTTATGATAATAAATGGTTAGTTTTTTAGGATCTCTTTTCGATTGTACAAACGGTGTATCGAAACGATCATAAGATAGAGACATTTTCTTTTGATCTTTGAAGAACTTTCCTGATGATCTTAATAGATAGTGATGTGTATTTTGTAAACTCACCTTTTGACTGGAGAACATATAAGATAAAGACTTCACATATTTATTAAAGTTTTCAAAACTACCCATCTCATCCTTAGATGAAACTAAGACAATAAACTGAAGTTTCTTACCGAAATAAATAAGTTCCTCTTCCTCTTTAACTTCATAGGGTTTCGAGGAGATGATGGCGATATAAGAATCCTTCACTCGACCTAAGATGACTTGATCTCTTTGAACAACTTGATCCATCTTCTTCATTGGAAAGTAAAAGTGAACTAGATGTAATCTTTCTTTCTCCAAATAACCCTTTCTAGGCGTTAAATCATACATCAAAAACAAGGTGTTCTCATCTTGAACAGAAAGCGGATTGATGCCATTACCTACCCAATAAGAGGGTGAAAAATTTCTGGCTGCATCATCAAACATTGGGCTTCCCGGATGGGTTGAAAAGATGTTGACTTGATTAGGTAAAGTAGCTTGCCAAATGTGGTGTTGATCACCAAATTTCTTAGGATGATATTTTTGAGCAGTCGATAACATATAATCTTTCGTCTTATAAGTATAGGTGTTTGCACGTTCAATCGCGACCCCTTGTGTGGCTGGATTAAGCAGTTTAACAACGAAAGGAAGTAATTTGAGTTTTCTTAGAATGGGAATATTGACTGAACCTAAATCCTTTAAGAAATTATTGTCTTGTAGCTTCCATGCATTAAATATTTTCATGGTCATATCAATCGACTCTGGATTGGTGAATGCTTCCATTTGCCATAAAAACATACCCAAATCATCGATCTCATAATTTTGAAGTGTACGTTTAACTTCATTTAAATCAAGACCCATGGAATCTTTAATAATGAGTGGGTCTTTAACCGATGCAATCATTTTGATGACATCAGGAACTTGATAGTTTTTAGATAAAATGAAAAGACTTGATAATCTTTCATAATCATATTCTTTTTTAATAATCCCAAACGCATGGGCTAAAATATCATTAACGTCATGTAAATTTGAATCCTTCTTCTGGGCCTCATAACATCTGCCAGAAGTTGCAACAAAATAGCCTTCAAAACTATGAAGTGCCATATCTAAAAAGAGAAGATCTAAAATCATTTTAGACTTTTCAACAATTTCATGATCATTGGCATAATCAACGAGCATCACTAAAGGTGCGATATCTTCTTCGTAGTATGTATTGGAATGCCACTCGATAAAGCCAAATCTAAACTTATAATCAAGCCATCTAATGATTTTTTTATGTGCTTTTTCGATATGATAATATCCAGGGTTTCCATCATTTTTAAATGTTTCATCTGGAAAAAGATGGCCGACTAAATATTCACATGTATGAAAAAGTATTTGATGATTTTCAGACCAAAAGCACATGCCATCGCTTCCTGGTTCATCCATCCAATATTTAAACCCTAGCATTGCATCTTTGATTTTTTCAACCAAAGCCTCAGATAAAAGATGTTTGTAAGCGATATAGGTCTTAATCAAGACAATCATTCTAAAATCTGCACAGTCAAAACGCTGATTGACAAAATCAATCAGGACTTCAATTTGAGCTTCATCAATCTTCTTTCCTTGTTCAAGTAAGATGATATCTTTAAAGCTTTTGCTATTCATTTTGATGTTCATGCCAACGTCAGCTTTAACTGTCATAATGACCTCTTAAAAAATAGCTTTCTCTAGTAGATTGAGTTCTTCTTGTTCTTCTTTTGATAGTTTAGTTTTCGTTTCTCTAAGCTTTAAGAACTTTCTTACTTGATGGCTTCTTTCATTGGTTAAAACAAACTTACGAGCCATAATATAACCGACTGTCATCAATAAAACAAAGCTTAAAGACATGGCAAGTCTAATGCCTAAAAGTGCGCCAGCGGGTTGTGTCGGGAGCGGTTCTAAATCTGTTGGTTTGAGATAACCAGATACAGCAAGCATAATCCCAAAAATTTGAATGGCAATTGCACTACTCGTTTTTCTAATAAATGTCATAATGCCAGAAAAAGATCCTGTGGGTCTTTCTTTAAGCATGAGTTCTCCTGCATCGACGGCATCCGGGAAAATAATCCAGCTCATCAGTTGTGCACCAGCAAAGCCAAGTGCAGTCACAGCAGTGAGTCCATAAGCACCAAAAATCGGCCAATCACTTGGATATAATCCAACCCCGACAAAACCTATAATAGCAATCGGTAGGCCAAAATAATAAATCTTCTTCTTATCGACTGTATTGACTAACTTGTTAATGATTGGAAACATCAAAAGTTGAATACCAATAAAAGTGCCTAAGAAAATGGTTGGGCTTCCCTTAACGACATAAAGCGCGTAATAGATAATCCCCGCAGATAAGATATCCATCGAAATACTTTGGCATAAATACATATAAGTGAGACCTCTAAAAGCTTTAACTTTGAGGGGTTTTACAAATGTTTTAACTTCAAAGACTGATTTTTCCGTAGGAATAACGACTCTTTCTTTGGTAAAAAGACCTATTAAAATTAAAGGTAATGCAAAGAATAATCCAAAACCAATACCTACAGCAAGATAGAATACTTCAATTCCAAAGCTTCCTGCCTTATAGGATTCTAAAATCATCGTTGGTACTAACGTACAAACTGCGGTTGCTACAGTAGAAACAACCAGTCTTAAGACATTGACAGTATTACGTTCTTTAACATGGGTTGTAATTTCTGCGGATAAAGAACTATAGGGTACTGCAATAATGGTTGAAATCGTACTGTAAAACAAGAATGTTGAGATTGCAAATACAACTTTACCTGTTTCAGATTGCCACCCACCGATTGGCATCCACATTAATGCGAATGCGATAATGACCATGATCCCACCAAAAAAGATATAAGGTCTTCTTCTGCCAAATTTTGTTCTGGTATTATCAGAGATAATGCCCATTAAAGGATCTGAAATCGCATCCCAAACCTTTGAGATTAAAATCGCGGTTGCTGCGATTGCAGGATTGAGTCCAATAATATCCGTTAGGAAGATGAGATAAAGCACGCCAATTAAAGCTTGTGCCCCACCTCCAAAAACATCTCCCCATGCAAAAATGACTTTCTCTTTTGTTTTCATTTGATTAGTTTCCATGTGTCTCTCCCTTTGGTTCAAATAAATGTGCAACATTGTTTTTTAAATATTTCATGCTCATATCAATGCTTTGCATCGGATGCTTTGTATCTTGTTCGATCACCATATATCCTGCAAAGGTTTTACCATATTCGATTACTTTTTTAAAATCTACTGTACCTCTGCCAAGTTCAGTATCGTATGCCTTTTTAGTTTTGTCGTCAAAGTTGTAATCTCTTAAATGGATCCCCATGAGTCTTTTACCCACACGATTGATTAAATCCAGTGGAACGACCTTAGATTTTGTTGCCCAGTAGGTGTCTAAGACAAATTTGACTTTTGGATTAGTTTCCCGGTAAAGAATTTCAAACTTCGTTAACTTACCTACTTTTTTGAATTCATAATCATGGTGATGAAACCCTAATTCAATCTCATGTTTTTCATAAATCTTTTGAAGTTTATTGAGTTTTTTTGCAAAACTGATGAGTGCTTTTTCCTGACCTAAAATTGCAGAAATAGGCAAAACAGAAACACAGACTCTATTGCAAGAGGTCATCTTGCAAAAATCAACTATTTTTTTAACTTTTCTCTTCAATTTTTTATACGTGAGTTGAATCGCTAATACTTCTATTTGATGCTGATTAAGTAGTGCAACCGTCATATCATTGATGGGTATCCTTGCCAGTTCAACACCATGGACATCTCTTCTTTTAAGTAATGTGAGCGTGACACTGAGTTTTTTCTTTAAAAGATGTCTCACCGTATAGGTTTGTACACCAAACTTCATAACTACACGACCGTTCTGGTTAAGTTTTGATAGTTTAAGGTAAGTCTTCTACTATTCAATTCAAAGATAATCGTTTCAGGTTTTCTTTGAATACCAAGAGGTGCGACATAGGGGCCTTCAAATCTTAAATATTCTAAATCTAAAATTTGATTATTCACTGAAAATGAGGTAGCGTAAATCGCTTTGAGCGTTGAGATTTGCGATGTTTGGTTCAGTACTGTTTGATAGGTAACTGAATGTTCTGCCTTATTATAGGTGATGGTGTTACTTAAAAATCTTGAAATAAAGGCTCCAAAAGATTCGGTTGTTGTATCTGAGAGTTCAATGACGAAGTAGTGATCTCCTACGCCTTTTTGAACAAGATCATATTTTTCTGTAATCGTGTCCTTTACAGAACCTCTCACCAATAAATCATCACGATCTCCCTCTTGATTGCTGATTTCAAATGGCACAAACTCAAGGGCATATCTGGCTTTAATGGCAATCATTGCTGCACCAACTCGACCAAAAATGTAGCCCTCTTCTAATCTTGTTTCATCGACTTCGTCAAAGAGTTGATAAGGAAAATAGACATGGGTCATTTCCTTCATAATCATCGGTTCCATAAATCCAACTTTTGTTGGCGGTTGATAGATTTGAATGCTTACATTCTTTTCTTGGACTAAATAACCCTGTCTACCATTGCCAGTCCAATAGGTTGGAGTTCCTGAACGTCTTGGAATTTTTGCGGGTTGTGTGGTAAAAATAGAGACTTGATTCGTTAAATTAATTTGTGAAATGGCATGTTGGTCTGCATATTCACCGGGTTGATAGGCTTGTGCTGTATGCATCGAATAATATGGTGTTTTATAGGTGTATACATTGGCTCTTTCAATAGCAACACCATTGGTTGAAGGTTGTAATGTTTCACTGACCCATCCTAAAAGATTAAAAAGTCTAAGAGGCCATAAATTAACCAGTTTAAAGTCATTAAGAAAATCATTTCTAAACATGTTGTGTTTAGACATATAGTTAATCGTGTTATCAACCACTGCAGGATTACTGAAGGCTTCCATATTCCATTGCATCATGATTTGATGATCTTCTAAGCCTAATAAACCTTCACCTTTAAGTTCTTCAACATTTAAAGATTGGGTCGAACGAATGATTTTTTCAGAAGATGCATCATCAAAAATTTCTTTAATAACTTCTGGAACAATGTAGTAAGGATTGCCAAAGTCATCGGTAGCCTCAGACATTTGTCTAAAACTATTGAAAAAGCCACTACTTGATGTAAACCAGCTATTGGCTAAATCCTTCGTTTCTAAGGGTTGCATCACATAATCAATAAAAGGTCTCATGCGATTGCCATGATCATCAGAAACACGGTTATCTGAATACATTCTGCCACTACTTGATACAAATATATAATAGGTTCTTGGTAAAAAGGTTACGGGGTCTACGCCTTCATATTTAAAGGATTGTGAAGCCATATCGTACCACAAAAGATCCATAATAATCTTCATTCTCGAAACCATCGTGCTGTTATTCGAAAATTGAATGATATTAGACATTGGAGCGATATCTTCTGGATAGTAATTATTGGAATACCATTCTGTAAATCCATAAAGATATCTTTGTTCCATCCATGCGTTAATTCTTCGCTCAGCCATTTCCATATGCTCAGCTCCGGTTTTACCATCGACTGTAAAGATTTCATCAGGGAATGTTTGACCGACTAAATACTCCGAAGATGCAAACAAGATTTGATGATTTTCAGACCAATAGCACATCGAATCTTCTCCACCTTGGTCCATCCAATACTTAAAATCAAGTAAAACACGCTTGATATCTTCTTGGGTATCGGGATTAAGTTCATCCTTAAAGGAAAGATAAAATCTAACCAAAGCTTGAACTCTAAAATCGGCAACATCATAACGTCCGTTGATATAATCAAAAGTTCCAGAAAGTTCACTATTGATGAACTCATCTGTTAAAACAATACCTTCAGGTAGTGCCTCTCCTTTGGACGTTTTATAAAAATAGTAGAGTAAACGGTCCCCACCACCAGAATTATAAGGTCCTGATGGGCGTTGCGGTAGTGGGTTTATTTGCATGTTAATTGCAAACTGGATGCCTAAACTGAGTAAAAACAAAAAAAGAACTATAATAATATATAACACCGTTTTTTTCATTGATTGTACCTACTTATGTCAATTTTTATAATCAATAACGCTTTAAGGTGATTCTTTTCATTTTTGTTTCTAGAAATGTTTGATATTCTATTTCATTATACTATAGTAATAATTACTTTGAACCTAAAAATATTATCATTTTCTAAAACATTTGAATTGTTCGTTTTTTATGTGTTTCCGGTTTGTTTATCTTTCAAGTGAATCGTCATCGAACTCAGTAATCTTTCCATGACAAATCTAATATCTTCTATGGGAATACCTGCATATCCAATCACGAGTGTCGGATAATTTGATATTTTTTGATTGACTAATTGATTGTAGTGATGAATCCCTGTCACTTCAATTTTCATCTGTCTAGCTTGTTCAATTAAGACTTTTTCATCGATATCTCTTCTAATTTCTAGTAAGAAATGGAGTCCTGCTTCCTCCCCAATCATGAAAACATCTTTATAGTTTGAAATCACTTCTGAAATAATATCTAATTTTTTCTTATAATGATTACGCATGCGGTTGATATGTCTTTCAAAAAATCCACCATGCATAAAACGATACATGATCCATTGTTCGATATTAGGGACCGTACAGCCTTGATAAGTTGATAACAATTGATACTTTGAAAGTAATTTCTTAGGTAAAACCATGTATGCCATTCGAAACGATGGCGCAAGCGTCTTTGTAAATGTATTGATATAAATGACTTTATCATTTGAGTCTAAACTTTGAAGCGCTGGAATCGGACTGCCTTGATATCTAAATTCTGAGTCATAATCATCTTCAATAATATATCTATCCTCTTTTTGATTCGCCCAGTTTAAAAGTTCATTTCTTCTTTGAATTGGCATGACAACACCTGTTGGAAACTGATGTGAAGGTGTCACATGGACAATGTTTGCTTGTGAACTACTGAGTTGATCCACAATAAGTCCAGATTGATCTAAAGAGATTAAAGATAATTTAACTTCGCTTGCTTTAAAGATATGATAGATTTTAAGATAATTTGGATTTTCAATCGCGTAATGCTGCTTTCTACCGAGTAAATCTAAGATGATGTGCATAAGTTGAGAGCCCCCTGAACCCATCACGATTTGATTGGGATCCACATGAATTCCTCTATAAACCTCAATATATCTTGTGATTTCTTCTCTCAGTTTTAAAATGCCTTGAGGATCTATTACATTGAGGGTTTCATGATGATTTTCAGCTAAAACCTCACGCGTGAGTTTTGCCCATGTTGCACTAGGAAAAAGGTTCGTATCGATAATATTGGTTTTGAATTCATACTCATAGATAAAAGGTTTTTCTGATTCTTCAAAACTAATTTTCTTCTTTGGTGTGATCTGTTGAATAACGTCCACTTTTTTAGAGACATAATAACCGCTTTTTTCAATGGCATAAACATAACCTTCTGCCACGAGTTGCTCATAAGCAGCTTGGACCGTGAGAGGTGATATCTTAAGTGATGCAGCAAGTTTTCTTTTTGAGGGTAATTTGTCATGTTCAAGGTATTTATTCTCATTGATCATGGTTTTAAATTGCTCATAGAGTTTCATGTAAATCGTATTTTTCGTAAAAGGCATATGACACCTCATCTGGTATGTTTATTTTTTTTCAAACTGAATATTTGTGTATACCAGTTATCATTATATAATAATAACGGACATTCTACAAGGAGGGATCCCTATGCAAAATCAACGTTATAAACTCAACAAAGAACTTGCGCAAATGCTAAAAGGCGGCGTCATCATGGACGTCTCAACGCCAGAACAAGCAAAGATAGCTGAAAAGGCTGGTGCGGTTGCTGTCATGGCACTCGAAAGAATTCCAGCTGACATTAGAGCTGCTGGTGGTGTCTCAAGAATGAGCGATCCAAAAATGATTAGAGAAATTCAAAAAGCCGTTTCTATTCCTGTTATGGCAAAAGTTAGAATTGGCCATTTTGTCGAAGCACAGATTTTAGAAGCGATTGAAATCGATTATATCGACGAAAGTGAAGTCTTATCTCCAGCAGATGATATCCATCATATTGACAAAAATAAATTTAACGTTCCCTTTGTTTGTGGTGCTAAAAATTTAGGCGAAGCCTTAAGACGCATTTCTGAAGGCGCAGCCATGATTCGCACCAAAGGTGAACCAGGAACTGGCGATGTCATTCAAGCAGTGAGACATATGAGAGAAATCACTAAGGATATTAGACGGATTCAATCTTTGCACGAAGATGAGCTTTATGTGCTTCAAAAAGAACTTGGTGTCTCAATCGATTTAATTAAGTATGTTCATGAACACGGCAAACTTCCTGTGGTTAACTTTGCTGCTGGCGGTATCGCTACCCCTGCAGATGCAGCACTGATGATGCAACTTGGTGCTGAAGGTGTCTTTGTTGGTTCCGGTATTTTTAAATCTGGTAATCCAGCTAAACGTGCAGAAGCTATTGTTAAAGCAGTGACCAATTATAATGACCCAAAAATTCTTGCAGAAGTCTCTGAAGACTTAGGTGAAGCAATGGTTGGGATTAATGAATCTGAAATTGAACTTTTAATGGCAGAACGAGGCAAATAATGATAACCATCGGCATCCTTGCAGTTCAAGGGGCATTCATCGAGCACAAATACGTATTAGATCAACTTGGTGTTAAGTCCTTTGAGATCAGACAGCTTAAAGATTTAAAACAGCCTATGGACGGACTGATCTTGCCAGGTGGCGAGTCAACGGCGATGGCCAAATTGCTTCATGACTTAAAGATGTTTGACCCCATACAAATTCTCATTCAACATGGTATGCCTGTTCTTGGAACATGTGCAGGTATGATTTTACTTGCAAAACGTATCACCAATCAAGAAACCCATCATTTTCAGACCATGAATATCGCGGTTGAAAGAAACGCATATGGTAGACAATTAGGTAGTTTTTTCACCCATGCACTTTTCAATAAAGTGAGTATTCCGATGACATTTATTAGAGCACCTTATATTGTCTCATGTGGGCCAGGTGTTGAAGTGTTATCGATTGTCAAAGATCGAATTGTTGCTGCTAGACAAGGCAATCAACTGGCTACTGCATTTCATCCTGAACTCACCGATAGCACCTATATACACGAATACTTCCTTTCTATGGTCAGCCATAGGATTTAGTAGAGAAAAGGCACTGTTCTCTCCCCCAAGAACAGTGCCTTTTTGTTTTATTAATTAAAGTTTAATATAGCCAACACCTAAAGCTTTAGGTCCTGTATGTGCACCAACCACAGGGGTTAGATAAGCAACAATAACTTCTCTTTCTGGAAACACCTTTTTGATTTCTGAAACAAACCACCCAACATACTCATCTGCGTGAGCATGTGAGATATACGTTAAGACATTCAGCCCTTGTGTATCTTCAATATATTTTTCTAAAACACGATGATGTGCTTTATGAATGGTTCTAATTTTTTCTAATGTTGTAACTTTTCCTTCTTCATCGATGGTTAACATCGGCTTCATTTGAAGCATGGTGCCCAGAGTACCTTGAAGCTTAGATAATCTTCCGTTTTTAACTAAATACAATAGTGTATCTACTGCAAAATAGACACGGTGATTGTCTCTAATCTTTTCAAGTATTGGTAAAATCTCTTCAACAGATTGACCTTGTGAGATGAGTCTATGTGCTTCTAAGACCATATAAGCTTCACCATATGCAAGCGTCTTAGAATCAAAGACATGAAGCTTAATTTTAACTTCAGTCGCCAGTTTTCTAATGGCTTCATAGAGTCCAGAAAGCTTAGATGATATCGTAATAATCAGTGCCTCTTCATAACCTTCAGCTTCGAGTTCTTCAAAAATTTCAAGCATTCTTCCAATGGAAACATAAGATGTTTTTGGAATATCATTAGGATCTTTTGTGATTCTTTCATAAAATGTTTTAGCATCCATCTCTACAAAATCATCATAGGTTTCATCGGCTCCAAAGTGGATGACTGATCTTAAGATTTTTATGTCTTTTGGATACTCAAGATAATCAAGTCCTGCGTTACTACATGTGAGTACTGCAATTTTTTTCATGTATTACTCCTTATTCTTTTTATTTTGTTTTTTGAGTTCTTCTAAGATAGATGTCAATAGTTTGATATCTTCAGGAATGACTTTAACTTCGGGTTCTACAACTTTTGGTGCTTCAAGTTCAGCAGCCTTCTTCAAGAACTTTTCTCTACGAATAATGAGAGTAATGACTAAGTAGATAGAAAATGCAATAATCAAAAATTCAACGATGTTTTGGATAAATTGACCATATCTGATTTCAGCATTATTCACAATCCAAATCAAGTCTGTAAAGTTTGCTTGTCCTGTGAGTGATGTGATGAGCGGCATGATGATATCATTGACAAGCGAGCTAATGATTCTACCAAATGCACCACCAATGATCACTCCAATCGCTAAATCGAGAATATTACCTCGTGTGATAAAGGCCTTAAACCCAGCAAAAAAAGCTTTTGCTTTCGTCTTTGTTTTGACATGTTCTGACATATGAAGTTTCCTCCTAGAATTTCTTTACTTCTATCATACCACTTTTTACATTTGATTGATAGTGTGTGATGTTAAAATACTTGTCACAGATTTATAGATAAAAACGCTTAAAGAAAATTATATCCTTCTTTTACAAAAACAAATGAAGCCACATAGAAGTGGCTTCATTAAGCGATTTTAAATCATATTTCTTAGTTCTTTAAGTTGATGAATTAAAGGATAATCCTTAAGTCTTTCAGGGTGTTGATGTCCTTTGGAGAATAAAATAATTTTAAACCCTAATGCCTCTGCAACTTCTGCATCATGAAGCGTATCACCAACCATCACACAGTCTTTAGGATCAATTTGATGTATCTCGATGTATCTTTTTCCGACAGCTACTTTGCTTTTCGCGTAGACATCTGATGTGCCAAGCACTTCGTCAAAAAGGTGATCAATTTTATAATGCTTAAGTTGCTCGTTTAAATTTTTGACTTCGGATGCCGAAAGTAAGATGTTTTTAATTCCTTGCTTTTTAAAGAATAGAATCGTTTCTATAACATCCTCATGTAAAGTAATCTTTAAACTTCTTGGTTGATATTTTTGAATAAACCGATGTGCAAGTTCTATAAAGCTTGTTTTATTTAAATCATAGACTTTTGCATAATAGGCTTCGACTGGAAAATCAAATATCTTTAAATAATCCTCGTAACTCACGGTTGGTCTTTCTTCTTCAATAAGCATTTCATTTAAAATCTCGAAACATAGTTTTGCATCATCTAAAATAGTTCCATTAAAATCCCAAAATAGATAAGTCATGAAAGTCCTCCTATTTGTGATAGGGATGATTTTTTAAGATCATCATAGCACGATAGATTTGTTCCATAAGCATTAAACGCATCACTTGATGCGGAAATGTCATTTTAGAAAAAGAGAGTTTTTTATTGGCGCGTTCATAAACTTCTTGATGGACCCCATAAGACCCTCCGATGATAAAAACGATGTCACCTTTTTGATAGGTAGTTATCTCATCGATTATTTTTGCAAATGATTCAGAAGTTTCCATTTTCCCTTCAATGGCAAGCAATATTACATAATCAGAATCCTTGATTTTACTTAAGATGCGTTCGCCTTCTATAGACATGCCTTGAACGGTAGATTCATCTGAAACTTCAATGATCTCAGTTTTTAAAGGTATCTGCTTTTGATAATATAAGATGCCTTCATTTAGATATTTTTGATTGAGTTTTCCAACACATACGATCTTAATCATAATTCGATAACCGGTAAGCCTTCTTGACTTGCATAAAACACTTCAACTTTGGTTGGATCATCCAACGCCTTAACGATCGCGATATCGATATCATCAATCGAATTGCAGTCTTCTGATATATGAGCAACTACCCATTTGCTCACACGATTTTGAACAAGCTGGTTTATTAAATAGGCTGCATCTTCATTGGATAGATGCCCTTTTTCACCAGCGATTCTTTTCTTTAATAAAAAGGGTCTTGCTGATTGAAATAGTGTGAAAGGATTATGATTAGATTCTAAAATGTATAAATCTGCATTCGATAATAAAGGATAGTAAGATTGATCGACATAGCCTGTATCTGTAAGTAAAACCATTTTCTTCACATGGTTTTCAATGACAAATCCTACAGGTTCAGCTGCATCGTGAGAAAGCATAAAAGGAGTTACTTTCATCTCACCTAAAGTAAAAGATAAATCCGCTTCAATGAGATGAATTTCTGGCATCATATCCACTAAATCTTGAGATAAATTGTTATAAGTGCCTTTAGTCATATAGACGTCTTCGATTGCACCTTGTTTGAGCAAAGCTTTGAGTCCAAAGATATGATCGTGATGCTCATGAGTAATCAAAAGCGTCTTCACATCATAGATGTTTTCGCCGTAAGATTCCATCTTTTTTTTCACTTTTAAATAGCTAATTCCGGCGTCTAAAAAGAGTCTGATATTACCTACTTTTAAGTAGGTCATATTTCCTTTAGATCCAGATGCCAATACGAATACTTCCACTTTATCACCTTCTTACATGATATCACAAAAATATGTGAGATTAACATAATAAAATGAAAGTGGTTGCAATACCCCTGTAAAAATGCTATATTATACTTGCTTGTATGAAATACACTGAAGGAGTGAACTCAAAATGAATCAAATAAAAACACTGAGAAAAGTCGCATTACTGGTGCTAGTTTTCGCGAGTATTCTCACGTTAGCTGCTTGCAAAAGCACAGACTCAATTCCTTACGGTAATATCTCTGACGACGTTTATATGTCTGTTGGAAATATCTCAGTAACGGAAAAAGAATTATATGATCAACTACGTATGCAAGGTGCTTCTGTTTTATCAACCATGGTTGATGAAATTATCTTTGCTGAACAAATTACAACTGTGAGAGGTCTACTGCAAAGCGGAGATGAAGAACTCAACAAGTTCCTAGATGATACCATTAATAATGCAATTCATGGCACAACCAATAAGGAAAGCCTTGAAAAATTATATAATGACAATCTAGATCGCTTCAATAGAAATATCGAGCAATTTGCAGACTCACTATATTTATTAGACAACACGATTAGCATCAGTGCAGTTATCGCTGCAATCCAAGGTTTAGACGTTGCTTATGAAGGCTACTCTGTGATTCCTTTCTTAGTTGAAAGATATGTGTTAAGAGGTGCTCAAAGAGAATATGCGAAAAACCTTTTAATCGATGAAGTCGATAACGAAGATCATGCTAACTTCATTTCAGAACAAAACTTAGTCACTTATTATAAGACCAATATGCAAAATAGATATGATGTTGATGCTTTAGTCATTCGTTTCATTAACTTAAACGAAGCAAACGCAGCATTATACCAAGCATCCATTAAGTCAGACTCAAGAGGCCGTTGGTATCATATTCCTGATATTAGAATTGCTGATCAAAACGATCCAAGATTCGTAGATTTAAATGATACTTCTGAAACTGGCTTTGGTCATGTTAGAACTATTTTACAAGATTTAAATATTCTTGGTAAATTAGGCGTTGATCTTTTAGATCGTAGCCAAATCAGTATTGCTGATTACCAAAACTACTACACACGATATGTCATCTCTACTTCTAGAACTACAGGTAGAAATGATGAGCCTATGACAACAGCACAAGTCAAGGAAGCTTTCGTTGGTATTTATAACTTACTCAATCCAGCTGCACAAGTTGAAGTTGCTTTAGATGGTTCTATCGTTGGTAAAGCAGGTTCTACATTTAATGCAACACTTACTTATGATGATTTAACCAAGATGAATACAAGTTTAAGAACTCATGTTTATACAACATTAACTGCAGAAGCATCCATGGAAGATCCAGAAGATGTGACTTCTGTTAGACCTTATTCTTCACGTATTCAAACATTTGGTAATTCTCGTTACTTAGTCTTCAAACTCTCTGATGAAAAAGCTTCTGAAGATGGTATCTTAATTGCAGATCCAGAAGATGACAAAAAAGAAGTATTCTCTGATATTCAAGCTGCACTTGATATCAAAGCTGAAGTTCGTACGAAGTTATTTGAACAACTCTTATCAAACACATATATTTCTGGTAAGGTCAATGCTTTATATAAAGATATTAAAGTCGATATTTACGATCCAGTCATTAGAATCTTCTATGAACAAGCTTATGGTTATGAAGGTACAACTAAGAACCGCGGTGGTGATGTCTTAGCAACTGTTAACGGTACTGAAATTTTAGTTGATGATTTCTATGAAAAACTTGAAAAATCTTATGGCATTAACTTATCCTTAGATATCGTATCGAATAAGTTCTTACTCGCTTCTGAAGATTATACAGTGACTTCTACTCAAATGGATACATTCAAGAAGCAATTCGAAGAAATTATTAGCCAATTTTCTGCAGACAACTTTGCTTCTGCTGGTTTCCCAGCATCTATGGGTAGAGAAAAGTTCTTAATCTTAGCATTTGGTGCAAGAACAAACACTGAAGCTGTAAACCAACTTTATGTGTTCCCAGAACTTAGACAACAATTCTTAAATGATTTTGAAAATCACTTTGGTGATGATGATAACGAAATTTATGACTTATTTGCAGCACTTGCTGAAAAACAATTCAACAATTTCAAATCGATTACTGTATCACATCTTCTCATTTTCTTTGATGAAAATGGCGATGGTACACCAGACAATCCACAAGAATACTTAGATAAGCTTGGTCCAGTTGGTGCACAACAAGTTAAAGATGGATTAGTTCAACTCGTTGAATTACTTTATACTAAGGTTGGAGATTACAAAGGATTCTCTGAAGGTCTTCAAGGTTTAGCAACTGAATTCAACAATTCAGGACGTATCTTACGTGGTAGTGCAACACCTCCTTATGATTATCAACTCGAGCTTGTTTGGTCACAGTTCCGTCAACTTGGATTCCATTTCAGATTTGAAAACTTACCAAACCCAATTACCAACACATCAAACTTTATTACTGGATCTAGCGTACTTGATCAAGTCTTCTACAACCGTGCTATGGAAATTCACGCAAGACTTGCACTAGAAGAAAATGATGATTCTAAGTTCCCACACTTAGATATGTATGGCACAGCAATTACTGAAGCTGATATGGATAATGTTCAATCATCCTTCGGATGGCATTTAATTCTAGCAACTTCTGTTAGAAACACTGTCAGTGCAGTATTCAGTGCAGAATCTGATGAAGCTGGACGTTATGTTTCAGAAGATGGTACACTTAATGCTTACAATGAAGATTCAGAAACTTTAACAGCTTCACAAATCAAGTTCTACTTAACTGAACAAAAGAAGCCTGAAGGCGTTGTACTTCCAACTGAAGTTCAAACAGCTGTATCGAACTACTTAAACCCAATTCTAACACGATACAATAACACCAACATGCAAAGAGAACTCATCTTCAAGTTACTTGAAAATGCAACGTTCGCTAACGCAAATGGTGCAGCAAGATTCAATACGATTAGAGAAATCAACAGACGTCAAATTAATGAATACATGTTATCAACAACAGGTGGCGTATTTGATGCAAACTATGATGCACTTTATGGCGATTGGTTCAACATCTTAGAAAACGGCGTGAACTAATATTTAAATGAATAGAGGTTGCTCAAAATCGAGCAACCTCTTTTTTTCTTGTTTTTTAACGGCGTCTTCTAAAAATACCCATACCACCTGATGATCCGCCCCCGCCTTTATTTTTCACCACATATCCAAATCCTCCACCAATGATGATGAAAACTATAATTGGAATGAGTGATGTTAAATTCCCAGATAAGAAAAACGGAGATAAAAGATATAACCAAAAAGTTAGGGGTTCTTGTGAGATATAGTCGTCTGGAACATAACTCATCATGTAATCTTCATAGTCTTCCATATCATAATTAAAGCTTTCATAGCCATAAGCATCGACATATATGACAGATAGCATTTCATAAATGAGATGCATCACACCTAAATCCATATCACCATGGTATTCTGGATTAAAGACTGTTTGATCTGTCATCAAGCCTAATTTTGTTGGGGTTAAATATTGTTCCATACGATAGCCAACTTCAATTTGGAGTTCTAGGAATTCTGGATAGACAATCTCATTTTCGATGGTTTTCTCAAAGAAAATAAGGATTAAAACACCCATATCATTTTTTCCGATTTTCCACGCTCTAAAAATTTCAGTCTTATCATAGTTTTCAATTTCTGAAATGTGATCAACCATGAATGTTGCAACAACAATTTGTGCGCCACCCTCAGGTAAATCTTTAGTCAAATCATATAAGCTTTCACCTTCAAGCAAAATGCTATATCTTGTTGCTTCCATGAAAGCTCCTGCATAATCATTGATATAAAAGGCATCGGTATGCCTTGGATAATCATTTGATTTACAACCCAAAAGGATGACAGCAAAACTTGCCATCATCATGATTAAGAGATATATTTTTAAAAAACTTCTTTTAGTCGAAGACAATGACTGGGACCTCATCGGCACCATCACCTAATTTCCAGTAAGCTTGATTTCTTTCAAATCCAAAAAGACTTGCATAAAGGACACGTGGAAATCTTCTAACTGCTGAGTTATACGCTTGAACAGCTTCATTATAATCTCTTCTAGCAACAGATAATGCAGACTCAATCGATGATATTTCATCAATGAGTGCGACATAGCCAACGGTTGCTGTAATATTGGGATTATCCTCAACAACAAGTAACACTTGAGTAAAAGCAACCGCCTGTGCAGCATCCGCTTCAATCAAATCTTCCATCGAAGCCGCTGCTGAATATGCAGCACGTGCTGCAGTAATCGCGTTATAAATGGTTTCTGCATGTTGCTGCAAGCCATTAACAGCACCGAGTACTTGCCCTATTTTGTCATAACGTTCTTGAAGTCTATTTTCAACTTGGGCATATTTGGCATCAATATTTTCATCCATATCGACGAGTCCATTATAGCCTGTAATTAAACTAATACCAATGATTAGTAAGAATAGTCCTGTCACACCTAAAACAATTAAACGAATCAATCTTTGATCCATACATGCCTCCATGATTCATATCTTTTATAAAAAATTATACGCTTATTTATTTAAAAAGTATTCAATTTGATTTATTCGTTTATTTTAATAGATTTGTTAAGTATTATGTCAGATACTTAGATGAAAATAGATAGGTTTTGTTCACTTAAAAAAAACACCCCTTAAGGAGTGTTGATAATTTTTTACTTAATATGGTGTTTATAAAACTTCATTTTATCTAAGACTGAAATCATTTGTGTAAATGTGCCAACAGCGGTATCTTGATAAGCTTCACCTAAGACAGTAAACTTAGAGTCCATCGTATCGATAAACCATAACAATAATGCTTCGCCTGTTTGAGGTCTTTTTGGTGAACCAAAATTAAACTGTCCATGGTGTGAGATAATCATATGCTTAAGCATTAAGACTTCTTCTGAATCCTGATATCCTAAGTCTTTAGCTGCTTGGTCGATATCAATCGTTTGCATCACAAGATGACCAATTAATAAGCCTTCTTTCGTATACTCTCCATCAACCCCACTGATTTCTCCTATCTTAGACATATCGTGAAGGATGGTCCCTGCATAAAGTAAGTCGCGATTTAAATAAGGATAAATTTCAATGAAGGGGTCAATGAGTTTAAGCATCGTGAGTGTATGATAAGATAGTCCACCTACATAGGCATGATGGAACTTGGTTGCTGCTGGGTGAAGATAAAAAGATTTTTGGTGTTCTTTGTAAATCTTTTTTGTAACTTCTTTTAAGATGTTGTTATCTATTTTATTTAAATATTTTTCAATACCCTTTTTAATTTCAAGCATAGGCATGGGTGCATAGACATAAAAACTATCTAAAACCTTTGCCATCTCTTCATCAGATAACACTTCTTCAGCAGGTTTAATGGTCAAAGTCTTTAAGATGAGTTCATCTTCAAGTTTTACAATCGCTTGTGCTGTAAACTCATAAACTTTTCCTAAAGAAATTTTTTCAAGCTGTTCGAAATCAAGTTTGAGATTAACATGTTCCCCGTCTAGCGTGTGGACAGTTGTATTGCAAAAATGAACACCTGAATTGATGCTTTCTACTTTTGCAATCATCTGATATGTTTGATTGACATTTAGTTCCATTGGAATCTCCTTATCATTTCACATGAGCAAGAACATAAGCTTCGAGCTCACTTTTTTCGTTTTTGAGTTTGTGGTTAAGCACAAGTACGACCATCTCTGATTGCAGTTGCTTTAACCAAGCACCCGCTTTTTTATTGGTCAATTTTAAAATATCGGTTGCTCTAAGTTTTAAGTCAAGATCGCTTTGTATCGCCAAATGCTCATAATCATATTCAATCTTTGTCTTTAAGTTTTTTGACCTTCCAAGCATGTAATTGACTCTATTTGCAAGTAAGCAGTGATCAATTCCATATGTATAAAGGGTATAGGCATCAAAGTCTTGATGCGTATTTGCAAGCATCATTGCTGTTTCATATTTATGTTTATGTTTATTTGAAAATGGCCAATGAGGTGGAATGGAGCCATTCAGTGTAAATGAGAGCGCAAAGAATGCATCTACAAAAGGAACCTCTTCCATTTGGTTCACATGAAGAAGACCCTTTTCTAATCCCGGTAAGACTTGATGGACTCCAGTTGTAATCATTGAGTGAATCGCTTTTTTAACATAGGGACCCTTAAGCACTTTAATCATTTCATTCATCATGCGTTCCATTGCAACATCATTTAATCTGTGCTTAAGATTGGTAATTGCGTCTCTGGTTGCTTTATCAATTTGAAAACCTAACTTCGATTGAAAATAAAACGCACGCATCATACGCAAGGCATCTTCATTAAATCTGTCTTCTGGATTACCGATTGTTCTAATGAGTTTAGCGTCTAAATCTTTTCTACCTTCAACGTGATCAATGATTTGATTTTTTTCAGTCATTAGTAGTCCATTGATGGTAAAATCTCTACGTTTCACATCTTCAATCACGGAATCCGAAAACGTTACTTCTTCTGGATGTCTACCATCTAAATAGTCGCCATCAATTCGAAATGTCGTGACCTCATAGGTTTCTAATCCCATAAAGACCGTGACTGTCCCATATTTTAAACCTGTTGGTTTTGTTTTAAAGAGTTTTGCTACTTGATGAGGTTTAGCATTGGTTGTAATATCAACATCTGTTAAAGGCATACGTAAAAGATGGTCGCGCACAGCGCCACCGACAATGTAAGCTTCATATTGATTTTTCTTTAAGACATCTATTACTTTTTTAGCGCCATTTAATGTGCTCATTTAATCACCGTTATCATTATACCAAAAAATGGTGCTTTATGGATAGATGAGGTCATGAAAAGTAAAATAATGTTTGGTATCTTTATGATGTGATATGATGGTTTTGAGGTGATTTTAAGTGCGAAAAGTTGTATTATACATTGCATGTACTTTAGATGGATATATTGCATCTGATGATGACCAACTTGATTTTTTAAAACCATTTGAACAAAGCAAAAAGATTTCAGAACATATCGAGTCTTTTACGGAATCTGTCGATACAGTGGTGATGGGTAGAATGACCTATGATTTTATTAAGGCTTTTGAACCTTGGCCATACTCTAAGATGACTTCTATTGTTGTATCACATCAAGATATCAAAGATCATCGAATTATGCTTACAAAAGATCCTATTCAAGCGATTAAAGAGCAAAAAGAGATGACAGGTAAAAGTATATGGGTATTAGGTGGCGGACTTTTAATTCAATCTCTTTTAAATATGAATTTGATTGATGAATTCATCATTGCAATCACACCAACGCTTTTAGGTTCAGGAAAAAGATTATTTCACCCGCTAGATAGAAGCATTGAACTCCAGTTTGAAAAATCTGAAGTCATTGATGGACTTCCCATCTTGACTTGGACAAAAAGATAGGGCATATCGCAATGGATATACCCTTTTTTCATAATTTTTCTAGCAACTGTACCAATCCATGCTAACTAAAACTTATTATCAACTGAATTCTTCTAACAAATAGGTAAATTTTACTAACATGGTTTTATCTATAATGATTTCTTCCCAATGAATCTCTGAGCCACTTGAGTCATAATTCACAATTAAGAAGGTCGATACAATATCAAAATCGCCATTATTATAAGTGATTTTGATACATATTTCATCCTCACCCAGCAAATAGATTTGTACTCATCAAAATATGTAACTAAACTTAGCATTCTATTAATCGAAAAAAATGATTATGTATTACACTATCTAGAAAGCAATTATTTCTTGTCCAATTCTAACACTTACTATACCTATATCAATATATGTTTTTATTTTCGATAAATCAATACCATCATCAATCACTGTGATTTCAACTTTATTAGATATAAAATTAAGAGAAACACTTATAAAATTGTACTCTTTTATATTAAGTGAAATTGCTTTGAACACTTCTTTTAGTTGTGCATAGCTATATGTTACCTTGATAAATTGAATACTTTGATTTGTTAGAATATCAGTCAATTCCGATGGCGCATTTTCAGTTAGACATACAACATAATTGTTGTTTTCATCTAAGTAATACCCGGAAAAAAAGACATTGTATTGTTTATAGACCATTTCAATATAAAC
Source organism: Acholeplasmataceae bacterium (assembly GCA_030603805.1). Lineage (GTDB taxonomy): Bacteria > Bacillota_I > Bacilli_A > Acholeplasmatales > Acholeplasmataceae > Peloplasma. Next base: position 154,034 of record JAUVXD010000002.1, read on the forward strand.
ATTGGGGAAACTGCCATCATCAAATCTTTCATAATTAAGTTCATTCTTCAAAATATCATTCTCACTTTCTAGAGCATATACTTTAATCAATGAGTAAGAACCAAAGAATAAGAGCAGTCCGATAACTAAAATTGTGTTAAACTTGATAGGTGCTATTTTCAAATTTATGATTTTTTTTCCCTTTAATAAAGAATTAAGATCGTAATAATATTTAACCCAATAACTAAAACATGTAAAAATTACTAATATACCCACCAAACCAATAATATAGTAATTCATAATACCCTCCTACATTCCGATTTTTTTTCGAAAACTCATTAAATACATACGAGATACATATACAGTAATCTTATTTTTCAGAAGTATCTTCAATTTTGAGTTATATTGGGGAATAATCTTCATTATCTTTTCTTTAGGTATAATTTGGGATTTGTTTATCCGTATAATATCTCTATTTTCAAAAATCCCTTCAACTTCAAATAATCGTTCTTTAATTTTATACTCACCAAATGATGTATGAACAATGATATCATGTGCAAAACTTTCGATAAGATAAAAGTCATCATAATTGATTATCCTTTTTTCTCCTTTTGTGTTGAATCCAATAAGATACTCTTGTTGAAAATCAATTTCTTTAAAAAGCAAGTTAGCATCATCTGAGACACTAAATCCAGCTTTCTCGAGCATATGTTGATATTTAGCATAATTTTCATCCCTACAAATAATTTTCAATTTCATAAAATCCCCTTCAAAATGATTATAAATGAATCACAAAAATATAGCGCAAGTTTTCCATATGTTACACCTTTTATCTCATAAGTTGCAAAAACAAGGAATTTCAATAAACATAATTAAAATTCCCTGCTTTCATTATTTATTCAATTTTCAATAGTTTGTTAAGTTCAAGTCAGAAAAAATGTGATTAACGGTTGTATACACAGTTATAGTATCATTCCCTCCACTAAGAACACCCATAACTATATGATGAGCAGTAGCACTTCCTGCATACATCCAGAATGTTAATGCTGCACCTGAATCACCTCGTATCGCAACAATATCAGTCAAAATTGTATTTGTAAGTATAACTCCTGACACATTAACTGTAGCATAAGTAGATGTAATTACTCCATTTAACTTACCAGATTGAGAACCATACATCCAAACACTTGTTCCTTGGACTAAATAAGAAGATGGAGCAGAAGCAGCATGATATGTATCACCATTCATAAACATTCTCGTCGGTAACCATTGAGTTCCAAACAAAGGATTCCTCAACCTAATAAATGCAGCATCTGTAGATCCTGAAAATTTCCATGTGGAAGTTCCGCCAACATCCCCAACATGATAACCATCATATTCTACGTTTGTGCCGTTTGATGAATTTGAACCAGAGACACAATGACCAGCTGTTACTACACCCGGTCTACCCTGACTATCCTTAGCTGCAAACCCAGATGTGCATTTACCAGGGGTACTAGATTTAAAGGTAAGTTCTTTACCATTAATAACATACTTAACTAATGTTTCAAATTCTGATTGTTCATCTATTATAATAATATTGCTCAATTGTGCTATTTCTTTAATTGCTTTTTCATTTTCAGGATAATTGTTAGTGACTTTAACGATGATGGTATTTAGACTTTCACTCCTGCTTATTGAACTTATTGAGAATTCATTCATATAATCTTTCAATACATCAATAACAAGATTAAGATCACCTAGTGAATATTTGACAAATCTAATATTGAAATCATCTATGAGATTCAACTTACTAGCTATATTAAATTTTTCAGTAACAACATTGATTGTTATTTCATTATTTTCGAAAAATGCTCCTCCATAAAGAACATCAAAATCCCGATGTTGTTTATTTGAATTTAAAAAATCATCAAGTTTAGCCAACTCTCGAGTTTGTTGCATTGCGTGTTCAATTTCATTCTGCTCATTTTGATTGATTGCTTTAACAGATATAAATGAAATACTGAACATAGTAAGAATGGTTATACATATGTTAAATAAGATTAATATTTTCTTCATTACATTTCTCCTCGTATAATTTTTTTAGTTGATTTTTACGTTTTTGATACTGCTTTTCTATCAAGAAAATTGATTATTATGATCTATTTTAAACATTAGATTGCAAGTAACCTATAAAAGAATAAAATCCTTTTCGTTATTAGTTCATTAATCACCCCCACTTACTTATTTGATTTAACAGCACAAATAATCTTGATCAAATGTAAAATGTAAAATGTTTTAACCTATTCTAGTGAAAAAAAACTCTATAATTAAAGAGTGATACAATGTGTAATAGCATAGACAGTAGACAAAAAGAATCAGAATCTCTTTACACAACATCTTCACAAATGCCATCTTCTCTTCAGAAGCTTATACTATAATCGTTCCTTTATGTCTATTTTACATATGGATTGTCAATATAAACAGAGCGTATATGTCCTATTCGTGAGAAAATGTGAGGAAATTTTCGTTTTTTTAGAATAATCGATTTGAAACTTAATGTTAGTGAATGAACTTTACTTTTTTAGGTTGTATATAGTAGATTCAATCTGTGTGATTATCCATCCATTAATATCTCCATAATGTTCAAGGATATGTTCTTTTGCAATATCCCCTAAATCATTTAGGATCTTTTCTTGTGCATACCTTAGCGCATAGCTTTGTGCTTTATCATCAAACTTATCTTTCTTCTTCAGATTTTCAACATATGTTTGAAAGACATAAGACACATTGGTAGATACAATCTGATTTATCTCTTCAACAACCTTTTTGGTTTCATCATCTTTGATTCTTCCATTAATCCACTGAGTTAGCTTTGCACCTAATAGTGTTATTAAAGGTATTACAATGCTTGTGACAACTACTGCTATGACATTAACAACCATTTATTTCGATTTTCTTTCCCCTTGGTCTTTTTCTGATTTGTTTATCAATATGTCCATAAATAAACGAAGAAAAAGGGTAAAAGCACCTTAATAAAGTAAAAGGATTCTAAAAATATCCCTTTAAGATATACTAATCGATTTCACCAGTTCTTTAGTTAAGTTCGGATTCGTATTAATTAAATGTGATAAAGTAGTTCTGATTCGTGTCACAAACTAAAGGAAAAATAATCAAAACAGTTAGTCTCATCAAATCAAACCTCAAACGGATTTGAACTGAGTATATAAAACGTACATAAAAAAGTAAAAAATCGCAGTTTTATATGCGATTTATACTACTATTGGTTGTTTTTAGTGCCAGTTCATATCCGATTGACACGACCAATACAAAATTAAGTTGGAGTCTCTGTTAACCTTAAAGGGTAGTGTTTATAGGGGCTCTTTAACCTTAACTGGTAAGAAATTGCCAGTTCGAGAAAAATCGAGTAAGTAGTGGTATCTATGGATAAATAATGGAAAATAGTTGACCTACTACAACTGGTAAGAAAATGACCTAAAGTGGAAAATAGTGGTAAAATCGAGAAATATCGAGTAAGTAGTGGTATCCTTGGGCAAATAATGGAAAATAGTAGAAAAATCCAGAAAGGTTAATCACTCAAACACTTTTTCGTATGATAAAACCACTCTACTTTTCGGTAAATAATCTATCTTTATTTCATCACCTATCACCAAATCATCAGTAGCAACAAAAAGAAATTTCTCTTGGTTAATGATGACAATCTTACAATTAACTTTCCCTCCTTCACTATAATAACCTTGTATAAACCAAGTCTCATTTATCTCATCAATAAATCCAACTAATTCAATTGAATCAGATTCATTTTCTTTTACTAGATGAATACCATACCTTAAGTTCATAAGGGAGATAATTAACAGAAATATAGAAATACAGGAGATAATTAAAAATTTAAACAAAAACAAGATTCTTCCAAACTTAAAAATCGGTTTAACATACCTTAATAATCTGATGGAAAAAACAAGAAATACTAATCCAATTATAAGTGTCAAAAGACCTCCAAAGAGTAGAAAGTTTTTATAATATTGATAGCTAAATTGCATATACATCACTCCAATCGAATGGTTAAACATTTCAAGTAAATGTAATAATCCACTCCACCATACATGTATGGTCCAGTACTGAAAGTAAGTGAAGTTGCTTTAACTGTGTTGCGATAGTCATATCTTGGATCATATGAATGATCAACACCAATGAAGTAACCTCCACCAAAATTAGCAAACAAACCTTTAAAATCGCCTTCTTTTGTATAGTTGTCAACATAACCTACTGAAGCTGAAAATCCAGAAGACATTCCGTAAGTTACCCCGCCATGCAAATAAAACTCAATTCTATTCTCATCACTTGAAAAATCAAATATTGTTGATAAACCAACTTTGGGATTTGCAGGTGAAGGAAACTTCAAATCCCTATATGGAGATACTGGCATTGAGTTTGGTATCACAAGACTTATATCAATAACAGCTGTCAAACTCTCTTTTTTTGCATACTCAATTGCCATAACAATTATTGTTCCTATTATAGCTAATCCTATTGTTGCTGCAAATGTTATCAATAAATTTCCGCTGGGGTCTGTATACTTCACTGGAGTGTTGTATAAATATAGGAACATCAGTATTTATGACTTAATTCACCCTAATTATAGCAGTTAAACTATCTATTATAAAGTCAAAACGACAAAATTGCTCATTCTGTCGTTAACTTACCAATAAACTTATAATGAATATCAACTTGTTGCTTTCTCACATTTTCTTCATAATCTGGTTCATGAACAATTATCTTATCAATGAATTCATTTAATATTCTTGAATCAAGTTCCTTGATATCTGTATATTTTTTAATAATACTCATAAACTGATTAGCGTTTTTTGTCTTTGAACTTGCTTCAATAATCCTGTTTGTTTTTTCTTCATTGCTCATTATTAAACTTTCTTGTTCCTCTTCATACGCTTTAAGTAAGTTTCTAAACCTTTTATCATCTACTTTATCGATAGCGTGATCCTCGTATAACTTGCTGATGACTACATCCAAAGTTTGAATCCGTTTTTGATTAAATGATATTTCATTTTTCAATTGTGCAATACCGTTTTTAATGTTACTGTTATCTTTATCCTGGATTTGACTTAGAAACACTTTTTCGTTTAGATTAGCTTGTTTGATATGTGCTATGATATCATCTAAAACAACATTATATAAATTCTCATAATTAATGTAATGCATCGAACAATAAGACTTGCCAAAAGTTCTAAATGTTGTACATGCATATTGTCCATAACTTTTTCTATCCTTAGTTCTTTTAAATGATAGTGTTCTACCGCAATCTGGACAGCTCAGTAGTCCAATAAAGATTTGTGGTTCGTCTGCATCTTTTAACTTCTTCTTTTTAACTGAAATGATTTTTTGAACCTCATCAAATGTTTTTTCATCAATGATTGATTCATGCATATTTTTAACCTCTATCCATTCATCTTTAGGTAACTTGATTAGACTTCTATCTTTAAATGATTTGGATGTGTTTTTATTACAGACAATATGTCCTAAGTATTCTCTGTTTTTTAAAATGCTAAAGATTGTTTGTTGACTCCAGTCATAGGGATATTTAACAAACTTCTCAGAAACATACTTTCCTAAGTCCTTCATCATTTTGGCTCTAGGTTTTAAAATGCCCTCTTTTTTAAAGAGACTTGCTATTTTAAAAGGTGTAAGACCGTCTAATGCATAATCAAAGATTCTTTTAATAATAGGGGATGTTTCTAAATCTATGATTAAGTGATATTTATTCTCGGGATCTTTCTTATAGCCATATGGTGCATAAGGACCGGTAAATTCACCTTTTAATGCCTTAGAACGATATGCTGATTTAATCTTCTTACTGATGTCTTTGGCATACCATTCATTAATGATATTTTTAAATGGTGTGAAGTCATTAGATTCTTTGTTGCTGTCAACACTATCATTAATCGCGATAAATCTAATGTTGTGGTTTGGAAAGTAAGATTCAATGTAGAAACCAGTTTTCAAATAATTACGACCTAGTCTTGAAAGATCTTTAGTAATAACCGTACTGACTTTTCCCTTTTCAATATCACTTAGTAATCTTCCAAAATCAGGTCTTTCAAATGAAGTCCCTGAATATCCGTCATCCACATAAAATTCATGATTTTCAAAGCCATTAACTATTGCATACTCTGCTAACATTTCCTTTTGGTTCTTAATACTTAAGCTATCACCGTTGTAATCATCATCTCTGGATAACCTACAATAAAGTGCTGTTATGTTGTTTGCTTGCTTCATCATTTGAAACCTTGCCCTCTATTTCTTTTTCTATGAGTTTTAAAACTATTTTTTGAATAGTTTTATCCTCTTCATCTTTATAATAAGCAGAAGCATAAGTTTTAACTTTTATTTTGTTGAATTTTTCTTTTTTCAGATGTTTCAACACCTTTATATACACAAGTGTATGAAGCACTTATGACATAATGTGGAATCACTAAATTTTTAATTTTTTTAAACATCAAAAAAGGAATGTTAATTTCAACACTCCTCTGTCTAAAGATTCGATTCAATGAATCCCATAATGTTTAGTCACACTTAACACGAGTACAGTTTAGTATGCGAAACTAAACTTTGAGAACTTTTGATGTTATCTTTTGTATGACTTTGCAATATCGCTTAAAACACTATCTTCTATTGAATTATCAATCATAATGATTCGAATATTATAAGAGCTATCTTCTGAACCATTGAATAGCAAAAACTTATAATCATATGAAATACTAGACATTTCCCATGTATTATCTCCCCATTGAGCACCATTTGAATTGCCACTCTTTAAGTCACTTTTCACACGCTCATAATCATCAAAATATGGGTTAAATAATCTTTCATCATATAAAACCGTACCCACATAATAATATAAACCTTTATCCCATTGTATACCTATGATTTCATCTTTTTCTGTATCTATAATCTGTATCCAATCATCAATAACTTTAAACTCCCAATGGTTAGGTATTTTTACGGTGCCTATATTGTCATCAGGTATTTTAACATCTTTGTAACTCGAGTAATTTATGCAACTCGTTAATATTAAACTGAATGTTATTAACGATAAAAATAATATGGTCTTTTTCATGATTAATACCTTTCTTACCAATAAATTCTAGGCATTATTGGCGGAATTGGTTTTAAGCCTCTCGCAAATCCTTCAAATATCCATGCTGTCCAATCTCCATTTAAATCCGGAGCGCCTAACCATGCCGGATTCCCATTAGTAATACCGAACGGTCTCGCTACTTTATCAAATACATAATGAGCTTGCAGTTCGATATGCATTCCTAAAACAGTACGTCCTTCTACATAATAATTCGAATGCAAATGTTTGGCATAAAGACCGGCAGTAAAAATACTGTAGTACTTGTTTTTGGTAAAATCAAAATTGATATATGGGTCGTCAGTTGCATTATATCCTGGAATAATATTTTGTGAAATACTATCCCAATTATCCCTTACAACAAAGTAATCTCCTGCAATTAATCCTGATGCTGTATATCCAGCAAGATCCCAACCACTATAACCTAAATCTTTAGATGTATTATATGATTTTACTGCTCCATATGTCATATAGGTAGCAACAGCAATTGCTAGTAGTGATATTAATACTGGAAAATTTCCGTCCCTATCAATATACATCACTGGAGTCATGTGCCTGTAACCCAGCATAATAATCTTTATGTACTTTTACACCTTCATTATATCAATTAATACCTTATTTTTATAGTAAAAACGACAAAATTTAGTGTTTTGTCGCTTTCTTTAAATGATACCTACAAACTTATAGTAGATATCTATCCTTTGTTGTTTTTCTCCATTTACTTCTTTTGCATCATAAACCAGTATCTTTTCAATCATTTCATTTAAGATACTTGCATCTAGTTCTTTAAGATGCTTGTATTTCTTAATGATACTTAAGAAATTTTCAGTATCATCCTTTTTATCTTTATACTCACTTAACTGTAATGTCAATTCGTTAATATTTTCTTTGATACTCTTTTGTTCAACTTCATAGTCCTTTAAGAAAATTATAAAGCGTTCTTCACTAATCTTTTCATGCATTCGATCCTCATACATCTTTTTAATCAGTGCATTGATATCTTCTACTCTTTTCTCAAACTTGAGTATTTCTTTTTGATACCTATTTAAATCCTTTTCATGTTTAACTTGATTTGATGCTAGCATATGTTTTAAAACTGTTTCTTCATTGATTTTAGCGTGCTTTAAATGTTTGTTGATATCTTCTAAGATCATACGATAAAGCTTTTCATAACTAATATAGTGGGTTGTACAATAACCTTTACCAAATCTTCTATAGGTGGAACATGCATAAGCACCAAAACTCTTTCTATTATTGTATCTGGAAAAGGATAGGGTTTTACCACAATCAGGACATCTAAGAAGTCCTACAAACATTTGATAAGTTGTTGTTTCTTTGATGTTTGTTCTTTTTGCTGTAAGCATTGGTTGGATGGTATTAAACGTTTCTTCATCTATCAGTGCTTCATGTGTGTTTTTAACAATGATCCAATCTTCTTTTGGTACATTGATTAATGTTCTATCTTTAAATGATTTAGATCTATTTCTATTACATACTAAGTGACCTAAGTATTCCATATTGCCTAATATAGCATAAATACTTCTGGGACTCCAATCATAGGGGTGTTTAACAAACTTATCCATGACATATTTACCATGGTCTTTAATAATTTGTGCTCTGGGTTTTAATATCTTATCTTTATTAAGTATCATGGATATCTTAAACGTTGTTAAACCACTTCTTGCCAGTTCAAATATACGTTTGACAACTGTTCCGGTTTCAGGGTTAATAAGAAGTTGATGCTTATTGTTTGGATCTTTCATATAACCATAGGGTGCGAAAGGTCCCGTAAATTTACCTTCTAGTGCCTTGGTGTGATATGCTGATTTTATTTTCTTACTAATATCCTTGGCATACCACTCATTCATGATATTTCTAAAGGGTGTAAATTCTTGATGTTCTTTGTTACTATCCACACTATCATTAACTGCGATAAAGCGTACCTTGTTTTCTGGGAAGTAGTTTTCCAAATAATAACCAGTTTTTAAATAATCCCGACCCAATCTTGATAAGTCTTTAATAATGATAGTACCTACTTTACCTTTATCAATGTCCCTAAGTAGATCTTGAAATCCCGGTCTTTCAAATGAAGTGCCAGAATAACCATCATCAATATAAAACTTCGTATGATTGAATAGATTTTGTTTAGCATATTGTTCCAGCATCTGTTTCTGGGTTTGGATGCTGGCACTATCACCATGATAATCATCATCTCTTGATAATCTACAATAAAGTGCCGTGATTTTATAATTTGCTGCTGTCAAGATAAAACCTACTTTCTGTCACCCATTTCTTTTTCAATCAGTTTTAAAACTATTTGTTCAATAGTTTTATCTTCTTCATCTTTATAATAGACAGTTATAGGCTGTTTTACTTTTATTTTGTCTAAATTTTCTTTTTTCATATGTTTTTTATACCTCTAATATCTTAAGTATATGAACCACTAACGACATAAATTGGCATTCTATGAGTTTAGATAGAAAAAAGAGCGTATTTTTACACTCTTATCTTAAATATTTTATGAATTGTGGTTTAGTAGCACTTAACACTGACACAGTTTAGTACGCGATAACGTGGCTATTAGTATAGCCACGTTCCGCGTAACAGTAAAACTAAACTTTGTTATGTTTGTTCCGGGTCATCTTTTGAGTCTAACTCAAACATTTCTCTATAAACTTTTTCTTTTACACCTAAATCAATTTTCACTGCATTAATACATTTTTCAAGAAGTATTTTTGGGAACAATTTATCATAAATATTAATTGATATACACACTTCATTTTTAAGCATCTTTAATATTCTTCTTCTTTCTTTCATGATGGTGTCTTTAACGCTTATATTAAAATCATGTGTAGAAGCAATAACCATTGCTCCAATAAAGTATAAATAATTAACTTCTTCAAAATTTATTTTTTTTCTTTTTTTAAACCATTTTTGTACAATTTGCTGTTCATCATAATAAGTTAAATACCAGTGATCCAGTAGATAAAAATATACAAAATTAACGGTCACTATTATGCATGAAAATCCAATTATTGGAACAATGGTATCTATAGACTGCTCTCTTGTAGCAAAGAAAATAATCATTATTGACGATATTACATTCATTAATACTGTAATAAACCCCATATGGTTAGCTATATTATTATACTTTTTCATTTAAACTAATCCTCCTAGAAGTATGGTATTAATCTTATTGTTGCTATATTTGATTTTCTACCCATACCAGAAATTAAATCATATGCCCAGGCAATTTCAGCTCCCATCATTGGTCCCCAAATAGCATCGAACACTTTGTAACCTGTAGGATCTGCAAAACTAAATAATCCTGATCCAAATGATATTAAAGCACCACCTAAAGAAATTTTATCTCCATGAATGCCAGCTTGTCCTAAATATGCCCCTAAGGATAGAGTTCCATCAATACCTGCCATAATTGCTCGTTGTCCATAAGTCCCAAGTTTAGCAATTGCTCCAACTTTTGCTCCAATGGCACCAGATATAGCTCCAGTTATCGAACCTAGCATGAATCCTGTAGAGGCCTTATTTGAATCGAAATGAAAACCATCTTCATCGAGTGAAACACCACTAATAATTCCAACGGCTCCACCGACAGATGCACCCAAGAATGCACTTCCCAATATAGCAGCTGCGGCACCTCCTGTTAAAACCGTTGCTACCCCCAAACCAACAATTATTCCTATGCCTATTGTCCATTTTAACCATTCAGGCATATTACCGCTGGGGTCGGAGTACATAACAGGATTATTTCCACAATAAGCATAAAGATTTAAACCTTGCTCACTGGATGGATCTAGATAGTTTATAGAATCTGCACTAATAAATCTTCCAATACTTGGATCGTAATATCTTGAATTGAGATAGTAAAGTCCTGTTTCTAAATCTAATCGATAACCTCGATAACGATATGGATTGATATTTGCGATACCTATTCCGCTATCCCAAAGGTGTACAATATTCCCCCATGCATCATATCTATATCTTGCTACTGTATTGCCAGATGCATCGACAATCTCGATGATATCTCCTTGAAGGTTCTTGATATAGAAATACTCATCACCATTATAGTTCATTGATAATAGAGATCCATCAACATCATATGTATAGTATATAACATCATTTCCTGTTTTTTCAAACAAAACTAAAGAACCCTCTAAAAAATACTCAGTAGTGGTAGTTCCATTAGATTTAGATGTCCGAATCCCTTGATCATTATAGGTATATGTATAGGTAACACCACCTATGATATGTTCAACTAATCTTCTACCTTCAAAGTCAAAAGACTGATTGGTATCTGATGTAATACTTGTGATGTTACCAATGGAGTCATACGTGTAATTCGCTGTTTTTTGTAAAATTCCACTCACATAATATTCAATATAGGTAATCTGATCTTTCCACCCTGATGTCTTGTAAAATAATCTAGTTTCGCTTAATGGAGTACCTGATGGCGTGCCTGTCGTATATGCATAGCGTTTAATCGATGTGATATTTCCTCGGTTGTCATTTGTGTTTGAATCGCCATAGTCATCATAAGTATAAAGGATAGTTTGCTCATAGTTGGTTGTTTTGATGTTTTCTCGAATTAATCGATTAAAGCCATCATAAACATATTGATAGTTCTCTATTTCAACCAATAATGCATTCTTAATGGATATTTCTACGATGTTACCTAAAGCATCATAGGCGAAATGATGTGTATATTGAACATTGCCATCTTTTTTATAAGTGATGGATGCGACAATGAGACTTGCGTTACTGTTTAATTTCCATACCAATCCAATTTTGTATATATAGAGCATCAAAATCCATAGTCTACCAACTAATTAGTAGTTTTCTTGGTAGACTCTTTTTTATACAAAAAAATGCCCTAAATGGGCATAAATTTGCTTAATTAGCTCGTTTTATCGAACCAATTCAAGATTAATTTGGAGTCTCTGTTAACCTTAAAGGGTCGTGTTTTTAGGGGTTCTTTAACCTTAACTGGTAAGAAATTGCCAATTCGAGAAAAATCGAGTAAGTAGTGGTATCTATGGGTAAATCATGGAAAACAGTGGACGTACTACAACTGGTAAGAAAATAACCTAAATTGGTAAATAGTGGAAAAATCGAGAAAGTATTTACCCAAAATCTTCTACTTTATACGAAATCACTTTGATTCATTTAGATAGTTTGAATACTCAGAAAATTCAATATTGCTAATGCACTCCTAACAAACTGGCCAATTCCTGTTTTTCATATAATAGCAAAAAGCAATTTAGAAAATGTTCAACAGTGGTTGTCTATTGGTTTTATATGTTCTAATCACTTTATCTTTTATAAAGATTTATTTAGTCAACTTCACTTTTTGTATACCCTTATCATTGTTTTAAACTTTTCATTAGATGCAATATGTTTTTGTGCAAATGTCTATACTATTTTACCTAATTTAACAAATATATCTTGCCATCTTTTTTTAATTGATTCATCGTCATATTTTATTTGAGTCTTAACAAATTGATAAAACTCTCTATAGTAACGTATTTCTTTCTTGTCGTTGTCAAATATCCTTTCAGTAAGGCTAATGAACTCAGTAGCATAATCATTAATTAAGATTCCAAGAGCACAATAATAATCTGTTGCTTTATTACCATTTTCTGCATATAAGGACATCTGAAGTAGTTGATCAAAAGAAGGATATGGCAATCTACAATAAGAAACTTCTAACCCCCACCCCAAATCGATTAAATATCTTTTTATCCATTTGCTATTATCTTTCGGGTTAACATACATGTTATCTTGACTTGATATTGCTAATCCAAAATCTTCTGGTTTTGTTTTGTCAAAACGAAAACTCATGTGAAATTTCACAAATTCAGAATATTCGAGATCATTTTTGTTTGAGCATTTATCTTTCTTCATTGATAATAAATCGATTGATTTCATTAGGTATCTCCATTTACATAAAAATTAATTCTTTCAACATTAAGAAAACATACTCTACGGTCCAGAAGACAGAATTTAGATTTTGAGAATAAACAAAAGCATATGATGTTCCTTGAGCGGTATTAGCAAAATTTGCTGAAGCTAAATCCCAAAGAGGTCTCATTGCCTCCCAATTACCTGCTGTTGTCATTGATTGCAAATGTTGTCCTGTTCTAGTCATCTCAATTGTTACTCCACCAATTCTATTAGCATAATCTTGCGCTGCATTTTTTGCCAAATCTCCTCCTGACCAGAAGACATGTGAACTCTGATTTATTGCATTACTCCAATTGTCTATTACCATTTTTCCAGCCATACCAATTCCTCCAGTAGTCACAGTTGTAGCCATTATTTGCGTCCCAACTACAACAGCTGAAGTTGATGCAAAAAAACTACCTGCAACAGTTGCTGCATATGCAGCTCCTAAACCAGTACCTATTAGTCCACCTGCAGTTGCGCCAATTGCAATTCCTGCCCAAACATTATTATTATTACTTGATGCTATAATTCCACCTACTACAGCTCCAATTACCGCTCCAATGATTCCAGTTAATATCAAGAATGGAAAATTACCAGTGTTATCCATATACATCACAGGATTATTCCCACAATAAGCATAAAGATTTAAACCTTGCTCACTGGATGGATCTAGATAGTTTATAGAATCTGCACTAATAAATCTTCCAATACTCGGATCATAATATCTTGCATTGAGATAGTAAAGTCCTGTTTCTAAATCTAATCGATAACCTCGATAACGATATGGATTGATATTTGCGATACCTAATCCGCTATCCCAAGGGTCGATGATATTATTTCCCCATGCATCATATCTGTATCTTGCTACTGTATAACCAGATGCATCGACAATCTCGATGATATCTCCTTGAAGGTTCTTAATATAGAAATATTCATCACCGTTATAGTTCATCGATAAAAGAGATCCATCCACATCATATGTATAGTATATAACATCATTTCCTGTTTTTTCAAACAAAACTAAAGAACCATCTAAAAAATACTCTGTTGTGGTAATTCCATTAGATTTAGATGTCCTGATTCCTTGATCATTATAGGTATATGTATAGGTAACACCACCTATAGTATGTTCAACTAATCTTCTACCTTCCCATTCAAAAGACTGACTGGAATCTGATGTGATACTTGTGATGTTACCTATCGAGTCATAGACATAAGTCGATGTCTTTTGAAGAGTGCCACCCACATGTTCTTCTACTCGTGTAATCTGATCTTTCCATCCTGATGTTTTATAGAATAGTATAGTTTCACTTAATGGAGTACCTGATGGCGTGCCTGTCGTATACGTATAGCGTCTAATCGATGTGATATTTCCTCGGTTGTCATTTGTTTTAGAATCGCCATAGTCATCATAGGTATAAACGATGGTTTGTTCATAGTTGGTTGTTTTGATGTTTTCTCGAATTAATCGATTAAAGCCATCATAAACATATTGAAAGTTCTCTATTTCAACCAATAATGCATTCTTAACTGATATTTCTACGATGTTACCTAAAGCATCATAGGCGAAATGATGTGTATATTGAACATTGCCATCTTTTTTATATGAGATGGATGCGACAACGAGACTTGCGTTTCCACGTCCTGAAGCGGGTGTTTTATATGTGAAATGTTCAGTGAAACTCAAGGTTCCAATCAAGAGTTCAATATATTCAAGTCTTCTCAATGAATCTGTTGTATCGATATGGTTTATTTTACTGATGGTTTCATTTCCAGTTTCATAGATGGTATATAGATACTCACCTGTATTTTGGTCATAGTAAAAATAGACTTCTCGTTCAACTTGTTCAACTTCATAAGCGTATTTGTTGATGTTACCCTGCTCGTCATAGGTATACTTAATTCGGTTTCCATGTTTATCGACAACTTGCTTGATTCTGCCAGCTAAATCATAGGTGTAGAAAAAGATGTTATTTGATTGTAGTTCCTTATATATCGCTAGTCTACCAGATTGATCGTAGACATATTCAAAGCGATCAACACCATTAAATTTAATTAACTTGATTTGGTCTTCATTGTTATAGACAAATGTATACGTATCTCCAGAACCATATGTTTGGGTGTTTACTTTATGTGTTGAATAGGTGAGTCCATATTGTTCGTTAAGATAGGTCAATGTCACATAGCTGACACCAGAAATTCTAATATTGGTGATGCGGTCTAAGTGATCATAATGGAATGTATAACTTATACCATCAATGGTAATACCCGATAATCGACGATTGCTATCATAGATGAAATCTTTGACAATCGTATATTGATTTGAAATATCTGTTTCAACTTGTTGTGTTAAGAAACCATAGTTATTATAGTCGAAAGTCTTTAAATGATTGTTTGCATTGATTACCGTTTCCACAAGTCCATTTAGATGATTTGTCTCGGCTGTTGTTGTGTTTCCAAATTCATCTGTTTGTGATGCAATGTATTGATAATCTGTTGTATAGGTTGTGTTTGATTTAAACCACTCTCCATCTATACCATTATCACCAATTAAAGTTTCTGTAATTTGTTTTGATGTGCTATGATAGGTAAATGCAGTTCTTACGTTATTAGCTGCTATTTCAGTGATACGATTCTGATAATAATCTATTTCTATCGTTTTGTTTCCTTCTTGAATGACAGTTACATTCCCATTGCTATCTCTATCATAGGATGTAACAACGCCATTTTTATTTATCTTACTATCTAAATAACCATTCCCTAAATTATAATTGTATTCTGTACTTAATTTGTCATGATAGAGTTGGATATTATCAAAGTATGCAGTGCCTTCTCCTTGAAATCTTCCATATACTTTAACACTAAGTACTTGATAAACATCAATCTTAAATGATCTCATTTGATATTGCCATTCTTCAGTCGATGTATTGAATGGTAAATAGATAAACCCAATATCAGGTGTATCACTTGAAGGATACTCAGAATCATAATATTCATAGAGGATATAGATTCCAAAAAATCTGCCATCACTGATGTGATACCCATTTGAATTCACATAACCTTTGTGAGGGACTGCATTCGCTTTGCCCCATCCACCAATGATATATGTTTCACCTATTGTGATGAAACTTGTGATGTCTTGATAGAAAAACTTATTACTTCCTCCATCTCCTTCAATCTTGATAGATTTCTCGCCTAAAATATCTTGATTTGCACCTGTGGATGAATTATCACTGATGAGTGTTGCTCCATTGAGTATCCAATTGCCTGTTCCATATTCAAATGATGGGTTCGTTAAACTATTGTATCTTGTATCCATAAATCCTTCAGTTAAGGAGATATTGTCAAAATACGCACTTGTCAAATATCTAGCATTAGTTAGTTTAACTCTAACGGTCTGATCCGTTGTAATTTCAAATTGAAGGCTTAAACTTCTCCATTCCCCAACAGAGTTAGTTGAGTCAGAAAAAGTTCCTAAACTTGTATCAACACTTATACTTGATGTACCTGTAACTAATTCATTCGTGTTTTTTACAACACCTTGTAAAGTATAAACACCAGCTTTTAAAAATACATCCTGATATGCGAAAATTGAACCATTATTATTAATTCGTAATGATGCATCTCCCATCGCTGACTCACTTGTGACCTTCTGTATTGAACCACTACCACTTTGAAACCATCTTAAGTTATAATCAATATTTTCAAATCCGTGATTATTGATGTAATTCACTTGTTGCTTCATGGTTTCTGATGATTCGAGTAATGCGTGTACTGTGTAGTAATTTGGTTGATAAGGAATCATTTGAGCATCGCCAAGGAGGTCAACATGGCTCAAATCGTAAGTAAACAATCCTGCATATCTGTTATATGTGGCGTTTCCATAAGAATCGAGCGCATTAATGGTATGCCCATAACTATCAAATAGATATTCTATCCACTCATATTTATGATTAACATATCGTGTTTTCCCATGATAATAGATAATATCTATATTTGCTAAATTGGCTGTTCCTGATGTTGTATCACTTATTTTGACTGTATTGACTCTGTAATTTAAATCGTACGTGTATGTGACTTGATGCTTACTTGTGTTATTGTATGCATAGTTTAAACTGTTTGTCGTAGAATTAAAACTATAGGTTAACGTATCTCCTGAGGAAAATAAGGGTGTTGATTGTCCACTTTTGTTATACCTTTGTGTAATTTGGTATAATCTTGGATTTGTTGACGCAGTGTTATATGTATATGTCTTATCTTGTACAATATTAAAAGTTGCTGTCCCTGGTTGTTTCAGCTTGAGTTCAGTTTTTGTCATGAGATAATTGGATCCATTCAAACTATAGATGAAATCGATTCAATTTCCAACCATGTCAGACACATAATGTAATCGGTCTGTTGTACCTACATAGTATACAAAAAGTTTGTGATAATTCTTCTCATTTGTGATTTGTGTTAGCCTACCACTTGAATCAAAATTGTATGCCATATGGTTGGTTGTCTTAAGTGTTGTAGATGAATGATACCAATTATAATAAACCATTTCCAACTTCATTCTTGATCCATCTTCTGCTATGTAATTGAAATAGTCGTATCCATCACTGGAATAGTTATCTTTTTCAATAAAATAGATTCTGCCACCATCTGGTTTTGACATAAAATAACTGTTCACAGAAGAATCATACTCAATCTTCATGTGGTAATTTGATTTCCATCCATTACCATAACCAATATTTGTTGTTCTTGTTGCATTATTGAAATAGAAAGATAGCGATAGAGGTAAGTATTCATTTTTAACTTGGTACTCATTTCTGACAAAAGTAAGATTACCTGTGTAGTCAGAAATATATCCAGTACCTACTTGACCGATATCCTGAGATGTATATGTCCAGTAGTCTTTTAGTCCTGATGGATTTTCGAAACCAATTCGGATGATTGGACGATATGCTGGACTATTATCGTACTGATAAAACCCTTTATATTCACCAGTCAAATCATCTGCTGCTAAAGTAAACCCATAATTTGGTGAGAGTCCTGCTTGCCATTCTTTCACGGTTTTTGTGACATTAAAAAATTACTCTAGGGCTTCCTGTATGGTAACTAAAGTAATCGACAACTTCATCACTAAATGATGGTCTTCCAGTATCCCATGTTACTGATTTCTCATTAAAATCTGAAGTATTTTTAAAAATGTTGATTTGAAAGGTATTTTGTGTGTGATTTGTTTTTTTAAACTCAACATGGGCATAGGTAATTACTTGATTACTGAGCAAGGTTGGAAGATTGAATTTTATCAATCCTCTAGCTTCAGATCCATAACCACCACCTATACTCATTAAGTAACTATCATAGTAATTTGATGATGAGCTTGACTGTAACACGTAAGTGTCAACCAATGACATTGGTATCGTTGGATTAACAATGGTTGGATCAATTAAGACTGGATAAATTGCTGTTTTCAACCATTCATCATCAGGTATGACTGTAACTTCATAGACATCTTTTGAGACTTGTTTAGAAGAAAGTATGATATTTTCTGATGTGTTGTACTCAGCATCTATCATGTAAAGACCTGAAAACGAAAAAACAATCTCTCCTTGGCTGTTTTTAAATACGATATTATTATTTTCTTGGACTAGTGTCAAATTACTCACATCATATTCAAAGACAAACTTCATGTTTTCTGAATATGATTTTAAATAAATATTTTCTTTAATTTTACTTCCAGATAAAACATATTCAATGTCTGTGTTGGGTAATACATTTTCATATAGAATTGATGAACTTGTTTTTGATAGCACTGATTTGTTGCTGTTTTTATTTGATTCATTTGATGTTTTAAATACTGATGTTTGTGAATTAATGAGTTTCCAGTTAATCTTATAGTCATCTTGAGATAACTTAATGGTCTCATTGGAAGTGAGTGTCTTCGGAAACTTGATATCAAATGCGTTTGACTTATTCTTGAGTTCTTTCGTTGTTTCTACGAAAGTGTTATCAATATCTTTGTATTGACCGTTTTCAAGATAATGGACAACATCAGGATAAATAGATACTTCATAAGATCCATCGAGTTTTCTAAACACTTTCTCATTGAGACTTCGCATGGATTCAATTTCTATATCAACCGCTATGTCAGATTTCTCAATATTCGCAAACATATCACGATTTACTTTTATGTCATCATACTCCTCAATATATTCCACTTTTTCATGAGTGATTGCTTGCGCTTGTATTGTCTTTTGAGGTAATATACTAACTAACTGACCCAATAATGCTAAAAAAACAAGAAATTTCTTGCTTGCATCGATAAGTCTAACAAAAATCAAAATCTGTTTGTCATTTACAGCTTTCTTTTTGAACATATTCAATTTTCCCCTTTAACGAATATTTATACTACTCTTTATGTCTATTTTACATATGGATTGTCAATACAAACAGGCCGTATATGTCCTATTCGTGAGAAAATGTGAGGAAATTCTTGGTTTTTTTAGAATAATTGATTTGAAACTTAATGTTAGTGAATGAACTTTACTTTTTTAGGTTGAATATAGTAGACTCAATCTGTATGATTATCCATCCATCAAAGTATTTGTATTTGGTTTAAATTGATGATGCTTTTATGAGAAACACATGATAAACACGACAACAATCTGTTGATAATTTAATAGTCGTATGGTTGTTATGTTATAATATGGGGGGTGAAAAAATGCGCTATATTAAAGAGATAAGGGCATTTGAATACATTGAAAATAAATCTCTATTTATTGGAATTCTTTTTCCACTTGAAGATCCTAAAGAAATCAGTCAACTTATTTTAAAAGCGAAAGACATGTATCCAAAGGCTAATCACTATTGTAGTGCATCTATTTATGGAGATTCTGGTGAACTTCATACGGCTGATGACAACGGGGAACCTTCTAGAACTGCAGGAATTCCCATCCTTGAAGTCTTGAAACACCATCATGTCACCAACATCTTATGTGTCGTAGTTAGATATTTTGGTGGCATTAAACTTGGTGCCTCTGGGCTTGTTCGTGCTTATACCAAAACGTCTGCAGAAGTCTTGAAGGCTGCAACTTTCTATGAGAAATCCTTTGTTTCTTCTTATGAAATTGAATTTGGATATGCGCTTGTTCATACCATGGATCATATACTAGAAAAAAAGGCAACGATTTTAGAGAAAATATTTCTCGAAAACGTCACCTATAAATTCGTGTTAACTCAATTAGATTCAAGTTTCTTAACCGATATGTCGCATCAGTTTATTTCTTTAAAAGAAGGTCCAAAAGAAATCTTATGGACTAAGGTCTCATCTTAAGAATCAAAATTTCCTTCAAGATATGCTTCTTGATGCATGGCATCAAACATCCATGCAGCACGGTCTTCTATAAACTTATATACATAACCTACTTGACCTGAAAAAGTTGGAATCTGCCACATAGGATATGGATTTGGCCAAACATAATGTCCTAAAGTAGGCCATTTTGCAAAGTTTCTATTAGCCATTTCAGATATCGAATCAGCAAGATGTGGAATCATCTCTAAAATAACTGGGACAACATCATAATAAAAGTCTAAATACTTTTCTTTAAACTTGTTACGTACTTCGGGAATTCTCATCATTAAAATGAACATTCTATTTTTATATTGTCTCATACCATAAAAATTTTCTGGTCCATAATCAATATAATCGGCATTACCCATCGCAAGATCAAAATCCCAAAGGGGTCCATATTTAAGTGGACCATCTTTTTCTTTATACATGAAAATACTTGACCAGCCCACATCCACATTTTTTACAAACTCATGGATGATAAAATGCTCAATCCAATTGTCTATATCAATTAAGTCTTCATATCCAGATTGTGCAATTAAGGCTTGTTCAACTTGGACAAAATAGTCTTCAATAAAGTATAGTTGATTGATACTATAATTAGGATCACTTGTATCTGGTTCTTTAATCTCATAAGGATGTCCACTAACCACAAACCAGTCAAACCCAGGCTCTGTCCCTGACTCATAGAGTCTCATGTCTTTTTCCATGAAATATCCTGTATTAAGCTCTCCTGGAATGGATTCTATAAAAAATTTATTCGGATGAACCTCAACATGCTCAGTTAAGACATAAACCCCTAAGTATTCGTTATTGATATAAAGCTCAACAAATCTAGTTTGAATGGTATAAGGTAAATTGGGCATCATCGAAACCATTTTTTGAGTGATGACATTTCTCATTAAAGATTTATCTGAATATTCCGCAAGTAGCACATAATTCTTCGCTTCTGGCATGCCTAAAATCGATGTATTCTTATCAAATCTTAAACGGTAAGGCTTTTTCTCAAAGGAGTACCATGTGGAATTGCCTCGACCTCTAATTTGTGCAGATGAGGTTTCATGCTCAACTTGGAGTTCACCGTTGATATTTGTTTCAACCCTGACATCCGTTTGATTATAGATTGTTTTATTAATTTGGTGTCTTTGAACAGGCATGGTTAAATAAATCTTTGTTTGATTTCTTCCAGATTCATAAGCCAGATGGTAGAAACTATGACTAAAAGTCTTTGAATTTCTACCACGTTTAATCGTAAAATTCATCACAGCCATTTGATCATAAAATGGCGTTTGATGGATATATCTGGTTGTATATGTTTGATCTTTTAATGTATACGTAATATCATAATTTTCAAACTGTGGTAAATCAAAATCACGATTGATCGTACTCGGTAAAGTTTCTTGAATGAGTTCAGCAATTTCTTCAATTTCTTTGGTGTAGTCTGTTGTAACTTCAGTTAAAGAATCATTGCAGGCAGCAAGAAAAGTAAGCAAAACAATGCTTAAAATCCATAACGTTAGTTTTTTCATGCTTCCCTCCTTTTTTTTAAAAAAGCATAGGGGTTTCCTATGCTTATGAGATATAGCCCACGAGAAGTTGTGATAATTTGACCATAATTTCTGCAAGCAAATGGGCAAAGATTAAAGACAGCAGGAAATAAGCGGCTTTAATCTCCCAAAGTTTAAATTTTTCAAACTTATCTTCTAAATGTATTGCTTTAAGAATTCTTAAACATAACGTAAAGAAGATGAGTAAAGATACGAAATAGATGACTGCATCCATCGCTCATACCTCCTATAAATGTGCTGCCTTACTTTTCATGATATTTTCTTTAAGTTCTCTTTCTTGTTTGGAAAAATCAATATTTTCCTTTTTCGTGAACTCAAGCTTTTGTTTTTTCATGTCTTGAAATGCATGTCTTGCTTTATCTAAGGTCGAACCGATTTGCGCTTCAAGTGCAAGGACAGTTAAGATGTTATCAGAAAATTCGACAACCGCTTGCTCAACAACCAAAAATGTTTCATTTTGCTTGCCAACAAACTTTAAATAACCTTTTCCAATTTGAACAATAATCGGAATGTGATCTTTTAAAATCGCCATTTCTCCGTTTTCACTTTTGATGACGCTATATTCAATGTCATCTGAGTAGGTTTTCCCTTGTTGTGTTAAGACTTTGAAAATCATAAGGTTTTCGCCTTCTTAATGGCCTCATCGATGCTTCCTACCATGTAGAATGCATCTTCTGGGAGATGGTCATGCTTACCTTCGATAATTTCTTTAAAGCTTCTAACCGTATCCTTGACTGGAACGAATACTCCAGGCATGCCAGTAAATTGTTCAGCCACGTGTGTGTTTTGTGATAAGAACATTTGAAGACGTCTTGCACGGTGTACGATCAATTTATCTTCATCTGTTAATTCATCCATACCAAGAATCGCAATGATATCTAAGAGTTCATGATATCTTTGAATCATCTTTTGAACGGCACGTGCCGTTTCATAGTGTTCTTTACCCACAATGTGTGGTGCAAGTGCACGAGATGTGGATGCCAGTGGGTCAACGGCTGGGTAAATTCCAATTTCAGTTAATTTTCTTGAAAGGTTTGTGGTTGCATCCAAATGTGAGAATACCGTTGCTGGTGCTGGGTCTGTATAGTCATCGGCAGGAACATAGACCGCTTGAATCGATGTAATCGATCCATTTTTAGTCGATGTGATTCTTTCTTGCAAACGACCCATATCGGTTGCAAGCGTTGGCTGATAGCCAACCGCTGAAGGCATTCTACCTAAAAGCGCAGAAACTTCACTCCCTGCTTGAATGAATCTAAAGATATTATCGATAAAAAGAAGTACGTCTTGTTTTTGTTCATCTCTAAAGTATTCAGCCATGGTGAGTCCTGTGAGCCCTACGCGCATTCTTGCTCCGGGTGGCTCATTCATTTGACCAAACACGAGTGCTGTCTTATCGACAACACCAGATGCGGTCATTTCTTGGAAAAGCTCATAGCCTTCTCTCGTTCTTTCACCAACACCTGCGAAAACTGAAATCCCTGCTCTTTCTTGAGCAATATTATGGATAAGTTCTTGAATTAAAACGGTTTTACCAACACCTGCGCCACCAAATAAACCAATCTTACCCCCCTTAATATAAGGTGCGAGTAAATCGATGACTTTGATGCCTGTTTCTAAAATTTCAACTTCGCTTGAAAGTTCATGAAATGGAGGTGCAGCTCGGTGGATACTTTTTTGTGGTGCATCTGTTACAGGTTTCCCATCATCAATAGGTTCCCCTAAGACGTTAAAGATACGACCTAAAACAGCCTTTCCAACAGGCACTTTAATTGAAGATCCTGTTGAAGTGACTTTTAAGTCTCTCTTTAAACCTTCGGTAGGTTCCATCGCAATCGTACGTACCATATGATCGCCTAAATGAAGTGCAACTTCTAAAGTGACTTTTTTATTGGTTTCGGTTGCCTCAACAATAAGTGCATCATAGATGGCAGGTAGACGATCTTCAAAGTAGACGTCAACGACAGGTCCGATAATTTGTGTAATTTTACCTTGCATCTTACTTCTCCTTTCCTATACGTTAGCGCCATTGATTACGTCAATGAGTTCGCTTGTAATTTCTGCTTGTCTTGCCTTGTTATAGACAATGCTTAATTTTTCGACAATGTCATTGGCATTGTCTGTGGCATTTTTCATAGCAATCATGCGTGCTGCATGTTCACTTAATTTCGCATCCGTAAGCGATTTAAAGATAACAGACTCAATAAAGATAATGAGTGTTTGATCTAAGACCACTTCAGGTGCAACATCATAAATATACTTTTCAACCATCTTTTGATTATCCTTAAATTGAATTGGCAAGATGGTTTCTTTTTTTACCACTTGATTGCCTGTATTGACAAAGTGATTATGATATAAAATCACATGATCAATCACGCCACCTAAGAAGACTTCTTTAATGATTTTCGCATAAGGTCTAAAGTACATGGTTGAGACATCATCACGGTTATAGATGATTTCTTCATTGATCATCGGAAGCTTTCTTTTTTGTGCAAAATAGTACCCTTTTTTGCCTAAGACAAAGACTTTATAAGAATCTTTATCTAAGTCCTTAATCTCTTCTAAAAAGGCTTTAAAGAGCTGATTATGATAACTTCCTGCGAGTCCTCGATCACTGGTGACTAAAACATAAAGTTTGGTCTTTCCTTGGTTTTGTGCTGTAATTCTGTTCGATTCAAAAATGTTTTGGTCCGCATATTTGATAACATCATAAAGCTTATCAACGAAGGCATCAGAGTGATTAAAGAGTTCTGTTGATTTTTTAATTTTGGATAAGGCAATGTTATGCATTGCCTGAGTAATGGCAGCTGTTTTCTTAATCGCTGTCATTCTCAATTTGATATCCTTAAGTCCCATTAGACTAACCTCTTAAGTCCTAAAATGAACGTATCTAGTTCTTTCTTTTCTGGTAAGGTTTTTGTGTCCATCAGGTGCTTATAAATCTTGATTCCTAAATCATGATGTTGAAGGCCTTGAGTAATTTCTGCTTCAAGTGCTTTGACTTGATCGATATTTAAATCATCCATATGCCCTTCAGAGAGTGCATAGACCGACACGATTTGAGTTGGCATTTGAACCAGTTCATGAACATCTTGTTTCAAGAGTTCAACTGTTTTTCTACCACGTTCAAGTCGCTTTTTAGCGGATGCATCTAAGTCTGAACCAAATTGAGCAAAGGATTCAAGTTCTCTATAATTGGCTAAGTTAATTCTTAAAGTACCCGCAACTTTTCTCATACCCTTCCACTGAGCCGCACCACCGACACGTGACACAGATAATCCGGCATTAATCGCTGGGCGAATACCTGAATAGAATAGCTCTGCTTCAAGGAAGATTTGTCCATCGGTAATGGAGATGACATTTGTGGAAATATAGGCAGAAATATCGCCTGCTTTAGTTTCAATAATGGGTAATGCTGTAATAGAGCCTCCACCAAGTTTATCATTTAAGCGCGCTGAACGTTCTAATAATCTTGAATGTAGGTAGAAGACATCCCCTGGGTAAGCTTCTCTTCCTGGAGGTCTTCTTAGAAGTAAGGATAACTCACGGTAAGCAACCGCATGTTTGGTGAGATCATCATAGACAATCAGTACATCTTTACCTTGTTCCATGAAATATTCGCCCATGGTAACCCCTGCAAAAGGTGCAAGATATAGAAGTGTACCTTCCTTAGATGCTCCTGCAGTCACAACGATTGTATAATCTAATGCTTGATGTTGATTAAAAAGTTCTACTAATGTGGATACAGAAGATTCCTTTTGACCAATAGCTACATAAATACAAATCGTATTCTTACCTTTTTGGTTCAAAATGGTATCGACAGCAAGCGTTGTTTTACCCGTTTGTCTATCCCCAATAATAAGTTCTCTTTGACCACGTCCAATCGGAACAAGTGCATCAATGACTTTAATCCCTGTTTCCATGGATGCATTAATCGATCCACGTTGCATAACACCTTGTGCTTTTCTTTCAACAGGTAAGAAGTGCTTCGCATGGATCGCACCTTTAGCATCTAAAGGTTGTCCTAAGGGATTCACGACACGACCTAAAAGTTCTTCACCCACAGGTACTTCGAAAATGCGTTTGGTCGTTTTGACCAAATCGCCTTCTTTAATTTTTTCTGATTCGCCTAAAAGAATGACACCGACATGATGTTCTTCTAAGTTAAACACAAGCCCTTTGACGCCTTCAGGAAATTCAAGAAGTTCGCCCATCATAGCTTGTTGAAGACCATAAACAATGGCAATCCCATCACCAACGCTTAAGACCTTACCTATATTTTCGAGTTTAACGTCCTGCTCGAATGATTGAATCTGCTTTTTAATGATTTCAGTCATTTCCTGGACTTTGATTTTTGACAATGTCTACACCTCAAATCGTTAGATATAATTCTTCAAGTTCACGTGCAATGGAACGGTCTAAGGACTGTCCTTGATAGACAATCTTAAGTCCTCCTAAAAGATTAGGGTCAATGGTGATATGAAGCTCAACCTTTCGGTTGGGAAAACGTGGCTCAACCGCTTTTTTTAGCCTAGCCTCTGTTTCTTTAGATACGGGTTTTGCAGAATAAATATGAAGATGTGCAATTTTATGATGGATGCGTGTTAAATGAATCCATTCTGTGTAAATCTCTTTGTATTCATAAATCAATTTTTTTAAAACAAGTGTTTTGAGGAAAGCTAAAAATGAGACATCGTATTCCAATGCGTCGATCATCTTGACCTTTTCTTTAAAATCAACCATCGGTGAATCCATCAGAACAAGCCATTCTGGATGTTTTTCAACCGTATCTTTGAAATCTTCGAAATGATAGGTCAAAGTATCAATCTTCTGTGCTTCTTTAGCAATCTCAAAGAGTGCTTTGGCAACATTAGAAAAACTCATGATTTACTGCTTTCTTGCAAGATGTCATCGATGATATCCTGATGGACACTCTCATCGATTTCTCGCTTGACAATTTTTTCAGCTGCAGCAAAAGCGACGGCCTTAATCGATTTTTTGATGTCTTCATTGGCTTGTGCAATTTCAAACTCAATATCTTTTTCAGCTTGTTCTAAGCGACGTTTCGCTTCTTTTTTAGCATTTGTAATCAATTCTTCTTGCTGCTTATAAGCTTCTTGTGTCAATTTCTCTTTTAACTTTCTTGTTTCTTCTTTCATGGCTTCATAGTCATGTGCTGATTTTTCTTGAAGCTCTTGAGCGCGTAGTCTTTCTCGTTCTGCGGATTCTAAAGCTTCCATCATCACTTCACGTCTTTTTTCTAAAAAAGTCGTGACTTTTTGCCAGAAGAATTTTTTGATGATGAATACCAGGATTACAAAAGCGAGGATGTTTAAAAGAACAATCGACGGATTGTTGAGTGCTGAATATAGGCCGTCTTCTATTGCCTTAATGACATCATCGAATACATTTGAATAAACCACTGATATCAGTCCTTTGTCTGTTTTTTATAATTATCTGCCGAGTAATAAAATCGCGATAATAAATCCGTAAATCCCTGTTGTTTCAGCAACTGCTTGACCAATAATCATGGTGACTGTAATCTTACCAGATGCTTCTGGTTGACGACCAACGGCTTCAACCGCTTTACCAGCAGCAATCCCTTGTCCAATACCTGTACCAAATCCTGTAAATACCGCAATACCTGCGCCGATATAGCCAAGACCACTTCTAAAGAATTCATTAGGAACAACTTCTAGGATGGCTGGCATAATGGAATTTAAAATTTCTAACATTGTTTTTCTCCTTGTATATTTTTGTTTTTTTATCCATTTATTTCAAAATCTGCTTCATCTATTTTCATAGACGAGAAGATGATGGTGAGTAAGACGATGACAATGGTTTGAATAAATCCAAATCCGATGTCAAAGATGAGATGAAACGCGGGTGTGACAATAATCGATGCCCAACCCAGTAATCCGTAGAGTAAAGTCATAATAAGTGCGCCGCCTGCAATATTACCAAATAGACGTAGTGCCATCGATAAAATGGGGACGAACTCACTGACGACATTGAGTGGAAACATCGGCCATAGGGGTTTGAAAACACCTAGGAAATGTTTAGCCCCTTGTGAGATAACGCCTGTCGATTGAACCACGAAGAATGCGGTCAGTGACATGGAAAATGTGACAGCTGAATACTTCGTTGGTGAATCTAGAGCCATGATCCCTGAAATGTTTGAGATAAAGACGTAAAGTGCCATCGTTAAGACAATCGGTGTGACATAGCGCCAGTGTTTTCCAACATAGCCTTTCACAAATGAATTAAATCCGCCAACACCTTCAATGACTAATGTCAAGGTTTTGGATGGTTTGGTCTTCACATCGAGTTTTTCAACCTTTTTTCCCATGATGATTGCAAACGTTGCAATCACTGCCATGATCACTAAAGATGTGATGAAATAGGCAGGTGGGTTTTTAAATGTGTTGATGAAATCATCAATCAGAAACGTCATGGTTTTCTTCACCTCGTTTTTCTATTATTTCTGTCTTAGGTTTTTTAATGAGTGGTGTGTAATAGAGAAATACCCCAATTTTGGTTGCGAAAAATCCTAAAACTAAGAAAATAAAACTATTAGAAACGATTTGCATGTCTAAATCTTTGGTATCAAAATAGACATAAACAACAATGATCAAATAAAAAACATAGCGTTGTGCAATATTTAACACGAGACGTTCTGTTTTTAGTTCACCTTTAGCTGCATGAATGGCTGTACTATGATTGAAAAGTGACACGGCTGAACCGAGTACAGCATAAAGCGTATAATCTCTAAAAAATATGAACGTAACTAAGCTTAGGATGATGGCATAGATTAAACCAATAATGCTAATGACGTGTAGTTCTTTCATATCTTTCCTCACTTTGAATCATTTTAATTAACGTGACAAATCCAACAACGACACCTAAAGCTAACCCAATTGCGGTTAGGGTTGTTGGTAAATTGGAGTCAGGATTTATTCTATTTCCAATGAAATAGCCCACGAGGGCTAATCCGATGGCACTGAAGATGAATTGCATGACGAGCATGTAATTCATAAACAGTCGTTTCATTTTTCTTGCTTTATTTGGTTCCAAACAGACGATCCCCACAATCTCCAAGACCAGGGACAATATAGCCCTGCTCATTGAGGTGACTATCCAAGGCTGCCAGATATATACTGACATCTGGATGCTCTCTTTGTAATCTTTCAATACCTTCAGGGCATCCAACGAGTCCAACATAACGGATATCGGTTGCACCTTTTTGCTTGATAATTTCAATTGCTTTTGCAGCAGATCCAGCTGTTGCAAGCATAGGATCTACGACTAAAACTGTGCTTTGTGCAATATCCTTAGGGAATTTTGCATAATAGACGTGAGGCTGTAATGTTTCCTCATCACGATAAAGTCCGATGTGTCCGATTTTAGCGGTAGGAATGATATTATGAATCCCTTCTACCATGCCTAAGCCTGCTCTGAGGATGGGTACTATCACGACTTGTTTTTCCAATTCATAAGCGGTTGTTTCGCAAATTGGAGTTTCAATGGTGATTGGTTTGGTTGAAAAATCACGTGTGATTTCATAGGTGATTAAACCACCAACTTCAGATACGCTTTCTCTAAATTCTTTTGTTCCTGTTCTTTTGTCTCTAATCTTTGCCATTTTGTGGTTGATTAAAGGATGATTAAGAATCACTACTTTGCTCATGCGATTACTCCTCTATTTGATTTATTTTATTGATTCTCGTTTGATGTCTAGCTTCAAACGTTGCGCCCATAAAGGAGTCGATGATGGCAATCGCTTTTTCTCTGGTGGTTGTTCTACCACCTAAAGCAATGATGTTGGCATTGTTGTGCTCTTTAGCAAGTCTTGCGGTATTTTCATCGTAGACGAGTGCTGCACGTACACCTTTGATTTTGTTGGCAGCGATACTAATGCCTATACCAGTGCCACATAAGGCGATGCCAAAATCGTAGGACCCAGAAATGACTGCCTCTCCGATTTTTGATCCAAAATCTGGATAGTCAACCGAATCTCTTGAGTGTGTTCCAAGATCAACATATTCAATTTTTTTAGAATCGAAATAAGCTTTAATCTGTTCTTTAAGTTCAAAGCCACCATGATCACTTGCGATAACAATACTCATATGAATCCTCCTTTGTTTGACCTATTAGATATTATATCATAAAAACTTGTTTTTATCGAAAATATGGTAATTGATTGGGTAAAGAAAAGAATGCAAGAGCATTCTTATTCCTGGGTTTCATTATAGTAAGCTCTTTTACGTTCGTTAGCTTTTAAGATTGCTTTTCTAAGTCTGATATTTTGTGGTGTAATTTCGATGAGTTCATCATCATTGATAAACGCAAGACATGCTTCTAGGTTCATATTTCTTGGTTTCTTTAAGACAACTGTTGAATCTTTACCTGCTGAACGCATGTTAGTCAGTTGTTTTTCTTGAGTGACATTGACGACCATGTCGGTATCTTTATTCGATTCTCCAACAATCATGCCTTCATAGACACTGACTCTTGGGTCTAAAAACATATTGCCTCGATCTTCAAGTCTTCCGATCGCATAAGCCGTTGTCATGCCTTGGTTCAGTGAAATTAAAGCTCCTGAACGACGATTGCCAACAGCATCATGAACCACAGGTCGATAATCTAAGAAGATATGTGAAAGCATACCGTATCCTTTGGTTGCAGTTAAAAACTGTGTCATAAATCCAATTAAACCACGTGATGGCATAATGTAGTGAATTCTAGAATAGTCTTTATTTTGATTCATGGAAACTAAGTCACCTTTGCGTTCACCAAGCATTTCGATGATGGTGCCCATATGTTCAGTAGGTAAGTCTACTTGCACATCTTCATAGGGTTCG
The DNA here is from genome assembly GCA_030603805.1 of Acholeplasmataceae bacterium. GTDB lineage: Bacteria > Bacillota_I > Bacilli_A > Acholeplasmatales > Acholeplasmataceae > Peloplasma. Next base: position 184,892 of record JAUVXD010000002.1, read on the forward strand.
TGTTTAACACCATCAATCATTTTAACAATAACTCTAGGTCTTGAAACTTGGAATTCAAAGCCTTCTCTTCTCATATTTTCAATGAGGATGCCTAAGTGAAGTTCACCGCGGCCAGAGACTGTCCAAGCTTCCTGTGATTGTATTCTTTCAACGCGAAGTGCAACATCCTTTTGTGTTTCTTTATAAAGTCTGTCATCTATTTTTGAAGCTGTTACAAACTTGCCTTCCTTACCAGCAAAAGGACTGCTATTAGTTAAGAAAGTCATCTGCACTGTGGGTTCATCGATATGTAGATGTGGGAGTGCCTCTTCATCTCCTATCGATGTAATGGTTTCACCCACATGAATGTCAGGAAGTCCCGCAATAGAGACAATATCCCCAGCGTAAGCTTCCTCGACTTCGAGTTTATCCATACCAATACTTTGATAGATTTTTTGCACTCTAAAGGTGATAATTGAACCATCTAAACGGATGCATGAAACGGTCTCATTTAAATGAATGGTTCCTTTATAAATCTTACCAATACCCATACGTCCGACATACTCATTATAGTCAATTAAAGCAGGTTGAAATTGGAGTGCACCTTCTTTTATTTGGTTGGGTTGTGGTACAGATTTGATGATGGTATCTAAGATAGGATCCATTTTAACGGACTCATCTAAGATGGGTTTATAATTGGCAAGTCCTTGAAGTCCTGAAGCATAAATCACAGGAAAATCAAGCTGATGCTCATCAGCACCTAAGTCAATGAATAGATCATAGACTTCATTTAAAGTCTTTTGGATATCTGCAAACTTGCGGTCAATTTTATTGACCACAACAATTGGAATGAGATGTGCTTCTAATGCTTTCTTTAAGACGAATCTTGTTTGTGGCATAACACCTTCATAAGCATCTACTAAGAGTAAAACACCATCAACCATATACATGATACGTTCCACTTCACCACCGAAATCGGCGTGTCCTGGCGTATCAAGAATATTGATTCTATGGTTCTTATAAATGATGGCTGTATTTTTAGCAAGAATGGTAATCCCGCGTTCTCTTTCGATATCATTTGAATCCATCACACGATCATCTAAGATGTCATGTGTATCATAAGCTTCACTTTGCTTGAGTAATTGATTGACGAGTGTTGTTTTCCCATGATCGACATGGGCAATAATGGCGATATTTCTAATATTCATATATGTCCTACTTTCATAACCTCATTTATTATACATGTTTTTTTGAAAAAAACACAAAAAAAAGTCCGAAAATCGGACATTTTGTTTGATGTGTTACATATCATTTTTTGATAGCATTCATGACACCATAATAGATGATAGCCAACAAACTTGTGAATACCAATCCTAAACCAAAGAAAACATCTTTGAGCAAAAACACAAGTTCATCGTGTTTTTGTTTTAATGGGAATACAGTCCAATAGTTTTCATAAGTAAGATTAAACTGAAAGCTATCTACGATCCTAATAAAACAAAGGATTCCGAGTGTATAGATGGCAAAAACATGCATTAAGATGAACCATATTCGACTTAAAGGGCGATGATTATCTTTATAATGTGAAACAAAGTTTGAAATCACTATTACTGTCCCTGTGATAAATAACAAACTATACCCTATCCAAAGAGTTAGAGGCACTTCACTAAATGTTTGGAATCTTTGGTATTGGGAAACGATAATCAAAATAACGCCGATGATAAAAAATCCCATTAAGCCTGAGTAAAAGGCTATGTATGTTTTTGCTTTTCGTGACATGTGTTCCCCCATGAGATATCTTTTACTTCAATATATCACGAAAGCCTATGAATGTAAATCTATCTTTTCCTTGTAAATCTTTAAGCTGAATGATTGTTGCTTGCTCAAAGTGTGTTTCTGCAATCCTTTTTATCGATTCTTTTTGTTGGTATCCATGTTCAAATGCAATTAAGCTTCGCTCATTTAAAAAGGGTTTGATTTCTTTAATAATGCGCTCATAAAACTCAGTCCCTAAGAACCCACCATAGAGTGCAACACTCGGTTCTTTAGAGACAATGTCATCTACAATTTCTTGTTCTGGAATATAAGGTGGATTTGAAACAATGATATCAAACTTACCCTTGATTTCCTGAAATAAATCTGAGTGAACAAAGTTCACTTTGGCATCTAAATTTCGACTATTTTTTCTTGCAACTTCTAAAGCATCTAAACTGATATCAGAGAGCGTTACATTTAAGTTTTTTTCTTCTAACGCAAGTGCCAATCCGATACATCCTGAACCAGTCCCTAAATCAAGAACATTTAAGTTTTGATTGGAAAAATAGGTGTCATAATAGTAAAGCACATGTTCAACAAGTTGTTCGGTTTCACTTCTTGGAATTAAGACATGGTCATTGACAAAAAGTTTGTAGCCATAAAAATAAGCATGTCCGATTGAATGTTGAACTGGAACATGATGAATTAAATACTGATCTAATTTTTCTAGATATACCTTTTGAAAGTTAGGATCAACTTCAGTTTTTAAATTGATAAAAAACTGATGAGGATCTTGATTTGAAAGCTCCATTAAAAGAAGCTTTGCGGCTTCTTCTTCCTTATGATATGTTTTGACCTTTTTATAGGCTTGTTTTAATAAGGCTTCATAGGTCACGCTTATTCACCCGTGAGTTGTCTTTTTTGAAACTCATTTAAAAGAGGTTCTAAGACCAGATCAAGACGACCTTCCATAATGACATCTAAGCGTTGAAGTGTTAAATTAATCCGGTGATCAGAAACACGATTTTGTGGATAGTTATAGGTTCTAATCTTTTCACTTCTCTCACCACGACCGACTAATGCTTTTCTTTCAGCTCCTTCTTTTTCAAGTTGAGCTTCAATGATGGCATCATAAATCCTTGTTTTTAAAAGTCTAAACGCTTTATCTTTATTTTCATGTTGGGACTTACCTTCTTGACAAGCAACCATGGTACCAGTTGGAATATGTGTAAGTCTTACTGCGGATTTCGTTGTATTCACGGATTGCCCACCAGGACCTGATGAGTTATAGGTATCCACACGGATATCATCCCACTTCACATCGACTTCAATTTCTTCAGCTTCAGGCATCACTAATACAGTTGCTGTTGAAGTGTGCACTCTACCCATAGATTCTGTTTCCGGAACTCTTTGAACACGGTGTGTTCCAGATTCATATTTTAGAAATGAATAAACTAATTTGCCTGAAATCATAAATTCAATGGATGTATAACCACCCATCACGCCTTCCATGGCGTTTAAGACTTCAATTTTCCAATTTTTGGATTCAGCGTACTTAGAGTACATACGAAAAAGATCACCCGCAAAGATGTTGCCTTCATCGCCACCCGCTGCACCTTTGATTTCAACAATAACGTTTTTTTCATCATTAGGGTCTTTAGGTAAAAGTAGAATTTTTAGTTTTTCTTCTGTTTTTTCTAATGTTTCAGTCAGCGCATCGATTTCTAGATGTGCCATCTCTAAGATAGCATCATCTGTTTCATCTTCAATCATGAGTTCTAAATCTTGTTTCTCTTGATTTTTTTCTAAATAAAAACGATACATCTCAACAATATCTTGAATCGAAGAAGATTCCTTTAATAAGGTTGTCATTTCTTTGACTTCAAGCGTTCCTGAAGAGAGTTTTTCTTGTATTTCTTTATATTGTTTTTCTATTAATGCTAAACGATCGAACATAAATATCACCCGCCAAACAATATTACCATATTTTTACATCTTTTTCCACAAGTAGAGGTGAATAATCGTGCTTTTATGAGGACTGAATCTTTAGAGCAGTTTCGCCGTTGAAACCATAAAAATATGTTATAATAAGACTGAATAAAAAGAAAGGAAGTGTTAAAATTATGGAAAAACTCTATCAAGCATTAGACAAGCAAGTAGCGAATTTCAGTGTATTTTTCACCAAGTTACACCATTTTCATTGGTATGTAACGGGTCCTAACTTTTATCCACTTCATGCAAAATTCGAAGAATTTTATGATGAAGTGAATGAACTTTACGACGCATTTGCAGAAAGACTGTTAATGATTGGTGGTCATCCGACTTCAAATCTTAAGGGTTATCTTGCACAGACATCCATTAAAGAAGCTTCTGGAACTGAGAAACCAGAAGATATGATCTCTCACATTTTAGAAGATTTCAAACTGCTTAGAAAAGAACTTCAAGAAACCTTAGACATTGCTCAAGAACTTGGAGACGAAGTGACTGCTGATCTTTTGATTAGCACGATGTCAAGCTTCGATAAGCACATCTGGATGCTCACATTTACATTGAAATAAGCAAAAAGCCACTCAAAATCAGAGTGGCTTTTTCTTATAGTTGTTTCAAATAAATCCATTCTAATGCATCTTGCCTTGGAGGAAGGAAACTTCCTATTTTTTTATAATTTAGTTTTTCATAAAAAAGATATGCAAACTCATCTGCCTGTGTGGTTGTCATCACCTCATGGAAGCCTTGTTCTTTCATGAGTTGTTCAAATTCAGTCATTGCTTTTTTTCCAATCCCTTGATGATGATATGAAAAGTCGATATAAATAAGTTCTACACAAGGTATGGTTTGGTACCAAAGATTATAGCGTAAAATACCAATTACCTTATTTTCTTTCATAATTGCAAAAACATAGTTTTGATCAATTGCTTTTTTGAGATGCTGTTTATCGATATGATGATCGTAGATTGAGATATCTTCAAAATCTTGTTGTGTTGCTAGTTTTAGGGTCATAAATATTCCTTTCGATTAAAAAAGCATACACGTTTTGTGCATGCTTCAATTATTTTAGTCTTTATAAGCCTCTTCTTCGCGATCAAGTTGTGCAGTAAATCTAGAAAATTCAGTATCGAATCTAAATCCGAGTCTAATTCCTGCCATACCTTGTCTGTTTTTCGCAATAGAAAGTTCAACTTCACCTGTTTTATTTTCTGGATTATGTTGATAATAATCACCACGGTATAAGAACATGACGATATCGGCATCTTGTTCAATGGATCCCGATTCTCTTAAATCAGCTAATACTGGGCGTTTATCTTCTCTTTTTTCAACTTCACGCGATAGCTGTGAGAGTGCCAAAATTGGAATTTTAAGTTCTCTTGCCATTTGTTTTAGAGATCTTGAAATTTTAGCAACTTCTTCTTGACGATTACCAGATCTATCGTCACCTTTAATGAGCTGCAAGTAGTCAATAACAACAAAATCAAGTCTACCTTCTTGAGAAAGCTTTCGACATTTTGCTCTTATATCAGCAACCGAGACGGATGATGAATCATCAAATGCAATTTTTAATTTGGATAAGGATTGAATACCACCTTCTAAAAATTGCCATTCTCTAGAAGTGAGTGCACCACTTTTAATTTTATTATTTTCAATATTGGATTCTGAAGATAACATACGTGCAGCTAGTTGTTCGTTGCTCATTTCAAGTGAGAAAATCGCAACCCCAGCCATACCATCTTTATTTCTTTTCGCAATATTTAAGGCTAAGTTCATTGCAAACGCAGATTTACCCATCGATGGACGTGCTGCTAAAATAATCAGTTCTTCTGGTTGAAGTCCGTTGGTTAATTGGTCTAAATTCGAAAATCCTGTGCGAAGGCCTGTGATACCACCTTTTTTGTCACGGTTTTTTTCTGTTTTTTCCTTCACTTCTCGCATGACATCAGAAAGGTCTGCAAACTCAGAAGTCTTTCTTTTTTGAGCAAGTGCAAATATTTCTTCTTCAGCTTTTGTCAAATATTCTGAGGCATCCATATCCGATGTATAACCATCTTCTAAGATTTGACTCGCAAGCTGAATTACCTGTCTTTTTAAAGAACTATCTTTGACTAAATCGACATAGGTCTCTAAATGCGCTGTCGAAGGTACGGCTTCAGAGAGCGCTAAAAGATACTTCATGCCCCCTGCTTTACCTAAGCTTTGAGATTGCTCTAATCTAGATGCCACAGAAGCATAGTCGATTTTCATGTTATCCACATGCAAATCTTTCATGGCTTGATAAATCAAACCATGGGCTTGATCAAAGAAATCTTCGTTATTCAATTGGTCAATCACTGAAACAATCTCTTTAGGATCTAAGAATATCGTCCCTAAGACGGATTGCTCAGCCTCATGATGATGAGGTAAGCTCTTTGCCATAAGATTAACCTACTTTTCTATGATATGAACTTCAAAGGTTGCTTTAATATCTTTATGTAATTGAACGGTTGCGGTATAAATACCCACTGAGTTAATGTCGCTTGATAATTCGACTTTCTTCTTATCAATTAAAATATGATGTGCTTCTTCAAAGGATTCCACAATTTGTTTGGTAGTAACACTTCCAAAGAGCTTACCATCTTGTCCAATTTGAATGCCTAAAGTAACTTTTTTGCCATCAATTTCTGATTTTAATTTTTTCATTAAATCAATATGTCTTTGAGCGGCTTGAAAAGCTTCTTCTTTTGCCTTATTCAATTGCGCAAGATTTTCATCTGTTGCTTGCAAGGCTTTTTTCTGTGTAATTAAAAATTGACCAAACCCTGATGCAACCTCAATCACATCATCTTTCTTACCTTTACCTTTAACGTCTTCTAATAAAATGACTTTCATAAGTTCTCCTTTGCCGCCATACTCTAATTCGAGATAGGTCTTTAATTGTTGATAAACTTCATCAATGGATTGATTTTGAATTTGAGCAGCTGCACTGTTTAAATGGCCTCCACCTCCAAAAGCTTCCATGAGTATTTGTACATTAATTTGTTGGTAACTTCTTGCAGAAACACCGACAATATTGTTTTCCATGCGTGAAATCATAAATGCTGCATCCACATCGTTTATTTGAAGTAGAGCTTCGGCCACTTGAGCGAGCAAGATCCGATCATCATAAATATCTGTGGTCACAACAAATGCGAAACGTTCTAAATAGATTTCTACTTGGCTTAAGAGTCTATTAATCTCTAGAGTTCTCATTAAATCTCTTCTAAGCCATAGTTTCACTTCAGTAATATCTGCACCCATATCTCTCAGTTTGGATGCAACTTCAAAGGTTCTAGACCCTGTTCGATAACTAAAGTTATTGGTATCAACCACTAAACCCCCATACATAATGGTAGCTTCTAGAGGAGAAATCTTGATTTGTTCTTCCATATTATAAAACGATAAGAGTTCCATCACAAGTTCAATCGTTGAAGATGCATAAGGTTCTATAAATGAAAAGACCGCATCAAAAGTTTCCTCACCTACACGGTGATGGTCAATAACAATCAGTTTACTTGCCTTCTCTAAAACTTCAGGAGACATCACAATCCTAGGTGACTGAGAATCAACAACAATGAGTAATGCATTTTCATCCATCATCTTAATCGCTTCATCCGAAGTGGTCACATAATCTTGGAAAAGTGGCATACGTTCCTTAACGATTTGATAAATCTTATCAACCGTTCGATCTAATTTGGGTACATCAATCACCATATGCGCCATTTTTTTAGATGCAAGCGCCATATGATAGACAGCAATCATCGAACCAAAGGAATCTAAATCGGTTTGATTGTGGCCCATGACAAAGACATGAGAGGATTTATCAATAAAATCCTTAATGGTTTGAGCATTGATTCTTACCCCTACTCTTGATGATTTGGCAGCAGCATCATTTTTCGCACCAAAGTATTGAATCTTTTGATCTTGGATATTGACAACCACTTGGTCACCACCACGTTTTTCAGCAAGTTCAACCGCGTTTTGAGCATAGATGCCAAGCTCTTCATAATCGACATCCCAAGATGCAATCCCCATAGAAATGGAGACACGTACTTGGTTTTGCGTAGAGATTGTTCTAATTTTATCGAGTAAGTCAAATTTATCTTGAATCATCAGTTGAAGTTGCTTACGATATAAGACAACTAAAAGTTTTTCATCCGTATAAGGCTTTAAATATCCATCATATTTATTGGCCCAGTCAGCAACCGCAGCTAAATATTCACCTTTAAGTGAACTTTGTTCTGAAACATCCATGGATGCGAGTGCTTCATCCAAGTTATCTAAATAAATAATGGCAAGTGCTGGAATTTGATCTTGATATTTTTGTTTAACTTGTTCTCTTTCAGTGACATTAAAGAGATATAAAAACTTAAATTCTGACCGGTAAGTCACGTCATAAGTTTGATCTTTAGCTTGAATGCTAAATTGTGTCTTTCCAGATGCAATCAAAGAAAATAGGGATGGGTTCACATCACGCAGTGATTTCCCTGTAATTTTGGGATCAAAAATGGTTTTTGCATGTGGGTTTGCCCATTTGATTTCAAACTCATCATCTAATGCCAAAATACCAATAGGCAGTTCATTAAACACTTCGTCTCCAACTTGGTTGACATGATATGAAAGTTTGGTCCACATGGAAAGTCGGTTTTGAAGCGTTCTAACCTTTTGTCTTGCCTGGAAATTTAAAGCAATATAAAGTGCAGTGAATGTTAAGATTAAACTGCCAAAAAAGAACACAAGTCCTAAAACTTGGCCGCCACTCCCAATTTGTATAAAAGGTGCATAAATCAGTATACTGATGATATTCAAAATCAGTGCGACTGTAAAAAAAATCCACCGCTTCATAGGTTCACCTGCTTTATATGTTATTATATCACGGTCTATATCGAATATAAAGATGATAATCTTTAAGAAACGATATTTTAGGCTTTTGAAAATAAAAACCCATACACTTGGATATGGGTCTTGACTTTAATGTATTTTTTAGTCTTTTACGAATGGTAAAAGTGCCATGTGACGTGCTCTTTTAATCGCGATTGCAAGTGGTCTTTGCCATTTTGCAGAAGTACCAGTGACTCTTCTTGGTAAAATCTTACCACGGTCAGTGACAAATCTTTTTAATAGCTCAACATCTTTAAAATCGATGTGTTCCACTTTGTTTTGCGTAAAGTAACATACCTTACGACGCTTTTTGAAGCCGCCACCACGTCTGTTTTGTTGCATGATGTTTCCTCCTTAGAATGGTAAATCTTCTTCTGCTGCGAGTTGCTTACTGGTTTCGTAGAACTCGTCATTATCAGCAGTCTCTGTTTTTACTGTTTCACGTTCAGTGTCTGTTTCACCCTTAGATTCAAGGAATTGAACCGAGTCACAAACAACTTCCGTGACATAACGTGTGCCGTTTTCCGCTTCATACTGTCTCGTTTGAATGCGACCTTCGACACCAAGTAATGCACCTTTCTTTACGAAGCGTGCTAAATTTTCTGCTTGCTTGCGCCATACGACACACTGAATGAAGTCAGCTTGTCTTTCTCCTGATTGATCAGAAAATTGACGATTCACAGCAAGCGTAAAGGATACTACGGGAATATTGGATTGCGTTGATTTAACTTCTGGATCTTTGGTAATTCTACCTACCAGAATAACTTTGTTAATCATGCTTATTCGCCTTCCTTCACGACAATGAAGCGAATCACTTCTTCAGTGATTCTTACGACACGGTTAAATTCAGCAACTGCTTCCGGAGTAGCTTCAACTAATAACCAAACGTAATAGCCTTTTCTATGATGCTCAATCTCATAAGCTAAATCTTTTAGCCCCAACTCTTTGAGCTCTAGAACTTGACTGCCAAATCTAACGAATATATCGTTAAAGTTGTTCACTATGGTCTTTATGTTCTCGCTTTCTACAGTTGGTCGGATGATATACATAATTTCGTACTTTTTCATCTTTCCACCTCCTTCTGGTCTATGGTCTTTGATAAGACAAGGATATCTTACGCCGTATTATTATATCATACTAGATATGATTATACAACGTATAAGAGTCTCTTTTTATGAAATAATTTCACCGAGCATCTGATAAATTTGATTCACGGTTTTCGTGATTGCCTCTACTCTATTTTCCATAGTGAAGACAAGATGTTCATTGAAGAAGTTTTGATCTTTATAGATAGAGATGAAAACCTCTTTTTTTGTTGTTGAGGTTTGAAGTGTGGGCCCTGCATTACCTGTTATGCCCACACCAATGGATGATTTGGTGATGTTATGAATCTGTTTTGCCATCTCATTTGCGATCTCTTTTGAGACCACGCCAAACCTTAAAATATCAACTTCTTTAATGGATAATAGCTTCATTTTTAGATCGTTTGAATAGGCGATGATGCTTCCTTTAATAACCTCTGAAGCACCTGGGTGCTGGATGAGTTCATAGGTTGCAAGTCCGCCTGTCATACTCTCTGCAAATGCGATGGTAAGGCCTTTTTTAGCCAATTTTTCTAAACAGTATAAACTGGTCATGACAAGATAATGGTCACAACAACTTCAACAAACGTTTCGCCTTGTTTTCTTAATACTTTAAGTGTATGAGGATCCCCAAAGTTAGCACCTTGAAGTTGTCCAGCAAGATCCGCAATTGATGTAATTTGGATGCCATTCATTTCAATGATCAAATCATACATCTCAAGCACATCTTTAGCATTTCTTGTTTGGTCAAAGCCAATGACGACAACACCGACTGGATTTGCTGGTAGTAGTGATGCATCATTAGATTCTAAGAAGATGGACACCTCTTGAACGGTAATCCCAAGTCTTGGTCTTCTGACAACATCAATCCAGTTATTAAAGTTTCTGACTGTGGGTGCAATCTTATTAATGGATAATGAGAAATTTAAGCCCTCTGCTGGAATGATGCCATCACGGGTTGTAATGTTTGGAATTTTTGCAACATTGATTCCAATTAAGTCGCCATTCAAATTAAAAAGTGGTCCACCAGAGTTTCCTGGATTGAGTTCAGCATCATGCATGATCGCAAGACCTGCAACACCGTTATAGCTATAGCTTGACAAACTCACGACCCCTTGAGTCACATAATTAAACTTATCAATATTTTGTGGTGTACCAATCGCGTAAACATCTTGTCCCTTGATAATCTCTTGAATGGAGTTATCGTTAATCGGTTTAACTTGATGGACTCTTAAAATTCTATCTGTGACAAAACGAACGACTGCGATATCGTAAGGTTGATACCCTTGATAGTCTTGAATCGGAATATCTGTTTTGCCTGCACCAAAATGAACAGTCATTTCTCCGCCATCTTCAACAACGTGATAATTGGTCATGGCGTAATATAAAAACTGATTGGTATCAGCAATTGGTTCTGACTTATAAATAATACCTGAACCATGTCCTGTTTCAGTTTTTACAACAATGACAGACTGCTCAACTTCAGCAATCATGCTGATTCTCAGTTGCTCATAAGGTGTGGGTGAAACATAAGGAACATTAGCTCTCAGTGAAAATTGACATCCTGCAAGCAAGAGTACAAACATCACTGTTAAAAAGATGGATACAATACGTTTTTTCATGTCTATTTTCCTCCTAGTTTAAAGAGACGATATGCGTTATCCGATGTCATCTTTGAAATATCTTCAAAGCTTTTATGTGTATACTGTGCGATAGCTTGAACCACTTCTTTGGTGAAAGCTGGTTCATTTCGTTTACCACGATAAGGTACGGGTGTTAAATAGGGACTATCTGTTTCAACCAATAGATAATTTAAATCAATGCCTGTGACAATCTTGATGAGTTCTTGATTGTTTTTGTATGTTATAGGTCCATCAATACCAATATAAAATCCTAAGTCGATGGCTTTCATTGCATCTTCAAAGGTTGATGAAAAACAATGAAAGACTCCAGTAACTAAACCTTTGAAAGGTAAAAGCATTTGATATGCTTCTAAAAATGAATTTCTTGTATGAATGACTAAAGGCAGCTTTGTTTTGACTGCAAGCTCAATTTGCCTTTTAAAATAAGTCATTTGAAGTTCTTGATTGTCTTTTGTCCAGTAATAATCTAGTCCACATTCACCAATAGCAACCACTTTTGGATGATTGAGCAAATGTTCAACAAAATCAGGATGATCATCATCGACATATCCTGGATGAAGACCTACTGTTGCGTAGAGCATGTCATGTGCTTCAGCCATCTTGATGGCGAGCTCACTTGAAGCATGGTCCATACCAATCACTAAAATGTGCTGCACATCAGAGTCTTTTGCACGCCTTAAGACTTGTTCTAGATCATGATCAAAATCTTTCGTATTTAAATGTGCGTGAGTATCAATAATCATCTTAAATCACCCTTTTGGTTAAGACTATTTTATCACATCAGAGATTAAAAAATGTTGCTAGACACAACTTCGTAAAAAATCACATTTTTAAGATAAAAAAAGAAAACCTTTTAAACTCGGTTTTCTATCGAATCGCACGTTTAATTGCATCCTCAGAGTCTGACATAAACACGAATTGATCTCTTCTTCGAATCATTGAATGATGTTTTTCTTCTTCAGGCATTTGATTTAAGTAAAATCTATAAAAGTTTTCAGCATCTGAAATGGTTCTAAACTCATAAACGAGTAAATCACAGATGTGACCTTCACCTTGGATATCCATTGTATTGGACACACGGCACTCTTCACATCCAAGGTCAACAAGTTTTTGGTTTAATTCTTGGAGTTCTCTAACGGTTGGCGCAATAAAAATATGATCCTCTGAAAATCGATCTGTAATTTTTTGCATCGTCAATTTTTCTAAGCATCCTGCCAGTAGCAAAACACTCAATGAAATTATCAAAATCCCCCAAATTTTCCTCATTTTTAACCTCTTTTATGACCAATTTACTCATATTATACATGTTTTTAGGATTTATGTATAGTCATCTCAAACAAAAAAAGAGGCCTTGGCCTCTTTTGATTGTTTTTTAAGAACTATTCTACGATCTTAACAACTGAACCTGCACCAACAGTGCGTCCGCCTTCACGAATAGAGAACTTAGTTCCTTCTTCGATAGCGATTGGGTGGATAAGTTCAACGATCATGACAGTGTTATCCCCTGGCATAACCATTTCAGTGCCTTCTTGAAGTGTGATGACACCTGTAACGTCTGTAGTACGGAAATAGAATTGTGGACGGTAGTTAGAGAAGAATGCTGTATGACGTCCGCCTTCTTCCTTAGAAAGTACGTAAACTTGTGCTTCAAACTTATAGTGTGGGTTTACTGACTTTGGTTTAGCAATAACTTGACCGCGTTCTACTTGGTCACGGTTAATACCGCGAAGAAGCGCACCAATGTTGTCTCCAGCTTCTGCATAGTCGAGTAATTTTCTAAACATTTCAACACCGGTAACAACTGAGTTCTTAGTTTCAGTAATACCAACGATTTCAACTGGATCGCCAACTTTGACTTGTCCGCGTTCAACACGTCCAGTCGCAACTGTACCACGACCAGTGATGGTGAATACGTCTTCAACTGGCATTAAGAATGGCTTGTCAGTTTGTCTAACAGGGAGTGGAATGTATTCATCAACTGCATCCATTAATGCTTGAACTGTAGCTTCCCATTTTGGATCGCCATTAAGTGCACCAAGTGCAGAACCACGAATGACAGGAATTTCATCACCTGGGAAATCGTATTCTGAAAGAAGTTCACGAACTTCCATTTCAACTAAGTCAAGTAATTCTTCATCGTCAACCATGTCAGATTTGTTTAAGAATACAACGAGCTTTGGAACGCCTACTTGGCGAGAAAGTAAGATGTGTTCTCTAGTTTGTGGCATTGGGCCGTCTGCAGCAGAAACTACTAAGATACCGCCGTCCATTTGAGCAGCACCTGTGATCATGTTCTTGACATAGTCAGCATGTCCTGGGCAGTCAACGTGAGCGTAGTGTCTTTTCACTGTTTGATATTCAACGTGCGCTGTGTTAATTGTAATACCGCGTTCTTTTTCTTCTGGTGCTGAGTCAATGGATGCATAATCCTTAACTTCTGCTAAACCTTGCTTAGATAATACAGTTGTGATTGCAGCTGTTAAAGTAGTCTTACCATGGTCAACGTGGCCAATTGTACCAATGTTAACGTGTGGCTTAGTTCTTTCAAATTTTTGTTTTGCCATTTTAAATTTTTCCTCCTATATGAGATTTATTTTTATTTTTTTGATTGTTTAACCATATTCATTGTATATTAAAATATACATTTTTGCAAGTGGATTAGTTTACTCCACGTTTTTTAATAATTTCTTCCATAATTGATTTTGGACAACGATCGTAGTGCGCAAATTGCATCATGAAGGTTGCACGTCCTTGTGTATTTGAACGTAAGGATGTTGCGTATCCAAACATTTCAGCAAGTGGCACGTTTGCACGAATCGCAACCGCATTATCGCGTCCTTCTTGAGATTCAAGACGTCCGCGTCTGGAAGTGATATCGCCAATAACGTTACCGACATAATCATTAGGTACGATGACTTCAACGTCCATGATAGGTTCTAAGATGACAGGTTGCGCTTTAGTTTTACATTCTTTAAGCGCCATTGATGCTGCAATCTTAAATGCCATTTCTGAGGAGTCGACATCATGGTAAGATCCATAATGAAGTGTTGCCTTTAAGTCAATGACTGGATAACCAGCAATAATACCATTAGGAAGTGCCTCTTCTAAGCCCTTTAAGACCGCTGGGATGTATTCTCTTGGAATGACACCACCGACAACCTTATCTACAAACTCGAAGCCCTTGCCTGGGTTTGGTTCAAACTTGATTTGGACGTGTCCATATTGTCCACGACCACCAGACTGACGAACGAACTTACCTTCAATATCTGCAGTTCCTGAAATGGTTTCACGGTAAGAAACTTGAGGTTCAGCAACATTTGCTTCAACCTTAAATTCTCTTTTCATGCGGTCAACGATGATTTCTAAGTGGAGTTCACCCATACCCGCAATGATGGTTTGACCAGTTTCATGGTCTGTAAATGTCTTGAATGTTGGATCTTCTTCAGCAAGTTTTTGTAATGCAACACCCATCTTATCTTGGTCTTGCTTTGTTTTTGGTTCAATCGCTACGTTAATTACAGGTTCTGGGAAATGCATCGATTCTAAGATGATATCATCCTTTTCAGCAGTTAACGTATCGCCTGTTGTTGTATCTTTGAGTCCAACAACAGCTGCGATATCTCCGGCGAAAACTTCTTTAATTTCTTCACGGTGATTCGCATGCATTTGAAGCACACGACCGAATCTTTCTTTATTACCTTTAGTGGTATTTAAAACATAAGATCCTGAAGTGGTTTGTCCTGCATAAACTCTAAAGAATGTTAGACGACCAACGTATGGGTCTGTCATCACTTTAAATGCAAGTGCTGTGAATGGTTCATCATCTGATGGATGACGAACGACTTCGTTTCCATATGAGTCATGTCCAATCACGGAATCAATATCAGTTGGTGCTGGTAGATAATCGACGACAGCATCAAGCATCAGTTGAACACCTTTATTCTTAAATGAAGTTCCACATACGACAGGGAAGAACTTAACGGCTAAGGTTCCCTTACGAATAGCAGCCTTGATTTGAGGAATTGAAATCTCTTCCCCTTCAAGATAAGTCATCATGAGTTCTTCATCAAAGTCTGCAACAGCTTCAACGAGCTCATTTCTTTTTTGTTCAACAATATCAACGAGGTGCGCTGGAATTGGTACTTCTTTTTTAGCTTCATCAGCAGAGCCATCATAAATATAAGCTTTTCTTTCTACGATATCAATGATACCCTTGAAATCAGCTTCAGCACCGATTGGCCATTGAATAGGGACTGCTTTTACGCCTAAACGGTTGTGCATTGTTTTGATTGCACGGGCAAAGTCAGCGCCGATCTTATCCATCTTGTTTACATAAACGATTCTTGGTACTTTATATTCGGTGGCTTGTCTCCAAACAGTTTCTGTTTGAGGCTCTACCCCTGCTTGTGCATCTAAGACTGCGACAGCGCCGTCTAAGACGCGAAGTGATCTTGATACTTCAACTGTGAAGTCAACGTGACCTGGGGTGTCAATGATATTGATGCGGTAATCTTTCCAGTATGCAGTTGTTGCAGCTGATGTGATCGTAATCCCGCGCTCTTGCTCTTGCTCCATCCAGTCCATTGTAGCAGCACCATCGTGAACTTCGCCAATCTTATGAATCTTACCCGTATGGAATAAAATTCTTTCTGTTGTTGTTGTCTTACCCGCATCGATGTGAGCCATAATGCCGATATTACGCGTTTTATTGAGTGGAAATACACGAGGCATAATCTAAACTCCTTCTTACCAGCGATAGTGAGCAAATGCTTTATTTGCTTCAGCCATGCGGTGTACATCTTCGCGCTTCTTCACAGCGGCACCAAGTCCTTGTGATGCGTCGACGATTTCTTTTGCTAATTTTTCTTCCATGGTCTTTTCATTACGCAGTCTTGCGTAGTTGATTAACCATCTTAATCCTAATGTTGTTTTTCTTGAAGCTCTCACTTCTGTCGGTACTTGGTAGTTTTGACCACCAATACGACGTGAGCGAACTTCGATTACTGGCATGATGTTATTTAATGCTTCGTTAAATACATCAATGGGTTCACGTCCGGTAACTTCCTTGACGCGATTAAATGCTCCGTACAAAATAGCTTGTGCTGTACCTTTTTTACCGTCTTCCATAATGGTGTTGACGATTCTAGTTACAAGCTTAGATTGGTAAATTGGATCTGGTAAAACGTCGCGTTTTACGATATGTCCTTTACGTGGCATGAGTTCACCTTCTTCCTTTCTTTTTTCCGATTGTTATTTTCTTAGATTTTTATGTTTTATTTTTTCCCAGCTGGTTTTGCGGTCATACCTGGTTTACCTACACCTGGTTTACCTGCAACGCCTGCCTTTGGACGCTTAGCACCATACTTTGAACGTGCTTGTTTGCGGTTGGCAACACCTGATGCATCAAGTGTTCCACGTACGATATGGTAACGTACGCCTGGAAGGTCCTTAACACGACCGCCGCGAATGAGGACGACGCTGTGCTCTTGAAGTGAGTGACCGACGCCTGGAATGTAAGCAGTGACTTCTGTTTGGTTAGATAAACGTACACGGGCATACTTTCTTAAAGCTGAGTTAGGTTTCTTCGGTGTCATGGTTGTTACACGTGTGCATACCCCACGTTTTTGAGGTGAAGTATAATCTGAATCACTCTTTTGAAGGCTGTTATAACCATAGCCTAGCGCAGGTGATTTGGATTTGTACTTTTTGTCCGTTCTTCCATTTTTGACAAGTTGCGAAATTGTTGGCATTTCTTGTTCTCCTTTCTCTTACACATATCCATGTGTTTCTTTTTTTGTTTTAAAATATAGTTTTGGCTTAATAGAGCCAAAACGTTGAGTCTTTTTACGCGTATTTCACGCAGCGTTTTAATTATACAATAGAAGGGTATTGATGTCAATTGTTTTATGTCAGAAAAAGAAAAAAACTGATCGAATGACGACCAGTTTTAGAAGATATCCAATGAGATTTAGACAATCATCCACAAGATGAGGTAGAAAAGGATGTAAATGGGCAATGCTTTAAGTAAATATTTTTTAAGATCAGGTTGATTTTTAAAAATCATATAGAAAACACCTGTTTCTAAGGTAACATAGATGGCTCGTGCTATCACAAAAACATTCAATCCGGAAACACTCCCAATAATCCATGAAAGTGCGAAAATATTCATGTCTCCTTCTGGAAAAATTGTATCTTTGAAGATATAACATACAACTCCAAAGATAAGCCATGAGGCATAGGTTGTAAAGATAAACTTCGGATGGTCTAATAATCGAGATTTAAAAAGAAATCCAACAAAAACTCGAGCAAATGCAAAGACATACGGGATGAATAAACCGCCAATAACCAATGCGATCATGATTAATATGATGATGATTTGCTCAAATATTAAGAAAGGATTTTCATTAAATGGTTCTTCCATCTCTTCTTCGTATGAAGCACTGAGCAGTCTTGTTTCATAAGAAACTTCTGTTTTTCCATCATCATGAATCGAATGGGTAAAAATCATGAATGATGAAAAAAAGATCAAACATAAACCAAAGATAACACTCGTTTTTTTCATAAGTTCCCCCTTATTTTAAGACGAGCCACAAGATGAGAGCGATAACCTCATAAATAATGATTTGTTGAATTAAAAACCTTTTAATCACTGAATTCTTTCTATAAATCATAGTTAATACTATAAATTCTATGAACGTGTAAACCCCAAATAATAGAAAGATGAATGAAGAGGATAATAATAACGGTCCTCTTAAATCAATAAAGGTCTCTCCCCCTGCATAAATATAGAGGATTCCTAAAGCAAATAACCCGTAAGATATCCAAGAAATAAACATAAATCTTGAAACCAGTTTGATATCGATTCTTAAAAGTGTGCTTAAGAATAATTTAATTAGGGTTAGGATAAGAGATCCAAAAAACGCTAAGAAAATAAAGAAGATAAGAAACGGATTGACATGAGCATCAAAATAACTGGTTAGTATGTTGGTTTCGATATTGTAGGCTAAATAAGAGGAATCTTTCTCCCACTCATAAAATCTGGCGTGTCTTATCGTAACTTCATCCGAAATTGCAATCGTTTCCCCTAAATCATTAAAATAGATAAGCTTGATTGTTTTTAAGGTCTTATATTGTCCACTCATATATCCAAAAACAAACATAGGTCGATCCAGCGGTTCTAAGTCGATCGTGAAGCTTGCATCTTTCATATAAGCCAGATAACTCACCCATTCATCACCATTTAAATACTCATGCGATAAATACTCTGGAAATAGTTCTTGATACAAAGGACTCACTTCATCTAGAAAAACATGACTTGGAAAATCACTTTTCTTAACTAAGAGATCAAAATGACCTTCAAGGAGATATTTTTCACTCACCTCATCATAGATAAGTGACTCTTCTGGTTCAGGTATGACACTTAATGCGTAGTACAACCTTGGTGGTGTTGCCTGAACCGACATCATTGGGAAAAGCAAAAAAAGAAGTATCAGCAATAACTTTTTTTTCATAAGTTTCCCCCTTATCTTATAGATGATTGACATTATTATATCAAATATCTCGAAAAAAAGTAACCTTGATAAAAAAAAGTCCTCTATCGATTGAAGAGGACTCAAAGTATGAAAATAGTGTTTTAAGCTGTTGGTTTTAGTTTTTCTTCAACAACATTAAGTAAAATGGCACCAAAAGCATTACCTAATATCCAAATTAAAACATAAACTAAGGATATCATTGAGTAATGATTTCCTAAGAAAAGATATAAAAGATTTGCGATACTATGTTCAAACTTTGCGAGTATAAAGATCACTACTGCAAAGATGACAATTAAAACTTTTAATAATGGATTGTCATATTTTTTATATCCGTTCACACCAACATACATGAGCATCCCACAGAAGATAGCTAAAATAAATGCTTCATACCATGTTTTGGATAACTTAGATATAAAAAGCATTTCAGCTGAAGCAATCACTTCAGTCATGCCTGATAGCTGAAACAGCAACCCAACAGCTCCAATGCCGATGATATTGCCCAAAAGTGTTTTAAGTAACACTTTTAAATACCCTTTTTGATAAGGCAGTGCATATCCGACTTTACCCGTATAAAGGAAATAACCCTTAGAAACGACCATAAGTAGACCAAAGCTAAAAAGGAGTGCGCCTAAAGTTTTGTTTTCGACACTCAAGAAAACAAGCCCGGCGATTCCGATGAATAGCCCGGCCATGACGGCTTTTAAAAAGACTTGTGAATCTTTCATTTTTTCTTTTTATCCTTTTTGAATGCGTAGATTGAACCTACGATGTTATTCGCCAACTTAGAAGGTAAAACTTTTTGAAGCCATACAAAAATTTTATACTTAAATCCCACAGTCTTATAAAGCGGGATTCTTTTCTTTTGAATCAGTTTATCAATCACTTGTGCAGCAAGTTCTGGATCCATACCGTTACGTTCATCATTTTCCATAACTGCTACCGATTTTTCAACACGTTTCAGATAGGCTTCGCTTGTGACATCATTTTTCTTTCGATTCTTTGTAAATCCCGTTTTAATATCTCCAGGCATTATCGAAGTGACTTGAATACCAAAAGGTTCGACCTCATTTGCAAGTGCTTCACTAAATGTATTGATTGCTGCTTTTGATGCAGAATAAAAGGCTTGAAATGGAATCGCAAGTTTAGATGCAACAGAACTCATATTGAGTATTTTTCCGCCCCCACTTTTTCTCATCAAAGGAAGCATCGCTTTAGTTGAGTTAAAAACACCCATGAAATTAACATTCATGAGATAAGATGCATCTTCAAAACTCGTATCTTCAATTGCACCTGAAATGCCCATCCCCGCATTATTAATTAAAACATCAATACGGCCCTCAATATCATAAATATCTTGGTAGGCACTTTTAAGTTGTTCAAATACTGTGACATCAGCAACAATGCTTTTCACATTTTTTTCGTGTAGCTTTGTTCTGGAAATGCCATAGACATGATGTCCTTTTTTACACAAATGTTGTGCAATGGCAAGTCCAATACCTGATGATGCCCCAGTGACGACAATGACTTTCATGAATTAATCCTCAATACCTTCTGTTTGAGCTAAAACATCTGCAATCTTTTCAATGGCGATATCCATTAACTCTTTGGTGTGTGTTGCTGTATAACTTGTGCGAATTAAGCATTCGCCAATTGGTGTTGCTGGTGGTAAAACTGGATTGACATACACACCATTTTCAAAAAGCATATTACAAGCAATCATGGTTCTCAGTGGTGTATAGGTGAAAATTGGAATAATCGGTGTTCTTGAGTCTCTAATCTTTAAACCTTTAGCTTTAAGACCCTTTCTCATATAGTCTGCAATCTCATGAAGTGCGTGCACACGTTCAGGTTCTCTTTTGAGAACGCGAAGTGCTGCAAGCGCAGCTGCTGTGTTAGCGGGTGGAATTGCTGCTGAAAAGATATAGGGACGAGAATTATGGCGAATATAATCGACCACATCACTTTCTCCTGCAACATATCCGCCTAAAGACGCGAGTGATTTAGAGAATGTACCCATAATGATATCGACTTCTTTTTCTAAACCAAAGTGTTCAGCTGTGCCGCGACCTGTAGGTCCCATCACACCAAAACCATGGGCATCATCAACCATGACACGTGCACCATATTTCTTAGCAAGTGCTACAATTTCAGGAAGTTTCGCAATATCTCCAGACATTGAGAAAACCCCATCAGTGACGATGAGCTTTCCTTTGTTATCGGGTGCTTTAGCAAGTTTTGATTCTAAATCTGCCATATCTGAATGTTCATAACGAATCGTTTCAGCATAAGAAAGTCTTGTGCCATCGTAGATGGATGCATGATTTTCTTTGTCTGAAAAGATTAAATCGTTTCTGCCAGCAATTGCAGAGATAATGCCTAAGTTACTTTGGAATCCAGTTGAAAAAATGGTGCAGTCTTCTTTGTTTAAAAAGGCTGCGAGTTCTTTTTCAAGTTCCTTGTGCATGTTAAGTGTTCCATTCAAAAATCTTGAACCTGAAACCCCTGTACCATATTTGAGTGTCGCATCGACGGCAGCTTGAATGACTTCAGGATGAGAGGTCAGCCCTAAATAGTTATTAGAACCCACCATGATCATTTCTTTGCCTTCCATATGGACAACGATATCTTGTTTACTTGTCAGTTCGTGGAAGTATGGATAATATCCACCTTCACGTGCTTTTTTAGCTGTATCATATTGATAACATTTCTTAAATAAATCCATTATTATTCCTCATTTCAAAAACCGGTTAAATCTATTATATTACATATTGATTTTTTTATGTAGATGTTTCGGTTCGATTTATGCTTTTTCCGTTAAAAAAAGGATATAAATATCCTTTGTAAACATATGATGTTTATCTGGTTGATCTCATTAGAAAAGGTGAAAATATGGCCACATCATGATATTTAAATGTTTGTTTGGATGTATACTTATGCATTTCATCCATGACTATTATACGCTTATAAAATGAGATGTCAAGTGTGAAAATGATGTCTTTAACACTTTATTTGATCAATGCCTTTTGATACTCAATCGCAATCTTTGCTGCAAGTCTTGCGTTATTGTAGACAAGTTCAATGTTAGATTCTAAGGATGACCCTTCCGTAATGGCTTTAACCTTGGAAAGTAAAAATGGGGTAACATCTTGTCCAGATATCCCTTGCTCTTGGGCTTCTTCTAATGCAGAATCAATCGCTTTTTGAATCACTTTTTCATCCATACTATATGCTTTGGGAATTGGATTGGCAACAACAACGCCACCTTTAAGATTAAGACGCCATTTGGCATGAAGGAGATCTGCGATTTCTTGAGGTGTATCCAGTTTGTAGTTCACTTTAAAGCCTGAGGTTCTTGTATAAAAAGCAGGTAGTTCTTCTGTTTGATACCCAATAACTTCAACACCTTTAGTTTCTAAGTATTCTAAGGTAAGTCCTAAATCTAAAATGGATTTAGCACCAGCACATATGACACAAAGATCAACTTCTGAGAGTTCTTCTAGATCTCGAGAAATATCAAAGGTCTTTTCTGCTCCACGGTGAACACCACCAATACCGCCGGTTGCGAACACTTTAATGCCTACCATTGATGCAATCAAAGATGTACCTGAAACGGTGGTTGCACCCGTTTTCTTTTGTGAAATGACATAGGCAAAATCTCTTTTCCCAACTTTATACACATTTTTTGCTTGTGCAAGATATTCAATATCATCATGGTCTAATCCGACTTTAATGACGCCGTTAAGAATAGCGATTGTTGCTGGAACAGCACCTTCGTTTTTTATGATCTCTTCAACTTTGAGTGCCATCTTCACATTATCTGGATAAGGCATCCCATGAGAAATAATGGTTGATTCTAATGCAACCACGGGTAAATTGTGTTTAATTGCGTTTAATACTTTTGGATGTATTTCAATCATTTGGTTCATAAATGTAACTCCTTTTTTGTTTTTTCTATTAACTCCACTGAAAGCTGATCGGATACCGCAGCATCCGCTTGTAGGTTTAAATAGGCATTAACCATGGCGTATGCTAAGGGATCTTTTTGACGTGCTTTTGCGTAAAGTGCTCCAGCAAAAAATGCATCACCTGCACCAATCCCATTTTT
Organism: Acholeplasmataceae bacterium; assembly: GCA_030603805.1. Classification (GTDB taxonomy): domain Bacteria; phylum Bacillota_I; class Bacilli_A; order Acholeplasmatales; family Acholeplasmataceae; genus Peloplasma. The sequence continues at coordinate 207,876 of JAUVXD010000002.1, forward strand.
CACCTGAACAGGAATCGCGTTTCTAAATACTGCTTCTCTAATATTGGTGTAATAAGCACCTTCTTTGCCTAAGGTGATGAAAACCTCACGCACACCACGCTCAATTAAGTAGTCTCCCATTTTGTTTAAATCTTCCATGGTTTCATATATCATACCCGTGAGTAGTTCCGCTTCAAGTAGGTTTAATTTAAGCCCATGAATTTTATGTAAAAAAGGTCTAATTTTGATGACTTTTTGGCTAGAGATCGCATCAACATAAATATCTTGATCAAGTTCTGTAAATATATACTTCATGGCGCTTTCAGAAAGATTGGTATCGACAACAAGGATATCTGCAGCATCTGTGACATATTGAACAGATGCTAAAAATGCTTCATCCAACTCTAAGATTTGATCCATCGCTGCAACCCCAATTAAGTCTTCATTAAACTCATCCATCACTGATAGATATATTGGCGTTGTTTCAACGGATTTATAAACCATTTTGATATGAATTTTCTTACAAGCATCCAAGATGGTTTTTCCCAAATCATCGTTTCCTATCACAGTGATGAGTGTTGTATCAATATCAAGACGTGCTAAATTTTCAGCGATGTTTCTTCCAACACCACCAAGTGATTTTTTGATATAGCCTGGATTTGAATCCTGTAAGATCATTTTTTGATGTGGATATGCGAAAAAGTCCATAACAGCGCCACCGATAATGACTACTTTTTTCATAAATTACCTCAATTTTAATAGATACTTTTATTATACCATCGAATGCCTAGACTGGTGCATCGATCTCAAATCAACCATCATTTCACATCATAAGATATGATGAAAAAATCTTTTACATAATCCCTTTATTAAGCCCTATCAGACGATTCTATTAAAACGTATTCTTTCTATAAGTGACATAATCAATGAATCATTGAGAGGTTCAACAATTATGTGATTGTGTATCGACTTGATTTTCACTATAATGAAGGTAGTACAAATACGAAGGGGGATTTATCATGATTGGAGAAAGACTCAAAAATTTAAGGGTGAATGCGAAGCTTACACAAAAAGATGTTGCAGACATCATGAATGTGACACCACAAACCATCTCAAAATGGGAACTCAATTTATCTGAACCTAGTCTTGATTTGATGAAAGAGCTTGCTGCACTTTATGGCGTTAAGGTTGATGAGTTGCTGAACTCTAGTTCTACCTTATCCTATGAGGTTCAATCAAATTTTAAGATGAAATCAATCAGTCTTTATATCATGTACGTGCTCTTATTGGGATTAGCAGTTGCAATCGCATTTGTGCCTTACTTGAGTGCAGATATGCTTGTCATAGACGAAGGTTTTCTATATGTATCGCTTCCTACATATAGACCCACTCTTTTAGTTGAACTCACGTTAACGAGTGTGTTTTTACTTTCGATATTGATGGGGATTCCAGTGATTTTATTTACGCTTCATTTAGTTGATCGAAAATTTATCGGTCATATTGTCGTTTCATTTATTGCACTGATCATCCAGTTGAGTTATCTAGTCCCCATCCTTGCATCCCCATTATTTATGGCACCAAAGATTGGTATGATTTTACACATCATTTATCTATTTATAATGATTGGTATACTTTTAATTTCAGTATCCATTCAAAAATGGAATATCTATCATCACATTCAAAATCATCCTAAAACTTGGATGGGTTTTGCGGGCATGATTTTAATGACACTTATTTTACCTTTCTCATTTAACGAGTCACACCACTATTATATGAACACACTAGAAGCTATACTTTTGGGTGTCCTCTTTTTCTTAGCTGGATTACTCATGTTTAAGGATATGAAAAGAATTCAACTCCCTATTTTTGCTTTCTCATTTTTAATGATGCTCTATTTGTTAATCAGTGTTGGTATTTATATGTTGAATAGTGGTTTGATACTTGGAGGTATGACTATACTTAGTTATATGCTTTTTCTAGGCCTAAGCATGTCTGAACTCAAGCATCATCATATCCCGTTTAAGTCTCTCTTTAAGCTTAGAATCCTTCCTTTTGAACTCATCATATTCTCCATATATCTTTATCTCTTAATCCAAGGTGGCGATCTATTCTTCTACTATATTGAATCTGTTGTATCTTATAACTCGATACACTTAAATGACTTACCAAGTATTGTATTGTTTTACATCAGTCTTATAGTTTTATTCCTTGGTTTAGTTTTTAGGTGGATGAAAGTTAAATGGGTGGCTATCATCTTATACTCGATATGGTTGATATTCCAAATCTATTACGTTTATCTCGTCTTTACGACGTATCGTGGTGAGGGTTGGTATGTGACAGATGGTAGATTCATCTATATACCTGTTCTTGTTGGATTACTTTATCTCATCCTTTATATTGGGGTTAAACTGTTTGCTTACATAAAGAAGAAAACCTCACAATCACCAGCTTTAGCTAAGTAGACCTCGTGTCTACTTTTTTTTATTAAAAGAAAAAACACCTCCATAAGTTGACTTATGAAAGTGTTTCTTAATTTTAATAATCGAGTTCTTCCTCTTCGGTATACGTATTTGAGCGATCATACTCGAAAGCTGATTCTCTTAAGATACCTGTACCTGCAGGAATGAGTCCGCCAATAATGACGTTTTCTTTGAGACCATGAAGTTCATCAGTCTTACCTTTAATCGCTGCATCGGTTAGGATTCTTGTTGTTTCCTGGAAGGATGCTGCTGATAAGAAGGAATCACTTCTTAAGGATGCTCTGGTGATACCAAGCAAGATGGGGCGACCCACTGCTGGGCGCTTAAAGCTTGCAAAGGCTTTTCTGTTTTCTCTCTTGAACTCTGCAATTGAAACTTCAGTACCTGGAAGGAGATCTGTATCACCTTCGGTGACCACAGTAATTCTTCTGAGCATTTGACGAATGATGAGTTCGATGTGCTTATCTGAAATTTCTACCCCTTGTGCACGATAAACCTTTTGAACTTCTTCTAAGATATAAGTTTCAGCAGCTTCTGCAGAAACAATTCTTAAAAGCTCTTTAGGGTTAATCGAACCTGGAGTAAGCTTTTGTCCAGCCTTGACGGATGCACCTTTTCTCACTAACGCTTCAACGTTTGGATCAACCGTATATTTATATTCTTTGTCGCTTGCATCCGATATGGTAATCACAGAAATACCTCCGCGTTGACGGTCTATAGATTTCACCTTACCATCAACTTCAGAAAGGACTGCTTTCCCTTTTGGATTTCTTGCTTCAAAGAGTTCTTGAATACGTGGAAGACCTTGTGTAATATCGGAAGCTGATGCAACCCCTCCGGTGTGGAAGGTTCTCATGGTGAGCTGTGTACCAGGTTCACCAATCGATTGCGCTGCAACAACCCCAACTGCTTCACCGACTTCAACTCTTGTGTTGGTTGCTAGGTTTCGACCATAGCACTTCGCACAAACGCCGTTTTCGGAGTTACATGTTAAGTTGCTTCTAATTTCAACTGAAGTGATTTCTGCCTTTAAAATCGCTTGTGCAATTTCTTCAGTGATGAGTTCATTTCTTCTAACAAAGACTTGTTTTGATTTTGGATGCATCACATCTTTCGATGCATAACGTCCAACTAAACGGTCATATAGTGGCACAACAGGTTTAGTGTCGTCCATAATTTCTTGTACCACAACGCCTCTTTCAGTGCCACAATCTTCATCAACAACGATGACATCTTGAGACACGTCAACTAAACGACGTGTTAAGTAACCAGATTCTGCAGTCTTAAGCGCTGTATCGGTAGAACCTTTTCTCGCACCATGGGTGGAAATAAAGAACTCAGATACGGTAAGCCCTTCTCTAAAGGATGCTTGAACTGGAACTTCAATAATTTCACCCTTAGGGTTATTCATCAGACCACGCATACCAGCAAGCTGAGCGAAGTTCGATGCGTTACCACGGGCACCGGAATCTGACATCATGTAGATGTTATTATCCTTATCAAATTCTTCCATTAAACCTTTTTGAATATCATCACGTGCAGTTTGCCATTCTTTAATTACGAGATCTCTTCTTTCCTTATCAGTTAAGAGTCCATCTTCGTACCAAGCAGTAATGCCTTCGATGTTATCATTGGTTTGTGCAATACGTTCTGCCTTTTTAGAGTAGACGTTAATATCTGCAAATGATACGGTAATCCCTGCAACCGTTGAATACTTAAATCCTAAATCTTTGAGTCTGTCAAGCATCTTAGAGGTTTCAGAAATCTGAAGTTCTTTAAAGACTTGAGCAATAATTTGAGATAAGAATTTTTTCTTAAATGGTGCTGGGGTTGGAATGTCCTTCATCGCTTCTTTTGGATTCACACCTTTTGCGATAAAGTATTTATCAGGTGTTTTTTGTTCCAAGTTTTCAATAGAAGGTTCATTTAAATAAGGGAATGTTGGGGGTAAAATTCTGTTGAAGATCAGCTTACCTAAAGTCGTGAGTAAGTATTTATGTTTTTGCTCTTCTGTAAACTTTTGATGAATCGATTTAGGATCGACAACAATTCTTGTATGAAGTCCAATGACATCATGTTGATAAGCCAGATACGCTTCATCATAACTCATAAAGAAGTGACCTTCATTACGGTTCTTATGATCGTGTTCCGCTTGTCTAATTTCTGCACGGTAACCACTAAATGTTCTTTCTAACTTTTCTTCAATCGTTAAATAATAGTTTCCTAAAACCATGTCTTGAGATGGTGTAACCACGGGTTTACCATCTTTAGGGTTCAAGATGTTATTAGATGCTAGCATCAGTAATCGTGCTTCTGCTTGAGCTTCATTAGAAAGTGGGACATGAACCGCCATTTGGTCACCGTCAAAGTCCGCGTTAAACGCAGGTGTTACGAGTGGATGCAGGCGAATCGCTTTACCATCAATGAGTTTTGGTTCAAATGCTTGAATACCGAGTCTATGTAATGTTGGCGCACGGTTTAAAAGAACTGGATGTTCTCTGACAACCTTTTCTAATGCTGCCCAAACATCATCATCCATCTTCTCATACTTCGCATTGGCATTTTTCTTCGCATTCGCATCATTGCCTTGGAGCTTTTGAAGTTCTCTTAAGACAAATGGCTTAAATAAAATGATGGCCATTTCACGTGGGATACCACATTGATACATTTCTAAGTCTGGTCCAACGATAATAACTGAACGTCCTGAATAGTCAACACGTTTACCAAGTAAGTTTTGACGGAAACGTCCTTGCTTACCACGAAGCATATCCGATAATGATTTTAAGTGTCTATTTCTTTCGACAGCTGCTTTCTTACCACGTTTCGCATTGTCAAAGAGTGCGTCAACAGCTTCTTGTAACATACGCTTTTCGTTTTTAGTAATTAGGCGTGGTGCCATTTGTTCTTTTTGTTTTTTCAAACGGTTATTACGGTTGAGAATACGACGATATAAATCGTTTAAGTCGGTGGTTGCGAAACGTCCGCCGTCTAGTGCAACCATCGGACGTAGATCCGGTGGAATGACAGGAATGACATCCATAACCATCCATTCTGGTTTATTATCAGAATTATTGAAGGCTTCAACAACTTCTAATCGCTTAATGATGCGATCTCTCTTTTGTTTTGAAGATGTCTTAAGTTTTCTTCTTAAGGACTTAACTTCTTTATCTAAATCAAGTTCTTGAAGGAGTTTTTTAACGGCTTCTGCACCGGTAAGCGCGGTAAATCTTGAACCATATTCTTCAGTTAATGCTGAGTAATCTTGTTCAGATAAAATTTGTTTTTTAGTGAGTGGTGCTGTACCTGGATCGGTGACGATATAAGAGGCATGATAGACCACTTCTTCAAGTGCTTTCGCTTTAATACCTAAAAGGATTGCAAGTCTTGAAGGTGAGTTTTTTAAATACCAGGTGTGAACAACTGGTGCTTCAAGTTCAATATGTCCCATGCGTTCTCTTCTCACCTTAGACTCGGTGATTTCGATACCACACTTCACACAAATTTGACCTTTATTACCGCTTTGTTTTTTACCACAAGCACATTGATAATCTCTGGTTGGTCCAAAGATTCTTTCACAGAACAAGCCGCCTTCTTCAGGTTTAGATGTTCTATAGTTAATCGTTTCATGTGTTTTAACTTCACCGTAAGACCAGAGTCTAATTTCATCAGGTGATGCAAGGCGAATCTTTAAATGAGAATATGATCTTGAGCCATAACCTTTTCGAATCGGTTGAACATGGCGATGGATACGTTCTTCTAAATCAATTTCTTGTAAATCATCTTCTGCTTCAGTAATGAACGCTTCAGCTTCAACATGATGCACATGTTCTTTAAGTGCATCAAAACCATAAAGTTCTAAAATGCCATTGACTTCGTTTCTTAAGATCATGTCATCTTCAAATAAATGATAGAGTGTATGACGATCAAATTCTAAAAATTCCTTTAAATCATTAATGTTTGCACGTCTTAAAATCTCAACAACTTCATCACTTAAATTGAGGTTATCGAGTTGTCTTGGGAGTTGATATCTTCTTAGAATCGATTTGATTTCTTCAAAGCTATCCCCAAGAAGCATGCCAAGTTCTTTTAAGTTAAAGGTATTAAAATCCTCTAACTGATCGATACCGGAAAGCTTGAGTTGCTTTAGGGCTTCATCGGATAATTTCAAAGATTCGACATGTAGTGTTAATTTTTCTTTAGCCATTAACGAAACCCTCCTTTGAATTTGGATGGATTATTGTCGACTAAGGATTTTCCTGCCTCATTTTCGCCAGTATTGGCGTCAATCAGTTCAACATATAAGCCAAGTGCTTGTAATTCTCTAGTTAATACTCTAAATGATTCTGGAATGGATGCTTGTGGTACGGGTTTATCATGAGTAATCGCTGAGTAGACTTTATTTCTACCAAGCATATCATCTGATTTCACGGTGAGCATTTCTTGGAGTGTATGTGCAGCACCATAAGCATAGAGTGCCCATACTTCCATTTCCCCGAATCTTTGACCACCATTTTGTGCTTTACCACCCATAGGTTGTTGTGTGACTAAGGTATATGGTCCAACAGATCTTGCATGGAGTTTGTCATCAACCATGTGTGAAAGTTTAATCATATACATGACACCGACTGAAATTCTATTTTCATAAGCTTCCCCGGTGCGACCATCATAGAGTGTGGTTTTCCCATCTTCGCCAAAAACAGTCTTAAATTTATCATCTGTGTGATCGAAATTATTATAAGCTTCCGCCATAATCTTTTTCAAATCATCATCAGAAACACCATCGAAAACAGGCGTTGCAATCTTGATGCCAAGCATCTTCGCAGCCATACCTAAATGGATTTCAAGAATTTGTCCGATGTTCATACGAGAAGGTACCCCAAGTGGGTTTAACATGATGTCAACCGGTGTACCATCTGCCATGTAGGGCATATCTTCTCTTGGAAGAATCTTAGAGATAACGCCTTTATTACCGTGACGACCCGCCATCTTGTCTCCTTCAGAGATTTTTCTCTTTTTAGCAACATAGACTCGAATCGATTCATTCACGCCACTTGGGAGTGTATCCCCATTCTTCTTAGAAAAGTATTGGATGGATTGAACAACACCACCACCGCCGTGTGGAACACGAAGTGAGGAATCTCTGTATTCTCTTGATTTTTCACCAATGACTGCATGAATCAGTTTTTCAGATGGTGAGGGTTCAAATACACCTTTAGGTGTAATCTTACCCACAAGAATATCGCCTTCCTTGACTTCAGAACCTGGAATGATAATCCCACGTTCGTCAAGGTTTTTAAGTGCATCAAGACCAGCATTTGGTACTTCGCGTGTAATTTCTTCACGTCCTGAACCTGTCTTTAATTCTCTGGTTTCAATTTCATATTCATCGATATGAATCGATGTATAAACGTCTTCTTTAACTAAATCTTCAGATAAGATGATCGCATCTTCATAGTTGTAGCCTTCCCAGGTCATAAACGCAACTGTGACGTTTCTACCTAAAGCAAGTTCGCCTTTATCTGTCGATGGACCATCTGCGAGGATGTCACCTGCTTCAACATATTCACCTGCGTGAACTAAAGGTCTTTGAAGGATACATGTATCTTGGTTCGATCTAAAATATCTAATTAAATTATAAGATTCACTATGACCCATACCATAATCTTTTAAAGTCTTTGCCATTTCATAAGTGAAAGGCTTGCTTGGATCATATAACACATTATTGCCAACCATAATCTTTTGATCAGGTTCTTCAGTAATAATGATTTGAGTTGCATCTGCGTAAGTAACAAAGCCAGCCGCCTTAGAAACGATAACCGCACCAGAGTCTTTTGCAGCACGGTATTCAATACCTGTACCAACAATCGGTGAATCTGGTTTTAATAAAGGCACTGCTTGACGTTGCATGTTCGCACCCATCAGGGCACGAGAAGCATCGTCATGTTCAAGGAATGGAATGGTTGAAGTCGCAACCGATACAATCTGCTTTGGAGAAACGTCCATATAAGTAATTTCTTCAGGTTCGAAGATTGAGGTTTCGCCGCGATGACGACCAATGATGTGATCGGATTGAATTGCACCATCTTTATCAAGTTCAGTTGCTGCTGAAGCGATGACTTCATCATATTCTTCATCTGCTGTTAAATACTTAAATTGATCGGTAACAAACTTTTTACCATCTTTTTCAGAAACCACTAAATATGGCGTTTGAATAAAGCCATATTGGTCAACTTTACCATAAGTTGCAAGCGAAGAAATCAGACCAATCGATGGTCCTTCTGGTGTTTCAATCGGACATATTCTACCATAGTGGGAGTTATGGACGTCACGCACTTCAACGCCCGCACGGTCTCTTGCAAGACCACCGGTTCCAAGTGCTGAAACTCTTCTTTTTTGAGTAAGTTCTGCAAGTGGGTTAATTTGATCCATGAACTGAGAAAGCTGAGAGCTTCCGAAGAAGGTCTTAATTGCTCCAGCGAGTGGTGTCATATTGATGATATTGGATGGTGTTGCATCGGCGAATGTTGTTGTTGACATCTTGTCTTTAATGTTCTTTTCAGCACGTGCAAGACCAATTCTAAATTGGTTCTTAAGTAATTCACCAATGAGTCTTAATCTTCTATTACCTAAATGGTCGATGTCATCTGTAGCCCCTAAATCTTCATAGAGATTTAAGTAATAGCTCATGGATGCGACGATATCCGATAAGGTGATGTACTCTTTATCTTCTCTTTGGTCATTACCAATGACCTTGACGACGTTAAATGTGTTGTCTCTGTCTTTATCTTTGACAGTGACATCAATCATTTCAACGATGACGCCTTTACGTTCTGTTTCTTTTTGATAAATATCATGACCTTCAAAGAAGTACTTAATGACTTTTTCATCGAGTGCTTGACGGTTTCTTCTTAATACTGAAATGATTTCATCGGTCACTTCAGTGTTCTTAGGAACAATCACTTCACCCGTTCTAAGGTTTAAGATATTTTCTTTAGTGTATAAAGTTTCGCCACCATCTGGAAGTCTAGTTGCTAAGATTTCATCAGGTGTTTCGTTTTGGAGAGAGTCTTCTTTAGAAATAATTTCTTTTCTTAAAGCATGACGATTTTGCTTAAGAAGTGAAATGACTTCCTTAGTAATTTTAGTCTTTTCAGGAACAATCACTTCACCCGTGTTTGGATCAACGATGTCAGTAGCTGTGTATTGACCGTAAATGCGTGCAAGCACGTCGAGCTTTTTATTGAATTTATAACGTCCAACAGAAGCAAGATCATATCTGCGACGCTCAAAAAGACGCATTCTGATAAATTCTCTAGCTGCGTCCGCAGGTACTTTTTCACCTTGTCTAAGCTTTGAGTATAAATCAATAATCGCCTCGTCAGCGTTTTTTGTTTCATCTTTTTCAAAGGTTGCTTCGAGGTATTGGGATTTACCAAATACTTCTAAAATATCCTTCTTCTTGGATAAGCCTAATGCACGCATCATGGTTGTCATTGGAACTTTCTTTGAACGGTCCAACTTTGCGTACATGATATTTTTTGAGCCAAGTTCATATTCAATCCACGCACCACGTGTTGGAATGACTTGAGCCATATATTTAATCTGATTTAACTTCTTATCTAGTTCACTTGTAAAATAAGCGCCTGCAGAACGAATAATTTGTGAAACAACCACACGTTCAGCACCATTAATGACAAAAGTCCCCGATGGTGTCATATAAGGGATTTCACACATGAGTACGACATTTTCACGTACTTCGCCAGTGACGGCATTTTCAAGTTTTACACGAGCAGAGAGTTGTTTAGCGTAATTGACATCTCTTAACTTGGATTCCTGAATGTTATACTTAGGTTCAGAAAGGAAATGCTCCTCAAAATATAACTTCAGATCGCCATTGTGTCCTTCAATTGGCGAAATGTCTTCCAAGAGTTCTCTAATGCCTTGATCGATAAACCATTGAAATGATTTGGTTTGTATTTCGATCAAGTCAGGCAAATCAATGTCATAACGCATTCTTGAGTAGTTTCTGCGTTCTGCTTTTTTGCCGTATTTGACGCTTCGATATCCCATAATCCACACTCCTATCGTATTTGGAAAATCACGTTTTTATATTTAATTCTATTAAATTAAAACAACATTATGCATTTTACTATGTTACCACATCCAATGTAAATAGTCAATGGATGTTTTTATTTTTGCGCTTGAATGACCCAATAACCCTTACTTTTATCTAAGACTTTGCACGTTGTAAACAAGGATGTAAGCTTATCAAAAGTTGAAGGTGCACCTTGTTTTTTCTGGATGACAACAGCCAAAAGACCACCTTGTTTTAACGAGGTATGTGCATCCTCGTAGAGCTTGAAAATGGTTTGTTTTCCGGCTCTGATGGGTGGGTTTGAAAGAATCATATCTGCTTCCACTTTGAGGTCTTCAAAGAGAAAACCTGCGGATATATTGACGTTTTTAATCTTGTTTTCTGCTTGATTTTTTAAGGCAAGTTCAACGGCGCGAAGGTTCACATCACGCATATAAACTATAGTATTTGGATATGTTTTAGCCATATATAAGCCAATCGGTCCATATCCACATCCCATATCAATAATCGTTTGGATTTGATCATTAATCTCAATCGTTTCAAGGAGAAATCTCGTCCCATAATCTAGGGCGTCCTTTGAGAAGACGCCTAGATCTGTGTGAAGACGAAGTGTTGTTTTCTTAATCGTTACATCATAGGTTTTGATGTTGTGATCAAGACTTTGATCGTTTAAGTAATAGTGACTCATGGGTCCCCCTCATAACAGCGAAAAAACCCGAGATAACTTCTCAGGTTAAATAACGCTCGTGTTAGAGATTACTTAATCTCAACAGTTGCACCAGCATCTTGAAGAGCTGTCTTCAATGCTTCTGCATCTTCCTTCTTAATCTTTTCCTTGATGACTGCATCTGGAGTTTCAGTTAATGTTTTAGCATCAGCTAATCCTAAACCAGTTGCTTCACGTACAACCTTGATGACTGCGATCTTGTTTGCACCGAAAGTCTTAAGGACAACGTTGAATTCTGTCTTTTCTTCTTCAACAGCTGCTGCTGCCGCTGCTGGAGCTGCTGCTACTGCAGTTGGGTCGATACCGAATTCTTCTTTTAATCCATCTACTAAATCTTTGATTTCTAATAAAGTCATTTCTTTTAAAGCTTCAATAAAAGCTGCTTTTGTTAATTTTGCCATTTTTAGTTTCCTCCTAAATTATTTATTCTGCACTACTAATCATGTTAAGACCGATCGCAAGTTCGCGAACTGGAGTTAACATACCTACTGCTAACATTGTTAATAATGTTTCTCTCGATGGTAATGTTGCTAATGCGTTGATTTGTGTAACGTCAACGACTTTACCTTCTACAATTCCTGCATGAATGGTTACAACTTTGTTGTTTTTAGCAAATTCGTAAACGATCTTTGCTGGTGCAACAACATCACCATAACTCAATGCGAGTGCCTTAGCACCAACAAGTGAGTCAGCGAGCGCACCGTATCCAGCGGCGATGCTTGCTCTTCTTGAGATGTTGTTCTTATAGACTGTGACTTCACAGCCCGCTTCTCTTAATTGACCACGTAGTTGAGTAAACTGTTCTACAGTCAGGCCAGGATAATCGAAGGCAACAACGGTTGTAGCACGTCCAAGCTTTTCAGATAATTCACGTACAGCTTCTGCTTTACGTTCAATAATTGCTCTTTGCATGAAATGCCTCCTTCGTAAAATAAAATCTCTCTTCGCCAAGAGACAAAAGAGAGACTAATCGTTTGATTGATTGTTCACCTCGGTAGGAAATTAAGCGATGTGCACCCACTGTCTTTGGCTGTTATAAACTTGTTTAATTTGAATTTAGCGTCTTAGGGATGTTTCTTCCACATGAACGCCAGGACCCATACTTGAAGACACTGTAATGTTCTTCATGTAAGTACCTTTAACGGTTGTTGGCTTGATACGGTTGAGTTGATCATAAAGTGTTTGCATATTTTCTCTAAGCTTTTCAGCTGTAAAGGATACACGACCGATAGGTGCGTGGATGTTACCCACTTTATCTGTACGATATTCAATCTTACCATTTTTAATTTCTGCAACTGCTTTGGCAACGTACATAGTTACAGTGCCGGTTTTTGGGTTTGGCATCAGACCTTTAGGTCCTAAAATGCGTCCTAGTTTACCGAGTTGTCCCATCATATCTGGAGTTGCTACCATGACATCAAAGTCAAACCAGCCTCCTGAAATTTTTTGGATGAGTTCAGCACTTCCAACGAAATCAGCACCAGCAGCTTCTGCTTCTTTTGCTTTTTCGCCTTGAGCGATAACTACAACTCTGGAAACCTTACCTGTACCGTGTGGTAAAACGATAGCGCCTCTTAAGTTTTGTTCAGCTTTTCTTGGATCAAGATTTAATCTGAACGCTGCTTCAACTGTAGCATCAAACTTAACAAATGAGGTTTTCTTGACTAAGTCTACGGCTTCGTCAACAGCATATTTCTTCGTTTTATCGATGAGTTTTGCTGCCTCAAGATATTTCTTTCCTCTTTTCATATTCTTCCTCCTAAAATGTGGTCTAGCGGGATATCCTCCCACAATTTAGATAGCTAGCGATCTAAATTAGTCTACTACTGTGATACCCATATTGCGTGCTGTACCTTCGATAATATTCATTGCTGCTTCGACAGTGTACGCATTTAAGTCAGGCATCTTTCTTTGTGCAATTTCCTTTAACTGAGCTCGCGTAATGGATGCTACCTTGTCTTTTTTAGCATTTGCTGAACCAGACTTGATATTCGCTGCTTTTTTCAGTAAGTCACTTGCAGGTGGGGTTTTTGTAACAAAAGAGAATGTACGGTCATCGTAAACAGAAATAATAACCGGTACGACAAAGCCCATTTGATCTTTTGTTGCTTCGTTGAATTGAGAACAGAATGCTGGAATGTTAACCTGAGCTTGACCAAGTGCTGGACCAACTGGTGGCGCTGGGTTTGCTTTTCCTGCTGCAATTTGCAATTTAACGACTTTTACAACTTTTTTTGCCATGAGACACAACCTCCTTCTTAACATAAGTATGTGGTATGAATTTCATTCTTCCACTATGGTGTGTTTTCACACGCGATATTATTCTATCATTAAGGGTATGCTTTGTCAACGATAAACTTTAATTTATTAACGAATGCGTGCCCCAAATGGGAAAAGTGCAAGTTGAACAAGTTTAATCCATTGAATCGCAAACGGAATGCCAATGATTGTAATGGCAAGAATTGCTGCAAAAACAAGGTATCCTAAGGCCATTTCCCATCCGAATAAGATGAGCCATATGATGTTTGCAATTGGGTGTTTTTCAAAGTTTGATCTCACATCTTTCCCAAAGGGAAAAAGAAATAGCCTTGAGAATTTGAAAAACTGTTTTCCAAGAGGAATTCCAATAATTGTGATGGATACAAGTAGTCCTAAAATAAACCAAATCAGGGCTGCAAGTAGGCCTCCAAAGATAAACCAAATGATATTTCCAATGATACTCATACGTGATCGCCTCCATGATTTATTATATCAAAAAATGCGATATAATAGTATAATTTCGGTCACTGTTTTAATTTAGATTAAAGGGATTTTTTGTAGTATAATGAACAAAAATACAAAAATATTATTCAATTTTTGTGAATTATAAATCTTTTTACGGTTTTTAATCCTTTTTGATACCACTTTTTCAAAAACATTATAAAATGAAGTCAAAGGAGGTCATTTCATGTCAAAATACCATTTAAATGAGGTTATGCACTTCAAATCTGTTACGCTTTTGATTCAAGATATGAAAAGGTCCTTAGCTTTTTATGTCGATATTTTGGGTCTTAAAATTTTAGATTCAAAGCCCCACCAAGCCCTGTTATCTGCAGATGAAAAACATGTTTTAATCACTTTAGTTGAAGATAGGACAGCACTTCCCTTAGGCATTACACTTGGGCTTTATCACTATGCACTACTTGTTCCAAATTATGCAGCATTAGCCTCTGTGATAAAAAGATTGGCCGATCAAAGATATCCTATTAGTGGTGCTTCCGATCATGGTGTAAGTGATGCACTCTACTTAGATGATCCCGATGGTCACGGCATTGAAATCTATGCAGATAAAGATGATCATTTATGGCCAATGGAACATGGTAAACTCACAATGTGGACAAAAAGTATGGATGTAGCAGCTGTGATGAAACATTTAAAAGATGAAATCTATCATGGATTGCATCCAGATACGATTTTAGGACATCTCCACTTCCATGTTGCAAACTTAGATACAGCTAAAGAATTTTACTGCAATGTGCTCGGTTTTCAAGTCATGCTTGATTACGGAAAGTCAGCAAGATTTGTTTCTGATGGCGGTTATCATCACCATTTAGGGTTAAATACTTGGCAAGGGGATGCTCCTCTAACCAAAGAAAAACAAGTTGGTCTTAAATCGTATGTACTACATATATCAGGTGAACACTATATGGCATTTTTAAGAAGACTTCAAGAATATCATGTGCCTTTGATTGCCGAAGACAATTATAAGTACATCATCGATCCCTTGAATCAAAAAATCATTTTAGATGTTTCTTAAACAAAAATAGGCGAATTTCGCCTATTTTTTTCATTTGTTTACGCTTCTTTGATATCGTGTGCATCAAATTCGGTGGGTGTTGCACGACCGAATAAATCTAGGTCGACCACGATTTTTTCTTGATCGTTATCTACATGAACAACGACACCTTTAAGTCCTTGCCATGTGCCATTGATGACTTCAACAGTCTTATGAAGCAAGTGATTATAGGTTGGTTTACTGATGACACCGATCTTAAGTAGGATTTGATTGATTTCATCTGGTGCAAGAGGTACGGGTTTCGTTCCGCCACCTGAAGATCCTAAAAATCCGGTAACACGTGGTGTATTTCTCACAACGAACCATGATTCATCTGTGACAATCATTTCAACAAATACATACCCAGGAAATAATTGTTTGACTTTTTCTTTTTCTTTGCCGTCTGCCTTTTTTTCAATAACGGTTTCTTCTGGGACGATGATTCTAAAAATATAATCTGACATTCCCATCGATTCAACACGTCTTGCTAAGTCAGTCTTGACGGCATTTTCATAACCTGAATAGGTTTGAATAATATACCATCTGACGCTTTGACTCATAGAATTCTTCCTACAAGTAGGCGGACGATTAAGAGGTTATAAATTAAGATGATTCCTGTTAAGATGAATAGGAAAATCAGTGTACGTACGCCATGGTCAATAAACTTTGGAAGTGTTGGCCAAGTAATCTTCTTTAACTCAGGAATTGCTGGTAAGAAGAATGGGTAGATAACCAAAATCAATCCGAAAAGTGAAATCGCAAATAAGACCCATGCAAAGATGATGCCATTATTGCCTTGTCCTAAAATTGGGAAGTTAGAATTGATTTGAAGTAATGTGTTCCCACTAATAATCATGAGCGCAAGTGCGCCAGAAATGGTTGCTAAAATCCCTAAAAGTAGATTTTCCCATTTATACTCAGTTGTGAGCACTTCTAAGAGTTTGCTTTTTTGTTCTGTTTCTTTTTGTTTGATTGCCATGAGTGTAGCCTCCTATTTGCTTTCCTTATGCAAGGTATGCTTGTTGCATCTGGGACAAAATTTATTTGTCTCGATACGTTCTTTTTGTGTTTGTTTATTTTTGGTTACTGTGTAATTTCTACTTAAACATTCTACACATACCAAGATAACTTTCTCGCGCATTAAAAAACCACCTTCTGTGGTCATTCGCAAATGTATTTTAACACTTAAGAATGACTTAGTCAACTATCTCTATCATTATATCATAATTTTATATTTTTCCCGGATGCGATAAATGGAGTTATATATTTGTTTTTTCGAATACTGTGTCCTTTGAGCAATCTCAAGGACTGAAGCTCTATTTTTGAAATAGGATTCATAGACAATTTGTTCAAGTTCTGATCTTAAATCAAGGGTGAGTGGTTCTTCTTCAATATAGCTTACACCCTTACAAAAGTCTGTGTGTTCATAAAGAAAATAATCAGGTAAGCTTCTTTTGAGTTGATAAAAATGTCTTTTTAAAATGAGTTCAAAATAGCGCATAAAGCATTTGTTTTTCTCAGATTTGAAGGTCTTAATTGCTTTATGAAGCATAAGGATTCCTTCTTGATGAAAATCATCTCTTTCTTTAGATTCTATACTTAAGAGATGGACTTGTTTCCAGATGAATTTATGATACTTGGCGAACATGAAATTGAGGGCAAGCTCATCATGTTCAGATTGGATAAGATAAATCAGTTCATAATCATTCATCACAAAGAGCATATTATTTTAAGGCTGCATACATCATGAGTGCTGCAGCAACACTCACGTTCAGTGAATTAATTCTGCCATACATAGGAATTTTAACAAGCATGTCGCAGTTTTGCTTGACTAAAGGTCTAATACCTTCACCTTCATTACCTAAGACAATCGCAATCGAATGCTCTTTAGGCAAATCTCCTAATGTTTTATCGGTATTCCCATCAGTTCCAATCACCCAAACATTTGCTTTCTTAAGATTTAAGATGGCTTGATTGATGTTAGATACCAAACAGACAGGAACGTGCTCTATTGCGCCAGATGAGACTTTAGCAACCGTTGCGTTTAAGGGCACTTGTCCTTTTTTGCTCATCAAGATGGCATCGAGTTTGGTTGCTTCTGCTGTGCGCATGATTGCACCTAAATTATGAGGATCTTCAATTCCATCTAAAATCAGAAACCTTTGAACTTTTTCTGAATTTAAAATATCTTCAAGATCGTAGTAATCATAAGGCTTTACATCAGCAACTACACCTTGATGGACTGCGTTCTCTGTCATCTGATTGAGTACACCTTTTGGTTCTGTCACATAGGCTATTTTTTTATCTTTCAAGAAAGCTAAAAAGTGATGATCTGCGAACTTATCATCCAAATAAAGCTTATAGATTGGTCGATTTGAAAAAATCGCTTCCTTTACTACATTTTTTCCATAAACAATCATGATTTATCCCTCCGACCTCATTTTAGAATGGGGTCCTTGTTGAAATCAAAAATAACTTGATAAAAGTATCCATGATTTCAATTCAAAAGGCGCATGTGCGCCTTTATTTTATTGCATATCTGCTAATTTATTCAGCACACTCTTAATAAAATCTTTGGTCCATTTATAAAGGTTTGAGATGACATAGATGAGTGGGAATGTTGCCTGTGCAAGCACAATGAGGAGTAAGATTTGTGCAACCGATAACGGTGGATACTCATTATAATCTTGTGCGTATAAAGGCGCGAAATTAAAGAAGTGCGGTACAAAGGTGACCAGTAAGAAGAATGCAGATACCATGATGAAAAAGAGAATGCGACGCATTTTATTAAAGGGTGCAGAAACTCTAAAGAGTACGGTCAGTGAGACGACGGTTGCAGTGACAACCACAAGGGTTGAAACGACAATGCCACTCATTTCTAAAGCATCCTCAAAGGCGAAGATAATCAAACTACTGATCATGACCACTAAAGCACCAGGTAGTGCAGCTTTTAAGATATTCCATAAGAACTTACCTTTAACAAGCTTACTATTGGGCTCAAGCGCTAAGAAAAATGATGGGATCCCAATGACAAGATAGTCAATTAATACGAGTTGCGAGGGCTGAATGGGATACTCCCCTTTTCTAATGATTGCAACAATGGCAAGTAAAAATGAGAAAATAGTTTTTGTTAAGAATAATGTTGAAACTCTTTGAACGTTATTGATGACACGACGACCTTCTGAAACGACTTTGGGCATACTTGAAAAGTTTGAATCGAGCAACACGAGGTGAGACACGTTTCTTGCTGCTTCGCTACCTGATGCCATCGCAATCGAGGTGTCCGCTTCTTTAAGGGCTAGAATATCATTAACGCCATCACCCGTCATCGCCACTGTTCTACCATTATTTTTAAGTGATTCAATTAAAAGTTTCTTTTGTTGAGGTGATACACGTCCAAAGACGGTGTATCTAGAAGCACTTCTCACAACTTCTTTATCTTGCATACCTTCTAAAGAGATGTATTTATCTGCATTTGCAATCCCTGCACGTTGTGAAATTCTAGATACGGTTGAGGGGTTATCCCCTGAAATGACTTTGACATCCACATTATGTGATTTAAAATATTCAATCGTTTCAATCGCATCAGGTCTGATGGTGTCTTCAATCATGATCAGTGCTAGAGGAAATATCTTTCCAGTCACTTTGTTTTCTACGATATCGCCTTCAGTATAAGCTACGACTAAAACACGATATCCTTCAGAAGCTTGTTTATCAACTTCTCTTTCAATTTGACCAAAATTTTCTTTAATGACAAATTCTGGTGCTCCTAAGATGAAGGTGCCATAACGATCAAATTGAACAGCGCTAAACTTTCTTGAACTTGAAAAAGGAATTAAAGCTTTATGTCTGATGCGTTTACCTGTACCAAAGCGTTCTGCAAGGGCATCAGAAGTTAAATTTGAATCATTTTGTGCATTAATCATCGCAGAAATGATATTTTTAAGGGTTAATCCTGTTTCATTTTTGTATTCAATAATACTTTTAACGGTCATGGTACCATCGGTAATCGTACCTGTTTTATCTAAACATAAGGTATCTACACGCGCAAGCATTTCAATACAATATAATTCTTGAACGAGTGTATTATTTTGAGCAAGTCTAATGACACCTACGGCAAGTGCCATTGACGTGAGTAAGAATAAACCTGATGGAATCATCCCAATCATCGCACCTGCAGTACTTCTTACGATATTGCCGTAAGTTGGACTTGCAAGTCTTTCTGCAAGCGATAAAGATGGATCCCAGTTGGTTCCGGTCCACATCAAATAAAACAGGACAATGGCAAGTGGAATAATCAGTGCACCAACTGTGCGAATGATAATTTTGAGAGATCCTAATAAATCGGACTCTGGTTTTTTATATTTCTTCGCTTGATTGGTTAATTTTTGAATGTAAATATCTTTACCAATCGCGGTTGCTTGTGCGTGACATGTGCCTGAAACCACAAAGGAACCCGAATAAAGCGTATCGCCTTTTTTCTTGATGATGGGGTCAGATTCACCGGTAAGTAGTGATTCATTGACTTCAATTTGTCCATCTCTTACCACAGCGTCCGCAGGAATTTGCTTGCCTGATGATAAATATAAAATATCATCAATCACGACATCTTGAATCGATATTTCATAATCTTCACCATCTCTAATAACTAATGCTGTGGGTGCAGATAATAATGATAATTTATCAATAGTTTTCTTAGCTCTAATTTCTTGAATAATACCAATCGTGATATTTGCTGTAATAACACCAAGGAAAAATAGGTTTGAAATGGATGATCTCACCGAAATCAGCCAGCCAGCAATACCAAAGTTTAAAAAGTTAAAAAAGGTAAAAATATTGGCTGAAATGATACTTGGAATACTTTTAGTAGACCCTGAATCTGTAATATTGGCAAGGCCTGCCATTTGTCTGAGTTCAACTTCTTCAGTGGTTAATCCTTTTTCTACTTCGGGATTATATCTTTCAACAACGATATCATCTTTAGTTTTTACTCTATTTTTTAAATTTAAAACCTCTTTAGGTTCGTCATCAAGCGGTACATGCAGCCCTAAAGGATCACCTTTCATGGTGATTAAGTCTTCTTTGATGATGGTTTTTGGCCCTTTTTGTTTTTTAGGCTTAGAGATTTCATCTTGAGTGTCTTGATCACTTTCAATTAAAGCTTTAAGCGCGTCATTATTAGATTTTGTTATTTTCTTTGACACAGTCTTTTCCACTAGAAATCTCCTTTCACAATATATGCAATGGCTAGATCAATGATTTGATCTGCTCTTTCTTTACTCGTTAAATATAAGCCACCAATTAAAGATTCAAATCCCGTCGCTAAATGATAGGTTTTCGCATCAATATTTTTTCTTCCGGGACCACTGACATTTCGACCTCTTTTGAAAAGATCTATTTCAGTTTCCGATAATAGATTTTGATCGTTTAAATAGTTCATGATTTTTGCTTGAGCTAAACCAGAAGTAAAACGAATCGCTTGTTTGTGCAAATCGTTGACGTTTGTCATTTTTTGCTCAACTAAATACATGCGAATTTTAAATTCATAATAGCTATCGCCAATATAAGCGAGGGTAAGTCCATTCAAAGTTACATCCATCCTCGTTTTGAGAGTTGTGCGCGTAAGAGATCTGCTCTTTGATAGTCTTTATCCGTTCTGGCTTGTTCCCAAGCGCGATAGACAGAAAGCGTATCATCCGTCAGTTCATAGTAGGGCATAATTCCTAATATTTCTAAAATCACTTTAACTGTCTGATAAAGCACAGCAAGTCTTCCAAACTCTTTTTCTTTGTTCATTTGCTTGAGTAAGTCATAGATTTGTGTGATGACATTAGGTGTGTTAAAATCATCATTCATTAACGATTTAAAGCGTTCTATTTCCTTATCATCTATTTCAAGTGTCATCGTTTTAGACAGTGAAATACCTAAAAAAGCTTTCTTCAGGCTTCTTTTAATTTTATCATATTCTTTGGCAAACTGCACCATTAAGTCATCGGTATAACCAATTTGCTGACGATAATGATGGCCAACCATCAAGAGTCTAAAGGCTTTGGGTTCATAGCACTGAATCAAATCCTTCACTAAAATGATATTGCCGACAGACTTACTCATTTTTTCGTTATTAATATCGAGTCTGCCCACATGCATCCAATATTTTGCTAAGTGGTGATGATCGTGGACAATCGTTTGAGCCATTTCATTTTCGTGATGTGGAAACTTAAGGTCAGTACCACCACCATGAATATCAATTTCTGAACCAAAAATTTCATGATTCATCACGGCGCATTCTGTATGCCAACCAGGTCTACCTAAACCCCATGGGCTTTCAAAATGCATCCCGTCTGTTGTATTTTTCCAAATAGAAAAATCTTTAGGATCTTCTTTCTCTTCATCTAAGGTAATTCGAACACCTTGACTGAGTTCTTCGATATTTTGTTTACTTAAAATACCGTAAGATTCGACTTTATTTACCCTAAAATATACCCCACTTGGTCTTGCATAGGCATACCCTTTTTCGATTAAATCTTGAATGTATTCCACCATATGAGGTACATATTCGGTCGCTTTAGGCATGATGTCTGGATTGACGCTGCCTAAGGCATCCATGATTTCAATAAAGCGTTTCGTATATTCTTTGGTGATGACTTTTTCATCAACCTTCATTTCTTTTGCTTTATCAATAATTTTATCGTCAACATCGGTAATGTTTGAGACAAAAAGTACCTCGTATCCAAGGTATGAAAGATAACGTTTGACCACATCAAAGAAGATAACTGGACGCGCATTTCCTAGGTGAATATCACCATAGACCGTCGGTCCGCAGACATACATGGAAACCTTATTTCTTTGTACTGGCTCGAAGTCTTCGATTGTTTGTGTAAGTGTGTTATAAAGCTTCAACATAGACATGTCCTCCTCTTTGTTTTATTATAGTAGAAAACAAAGAAAATAACAAGAAAGCCGAGCTCAATTGGTTTAAATTTAAGAAATTGGCCTTATCAAAGGTTAAACCGCTACTTCGGATAGCGGTTTTTAAATTATAGTTTTCTTAAAGCATTCAATATTTCAACCATTGCCCAAGTATCTTGTTTACAATACTCTTTAAGTTCTAAGTACTTTTGTTCAAATGTTTTTTGATCCATAAGTGGAAATCTCGCATAGGCAACTAAAGCTTCGGTGCCATTAGAAATCCCCATACCTTTATAGGTTAAATGACTGAATATTGGTAATACTTTTTTAATCGAAAAAGAACCGTTTAAGTCATTATGGTAATAGTTGATTGTTTTGGATGTTTCTTCATCAAATCCTACCGATGTAAACATACGCTTATTGCCTTTAAGAAGATACATCAAGTCAAACATACGTTCTGTCATATCAGTGAGTCTTTCACGCATTTCAGGGTATAACAAAGCCATTTCCTTGAGTCTAGTCTCTTCAAATGATTGGTTATAAACCATGATCGATCCACCATCTTCTTTGATGACTTCTAACATGTTGAGGAGTAAATCTTTTCTTAAGTCTTCATGCTTGGTTGCGATATATGAAAAGTTATCTTTTTCCTTATCACAAACCCCTGGCGCATGTTCAATATGGATCGAGTATTGAAATAAAGATTGACTGTATGGTTTTTCTCCCTTAAATCTAGGTAGTGGACATGGAAATGTCTCAAAATCTAAATGATAAATCGGATACTTTAATAAACCAATCCCTGCTCTAATCTTATCTAAGTGATAATACGGGATATCTGTTTCCATAACCTTGCGTTGGATGATGTTATTTTCTCTTTTCAACCAATGAAAAGGAATATCGAGTGCATCCACGATGCCTTCATTGATAAGATCAAAGCGTTCATGTTTCATATCGTGTTCATCTTTAAACCCGTTATGATTTCCCATGTAGGTGAATATGCTATTCTTGAAAGGAATGTGGGCATAACAGATATCATAAAATTTGCACTGTCTGGTATCTTTTCTTTGACAATGAATCCCTAAAGAAACTGGATTGGCATTCATGGTATTTAAACGACTCATGACAAGTTTTACATCATCACTTATCATGTCCATCATCTCTTCTGTTAGGCTTGTAACATCAATGAATGAGACGAGATCATCCGTATAAATAGGTTCATTTTTTTCATTGGTCAGTCCTTCATGAACATAATCACTATTTAAGACAACTAGGTAATACTTTACTTTTTTCTTGGTTTGAATCGCATGTTCAAAGACAAAACGTTGATATAGAATATCATAGACATATCTGCCTTCTTTAGTGAATCTATTTTTAAGTCTTAAAATCTTTTTATGATACTCTTCGTTGACGTCACCAAGTAAATCTTTTTGAACCATTAAAATACCTTCTGGAGAAAAGTCAAACAGAGGTGTTTTTTCTTTGTTATCATTTTTATAGGTCATCTCACGAAACTTCTTAGATGTGGTTGCTTTTACCTCAAAAATACGAATCGTTTGATCGTCTTCTTGATAGCCATCAATAAAGCAGTAAAATCGAAAACCATCAAGCTCATATTCGAATCTTTTTTGACTATAAGTATCCAGTGAATAAACCACTTTCCCACGAAATCTATTAGAAATAGCTTGACCGGCTATCACTTCAATTTGATTGTAATAGGGGAGCATGGTTTCCATTTGAGGGTCTTCTTTTTCTAAAAGATCTTCTTCTTCGCCATCTTCATCTGTTTCATACATGCTATCAATTAAAGTGTTGACTTTGGATCTATTTTCTTCGCCAATTAAATCTTCTAATTCGGGGTCATCTGTAAACGAAACAACCGCTTTTTGTTTATCGCGGTGGATTTCATCAAGTGCTGGATATCTGTTGCATCGGATGTAGTTGATAAATCTAGTTTTCGATATTTTCATTGGTATCACCCTGGTTTTTATTATACCACGGCTCATCTATAGATTTTTGAATCTTTGGACTACGATCGATGATGACATATGCGAATAAAATGACAGAGGTTATAAGGATGCTATGCCAATGATGTATATATCTAATACCAAGGATAGTTGGTTTTTCCATATTCAGTTGATATAAAGTATCTGTAATCAAAACAGGATTTTCAGAATCGTTAAAAGATACATCCCGAATCGTTACAAATGCGTGATTTTGACCAAACATAATCCAAGTTCTATTAACCCAAAGTGTAACGAGCTCATGATAATTTTTGTCATAGATATAATGATTAGTCCTATAGCTCACATAGCGATGTGTTTCGTTTTCAAAGTAGGTGTAGCCACCTCTATAACTAAAGTAGGAAAATGCTAAAACGATCTCGAGAGTGTCTGGATTCAGTATGATAAACATGTTGTGCGTGCCCCCGAAGGAAACGGAGATTAACCAAAAATCATCGAAAACTTCAACCCATGGTGTGGATACACCATATAGATTATTTTCTAAAATGATTTGCTCGTCTGTTTTTGTCTTGAGCGTATAGTATTTGATGGATTTTTCATCCATCACAGGATAAACATCATAATCTAGATTAATGCTTGTTTCTGGAATCAGACGAACCGAATCTAGAATAACACCTTGATTAATCATTTGAATCCTAAGTGGCATAACATAAATCTCTAAATGATCTTGTTTGATATAGCCATAAAGCTCACTTCGAGTTGTGAGCGATTCTACTTTGTTTAAAGAGTAATCTTCAAGAAATTCGTAAACATCATAATCAAAAAGTATGACAGAATCTTCAACATAGGATCTGAGTTGATGGGCAATTCGAACCGATTGCTGGCTGGCTAAAAGCTTATAATGATCTGGAAGTGTTACTTTTTTAATGCGTTGATTTTCATCAAAAATAAGAACTTCTTGACCTCTTTGCATATAAGTTAAATGACCTTCGATTGCGAAAGTATATTCTTGATCAAAATGAGTGTGACTTTGATAGTCATCAATTTTCTTTAAATTAAGTTGTGGAAGAACTTGTATATCTTGATAAAAATAATCTCTATATGTTGTAAAAAAGAAGGCGAATGTTAAAACAAAGATGACACCAAAAACAGTATAAACGATACAGGAGTATATCTTGATTTTATGGAATAAATCGATTTGGGGCTTGATATCGTAGATAAACCAAGTGATGAGATACGACATAAAAAATGTCATCCCATAAAGCAGTGGGCCATATAAGGGAACATATCTCACAAGTACGATAAATAATACAGTGATTGCAATCCCTTTTTTCAAAAGAAATGCTTTGTTTTTCTCTTGATCTATATACGCTGTGAAAAACATCGACAAAATAACCGATATAATTGCGATAGTTAAACAAAAGATAAGAATACTTGAGTTAATCACTGAGCGATATAAGATCATAAGTATCGCACTTTGTGAAGAAAAACTGACAGATAATGCTGAGATAAAGTCTATTTTAAAAAGATGATGTGTTGAATAACTGAGTTGATTGGTTTTCTTAACTCTTTTGTGGTAATGATAATAACCATATACGAAAGCAGATATGGTTGTGACTTGAAAAATAACCCAACCAATGGTGAGCCCTCGGGTAAAACTTGCAAGATTTGTGATTTGATATAAGAGAAAAAAGCTTAAGATGGCTCCTAAGATGATTAAAAAATGAAATCTTAAATCCTGTTTAAAATGGCTGGTTGAGATTTTTGATTGTGCTTCTTGGTAATCCTTAATCCAAGATTTAAACATATCGTATCCCCCCAATATGGTTTTGTGTTTATTATATCATCATTTCCCTTATTTTAAATAAAAATTAAGGCACTCATATTTTTTGAGTGCCTTTGAGAATTAACTTAAGTTATCGTATGCTTCTTGAATCCAATCACTGGTAAAGAAACTTGTTAAATTTGCTAAAACAGGTGATGCATCTTGTCCTGTTAAATCATCTGAATTTACCATTAAATGTGTTGTTCCATAAATACCATGGTTATGCGTTGCAGTGGACGCGAGTTGTCCAAATGTTTGAGATACTCTTAAGAGATTAAAGTTGTCGATATCAATATTCATGGTGTTGCCTGTACCAAGCTTAACTACGGATTGAAGTGGGCGGTTTGAAATATAAGCACCAACAAGTCCACCTATATTAAATGTTTTGGTCATGTTCGCTTCATGGTCATTTTTAGCGTGGTTCACTGTCATCGATCCTGCATAAAATGCATTGGTCATATTGATATAAGAAATGCCTGCAAGTCCACCAATTGAAACTGAGTATGTTTTACCTGTGCTACCTGCTGCTGTACCAAAGTTTAAATCGACGTGAATATCGCCTAAAGCATAAATATTTTCAACAGAGCGGTTATTGGTGGTTGCATTATTATGTCCAACCACACCACCGACGTTAATTTGAATATCTCTATCTTTTATGTTATTACCATTCATGACGAAAGTTAAATCTACATCTGTACCGACTTGTCTTAAGATGCCATCTTCTGATAAGAAGCCTACTGCGCCACCTAAACGGATGCGACCAAAGCTTGTGGATGTTAAATGAATGTCAATATTTTCGAATGTTGAATCCTTTAAGGTTGCTCTCAGTTCGCCAACACCTGCACCGACATACGCTTGCACGGTTGATGCATTCGTAAATCTGATTGAACTGTCTTTGACAGTAACATTTTCAATGAC
Organism: Acholeplasmataceae bacterium; assembly: GCA_030603805.1. GTDB lineage: Bacteria > Bacillota_I > Bacilli_A > Acholeplasmatales > Acholeplasmataceae > Peloplasma. The sequence goes on from JAUVXD010000002.1 coordinate 234,584, forward strand.
TGCAGATGCATTAGAGACATAACCTGCAATAATACCGACTCTTGAAGAGGTGGTCATATTGAGTGGTGCATCAACTGTGCCGATCGTAACATTTTCAATCGCTAAGTTCTTAACTCTACCTGAGGAAATGTATCCAAAAATACCGGTATATGTCGAAATTTTTTCAAAGTTGACATTTCTAATGGTAAACCCTTGTCCATCAAAGGTTCCAGAGAATGCTGATGTGAAAGGTGAATTAAACGCAATGCCACTAAAATCTAAGTCGTTTAATAAAACATAGTTCCCTGAACGATTTAAACTCATATTTAAAAATTGTTCAGTGGTTGAAATTTCAATGGTTGCAAGTGTTAATGTTGTCACATTGGCAGAACCAATAGAAACAAGCTTTCTTTCGGTTGCTACAAAGATTTCAATCTTATACGTTGTACCGTTTAATAGGTTATTAACTGTGATTTCTTTTAAGTTCGTTAAATCTTGTAAAACAGATTCAGAAAACGTTGACCCGTTAGGATTAAACACCTTAACCGTAATCGAGTTTCCAATTTGAGCTTTAGGATCCGTGAGTTCAATATCAAAAATGATACTTGTTGGTGATGGATCGATATTGGTCAAGGTTGCTTTAGCTTCTAACCCTGAATCCTTACATCCTGCAAGCAGGAAGAGTGCTAAGACGATAAATAAGATACTGACAATTCTTTTCATGCTTCACCTCTAAGTTTTTCTATAGTTTCAGATAATCTCTTAAGGACTAAATCTCTGCCTAAGAGTGCGAGTGATATGGGTAGACTAGGTCCATGCATATCCCCAGTTGTTGCAATTCTTAAACTCATAAAGAGTGTTTTACCTTTGGTATTCGTATCAAGCCCTGTTTGTTTAATTAAGGGTTCAATCGATTCAGATGTAAAGTTGCTTTGTTCTAAATGCTTATGGAAAGCTTCTAAAATATGAGACGCATTGTTTTCAACTAAAAATTGATAAGCTTCATCACTTAAGTGGAATTCATCATGGAAGAAAGCTCGATATAATGAGACGATTTCTCCAATGTGTGTCATCCGGTCTTGAAGGATTCCTACAAGTAATAAAAGCCATGATTCCGATGGAATGTGAATGCCTTCTTTTTCTAAGAAGGGTCTTGCACTTTCTGCAAGTTTTTCTGCTGAAAGCATTTTAATATATTTACTATTGATATATGCGAGCTTATCTTTATCAAACATCGCTGGTGCTTTAGATAAACGGTTTGGATCAAACGATTTGATGATATCATCATGAGAAAGTATTTCTTGATTTTCAGCAGGTGACCAACCTAAAAGCGAAATAAAATTAAACATCGCTTCTGGTAAATACCCCATCGCTTTATATTCAGAAATGAATTGAATGACGTTTTTATCACGTTTAGAAAGCTTCTTCTTTTGTTCATTAACAATAATCGTCATATGTCCAAACTCAGGTGTTTGCCAACCAAATGCTTGATAAACCATGATTTGTTTGGGGGTATTGGTGATATGTTCTTCGCCTCTTAAAACATGTGTGATTTCCATTAAGTGGTCATCAATCACAACTGCAAAGTTATACGTCGGTATCCCGTTATCCTTCATCATAACCCAGTCTTCGACATCCTTAGATTGGAACTTGAGTTCTCCTCTAACAATATCTTTAAAACTGTATTCAACATCTTGTGGGACCTTAAAGCGAATGGCATATTTGCTTGAGTTTTCTCTATACTCTTTATAGGCATATCCCTTTTCTAAAAGTTCTTCTGCATATTTCTTGTAAATGTCTAAGCGTTCAAGCTGACGATATGGACCATATGGACCACCCTTGTCTGGTGATTCATTCCAATCTAGTCCTAACCATCTTAAGTTATCCAGTTGTGAGGCTTCGCCACCAGCCACATTACGTGCTGTATCTGTATCCTCAATTCTAACAATAAAATCGCCGCCAAAATGACGTGCGAATAAGTAGTTGAAAAGTGCACTGCGTGCATTGCCTATATGTAGAAGTCCAGTTGGACTCGGTGCGTATCTGACGCGTACCTTGCTCATGATTGATCCCATCCTTACATGCATTATTTATTATACGATAAAGTGCAAAAATAGTAAACGATTATATGAATTTATTCATATTTAAGAGAATCCTGATATCCAATCGATCTTAAATACTGATCGGTTTCCTTTCTCTTTTTAAAGACAACAACTTTATCTTTATACTGTTCTTTATAGCTTTTTAAAAGCGCTTTAGAATCCTTTTTTCTGCCCCCATGTAAAATCCACCAAACAAAGGATAAATTTAAGCGTTCCTTACAGCCATCAGCAATCGTATCTCTGTTTTGGTTGTGATATTTGATTCTCCGTTTAAGTGCCCCATAGAGGCATTTAAAGCGGTTATAATCGAAGATAAAGATTTGATCTGCTTGATCAAAACGTTCTTGAGCAAGCTTTCGATATTGGCCATCGATGATAAAGCTTTCTTGTTTCATAAATGCTCTAATTTCAGCTTCAACAACCGTCTTATCTCTTTCAATCCAATTGGGTCCAAAAAAGATTTTATCGATATGTAAAACAGGGATATTATAAAAACGAGATAATCGTTTAGAGAATGTCGATTTTCCAGAACTTGAGTAGCCGACAACGAGTATTTTCATAGATAAATCACTCCATTTCTAAGGTATCTAAAACTGACTGACTAATTTTTTTAGGTTCACTTTGTTTTACAAAGATCATCACAACTAATGCAATGATCGAAAAGAATGTCGCGTAAGGAAATAGGATGGATCTCCCATATTGATCCATTAAAACGCCTGAGAAAATTGGGGTAATGATTTGAGCTGTCATTGAGGCCGCATAATAATATCCAGTGTATCTTCCCACATCATAGCCTTTAGATAATTCAACAACCATAACGTACGTATTAATCCCAATCATTGTCCAACCAATGCCAGCGGATGCAATAATACCAGCCGTAATCCAAGGTTGATTTTCTCTTAAAAAATAGACATTGCCTAAAGCGAAGATCATGATTGCCATCCCTAAAAGCACTGTTTTTTTACGACCCAGCCACATCGATAAAAGTCCAATGGGAAGGATTGCCGCTATCACGACAGCTTGCGCGATGATAAACTGATAATCAAAGAAATTCATATTGAGCTGTTTAGGGAGATAATCAGCAATTTTGCTCATCACTGCATTATACCCCATAAAAAGGAAAAAGACAGAGCCTAAGAGAAAATATAAAGATAATCTTCTTTTAAACGTCAGTTCTGCAAGCACTTTTTTAGATTTTCTTGCTGTAGATTCAGGTGCTAATCCTAGTTTATCATCGAGCGCTCTTTTTTCTGCAACCAGTTTAGGTTCATCAACTTTCCATAAGAAGATCCCTAAAGTGAGAAGCATTAAAATGCCGATAGTAATATAAACAAACGCGTGATGATCATAGGTGTGTTTGTTCAAACCAGATAACATAATGATATAAACTGCTAGAATGCCCCCAAAAGCACCCATGAGGGTGATGATGGCATTGGCTTTACTACGTAAAGGCTTAATGGTGACATCAGGCATTAAAGCAACAGCTGGTGATCTAAAAATGGCCATAGATACTAAAGAAATAAACAAAATGATACCAAAGATAATGAGGTTGGTTGGATCACTTGAAGTAACTTCCCATGCTCTTTCTGATAAATATCTATAATATAAATCTCTAACCATCGATAAATCTCTTGCAGATAAAGTCGGTCCACTATTATTTAAAATTTGGACTAAGGGTTGTCTAATATTTTGATTCCATTCATTATACTTATTACCACTAATATGGCCATTTTGTAAACTTTCAGTTCGCTCTAAAACCATCTGATCGATGACTAAATACCAATGATCTCTTTCGCTTGCTTCAACTAAGCTATCAAATGCAATATCATAATGATTTTCAATGATATCTGTAGCTTGAATTTTAGATGTTTGTACGTAATCGGTATACGCCAAAGCCATAAAAGCGAACGCTGCCATCACAGTCCCCACAATAATATAAGGGGTTCTTCTACCCTTTTTGGCATTCGATTTATCGGATATGGCACCAAAAAGTGGCAGTAAAATGACTGCCATGACATTGTCAATAGCCATCACAACACCCGACCATGTTTGATTTAAACCATACTTGTCAATTAAGGTTCTCGCAATCATCATGTCATAGGTTTGCCAAAAGAGTGAGATGATGAAAAAGATTAAACCGACAAAAAAAGTATTCCGATAGTTTAGCTTCATAAAGAACCTCTTTCATAGGTTTATCTTTATTATAACAAATCATCTAAAGAAAAAAAGAAAAGGGACCATAAAAGGTCCCCTTGGATTAACGTTTTGAGAATTGTGAAGCTTTTCTTGCTTTCTTAAGACCATACTTTTTACGTTCTTTAGAACGTGGGTCTCTTGTCACAAGACCAGCTGGTTTAAGTGTAGCTCTTAAATCTGGATTAACTTCCATAAGAGCACGTGTGATGCCTAAACGGATTGCACCTGCTTGTCCGCTTAAACCACCGCCATAAACGTTAACGCTAATATCATACTTGCCTTCACTTTCAGTAAGTGCAAGTGGCTGCACCACGTCAAGACGTGTTGCTGCTGATGGAATATAGTCTTCAAAAGTGCGTCCATTGATGACAAATGCACCTTTACCGCTTGTTAAAATAACACGCGCAACTGAACTCTTTCTACGACCTGTTCCCAAATATTGTACTTTTTCTTTTGCCATGACCGATTATACCTCCAATGTTTCTGGTTGTTGTGCAGCGTGTTTGTGTTCAGGACCTGCATAGACAAAAAGCTTCTTTGCCATTTGTTCGCCTAAACGTGTATGTGGTAACATACCAACGATTGCTTTTTCAACCATACGTGTTGGAAACTTTGCCATAACGTCTTTTGCTGCTGTTGATTTGAGACCTCCGGAATACCCTGAGTGAGCGTAATACATCTTCTTGTCCCATTTCTTGCCAGTTAATTCAATTTTGTCTGCATTAATAACAATCACGTAATCACCATTGTCTACATGAGGAGTGTAGGTTGGTTTGTGCTTGCCTTTAATCACAGATGCGACTTCTGTAGCCAAACGGCCAAGAGTCTTTCCTTCTGCATCCACAACATACCACTTGCGGGTAATTGTTTGTGCATTTGCCATAAATGTCTTCATTTGAAATTCTTTCTCCTTATATTCTTTTGTTTTCGAAATAAGGGCTATAAAGTGGATAAATCTATATGTACCTATGTAATATTACTATATTAAAGATGAATTGTCAACAGTTTCGGTACTTATTTTAATCGAAATGATGGGGTTCGATGATTGAGAATTTTGCATGAAAAAAGAGCCTTTATTTGGGCTCTTTTTATCTTATTTTTGAAGTGTGAAAAGCTTATTTAAGTAGTCAATTGCCCAATGATAATGATGGAACATAATGGCATCCACTAGATGTGCTAAAGGTGCTTTTCCAGCCCAAGAAAACATACCAGGTTCATATAGTTCATTCTCACTTAAACCTCTGATTAAGTCCATCACTTGGTGATGAGACTTATCAAAGATTAAGAGTGTGTGATCGAGTGTATAGGCTTGTGCTTCTGCCCATATATCTTGATTGAGTAGATCAAGTCTGTCCCATGTGTGTCCTTGTTTAGGGAGTATGGGTCTTCCCCCTTCGACATGAATTAAATACCAATCTAAAAGTAAGGCATGCCATCCATAGAGATGATAGATGACATCTCTAATGTTTTTATCTCTTTCTTTGGTCTTAAAGGATTGATTTCTTTTCTTTTCATCCTTTGCATAGATAAAGCGTATGATTTGGTTATACGCATCCTCTGAAAACTTAAGCAGTTCTTCCTTATTTGTTGGTCTTTGCATGGTTTGTTCTCCTATCTATCGAGTTTATTTAACTTCTTCGATATAGATCACTTGATTGTTAATATCCACGAAAACCTTTTCGTTTTTACTGGTTGGAATGTTTTTTCCTATATAATCTGCGCGTATAGGAAGCTCTCTGTGCCCTCGGTCGACTAAGATGGCAAGTTGGATTTGTCTAGGTCTTCCGTGGTCTGAAAGAGCATCCATAGCAGCTCTGACGGACCTGCCTGTATATAAGACATCATCCACTAAAATTACATCTTTATTTAAGACATCAAAACCTTGTCCTTTAGGCTTAACCTTTTGAGAAAGATCATCTCGGTAGGCTTGAATATCTAAAGGATGGATGGGGGCATCAATGTCTGCAAATTTTTTTAAATTATCCTTTAAAATTTGAGCAATCGGGAATCCTTTTTTTAAAATACCGACAAAGACAATATTCGAGAGATCTGAATGTCGTTCGATGATTTCATGGGTCATCCGCTTGAGGGTTCTTGAGAGTTGTTCTTGATTCATAATTTCTTTCATATCATCACCACCTTTATCTTATCATTTTTTTTATTTTTTGGGGTTGATTTTTGTTTTAATCATGATATACTAGTTGCAGTAAAGGTCCTTTAAGTTGTGCCCGTGAGCATAACAAGGTATCGGTTTTCATTATACCTAAACAATTTAAAGGACACCAGTGGTGTCTTTTTTGTTAGAGGCCTTTAAAATATAATTTATAGGAGAAGGACATGAACGAAAACGGTTTAATTGTAGGGATTAGTGAAAAGCCAAACTCAATTGGCAGATGGATTGTCTTAAGTTTACAGCATGTATTTGCAATGTTTGGTGCAACAGTCTTAGTACCACTTTTAACAGGACTAGATGTTGGGGTTGCACTCGTTGCAAGCGGTATTGGGACACTCATTTATATCTTATGTACCAAAGCAAAGGTTCCAGTCTATTTAGGTAGTAGCTTCGCATATATCGTGCCAATTTCTGCAGCGATTGCGTCTTCAGGTGGACCAGGTAGTGCTTATCTTGGTCTAATGGTGGTCGGTTTGATTTATGCAGTCATCGCGGTTATCATCAAGTACGTGGGCAGTGACTGGTTAAAAAAATTATTACCACCAGTTGTCATTGGACCGATGATTATCATTATCGGCTTAAGCTTAGCACCGGTTGCTATTGGTAGTGCAGGTTTAAATGGTGGCCAAGGCTGGGAAGTTCCAGTGGTTGCGCTCATTACATTCTTAACTGTTGTACTTCTATCGATTAAGGCTAAAGGATTCTTAAGAATTGTTCCCTTTATTGTAGCGATAGTGGTTGGATATATCGCATCCATTATCTTTGGACTCGTAGACTTAACAGCAGTTTTTGCAGATACGAAATTTCTTGTATGGCCAAACTTTAGTTTTGTAGGGTCTTACGCATTTGATTTCTCAGCGGTCTTAATGTTTGCACCACTTGCATTTGTTACCATTGCAGAACACATTGGTGACCATGTGGTCTTAGGTGAAATTACAGGTAATGATTTCATTAAAGAACCTGGTTTAGATAAGACTTTGCTTGGTGATGGTCTTGCAACCTTCGTATCCGCTGCAATCGGTGGACCAGCAAACACAACTTATGGTGAAAACACAGGTGTCATTGCGATTACAAAAGTTGGATCAGTATGGGTGACAGGATTAGCAGCATGTTTTGCAATTCTTCTTGGTTTCTTCGGATGGATTCAAGCATTTATTAACAGTATTCCTTGGGCAGTCATCGGTGGTATGACTATCGTGCTCTATGGTTTAATTGCAGCAAATGGTGTTAAAGTCTTAATTAAAGATAGAACCGATTTAGGCAAGATGAAGAATTTAATTATCGTATCTTCAATGCTTGTGATTGGACTTGGTGGTGCAGCATTTAGTATTACAGCTTCTACAACATTATCAGGTATGAGCTTAGCAGCAATCGTCGGTATTTTATTAAACCAATTCTTAAACTTACTCGAAAAAACAAATAACGATAAATAATCAAGAATTAATCAAAAGATAAAGGGCACAACAGAGATGTGCCCTTTTTTGATTTCTTATGAACTGATTAATTATCCGATAATATAGTTAAAGTTCGCTGCTGTGTTCGCTACAGTTATCGCAGTGAACAGTAGCGCATTGATAAAGCCTGCTAACCAAATGTTACCTGTTCTTAAGTAAATTTGTCTTGCAAAAATAGCTGCAATAATTAAAATTGGAACAATTGGGAATAACACGATATAGCCAAGATTCATGTCCCATTGCCATAATGCGCCAGTTGATCTAAACGTAATGTATTGAATCATCATCACTAAAACAATACCGAACACATTAAATGCTGCAGTAATCGCAATGGTTGCCCATTCTGGGATATTTTTAAATCTATTTTGCGCATTGATAAATGCGTTCATCAAATAGAATGCTGCGAAAATGACTGTATATCTTAAAATCGTAGCCCATTTCACAGGTTCAAAAGTTCTGACATTGAGTGTCCAGATTCTAAAGTCTGTCTTAAAGACAGCATCCACGAAGAAGAGTGTTGCATAAAGACCAGCAACAACCACAAATGTCATGAGTAATGCTTTACCAAAGTTTTCTTTTGAAATCTTAAGTACTTGACATGGTTTGTCGCCTTCTTTTCTACCCACTAAAATCCAACCAATACTGAAGATGATGATACTAAAGATACCAATAGCAACTGCCCAAACTGCCACAGGGTTCGTTGTCATTTGTGGATATCTTGGTGTAATTGGGAAGAATCTTGTACCCCAGCCCCATTTATCTAAATAGAAATAACGAATCAAGAATCCAGCAAGCAAGGATACTGTAACCCCTGTGCCAAAGAATGCCACATAACGTTTCCATCCTTTAAGTTCAGGTGCTTCTGCTGGTTTACCTTTAAGTGAACTGAAGAATTTAGTCGATAAGAGTAAATCAACGAGTGGTAATAATAGCATGAAGAATCCAATCAAACCTACAAGATTAAACGCTTCTTTTAACCACCAAATTTGATTGGTTTCTCTAATATAGTTGTATCCAGCAGGAATGCCGAATGCTGCATAGAAGAAATTAACGATATATCCAGCACTTTCAGTTGAGAAGTGATTTCTTGGATGAATTTCATTGGGTTGATAAATCACTCTAAATGGTGAGCTTGCAGGATTTTGTGCACTTAAATTTGCAGTACCCGTTGCTGTATAAAATGTACCTAAAGCCACTTCATCAGCTGCAAATGTCGGTTGAATGGTTTTAATAAAGTTTTTAGCTGTTGGAGATTTATAGAAATCTCTTGGTAAAAACTCATACCGCAGACTATTGGTATAGTTTGGATCAAGTGGATCTAAAGTTGCATTATAAATGGCTTCTTCAGAACCTGCAGTGTTTTCTTTATAGAAGAACTCATCATACATGGATCCTAAGTTACCCACATGTGTTCTCTTACCTGCACCAGCAAAGCTTGACCATGCGGTAATTAAACCTGCAGAAACTTTGTTTGCAGCATTGCCTGCAGCAAGTGCCGCTTCTACTTGTTCAGGTGTTGCTGTTGCTGCTGTAACACCCTGAGCTGTATAATAAGCCGCAATCGCATTATTTTCCTGAGTCATGTAATGAGCAAGTGTCATAATGGTGTCATAACCACCCATGGAGTGTCCAGAAACACCAATCATGTCTTTGTTGACAAAGTCTTTTTTATAGAGCCATTCAACTGCATTAATCATACCTTTTTGATTGCCTGTCAAAGATTGAGTGACGTTTGCAGGTAAATAGCTGTGCCCATGTCCGATTCGATCGACAGTCATGACGACGAATCCTCTGCGTGAAAGTTCAACCGCATTTTGAGCTTGTAACTCACGGTTGTTAAGATAACCATGGCTCAAAACAATGGCAGGTAGTGGATTATCCGCAGATGCATCTCTAGGTTTATAAAGAAGTGCACTGTATTGGACGCCATCCCCAAAATTTTCACGAATGTCAATAACTTCTACACGGTAGAAATTTGACTGTAACATTGATGCAAACACGCCTGAAAATAGGATAAGTCCAAGCGAAATGATGAGCATCATTAAAACTCGTTTTTTCATGCTTTTAACCCCTTTTTTCTTATATATTTTTCTCTTTTTCAGAGTAACTCCCTAATGAAAAAAGCCAAAAATATCAAGATATTTCCAGCTTTGCTCTCTACTCTAAGCGCATGTTAAATTGTTTACCTGTTTTCATTATATAATGCTTTGAACTTAAAAACAATAGGAAACGAACAAAAAGAAAAGCCCTGATCTCTAACGAAATCAAGGCTTGATAGGATGATGATATTATCTTATGGCCAGAATGGATAAGAATACATGCCATTATAATAGATGATTAAGTTAAGAATAAAGAGTGCACCTAAAATGTAGACAACTGGGCTGACTTCTTTTCTTCTCTTAGAAACACCCATCATGAGTGCATAGCTGATAAAGCCAAATGCGATACCTTCTGAAATCGAGAAGCTTAAAAGCATAATAATGATGGTAATGAATGAACTTGCAGAAACGATAGGATCATTCCATTCGATATCTTTAACTGGACGAACCATTAAAATACCTACAAATACAAGTGCCATTGCAGTGACTGGTGAATAGAAAATTGGGTCGCCATAAACGTCATAGTTACCTGAGAAAATACCATTAACGATAGAAAATAACGGGAAGAATAATAAGGCAATTAAGAAGAGTACGCCAGTAAATACAGAAGCTAAACCGGTTCTCGCACCTGATTTAATACCGGTTGTCGATTCAATATATGAAGTAACCGTTGAAGTCCCAACAACAGCACCAGCAACCGTACCGATTGCATCCACTAATAAAGCCTTATTAGAACCTGTAAGTTGACCTTTTTCATCAAGAAGACCAGCTTCATGACCGACAGCAACTAAAGTACCTGCTGTATCAAAGAAGTCAATAAATAAGAAAGTGAAGATGACCGCATAAGCCAGTGGATTAGAAAGTAATGATGGAATTGCAGCAAATGCTTTACCAAATAGTCCACCAACATCACCAACTGAACCTAGGTTTGTACCACCAAACGCTGGCATTGCATTGGCTATACTTGGGAAAATTAAACCAAGTAATGCACCAAGAACACCTGTACCAACGATTGAAATAATAATTGCATATTTTGAAATCTTGTTGTTAACTGCAAATAATCCTAAAACAAGTAAAACACCAAATAAACCAAGTAAAACGGTTGGATTACCAAAATCACCAAGGCGAACAAATGTTGCTGGGTCAGCAATGATAATACCCGCATTCTTTAAGCCAATGAAAGCAATAAAGAAACCAATACCAGCACCAATCGCAAGCTTTAAGCTCTTAGGAATCGCATTAATGACAATTTGACGAAGACCTGTGAGGGAAACAATCAGGAATAAAATACCACTGATTAAAACCGCTGCAAGTGCTTCTTGCCATGAGAAACCAAGACCGAAAACGACTGTGTAAGTAAAGAATGCATTCACGCCCATACCTGATGCAAGTGCAATGGGTACCTTACCCACTAAACCCATTAAAATGGTTGCAAACGCCGCTGCAATTGCTGTAGCTGCAAAAACACCGCCAAAGCTCATACCTGTGAGAGAAAGCATACCTGCGTTGACTGGTAAAATGTAAACCATGGCTAAGAAGGTTACAAGTCCGCCGAGTAATTCAATACCAATTGAACTTCCTCTTTCCTCAATCTTAAAAAACTTTTTAATCTTTTCCACTGCTTCAAATCTCCTTTTTGTATTTTTTTTGTATTCACATGTATTTTTTAAAAAATAAAAAAAACCACAAGTTTTACATGCGGTTTCTACATATGAAAACATAAAAAAGGACTGTTTTCATATCGTAGTCGCGAATTTTACGGAATCGCGGTAGAAACTTGTCCTCCACATCAGGACTATTATACGATACATTGAATACTGTTTCATTATAGCAAACCTATTTTAAGTTTGTAAAGGTCTTTTTGCATAAAAAAACGGAAAACGTATTCCGTCTGTCATGATGGATTAAATCACTGTTTTTCTAACTCTGGATTTGGTAGAAAAACCTTGAGTAAGAGTGCAGTGACGATCATACCTGAAACTAAAGCGATTAAGAATCCCCACCAGTTTTGCATAATCAAAACAACAAAGAGTCCGCCATGAGGTGCGGGTACAGAAGTTTGAAATAGACCCACAAGTGCACCAGCAATGGCACTACCAGAAATTAAGATGGGTAGATAAATTTTAGGATTGCCAGCTGCAAAAGGAATCGCACCTTCTGTGATGAAAGATATCCCCATCATCCAGTTTGCTTTGCCAGCATCTCTTTCTTCTTCTGTGAATTTATTCTTAAAGATTAACGTTGCAAGCGCAATGCCTAAAGGTGGAATCATACCTGCTGCCATGATGGATGCCATCAAGATGCTTGAGGTACCACCAGAAATAGATGCTACACCTACAATATAAGCTGCTTTATTCACAGGGCCACCTAAATCTACTGCCATCATAGCACCTGCAATGAGTCCAACGATGATTGCACTAGATTCTGACATACTATCTAAAAATGTTTGAAAAAAGAGTGATATAGGTGAAACCACATAGTTGATTGGAAACATGATGAGTGCAATCAACATGGATCCAAGTAATGGGAAAATAAGGATGGATTTAAGTCCATTCATCGATCTTGGAAGTTTTTGTAATATTTTCTTAATTAAAATCATTAAATATCCCGCTGCAAGACCGCCTAATAATGCCCCTAGAAAACCTGAATCCTTTGTATAAGCTAATGCACCAGCTAAAAAGCCAGGCACTAACCCTGGGCGATCTGCAATCGCGAAAGCGATATAGCCTGCAAGAATCGGAAGAATGAATGTGAAAATAACTGAGCCTGTATCATGAAAAAATGCTGCAAAAGCATTTCCAAACCCATAGGTATCTTCTCCTCTATTTGATGCATCAAAAATAAAAGAGAGCGCAATCAAAATACCGCCTGCAACAACAAACGGAATCATTTGGGATACACCACTCATGATATCTTTATAGGTTTTATGTTTGTTCATGTTTATCCTTTGACATCGTAAGGTTGATACTTACCTTCAAGTGCATCTAAAATGAGTTGTCTTGCGTTTTTAATGCCTTGTTTAACTGGAACTTCAATTAAGGGTTTTCCTAAAAATCGTGCCATTTCGACTTTTGTGTCTGCTGCGATAATCACAGCAACCGATTCATCGATATCTGTTTTCTTAAGTTTATTTTCTACCCCAATGGCACCATTGGTCTCAACAATGACTTTAACGCCCAAAAGTTTTCCTGCACGTTCTAAGGCTTCTGCAGCCATATAAGTATGAGCAATGCCTGTGGGACATGCAGTCACCGCAACTATTTTTGGCATCTTATCCCTCCTGATCCATTTGTTTAATGAGATTTAGAAACGCTTCTTTCGTTTCTACCTTCATTAATTTGTCTCTAAATGCTTCATGCATTAAGTGTCTAGAAAGCATAGCGAGTGCCTTAAGATGGAGGTTTGCACCATCTTCAGGCATGGCAATCATAAAAAATAGATGTGCGACTTCTTCATCCATCGATTCAAAATCAATACCTTCTATGCTTATGCCAAAGGCAATGCATGGTTCTAAGACATGACTTGATTTAGCGTGAGGTATGGCAATGCCATAACCGATACCCGTACTTCCTAAAGATTCTCTTTTTTTGATATCTTCAATAAATAATGCTAAATTGCTGATGCGATGATCGAATTTTAAAAGCTCAGCAAGTTCAAACAAAACGCCATCCTTGGTTCTAGAAACTAAATCGAGTGAGATGGCATCAAAAGAAATCATGGTGTGAATGGTCATGAAGTAAACTCCTTTAAAACAACTTGATTCAAGTAAAGTTCAACTTCATGTTTGCTTGCAAGATGATCTGCATGAATGGTTGCTGTTGCGGTTGCAACCGCATATTGATAGCTTTTAGCTAAATCTTTATCTTGATGATAGGCATAAATAAAACCTGCAACCATAGAATCCCCAGCACCAGTGGTGCTCTTGAGATCAAGTTCAATCGCATCAGCCATCCATACTTTTGATTTGCTTAGGAAGATAGAGCCTTTTTTACCTAAAGAAATAATGACATGTTCTGCGCCAAGTTCGAGAAGTTTCTTTCCGTAAGCGATAATGTCTTCTGTAGTTTCAATTTTGGCATCAAAATATTCTTTCAACTCATCGATGTTCGGTTTAATTAAGAAGGGTTTAAACTCTAAAAATTCATGAAAGTACTTGCCTGGAATATCCATAACAAACTTCACTTGTTTCTTACTACATATTTCAGCAATTCTTCGATAACATAAATCCTGACCGTAAGCTGTTGAACCACTCACAATCACCGTATCTTGTGCATTCAAATCTTTTAGATCGTCTAACAGTTTGTTAAAATCATCTTCTTTGATGATCGGACCATTGGGATTAACTTCTGTTTCATGATGGTCATCATTGATTTTAATATTGATTCTTGTATCATGTTCGATTTCTACGAAATAATCATAAATATAAGGAAATTTCTTAAGTTCGTGTTTGATAAAGTTTCCTGTAAATCCGCCTAAAAAACCTGTAGCAATACTCTTCATGCCCAGATTATTTAAGACGATGGAAACATTGAGTCCCTTACCTCCTGCAAACACGTGTGCTTCATCGGTACGGTTTAATTTCCCGGTTTTAAGTTCTTTAAGTTTAATTTTATAATCGACTGCAGGATTTAACGTTACGGTATAGATCATATGAACACATCCTTTATCAAAACTCTCTTTAAATTGATTATATCAATAAAAATACAATATTGAAATGTATATATCCTGTAAAACCTTCAAGCAAGCCATTGTAGTTGGGTAAAATTATGTTATAATTATTTTACTGAACAAAAGAAAAGGGGGCATTACTATGAAGCAGCCTAACAGCTACTACAAACAAGAAGCAAAAAGCTTAATGGAAGGCAAATATTCTGTCGTGATTCCATTAACACTGATTTTAGGTTTTATTGCAGGTTTACCAAGTTTTTTATCGAACAATTTCTTTGCACCAAAAAGAGAAATCAACTGGGAAACATTTGAGTTTATTCTAGTGGATCCAGGCTATCCAGCGCTGGTCTATTTGATGAGTTTACTCACGTTTGTGCTCGGTGCACTAATCGCATATAGCACCGTGAGAATGTTCATTTTAGTTGCTCAAAATGAAAGACCACAGTTTGAACCCATCATTAAAGTGGGATTTGTTGAAAAACCAATTCGTACACTCGTGACAGCTTTCCTTTCTGGATTATACATTGCGTTATGGTCACTCTTATTCATTATTCCAGGTATTGTAAAGACTTATGCATACTCCATGTCTATTTATCTCTTAAATAAAGAACCAGAACTGGATGCAGCAGACGCGATTACAAAGTCTAAAGATTACACCATGGGTAAAAAGGGAAGTCTCTTCTATCTAGACTTATCTTATCTTGGATGGTATATTCTTGGGATTTTCACATTTGGTATTTTATGGTTCTGGATTATTCCAAAACATCAAACGGCTAAAACCTTAATGTTTAATGAAATCTACGAAGAAAAGAATCCAAAACCTATCTTAATTGACGAGGAAGTTTAATAAAAATGAAGAGGCCTGATTGATTTCAGACCTCTTTTTTTATGCAATCGTTTTTCTTTTAAAATTGCCAAAGACTTGTTTCACGGGTTTTGTTACAATAAATGCCTGTGGATCAACTCTTCTAACTAAATTGACTAACGTATGAAGTTCATAAGATGAAATCACAACATAGATTAAAGTCTTTTCATGGTGAGAATATGCCCCTTCAACCTTCATTAAAGTCACACCACGGTAAACCTTAACCAAAATTTGATCGACAAGTTCTTGAGGATGATTGGTAATGATATCAACCGATAAGAAATGATAGGCTGTATGCATACGGTCTGTCATGACTGTAGAAATGATGATTCGAATCACTGTATAAGACGCAATAACGCCACCTGCAATGACTTCTCCGCCTGGTGTTGCTCGACCACCAACAATCAGTCCACCCATGATTGCGATACTGACATTCATAATCATCGAGATAAAGCCTACGGATTTCCCTTTTTTAAATGAGAAATACTGTGCCACAATATCAAGTCCACCCGTTGATGTCCCATATCTTAATGCACCACCGCCACCAACACCAATGAGTAATCCTCCAAGAACCGCTGCAGCAAGCGCATGCTCTGGACTAGATAAGCCCATATTGACATAAGGAATCCAGCTGATGATGAATGCTTGAAGTAAAACTGAGATAATTGAGTGTATGGTAAAGCGATGTGAAACACCAAACCAACCGAGAATTAAAATAGGAATATTGGCTAAGATGACAAATAACCCTAAAAAATTATGCCCTAAATCGATGCCCATCCAAACATAAACTGCATCTCTAATTAGCTGTGCAATCCCTGGTATACCACCAGTATAAAGTGGGACAACGGATGCTTCTAAAAACCAGGCAACACCAATCCCATAAATGGTGGTGAAGACAATCACGGCTAAAAGCCGGTAAATTTCCGGTTTTACTTTTTGCTGGTAGTTTTCAGATTTTAAATAGGTTAATAGTTTATTGCTCATTACGATCTTTTAGAATCTCCTCTAGTTTTTTAGCTAGGTCATATCGTTCAAATAGGACTTCTGGCTTACCTAAGGTTTGTGATGGGTAATTGCCAAAGGTAAGGGTTGTGTCAAAACTTAAATCAGAAATACCGATTTGTTTTGCAATCCGCTTAGATGTTTCAGGTATAAAGGGTTGTAATAAAACTGCTACAAATCGAATCGTCTCTAAAAGATGATACAGTACATGATCTAAGACTTCTTGTTTGTCTGGGTTTTTAAAGAGTGCCCATGGTTCTGAGACATCAATATATTTATTGGCATGACGTGCAAGCTTAACGACTTCCTCTAGGGCATCTGCGACTTTGAGTTCATCCATGAGTTTTCTCATTTGAGGTAATACTTCAAGTGCTTTTTCTGCTAAGCTTAACTCGAATGGCTCACTTAATATGGTTTTCTTCACTTCACCTTGACGATACTTATGTGCCATACCAATCGTACGGTTCACAAGATTTCCAATCGTGTTGGCTAAATCACTATTATTTCTTTCAATTAAAAGCTCAAAAGTAATATTGCCATCTTGTGCATAGGGTATTTCATGGAGCACATAATATCTAATTGGATCAACACCAAAGTATCTAACTAAATCATCAGTATATAAAACATTACCCACGGATTTACTCATCTTCCCTTTATTAACTAAAATCCAAGGATGACCAAAGACTTGTTTAGGAAGTTTGACACCTAAAGCCATTAAGATAATGGGCCAATAAATGGTATGGAATCTTAAAATATCTTTCCCAATCAGATGAACATCTGCTGGCCAGTATTTTTTAAAGGCTTCTGATGCCACTTGATCTGGATGATAATCGAGCCCCGTAATATAGTTAGATAATGCATCAATCCAAACATAAACAATATGTCCTTCATGAAACTCAACAGGAACGCCCCACTTAAAAGAGGTTCTAGATACTGATAAATCAGGCAGTGGTTCCTTGAGGAAATTTTGAATCATTTCGTTTCTTCTAGATTCAGGTTCAATAAATTCTGGATGTTTTTCAATATGATCTAAAAGTCTTTGACGGTAAGGTTCAAGTCTTAAGAAATATGCCGCTTCTTTAGTCCAAACAGGAATATCACCATTAGGTGCTTTACCATCGACGATATCTTTTTCTAAGATAAAAGCTTCTTCTGCAATCGAATACCAACCCTCATATTCTCCTAAATAAATATCGCCTTGATCATAAAGTCTCTTAAAAATAGCTTGAACAGCTTTGATGTGTCTTTTGTCTGTTGTTCTAACGAACTGATCATAAGAAACGTTCACTTTGTCATAAATCCGTTTAATCTCACTTGAAATATGATCCACATAAGCTTGTGGTGAAAGTTCATTATTAGATGCTTTACTTTCAATTTTTTGACCGTGTTCATCAGTTCCAGTCTGAAAAAAGACGTCGTATCCATCAAGTCTTTTAAATCGTGCAATCGCATCTGCTAAAATAGCCTCGTAAACATTTCCGATATGCGGAATGGCTGAAGCATAGGCGATGGCTGTTGTTAAATAATAAGGTTTCTTTTCCATGGGTTATCCCTCCAATTCAATATAAAAGTCGTCCTTGAAAAAACTCTAAGGACGACTAAAAGTCGCGGTACCACCTTAGTTCTAGACTCATAAAAAATCTAGCACTCTTTTCCTTAACGCGGATTTAAACGTTTTAGCCTACCTATCGGCCAAAAGGGCTCGAAAACCATCTTCATCCAGAGATTGGTTCGCTTGCACCACCCGCGAACTCTCTTATGCAACATCATCTGGACTACTCTTTTTCTCATTGCCTATGATATCTTAATGATAACATACTATTTTAAAAATTCAAGTAAATTATCCTTCAATTTTGAAGGCTTTATAGACATCATTTTTAGGAATGTTTCTATCTTTTGCAACAGCCTTCATCGCATCCTTTTCAGATAGTCCTTCTTTGATGTACTGCTTGACTAACTTAGGAATAGATAGCGATAAATCAAGTGCTTTTGTTGCCCCTTCAATGATGATGACATACTCACCTTTGGTGTTATGCTCAAGGGTGGTTGCTTCCTTTAACGTTGTTCTTATAATCGTTTCAAAGGTTTTGGTGAGTTCTCTTGCTAAGACGACCTTTCGGTCTCCTAAATGTTCATATAAAGACTGAATTGTTTTTTCGACTCTCAAAGGAGATTCATAAATGACTAGTGTCTCTTTTCGGTTTATGTAATCCTTGAGTAACGCTTTAACTTCTGAGACTTTTCTTGGTAGAAATCCAATAAAGGTAAAAGGTTGAATGATTAATCCTGAAACCACTAATGCAGATAAAATCGCGGATGCGCCTGGAATAGAAACTGTGTGATATCCTTTGTCAATAACTTTTAAAATAATCTCATACCCAGGATCTGAAATTCCAGGTGTACCAGCATCACTGATCAGTGCAAGATTTTTTCCCTCATCAAGCAGTTTAATAATTTGATCTTCTTTAAAGTTCTTATTAAACTCGTGATAGCTGATCATCGGTTTTTTTATTTCATAATGGGAAAGCAAAACACCAGAGGTTCTGGTGTCTTCTGCAAGAATAAAGTCAACCTCTTTTAAAACTTCAAGGGCACGCAGTGTGATATCCTTTAAGTTTCCAATTGGGGTTGATACGACATATAAAGTTGGCTTTATTTCTTTAAAGCTTTTTTGCATTAGTGAGATACAATCCTTTTCGCACGCTCTCTTAAATCTCTTTCATTATAGACAAGACGCATGATCTGTTTTTTCTTAAGTTCTTCAATTTGAAATCTTTCACGAATGTCTTCAAGCATGAAGTGTTCTGCTGTATTATAAAACTCATCGGTCATCGCGACCTTCAGTAAATTTAAATACACGATGTTTTTAACCGTTGGTGTTGCTTTTTCGAAGAACTTAATCGTTTCAGGAAGATCCTTAGATAGAGAAAAATGATATTCTTGAACAATACCATCACCGACTTCTGCAAGCATGATGTTGAGTAACCTTTGTTCAAGCTCTGTAGGTTTCCCATCAACAGATACCATGTGCATGGCTAAATCAAGAAATTTGAGTTTTTCTTTTCTGTTCAGTAAGCTAAGTAACATATGATCTACCTCCATAAATAGATGTCATTTCCTCAGTGAGGACTTGTTTTTCCTTGTATAAAATCAAGGGCGCTTCTATGGTGAGCCCTGGTTGCCCGTTTCTTACAGCTTCAATTAAGACATGATTGGGTTTGGAATCGATATAGGGATGGACAAAGCGAACACGCTTGATTTCAAGTTGGTATTTCTTTAATAAATCATTGATTTCTGCAAACCGATCAGGTCTATGAATCATAAAGAAATGTCCTGCAAATTTGAGTGCTTTTGAAGAGGTTTTAATCAGTTCTTCTAAAGTCATTTTGACTTCATGTCTCGCAATCATTTCTTCTTCATTTAAATTCATATTGGAAGTTTCTGTTGTCTTAAAAAATGGGGGGTTAGAGATGATACAATCAACATCTCGATAAGGAATTTCTCTTAAATCCATATGAAGTGCTGAAAGTTGATGCTTTAGTTGATTGAGTTCAATGTTATGCTTGGCTTGTAAATACCTAGATTCTTGAATCTCAACTCCGATGATTTTAACCTTTGTCTTCTGACTTAAATAAAGCATCACTGCACCAGCGCCAGTACCTAAATCTAAAATCAATTTAGACCGATAAGGTACTTTGATAAAGTCAGAAAGCAAAATGGTGTCTAAATTAAAGGCATGCCTTGTGGTTTGTTCAATATAAAGATTTGTCCCAAGTAGTGTTCTTTTGCCCATAAATTTATGTCAATATATCCTTAACTGTAATCCATTCCATCGCACCAGATTCAGGGTATCTCACGCGAATCTTTTGTGCAATGATATTTAAGTCAATAACCTTACCTTCACCTTTTTCGGTTTTAATCATTTGGTTCATATCAGGTAGGGTCAGTTTTAATTCTGTATAGACATCATCTTCATATTTGATGCAGCATAAAAGCTTTCCACAAACGCCTGAAATCTTTTGAGGATTTAAGGCAATGTTTTGGTTTTTTGCCATCTTAATGGAGACGGTATCAAACTCACCAATAAAGGTTGTACAACATAAAATGAGACCACATGGACCAATACCACCAATCATCTTAGCAGCATCTCTTGGACCTATTTGTCTAAGTTCAATTCTCGTGTGATAGATTTCAGATAAATCTTTGACTAAATTTCTAAAATCGACTCGATTTTCTGATTCAAAATAGATGAGTAATCTTTTACGATCTAGCGTATACTCAGCACCTAAAACTTTGATTTCAAGTTCATTTTGAATGGCTAAGAGTTTCGCTTTGTCAATGATCCCTGCCTCTAGGGTTTGATTATACTCATCTTCCTTAAGATCGCCTTCTGTGGCTCTTCTTAGGATAGGTTTTAATTCTTGAGTCAAATCTGTTTCTTCGATTTCTTTAAACAAATAGACTTTCCCTATTTCGATACCTCGGGATGTTTCAACAACCACGAGGTCATTTTTTTCTAACTCAAGACCGTTGTAGGAAAAATAGTATTTTTTTCCTGCTTCTTTGAATTGTACCAAAGCAACGTTCATAAACTCACCTCTTCTTTTCTAGTGTGTAAGATAGGTGATCAAGCGCAAGTTCAATATTAATATAATAGCTTTGTTTCTCTAAAACGGATTGAATCGATTCAATCACGTCATTGATATCTTTGATCCGCATGCGGTCACTTTGAACTTGAATTTGATCTCTTAAAAATTCATATGTGATTTCTTGGTGTGCCTTATAGTGAATAAGGTCTAAAAAGTATAATAATAGGAGTTCTAAAAAGCTTTTAAAAAAGTCCCGATCTTGTGCAAGAAAAGATGCTTTTTCCGTAAAGAGTAAAGGAAATGAAACATCCTTTTTGGGCCATGATAGCACAATGGTTTCAATAAATTCTATCATTTGAAGAAAGTTTGGATCCTCTGCAAGGAGGGTTGCTTCTTCAATATTTTTAGTCAAGTAAGGTGCAAGTGTTGCAATCTTTTCATTGACACCTAAAATCTTTAATTCTTTTTCTAAATCTTTTTCATCAATTGACTTTAAATGAAGTACTTGGCTTCTAGATTGAATCGTGCGAAGCACGCCTTCTAGGTTTTCTGTAAGTAAAAATCCAAACACATTATGACTTAAAGGCTCTTCCATAAATTTAAGGAGTGAGTTTGCAGCACTTTGACTAATTTTTTCAATTGACTTAATGACATAAATTCTAGGTCCAGAGACTAAAGCTGTTTTGGAAAATTCTTCTTGGAGTGCTAAAATTTGTTCTTTTTTGATGGTTGTGCCTTCAGGTTCGATGACCATCATATTGGAGACTTTTCTTTCTTTGATCTGAAGCTTTAAGTGAGGTGAATCAGGTCGATTTTGATTCAGTATCAAATAAGCAACATCATCGATGAGTTGAGATTTCCCCGATCCCTTTGGGCCACTAATCAAATAAAGATGAGCTAGTCTATTTTTAAGGATGGTTTGCTTGAAAAAATAGTACGCACGTTTCATAAATGCTCTTCGATTTGACTCACAATAAGCTGAGTGATTTGATCGATGGATAATGTGCCATCAACCGTGATGATGCGTAAGGGATACATAGATGCAATCTCTTGATAGCCTTGTCTAACTTTCAAGTGAAAATGAAACGTCTCTTGATCGAGGCGATCATATTTCTCACGATTTGAAATTCTTGATAATCCAACTTCTGGATCTAAATCAATGTAGAAGGTGAGATTAGGCATATTTTGTGTGGCATATTGATTAATTTTTAAAACAAAATCATAGCCTAAATTTCTCGCATAAGCTTGATAGGCTAAAGATGAATCTAAATATCTGTCACATAAAACAATGTCTTTTCTTCTTAAAGCTGGAAGAATGACTTCATCTAGATGTTGCGCTCTAGCAGCTGCTAAAAGGAGTGCTTCTGTGTAAGGGGTGACCCCTTGATATTTGGGATTAAGGATAATGTCACGAATGGCTTCAGCAATCATGCTCCCGCCTGGTTCTCTGGTGGTTGTGACTTGATGTTTTTCTCTTAAGATTTTTGCGACGTTTTGAATGAGTGTCGTTTTTCCGGTGCCTTCTCCGCCTTCAAATGTGATAAACATGATAACCTCTCCCTTTGTCCATATTATAGCATGCTAGTAGTAGATTTTAACCAAAAATAAGCCACGTGCTTCCGCTGTTTTTCCTGCAAGGAAACGATTTTGAGTGGCAAGTATTTCTTTGATCACTTCAGGTGATTTGCGCTTTAATCCAATTTGTATGAGCGTCCCCATCATGGAGCGCACCTGATATTTTAAGAAACTATTGCCATGAAAGGTGAAGATATAGTGCTTTTTAGTTTCTTTGAATGTTGCTTTATAAATCGTCTTTTCGGTTGGTTTACCAAAAACATATTGACAAAAGCCTTTAAAATCATGAGTCCCAATAAAAAGAGGTAATGCTTCTTTCATAGGTTCTATGTCTAGATTTGGGATATAGACCTCATAGTTTTTGGAAAATACGGTGGAAGGCTTTTTAGCAAGTACGTATTTATAGACCTTGGATTTTGAGCTGTGTCTTGCATGAAAGTCTGATTTGACCTTCTTTATTTTTTTGACGCGGATATCTAAGGGGAGTCGCGTATTGACGCCTCTCATCCAAGTTTCTGGTTCAATATCAATAGATGTATCAAAATGAAAGACTTGACCTAAAGCATGGACCCCTTTATCGGTTCTACCTGCACTGTGTATTTTAATCTCTGTTTGTGTCATCAGACGAAATGCTTTTTCGATGACTTCTTGAATGCCTAGGGCATTGGGTTGACTTTGAAATCCTTGATAGGAAGTGCCATCATAGCTGACAACTGCCATATATCTCATAGAATCACCATCATGTAGATGATGCCAAAGAGAAATAGACCTGCGAAAAGAAGCGTTGCAACATCTAAAAATCCGATGCTATATTCATCGATTTTGGTGCGCTTCGCACCAATCACATAGCCTCTAACCTCCATCGCATTTCCCAAATCTTCAGCGCGTTTAAAGGAAATGACAAAGACTGGAATTAAGAGTGAGATGATTTGAATCACCTTATCTTTAAACTTACTTTCCTTAAAATCTACACCGCGAGATGCTTGAGCCTTCATGATTTTTTCGGTTTCACCTAAAAGGGTAGGAATATATCTTAAGGTGAGTGATAGCATCATCGCAATCACATCAACAGGCACTTTTATTGCTTTTAAGGGTTTAAGAAGTGCTTCAATTCCATAGTTTAAATCGGTGGTCATGGTGGTAAATGTTAAAAGAGAGGTCATGATGATGACGTTGGTAATTCTTACAAAGATGAATCCTGCTCTAAGGAGTCCTTCATCATAAATGTTTAAAGTATAGGATGTTAAGGAAATATAGGGTAAAACAGCTTGAATAAAGAAAACCATGAATGCTGCAAAGAAAAAATATAGAATTCTTGTTTTCACATAGCGTTTTGTGAAGTTGTAAAACATGATAAATAAGATAATCCCAAGAATTGAAGTTAGGGATATATACATCTCGTAAGATGCAATCAAGCTTCCAGTTCTCACATAAAAGAGTTGAATAAAAAAGGTGAACGTCAATAAAAAGACAATCGGACGAAGTCCATTGATGACTTTTTTCATGGGAATGCCTGTCGAGGCCGTTAAGATTAAAACACCAATTAATATGGATCCCATGACAATCATCGGCATCATGTCTGATGAGATAGGGATGATAAATGTCCCAACCAGTAAAATCACTAAGGAGAGTAGTTTAACTCTAGGATCTAATTTATGTAACCAAGATTCGCCTGGTATATATTGACCAATGGTGATATTATTCATGGCTTACCTCCTTCAAGTATGTTGAAAGAGACTCAAAATCATAAAGCGGTTTATATGGAATTCCTGTTTCTTCAGATAGATATTTAATAATTTTTAAGGGTGTGGGTAAATCGAGATGAAACTTCGAAAATTCACTATGTTCAAATAAATCTTCCTTTTTACCATCAAAGACGACTTTACCTTCATCAAGCACAATGACACGTCTTGCATACTCAGAAACCAAATCCATATCATGAGAAATTAAGATAATGGTCTTATCTTCTTTTTCATGAATCTCTTTAAAGATTGCCATAAGATCCCTTCTACCTTTAGGATCTAAGCCACGTGTGGGTTCATCTAAAACTAAGATTTCAGGTTCCATGGCTAAAATACCTGCAACAGCAACCCTTCTCATCTGTCCACCAGATATTCTAAAAGGAGATTGCTCATAAAGGGATGCATCGATACCCACAATACTTGCAGCTTTTTTTGCTTTTTCTAAAGCTTCTGATTCTGTGGATTTAAAGTTTTTAGGTCCAAACATGATATCTTTAATAATCGTTTCTTCGAAAAGTTGATATTCAGGAAACTGAAAAACAAGACCAACCTTTTGTCTTAAAAAGTTAATCTTTTCCTTTTTCTTTGGGGGGAGGTTTTGTCCAAAGACTAAAACATTGCCAAAAGATGGTAATAAAAGTGCATTCATGTGTTGCACAAGGGTTGATTTTCCTGAACCCGTTTGACCAACAATTGCGATAAATTCACCTTTAGGTTCTATGCTTAAATTCACATGACTGATGGCATCATAATTAACTTTGAGGCCTCTATATGCATAACTTACATCTTTGAATTGAATGCCCATAGCGCCTCCAAGATCTTAGGATTCACGGTGTTGTCTTTTAAAAGTTCATTATATAAGGCAAGACCAAAAGGTAGCTCTAAATGAGAAGATTTAAGTAATGCTTCCTCTTTAAATACTTCTTTGGGTGTTCCTTTTAAGATAACTTCTCCATCTTTAAGCACGATTAAATAATCGCTTTGTGCAGCGAATGATAAATCATGCGTGATTGTGACAATCGTTTTATTTAACTCTTTATTGAGTCTTTTAATGAGTTCAATGATTTCATGAGTGCCTTCTGGGTCTAACATCGAGGTTGCTTCATCAAGGATCAAGATATCTTGTTCCATGGCGAGTGCACCAGCAATGGCAACTCTTTGTTTTTGTCCACCTGATAGTTGATGGGGTTCTTTAGATAAATAATCTTCCATACCGACAAGCTTTGCGTAATGCATTATTTTTTCAGCCATCTCATCGTGAGGAATACATTGATTTTCTAATCCAAAAGCGATATCATGTTTGACGGTTACACCGACAAACTGATTATCTGGATTTTGAAAGACAATACCAATCATTCTTCTTATTTTGGGAAGATTTTCATCATTTAAAAGTAAATCATCAATCGTAATACTTCCACTTGTAGGTGCAAGCAGTCCAACCATGCACTTAGATAATGTGGATTTACCCGAGCCATTATGGCCTAAAATAGATACCCACGCACCTTTGGGTATCTCTAAATTCACTTTTTTAAGTGCTTCATCACTGGCATTATATGAAAAACTGAGGTCTTCGACCTTAATCATGAAATTCACCTACAATTCGTACTTAAACATTATAACACGGCAAAAGATAATAATAAAGATTATCGGCATGTTTTAAAAGATATCTGTATCTATAGATACAAAGTCGATATGCCATAAAATGACATAAAGATGTAAAAAGATGGTCTTTTTTTAAGAAAATATTTATAATAGATATGATATGCATATGAGGTGGAAGACATGGTCCTAAATTTTACAACTGAAAATTTTGAAGAAGAAGTCTTAAAAAGTGAAGTGCCTGTTTTAGTCGAGTTTTGGGCATCCTGGTGTGGTCCATGCCAAAGGGTTGCACCTATATTAGAGGATTTGGACAATGATGTTCAAGGTCTTGCAAAAGTGGGTAAACTCGATGTGGATGAAGAATATCAGGTTGCAGATGATTTTGGTATTATGAGTATTCCTACATTAATCGTCTTTAAGAATGGGAAGGTACATCAATCTACCATCGGTGTTCAATCGAAGGAAACCTTAAGAAAACTTCTTGAAGTATGAAGAAAGTCATCATTATCGGATATGGGCCTGCAGGTATTACTGCGGCCATTTATTTAAAGAGAAATAACATTAACCCTCTCGTTATCGGGAAGGATTTTGGCGCACTTGAAGGCTATGATGGTTTAGTTGAAAACTTTTATGGTGTTGGAGATCCTCTATCTGGTGTGGAGTTAATTAAAAGAGGCGTTAAGCAAGCTAAGGATTTAGGGATTGAAGTGGTCACAGATTCTGTCATCGCACTCAAGACGATTGAAGACCATTTTGAGGTTGTGACTGAAAAAGGGAAATTCGAATCAAAAAGTGTATTACTTGCCACAGGAAAAACTAGACAAACGTTAAATCGTCCGGGCTTTGTGAAATATCGCGGTAAAGGGATTAGCATGTGCGCCGTTTGTGATGGCTACTTCTACCGGAAAAAGAAAATAGCGATTATTGGATGTGGCGCTTATATGCTTCATGAACTTGAATATTTAAATAGAATGAGTTCTGATGTGACCATATTTACAGACGGACATGAATTAGATGCTGAAGTTAAAAATAAGGTTGTTAAAGATAAGATCAAGAAATTTGTTGGAACAGATAAGATTACTCATATTGAAACAAATGGTGGTCTTTATGAAGTGGATGGCGTGTTCGTTGCTTTAGGGGTTCCAAGTTCTGTTGAGTTTGCAAGTCAACTGGGTGTGATCGTTGAAAAAGGAAACTTAGTTGTTGATGAGCATTATCAAACCAATATTCCTGGATTATTTGCAGCAGGTGATATCATTGGTGGTAAGCTTCAAATCGCAAAAGCAGTTTATGATGGCATGAATGCAGCTGACGCGATTTATGATTATGTAGTAAAAAAATGAAATGAGATAAAAAGCCCAGCTATGCGAATAGCCAGGCTTTTTTGTTATCTATAAATATAGAGATTTCCCGATAATCCTTGTGTTCCAGCAAAAGGTGTGTCACTCACGATATTAATATTAAATGGATCTTCAAAGTAGAAATTAATCACAGAGACTTGATCGCCCATCACGCCACTATAGTTCATCGTCATGACAAGCGGAAACTGATATAAATCATCATTATTAAAACCTTGATTAATGATCTTTGAATAAAGATATGAACTCATATAGTTGATGTATCTATAGGAATTACCCTCTAAACTATAGGATCCCAAATGACTAAACAAAAGTCTAATGGGTTCTGAGTATGTGCCTGTTCTTTCAGTAAAGAATAATCCATTTTTAGGCACCGCTTTTCCTGTAATGACATAATGATCGCCTTCGGCTTCAATCTTAAGTGTGACACCTTTTGTGTACTTAACATCTTTAAATGTTTCTTTAAAGAAGGTATAAAGTTCATCATGAAATGCCATCATCAGTTGAAAATCAAAAATATAAATTGTTCTTGAGTTTCCATCATGTTGAATGATTGCTTTAACTTCTTGTGCTTTCAAATCCTCTATAGACATAGGTGTTGTAATTTCATCATAATCGTTTTCTATTAAGGAAATACCTTCTAAGTATTCAATGTAGGTCGATTTACGAATAACAACGATGGTTCCCACAATGAACCCTAGACTCAAAACAATAATGAGTACAAGTTTAATGGGTTTCATAGACGCTCCATAGACTTTAAGTCTTATATTTATACTTAATGACTGCACCTAAGATAATCAGTCCTACAACAAAGATTCCAAGCATTTCTAGGTATCTACCTAAGAAAGTCACAACAAACAGTCCAAAGAAAAGTTGTAAATTTAAGACAATGACTAAAGATGTCTCAAGTTTTAGGTTAACTTTCTTTGAAATCAAAACAAACATCTGGACAAAAAGATGATAGATAGAACCTAAAAGCATAAACCACATAAAGATATTACCAACAATAAAATATGAGTTTTTAATGAGTGCTTCAAATCCGGAAATGGGAATGATTTGGTTTCCTTCATGATAGTTAAAAATCTTAAAGAAAAATGACATAATGATTAAGACTTGAATAATGACTTGAAGGAATTTGTAATAGGTATTAGAGTTTTGTATCATCGATCGCATCTAAGTAAGCTCTAATCGGTTTCACGATTTCTTTAACTGTACCTTTAACAAATGGGTTCTTTAAGTTTGCAGATTTTAACAAACCTGTAAAGCTCTTTGATCCACCGAGCTTACATAAGTCAATATAGGATTTGAGTGCCTTCTTAGGATCTTGTTGGAATAAAATCCAATATTGGAATGCAGACACTTGAGCTAGCGTATAGTCAATATAGTAGAAAGGTGCACTAAAGATATGCCCTTGTCTAAACCAGTAGGTTCCCTTTTCTAAGAAAGCATCATCATCATAGTCTTTAAATGGGACATACTTCTTCTCGAGCTTTCTCCAAAGTGCTTTTCTTTCATCTGGAGTCATTTCTGGTTTTTCGTAAATGAAATGTTGATATTCATCGACTAAAACACCATAAGGTAAGAATTGAACAGCACCTGTTAGATGTGAGAATTTATATTTATCAGTATCTTCTTTAAAGAAGTTTCCAATCCATGGCCATGCGAGAAATTCCATACTCATTGAATGGATTTCGCATGCTTCAAGAGTTGGCCAACGATATTCTGGAATTAAATCTCTAGAAGAATAAACTTGGAAAGCGTGTCCTGCTTCATGGGTGAGCACATCGACATCGTGCGATGTGCCATTGAAATTGGCAAAGATGAAAGGCGCACGGTAATCTGGAATATAGGTACAATACCCCCCACCTTGTTTGCCTGGTTTCGCATCTAAGTCTAGAAGTTCATGGTCAATCATGAAGTTAATAAATTCTCCTGTTTCAGGTGACATCTCTTCATACATTTTTTGAGCAACTTCGACTTGCCATGCACGGTCTCCTTTAGGTGCTGGATTACCTGATAAGAAGTTTAAGGCTAGGTCATAAGATTTTAAGTTTTCAATACCAATTCGTTTTCCTTTTCTTTGGGTGAGTTCAACAACTAAAGGTACGATATCTTCAAAAATTTGATCACGATAAGATTTAACATCTTTAGCATCATAATCGGTTCTACCAAAGCGGTCATAGGCAAGCTGAACAAAATTCTCATAACCCAGTTTTAAAGCGATTTGATGACGCACTTTGACCATGTCATCATAGATGCGGTCAAAGTGTGCTTCGTTATCAGAAAAGAATTTAGAAACGGCAAGCTGTGCAGCATGTCTAGTCTCTCTATCTTTAGATTGAGCAAAGGGTCCCATTTGTGAAAGGTTATAAATACCCCCTTGAAACTCAATCTTTGCAGATGCTTGAAGTTTACCGTATTCGGTATTCAGTTTATTTTCTTGTTGGAGATCTGCAATTATTTCAGGCTTGAAGGTTTTTTTAGCGAGTTCAGCTCGTTTAAACATCAATGTCCCAAAGACTTCTTCAAGCTTTGGTCTATGAGAAGATGTTAGAATTTTCTCTGAAAAGATATTCTCAAAGGCTTTGAGGTGGGGCACATTTTCATCAAAGAAATTTTGTTCTTCTTCGTAGAATTTATCATTGGTGTCAATCGAGTTTCTAACACCCACAAGTTGTCCAGCGGATACAATATGGTCGTTTAAATCAAAGATTTTCTTAATGGCATCTAATTCAACTTCAAAGCTTTGATTGGTGCCTATTAATGCGAGTAATCCTTCAAGATCTTTTTTAATCTGTTCAAGATCGGGTCTTACATAAGGAAAGTCACTAAATTTCATGTTCATATACCTCTTTCTTTGTAAAATATTATACGCCAAAATGTAAGATTACTCAATTGTAGAGTAAAAATAAGGGCGGTTGCCCTTATTCTATGGTAAGTCTTTTGATGAAGATGTATCCAATTACAATCTGATTTCCTTTTTCTAGGGTATAGGATAAGATCAGTGTTTGTCTTTCAGGATTTTCAAACATGGAAGCTATGTAAGATGCTTGAATTTGAATATGACTTGGATTTTTAAAATAATCACTTGCTTGAATTTGATTACCTGAAAGATGAGTGATTGTGCCTCCAAAGAGTTCAAAATAGAAGTTAGCTGGTTGACTTCCTGTGTTGTAGATTTCACTTCCTGAAATCATGTAGGGGCGATCTGTGTTGGTGATGTTAATGATAAACTCATAATCTCCAAAGCTTGTTGATAGATAGAATTTATGTTCACCTAAATCTAGTGTAGAAAGATAGGATGACTTCAGAAGCTTATTTGATGCAAAGTTTGATTCTGATAAAGTGTTTCCTTGTGCATCTTTAAGTGGATGACTTGGATTAAATATATCTCTTTGTGTGAGTACCTGTAAATCAAGGTCTATAGTTGATTGTTTAGAGTAATTTAAGGTAAATGAGTAAAGATATGAATGTCCGTTATTATATAAGATAGGTGCCGATTTCTCACTTCTACCATGTGGGTAAATACCTTCAACTGTAATCGTCATTTGATTGGTGAAGTAGGGTTCTAAGCTTACTGAGTTGGTGGTTGTATGAATATCTAGGTTGTTAATGGTAAGAATGTAATGGGTTGCCCCTTGCATGTGATCCCATGTAACCGTTGATTCTTCGAATTTAAGATTCGTTGGAACTTCTGGGGTTATCGTTAAGTCGAAGGTAGATATCTCAGAATAGGGAGAATCTTGATGTGTGGGTGCGGTTGCTTTAACTCTGATTTGATGGATTTCACCTGGAGTTAAATCATAATAGGTGTTTGAGGTTTCATGGGTTATACCGTTGATTTCAATGATGTAGAGGGTTGCATGAGTGACAGCATCAAATTTGAGTTGTGCCTCTTCTAATCTGATATTAGAAGGTGTTTCAAGCGTGGGTAAAGAAGGTTTGCAACCAACCAGTGTGAAAAGGATTAAAAGCATGAATAAAGGTTTAGGGTTATCAGAGGGTCAACTTCAAAGGCTTGCTATTGCAAGAGCACTCCTTAAAGATGCGCCAGTACTTCTTCTAGATGAAATCACATCCGCACTCGATGCAGAAACCGAAAATAAAATCTTTACAGGCATTAAAACACTATCAGATAAGACATGCTTTATTATTTCTCACCGTATACTAAAACCTGATTTAATTGATAAAGAAATCATCATCAATCCAGAATAAAGGGGCGAATCTTCGCCCCTTTGATTATGCCTTCATGAGATTGAAAAGCTTCTGTGATTTCGATTTAACAATATATGCAAAAGGTATTGCCAAGACTATATTCAATAAGCTTAATAGCAAGAGCATCACTTCAAATGAAACATACTTTATCGTGAAATAATACAGAAATCCATTAAGTGCCATCAAAGCAAATCCACCAAAAACGCCAAGCAATGCACCAGCGCTTTGCTTAATAACTTCAACATCATTGACGAAATCAAATTTTGGCATATAAAGATTAATCACTGCATCCATTAGGGATACAAGTGTGGTAAAAATGATGATGAGTATGATCAAAAGAATTTGATTTAAAATACCAATTTGTAAGGATAATCCAAAAAGAAATATGGCAAAAATACTAACAGGTAAAATCAAAAGCATATTAAAGATGATTTTAGATATCATCACTTTTTCTGCTTCAACGGGTAAACTTTTGATAATCCAGAAGTTTTTCCCTTCTAGGGATAAACTGATTGCAGAGGTATAAGTCATGGCTGCACAAAATCCGATGAGTGCTAAAATTAAGACTTCAATTTGCAATCCAGAGCCAATCATTTCACTTAAAAACCCTTCGATTTGACTTCTATAAAATAAACTTCCAACCGATAACACCATCAGTAATACGGGACCGAGTCCAGCATTAACTGCATACAAAGGTACACTAAAGAATTTTTTAAATTCCTTTTGAACAAGTGCACCCATGATACTGCGCTCTTGATACTTAATGGGTTTTCCATTTTTCTTAATATTTTGTCTTAATCCTTTTTGGTTTGTTTGGTTGACAACACCTTGAATCAAGTAAATAAATAGTCCGAAAATTAAAGCATGGCTGCCCACTAAATAAACTAAACTTAATAGATGACCCTCATGGATTGCTTTCATAAACCAAGTCATTGGTGGATAGTTTTCTGCAATGCCTGCAAAAAGCTCAATTTGACCAGTGAGTGGATTAATCGTCGTTTCATTGATTGAAAATGATCCAAACATTAAGCTTAAGAAAACAACAAACATTAAGATAATACTTAAAATGTTACTTCTTCTAAATCTGGATGTAATAAGCGTGACACCTAGAGCTAACAAAGTCATAAAGACAACCGGTACTAAAGGTAAAAAGATAAATCCTATGAGATATGCAATCAAACCTAAGATTGAAAATCCATTCCAATAAAAGTAGGAAAATACAATCGGTGATGTGAAAATAAAGCTTGATACATAGAGCATGATGAGTAATACTGTCATTTTTGCCATTAAGATGATTCTTGGATGAATAGGTAGTGGTGCTAAGATTTCATAATCCTTATAATGGAAAAGTGCACCGCTTGCTCTAAAGAATACAAGAATCACTGTTAATCCAATTGAATAAATCGTTAGAAAACTTAAAATTAAGTGGGTTTGACCCATTTGATTTAAAATCTTTCCTAAGTCAAAAAACATCCAACCAAAGGCACCTATAAAGGCAACCACTGCATATAAAATAGCAAAACCGATTAAAATAGCTTTGACTTTTGACTTCTTATAGTCAAAACCAAAGAGTCGCTTTAAGGAAAAATTCTCTTTTAAAAAGAGTTTAACTAAATGTTGATACATTAGGATTCACTCGCAATTTCCATAAAAATCTTTTCTAAAGATTTATTTAAAATAATCTCTTGGGTATTACCTTGTGCAACAATTTTTCCTTGTTTGATGATGGCGACTTTATTACATAATTTTTCAACCACTTCTAAGACGTGTGTTGAAAAGAAGATGGCTGTGCCTTGATCACAGAGTTTTTTAAAAATCTCTTTGAGTTGAAAGCTCGCTTTAGGGTCTAAACCCACAAAGGGTTCATCGAGTAAAAAGAGTTTAGGTTTATGAATGAGTGCAGAAATAATCACGAGCTTTTGTTTCATCCCGTGAGAATATGATGATATGGGATTTCCTAAAACATCGAGTATTTCAAATAATGTTGCATAGTGGTCAATTTCTCTTTTTCTTTCAGCGGTATCGATTTTAAAGACATCTGCAATAAACTCTAAATACTGTAGTCCTGTGAGTGATTCATATATATCTGGATTATCTGGAATATATGAAATCACACTTTTGACCTTTAAAGGATCTTTTTTAACAGAAAAACCATCGACGATAATCTCTCCATCATCAAAATTGATGATACCTGCAATCGATTTAAGGAGTGTCGTTTTTCCTGCGCCATTGTGGCCAACAAAACCAAATAAATCTCCTTTGTTAATCGTTAATGATACATCATCACATGCTTTTTTTGTTCCATCATAAGATTTGGATACGTTTTTTATTTCAAGCATAAAAATCACTTCTTTCTTCAGTTTTTTATGGGTCGCATATCTTTATTTTAGCACTAACTTATCAAGAAGTGTATACTATGATTAAGGGCACATCCATTCTTTTAGGCTGTGTTAATCTAAAAGGAGTATCATTTTATGGATAGTTATGAACTCAAAAGACTTGCAAGAGAACAGATGAAAGATAAATTTTGGATGGTTGCTGTTGCATCTTTAATCATCTATGCGATTTCAACAGCATCGATTCCTTTTGTTATCGGTTTAGTTTTAGCTGGACCTTTATTTGTTGGATATGCCTATTATCTATTAGATATTGCTGAAAGTAGAACTTCAAAGGGTGATCGTTATGAGCTTTTATTTGAAGGCTTTAAGCATAATCCATCGACACCGATTGTGGCATCAATTGTTGCATCTCTTTTTATCTTCTTATATACGCTTTTACTTATTATTCCTGGTATGATTAAGGCATTAGCGTATAGTATGATTCCTTTCATTATTGCTGAAAATCCTTCAATTGATCCGATGGATGCCTTAAAAAAGAGTGAAGAGATGATGGCAGGACATAAGACGAGACTCTTTGGGATTTTCTTAAGCTTTATTGGATGGTATATTTTATGTGCACTGACCTTTGGCATTTTACTCATCTATGTGATTCCATATGTACAACTCACACTCACTAACTTCTATATTGACTTAAGAGGTAAGAAAAAAATCATCATAGAAGCTTAAAAAGATAAAAGGCCGATTGGCCTTTTTCATTTACCATAAATGATGGACAGAGGATTTGATATAGGTGTTATAGATCTCTTCAACTTGCTTCATTTCTTCTTTTGAGAGTGGTGAAAGTTTAGATGCATTAACATTTTCAATCACTTGTTCTTTTTTGGATGCGCCAGGAATGACTGTTGATACTGCATCAAACATTAAAATCCATCTTAATGCTATTTGAGCTAAACTTTCTGTTTTAAATACTTTTTTAAGCTTTTGAACGGCTGTTAATCCTTGGAAATAATCAACTCCTGAAAATGTTTCTCCTTTATCAAAGCGTTCACCATGTCTGTTATAGGTTCTATGATCTGATTCACCAAAGGTTGTTCTTTCATGATACTTTCCGGTGAGTAATCCGCTTGCTAGAGGTACTCGAACAATGATGCCAACTTGTTTTTCCTTTGCTTTTTCAAAGAAAATTTCAGCAGGCTTCATTCGAAACATATTAAAGATGATTTCAATCGCTTCAACACCTTCATAGTCGAGTGCTTTGATTGCTTCTTCAACTTTTTCTACACTTACTCCATAGTACTTGATTTTACCTTCTTGTTTGATTTGATCCAAAATTTTAAAGACTTTAGGGTCATCATATAAGTCACTAGGTGGACAGTGTAAAAGCACCATATCTAGTGCATCAACCCCTATATTTTTTCTTGAGTCATCAATATAGTTTCTAATTACTTCTTCTGTGTAAAGAGATTGATCTTGTTTTGGAAGTTTTCTGCCAATTTTAGTGATAACAAAAGGTTTATTTGGTAAATCTTTCATATGCTTACCAATGGTAGATTCGCTTAATCCGCCTTGATAGACATCTGCAGTATCTAAGCAATTGATGCCTAATTGGTATGCCGTATCTAAAGTTTCATAAGCAACCTTCTCACTAAATGGATCTCCCCATTTTGAGCCTAATTGCCATGTTCCTAAAGAGATTTCAGAAACCAAGATATTTGTTTTCCCAAGCTTACGATAGTTCATAATTACCTCCTACATCATCCACTCATGTTCCTTCTTAAAGACACTTAAATCAGTCATATAAACTGTAATTTCAATGACGTCAAATACTTCATAAAACTTGATATGAATAACTTCTTGGTTAGATAGTGTGATAGGTCCCCAAATCTTTTCAACAAACTCAGGGTGGTCAATAAACGGGTTTCTATTAGACTGATAGGTGTAGATCACATCATTACGATTTCTTTCAAAATCATCAACCGGATCTTCTAAATGCCATCTAAGGAGGACATCTAGTTTTGCCATCTGGTATGTGTTTGGTGCTGAATTGACCAGTGTTAAATTGTTGTAGGCGATATCCATATAAAATAGAATTCTTGCTAAATCGCCTCTAACTGCAGCCCTAGGTAAGTAGGTACTACCCGTGGTTGCTACATCATAGTATTTATTGCCTCTTGATGAGTTTTCACTTGGATTAGCTGGTTTCAAATTATGAAGATCTGTTCCTGGTCCAATTGATGTGCCAACCCCTAAAAGGGATTGTGGCCATACGTGTTCTCTATTCCATGTAACACCACTGTCCCATGTGCCTCTCACCGAGGTTCCAAGATAAACTAAGATTACATTATTTGAGTTATTGGGATCTCTATCAGAAACTTGTAATGCCGTGGTTGCTGTGGCATAGCTAACGCGGTTAAACCCTTGATTAACTCTTTGGTTTAAAAATGTTCTTAAGCTTGATCCTGATAAGTTATCAGCACCTTCATAATATCCTTCATAGGAGATGCCATCAATAAATGCCCATCGTGCATAAAGGATAACATCAGTCTCTAAAGGTTGATTAAAATCATAATCGATTTGAACTGATGGACTTAAAGACCAATCGATAAACTCATAGCCTTCTTTAACGGGTGGGTTTAATGGACTGAGTATTTTTCCAAATTTATGAAACTCATCATAAAGTGTGACATCATCACTGATATATTTCACTTGATATTGTTTTCTGTCATATCTAATCACTAAATTCAAGGGTTCTAGTGAAATCATGCCTGAAATGATACTATCTTCTAAGTTAACTTCAAATCCATCCCATGAAGGATAGGTTGTGGTAAAGGGTCCAAAGGCTCTTGTTCCTTGTTGCGTGGAGATTAAGGTATAGCCATCATCTTCTAAATTTTGATGATAAATGCTTACCATATAAGAACCCATTACAATTTCTTCATACTTTGCATATAAATTTAAGTCTTCTGATAGTGGTGTATCAAAATCAAAAGGGATTGTCTTGGCTTGATTGGTAAACCATCCCATAAATTGGTAGCCTTCGACAGGGGTATGTTCTGGAACTAGAAGAATTGTACCTTCTTTAAGTCTTAGAGATGATACATCATCGCCCAAGTGAATTGTGACGTTATAGTATTGATACTTTCCAATTAAAGTGAGCGTAAAATCTCTTGTCATTGTTCTGTCATCTAAGGTGATGGTCGCAGTGAGTGTCACAACGACAGAGTCATCGGGTTGAATGACATTACCATAATTATCAACTAAATTGGGATGACTGCTTTCCCAAGTGATTCTTGCGTCCTTATTCAAATCTGAACGTGTTTTTAAAATAAGATTGTGGGTCACGTAACCTTCAGAATCTTGTTCTGTATAGATGATTCTTAAATCGTTATAGACATCCTCAAGTGTTGCTGCCTCATGTTGACATGCAAAAATAAAGAGTGATGAGACGATTAAACCTAAGGTTAATAATAATTTTTTCACGGGTGATCCTCTTTTCAAAATTCTAGTGAGTGCACTCTCTATTTTACTTCGAAGTCCTTAAAATAACAAGTGAAATCAAAGATATCCTTATTTGGGTATATCTTTGATATAAAAAAGAAAAATGAAGCAGATGCTTCATTTAACTGCCTGCAGATTCATAATGCTTTAATCCCTTTTTCCATAACGATAAAGCTAACAAAGCTAACAAAGCTGTGATGGAAAACAAATAGATAAACACATCGAAATATGTTTTTGATCCTAGGACATAAAGTGCAGGATAATATGAAACTAAGGCATAAGGAATGATGACAGTCATAATGAGTTGAATGGCTTTAGGAAAGATTAATAAAGGATATTTTGTGTAATCTGAAATGTTATAGGTAATTTGCATTAAGGGATAAGAATTTTTAAGCCAAAACGAAGTTGATGAAGTCAAAAGCTTAAGTGCTGTAAAGATAAAGATACCAATAAAGATAAAAGAAAGCAATGCAAGCACATGTAGCAAGCTTAATCGAATACTTAGTCTGATGATGGTTGCAATCACAAGTGCAGTTCCTAGAATAATTTCACCAAACGCATCCGGTTGAAATCTTTCAACTAAAAATGAGTAGAGTGGGTTAATGGGTCTTAGTAAATATCTGTCCATGCCACCTTGTCTGACGTGTCTTGGAAGTAACCATAGGTTATCAAAAAATAGGTGATCAATACCTTTAGGGATTAAAGAAATACCATACATCAGTAAAATCTCATCAATACCAAAACCAGCTAAAGCACTGACATTTTGAAAAATAATATATAGAAACAAAAGTCCTGTGCCTTGAGAAAATAGAAATGCGATACTTCCAATCAAAAAATCGACACGATACTCCATCAGTCTTTTTAAATATTGCTTAAAAAAGATGCTATAAATTTTTAAATATCTTTTCATCTTATCCTCCAAAAACAACCATTTTCTTCAAAGAGAAACGGAAGATTAAATGATTTAAAATCATAAAAGCGAGGACCCATAATCCTAAAACACCTAGTCCTAT
The DNA here is from genome assembly GCA_030603805.1 of Acholeplasmataceae bacterium. Taxonomy (GTDB): domain Bacteria; phylum Bacillota_I; class Bacilli_A; order Acholeplasmatales; family Acholeplasmataceae; genus Peloplasma. Next base: position 273,053 of record JAUVXD010000002.1, read on the forward strand.
TAAAGCTTCAGTTGTATCAATTTTACCTAACAAGATTTGTGGGGGATAGGTAATGAATCTAAAGGGGAGATACTTTAAGATTTGAATCATCCAGTTTGGATATAAGGCTAGTGGAATGAGTTGTCCTGAGGAAACTTGAACTAAAACATTTAGAAAAATGGCTAAGCCAAATTCATTGGCAGTATAAATGACAAGTGTTCCAAAGAGAAAATAAAACTCATGCATCAGCATAAACATAAAGGGTAGAAATAAAAGTGCAAGACCTACTTGAATGAGCGTGATAGACCAAACCATATCAAAAACAAGCGTCAGGACTAGACCTGTCAAAAATACGATTGGCAGGATTAAAATAAGTCCACCTAAAACACGACCCAAATTTTCAAAAACAAGTCTTACACGATAAGAGATTGGTTTAACTAAATAAAGACTCATGCGTCCTTCTTTGATTTCTTCTGACATAATGAATAAGGTGTCTACTTGAGTGACAAGGAAAAAAAGATTGACTAAAAGAAAATAAATCAGCATCTCATTGAAAGTAAATCCTTGAATCACATCATTATATGCATAAACAGATCGCCATAAGAAGATCATCATTACAAACTGGAAGACATCGACCATCACCCAAAGCCATATCGTTACACGGTAGATAAACATAGACATCAAATTTGCCCGAAGAAAAGGCAGATATTTTTTAATGTTAAACATTAGACACCGTGCTTATAAATCTCTTTGATGATATTTTCAAGGAGGTCATCTGAGATATTAATATCTAGGACTTCAACCTTTGAAAATACCTGATTGGTAATATCTTTAATAGCGAGCTTTTGCTTATTAAAAATAAAGGTGATTTTATGTTCTTCAATCTTAGTTTGAAAATCTGGATCTTTTTTAATAAAGAGCGCTGTATCGATTTGTTTGAGTTCATCTTTCGACTTCACCTCAAAGCTGATAATTTTCTTCGAACCATATTTTTCTTTAATAAGTCCGATATTGCCATCATAGATGATCTTGCCTTGGTCGATGAGTAAAATTCGATCACACAAGAGTTCAATGTCTGATAAATCATGGGTGGTTAAAATGACAGTCGTCTGATATTTTTGATTTAAATCTTTAATTGTTTTTCTGATATTTTCTTTCGCGATGACATCAAGACCAATGGTTGGCTCATCTAAAAAGAGTAGTTTTGGATTATGAAGCATGCTCGCGACAATATCTGCTTTCATGCGTTGACCTAATGATAGCTGTCTGACGGGTTGTTTCATAAAACTTTCTAGTCCGAAAATTTCCTTGAAATAGGTAAGTCTTTCTTCATATTGATCATCAGGAATTTGATAAATTTCTTTTAAAACGGTAAAGGATTCTCCAAGGGGTAAATCCCACCATAGTTGGGTGCGCTGTCCAAAGACCACACCTATTTTTTTAGCATTTTGAGTCCTTTTTTGATAAGGGACTAGGCCATCCACAATGACCTCTCCAGATGATGGTGTAAGAATACCTGTGAGCATTTTAATGGTTGTTGATTTACCCGCACCATTTGGACCAATATAGCCAATCATTTCACCTTGTTTAACGGTAAAAGAGACATCATCCACAGCTGTCTTAATCATCTTCTTGGCATTGAAAAAGCTCTTAAAGACGCCCTTTAAACCAGATTCTTTTTCATAAATAACAAATTTTTTCGATAAGTTCTTAACTTCAATAATGTTCATCGTTATACCTCTTAATCTTTATATTCATACCACGAACTCAAATGGTATTTATCGATGCTATAGCAACATCATTATAGCACTGATTAAGCTTAAGAAATAGTATCTAAAGATGAAATGCACCATCATGGAACCAGTTGCATAAAAAAAACAAGCCGAAGCTTGTTTTATACGAATTCAATGATTGCCATCGGCGCAGCATCGCCACGTCTTGGCACAGTCTTGATGATTCTTGTGTAACCGCCTTGACGATCTTGATAGCGTGGTCCAAGTTCAGCAAAGAGTTTTTGAAGTGCAGTTTGCCCTTCTTTAACGTCTTCTAGGCGAACTGTTTCAGCAGCCTGTCTTCTTGAACTTAAGGAACCTTCTTTTGCTAAAGTGATCATCTTGTCAGCTAATTTCTTTAATTCCTTAGCCTTAGCTTCGGTTGTAACAATACGCTCATTAATGATGATATCTGTCACAAGGTCACGAAGCAAAGCTTTTCTTTGATCGCTCGTGCGTCTTAATCTGCTATAAGCCATGATTTACTCCTTCTCTTCATCGTCTAAATGAAATTTTGAATCTTTGGTCGATGTGTTTTCGAATTCAAGACCATGTTCAGATAATTTTTCTTTAAGTTCTTTAAAGGATTTTCTGCCTAGGCTTCTAAATCTCATCACATCTTCTTCGGTTAAACGAATGATTTGAGCAACTGTGTAAATACCTGAACGCTTCAAACTATTGAAAAGACGTACAGACAAGTCGAGTTGTTCAATCTTCATTTCGAGTTTCTTGTTGGTTGGTTCTTCTTCTTGTTCATAAATAAAGTCTGTCGATGATGCTTGTTCGCTGATTTCAACGATGACGCTAAAGTAATCAATAAGCATCTTGGATGCTAAAGCGAGGGCTTCCTTCGCTTCGATTGCGCCATTAGTTTCAATATCAATCATCAGTTCGTCTGCATCGCCTCTTGTCTTTTCAACATGGTAAGAGACACGGGTCACTGGTGTGTAAATGGAATCAATTGGAATGATGCTCTTTTCGTTTTTGCTGAAAATCTTATTTTTGTCAGCGTTGATGTAGCCGACACCACGACGGACAGTGACTTCCATTGAAAGTCTGCCTGTTTCAGAAAGATTTGCAATCACTTGGTCTGGGTTGATCACTTCAACACCATCGACATGATTGAAATCTGCTGCGGTGACTTTTCCAGCGCCAACAGCATATAATTCTAGTTTTTGTTCGAAATCTGGTTCATTTGAATCAACCTTGAAAATTACTTTTTTCAAGTTTAAAACAATGCCCATGACATCTTCATAAACACCTTCGATGGTTGAGAACTCATGTTCAACACCATCAATTTTGATGTTCACAATGGCTGCACCTGGTAAAGATGAGAGTAAAACTCTTCTTAGTGCATTTCCGAGTGTAATTCCGTATCCACGTTCAAGTGGTTTGATCACAAAGCGACCTTTATTGCCGTCTATAGATACTTCTTCTACTGCGGTTGGTTTTTCAAACTTTAAGTCTTTCACAAGTTACCCTCCTTAAGATTATCCACGTGGACGTTTAGGTGGTCTGCATCCATTGTGTGGTACTGGTGTTACGTCTCTAATTGCAGTGATTTCTAATCCAGCAGCTTGAAGCGAACGAATCGCTGCTTCGCGACCTGGACCAGGTCCTTTAACAGAAACTTCGACCTTGATCATCCCATTTTCCATTGCTGCTTTTGCAACTGCTTCAGCAGTTAATTGTGCTGCAAATGGTGTAGACTTTCTGCTGCCCTTGTAGCCAAGTGCACCAGCACTACTCCATGCAATTGCATTGCCGTCGATATCTGTGATGGTAACAATCGTGTTGTTAAATGTTGTGTGAATATGTGCAACTCCAAGGGGAATATTCTTTCTAACCTTACGTTTGGTTGTCTTTTTACGTGCCATGATTTATTCCTCCCTTACTTCTTCTTACCGGCAATCGCCTTTGGTTTACCCTTACGTGTACGTGCGTTGTTACGCGTGTTTTGTCCACGAACTGGGAGTCCCTTACGATGACGGATACCACGATAAGAACCGATTTCCATTAAACGTTTGATGTTTAATGTGACTTCACGGCGTAAATCACCTTCGGTGACATATTTACCGATTTCAGTGCGGATACGGTTAAGCTCATCTTCTGTCAATGCTTTAACGCGAGTTTCTTCGCTCACGTTAGCATCCTTTAAAATTTGTTTGGAAGTGGGTAGTCCAATTCCATATACATAAGTCAATGAAACCACGACGCGTTTGTCGCGTGGAATATCAACGCCTGCTATTCTTGCCATAGTTCCTCCTAATTAACCTTGTCTTTGATTATGTCTTTTATTTTTCTTATTGATGACGTAAACTTTGCCTTTACGTTTAACGATGATGTCGTCTTCGCTTCTTTTCTTTACTGATGCTCTAACTTTCATGTGTGTGCCTCCATTTATTTGCGGCGATATGTGATGCGTCCGCGTGATAGATCGTATGGTGATAACTCTACAGTTACTTTATCACCAGGTAAAATGCGTATGTTATTCATACGGATTTTACCAGAAACATGAGCCAATACAATATGGCCATTTTGTACCAGTTCAACCTTGAACTTGGTATTGGGTAATACTTCGATTACCTTCGCTTCTACTTCGATTAAATCTTCTCTTGCCATAGACTCACTCCTTTTCGTGTTTGGTTAAGATGTCATATCCAGTTTCCGTAATGACTATCATGTGCTCAAAATGAGCAGATGGTTTTTTATCAACGGTTACGGTTGTCCAATTATCGCTTAATACCTTGACGCGCTTGGTTCCTAAGTTGATCATGGGTTCGACGCAAAACGTCATCCCAGGTTTTAAGATAGGCCCTTGATGTGGCTTACCAAAATTAGGAACATAAGGCTCTTCGTGAAGATCTCTACCAATACCATGACCGGTAAATTCCTCAACAATGCCATAGCCGTGTGGTTTCACAAAGGCTTCGATGGCGTAAGAAATATCTGAAACGTGATTGCCCGGTTTAGCTTGTTCCAATCCAATATAAAGAGACTTTTCTGTTATATCTAGAAGCTTTTCAATATCTGGAGAAACTTTGCCAACTGGGTATGTCGTTGCAGAATCTGCATGATAGCCCTTATAATTGACACCAAAATCTAATGTAATAATGTCTCCTTCTTTCAGAATTTCTTTTGAGGAAGGAATACCGTGAACAACGACTTCATTGATTGAAGTACAAATGGATCCTGGAAAGCCATGATAACCCTTGAAGGAGGGTACTGCTCCAAGACTTCTGATATAATCTTCGGCGAGCTGATCGAGCTGATGTGTCGATATGCCAGGTTTTACATGATTTTTTAACATGTTTCTTGTCAGATCTAAGATGCGTCCTGCTTCTCGCATCAGCTCAATTTCACGTTGACTCTTGATTTGAATCAATTCATCTCACCTAAAACTTTCTTAATCGTTTGATCAACTTCTTGAATGGATTTTGTGCCATCCACATGAATAATTGATCCTTTTTCTTCGTAATAGCCGATGACTGGAGCGGTTTGTTGATTGTAGATGCGAAGTCTTCTTTGAACCGTTTTTTCCATATCATCAACACGCTGTATCAGCATACCGCCATCAACATCACAGATGTTTTCCACTTTAGGTGGTTTATTTTCTGTATGATAGACAGCGCCGCATACTTCGCATACTCTGCGTCCGCTAATTCGTTTGACGATGACTTCATCAGGTACAGAGAAATTAATCACTGCATCGAGTTTCCATCCAAACGAAATCAGCATTTCATCAAAGGCTTTTGCCTGATTGACGTTTCTAGGATATCCATCAAAGAGAAATCCTTTTTTCGCATCCGCATGTGATAATCTATGGCGAACAATTTCGTTAGTGATATCATCTGGTACAAGTTCACCACGATCAATAAACTCTTTAGCGATTTTACCAACCGTTGTTTTGTCTTTATAGAGTTCTCTAAATATATTGCCAGTAGATATATGGGGGATGTGATAATGCTTAACGAGTGATTCTGCTTCTGTGCCCTTGCCTGCACCAGGTGGGCCCATTAGAATAATTCGCATTTTCATATCCTCCGATTACTTAAAGATGCCGCTATACTCTGATTGACTTGCGTCAGTTTCTACTTGTTGTGTGGTTTCGATGGCTACGCCGACGATAATCAGTAAGCTTGTACCCCCAAGCGTAATCGCTTGAGCTTCACTACCAGTAAATCCGAAGACGATGGATGTCAAAATAGGGAGTATCGCTAATGCAACAAGGTAGACAGTACCGATGACTGTAATCTTGAAGAGCAGCTTTGCAATAAAGTCTTTCGTTTCTTGGCCTGGGCGAATACCAGGTACATAAGCATTGGATTTTGATAAGTTGTCTGCAATCTTATCTGGGTTGATGGTAAGGAATGAATAGAAGAATGAGAAAACAACGATTAAAATCACATAGAGGATAAATCCGATAGGCTCTTGATAGTTGAAAATATTATTCAACCACGCAATAATGCCTGATTGTTGGTTTGCATTAGGTGCAAACCCGACAACAGTGAGTGGAATCGATAAAATCGTTTGAGCGAAGATGACTGGAATAACCCCTGCACTGTTAATCTTCATTGGAATGTTGGAATCTGATTTACCTTGACGGTTCGCATATTGTACTGGAATCTTTCTGGTTGCAATCTGCATATAGACAACACCAAGTAAGATGCCAAAATATAATGTCATGATAATCACGAAGAAGACAATGTCCCATCCGCCGCTACCATTGGTAATGTATTTGGTCCACAACGTGGTCCACATCGCTGGTAAGCTGGTGACGATACCGGCAACAATCAACATCGATGTCCCGTTTCCAACACCTTTTTTAGTAATCAAATCACCAAGCCAAATCGCAAGTGCCGTACCACCTGTCATGACTAAAGCCATGTAGATGTAATAGACATATCTGTAACGTTCAACGTCTGCAGCTTCAAGACTTGGAATCAAGACGCTACCATTGATACTGATACCGATAATTAATGCAAATGACTGAATGAATGCTAAACCGATTGCAAGATATCTTGTAATCTGGTTAAGTTTGGACTTACCAGTTTCACCTTGTTCACTCCACTCTTTAAATTGTGGGATGACCATTTGTAATAACTGGATGGCAATGGACGCCGTAATATAAGGCGAAATACCGAGAGCCATGATAGAAAATCTTTCGAGCGCCTGGCCACTGAAATTATTCAGAATGGCAACAAAGCTTCCGCTAGCTTCCATAAATTGGACGATAGCGCGGGTGTCGAAAAGTGGGACGGTAATATGACTAGCAATTCTAACGACTAACAGGATACCTAATGTAAATGCTAATCTCAGCATTACAGTTTTGTTACTTAGAATTCGTTTTATACGCAACCACACTTTAAATCACCTCTACTGTTCCACCGACTTTGACAATTGCTGCCTCAGCAGCCTTTGAGAAGACGTTAGCTTTGACAGTGAGTTTCTTCTCTAAAGTTCCGTTAGCAAGTACTTTGACGCCTGACTTCAATACTTTGATGACATTGCGTGCAACAAGGACTTCTGGAGTGACAACTTCGCCTTCATTAAACTGATTGAGATCAGCTAAATTAACGATAGCGTATTCTTTGCGGTTAATGTTTTTAAATCCTCTTTTAGGAATTCTTTGGAATAAAGGGAGCTGTCCGCCTTCAAATCCTGGGCGTGGACCGCCACCAGAACGTGCGAGTTGTCCTTTATTACCTTTACCAGAGGTCTTACCGGTGCCACTACCTGGACCTCTGCCAATACGCTTACGGTTCTTTCTGGCACCTTCAACAGGTCTTAAATCATTTAACATGGGTAATACCTCCTACTCTACTTCTTGAACGCTAACCAAGTGGGAGATCGTGCTGATCATGCCGTTAATGGCATCATTAGCCTCTTTTACCACAACTTGGTTGACTTTTCTTAATCCGAGTGCATGTGCTGTTTTAATTTGATTTGGCTTGCGGCCAATTAAGCTTTTCTTTAATGTGACTTGTAGTTTCATTAGATAAGCTCCGATACATCAACGCCACGTAGTTTAGCAACTTGTTCTGCTGTTCTGAGTTGTTTTAAGCCAGCAAATGTTGCACGAACCATGTTGATTGGCGTGCTTGATCCAATAGACTTGGATAAGATGTCATGAACACCAGCAAGTTCCAGTACAGCACGAACGGAACCCCCAGCGATAATACCTGTACCTTCTGAAGCAGGCTTTAAGAATACTTGACCTGCACCATACACGCCAGTAATTGCATGTGGAATGGTATTATTGACAATCGGAATGGTAATCATATTTGATTTTGCATCTTCAACAGCTTTTTTAATTGCATCAGGTACTTCGGCTGCTTTTCCAGAACCGAAACCAACTTGACCTTGCTTATTGCCGATAACAACTAAGGCAGCGAAACGGAAACGACGTCCACCCTTAACAACTTTGGTTACACGGTTAATGGCAACGACACGTTCTTCGAACTGGTTTTCGACTTGCTCTTCTTGAGTGTTAAATCTTTCTCTAGCCATATTCGTTCTCCTCCTTAGAATTGTAATCCTGCTTCACGTGCAGCATCAGCGAAAGCTTTAATCTTACCGTGGTATAAATAACCACCGCGATCGAAGACTACGGATACAACACCTTTTGCAAGCGCCTTTTCGGCGATTAATTTGCCAACTGCCTTAGCAGATTCAATATTTGAACCTTTAAGACCTAGTTCTTGACTGCGAGCACTGATGAGCGTTGTTTGCTTTTCATCATCAATAATTTGAGCGTAGATAGCAGTATTCGAACGATAGATGGATAATCTTGGACGTTCAGTTGTGCCATCAACGATTTTTCTGATGCGCAGATGACGCTTTTGTCTAGTGACATTCTTAGATAATTTTTTAATCATAGCGATGTCCTCCCTTACTTAGCAGTCTTTCCAGCTTTACGTGGAACGTATTCATCAACATAACGAATACCTTTACCAAGGTAAGGTTCTGGTTTTCTAAAGCTTCTGATCTTCGCTGAGAATTCTCCGACAAGTTGCTTGTCAGCGCCTTCAACAATGATGTCCGTGTTCTTTGGAATTGTAACCGTTAAACCTGCTGGAATCTCTAACTCAATTGGGTGTGAATAACCCAAACTTAAATTCACGATTTTGCCTTGAAGTGTTGCTCTATAACCAACACCGCGAATTTCTAATTGTTTTTTAAATCCTGTTGATACACCAGTGATCATATTTGCTAATAAAGCACGTGTAGTTCCATGGATTTTTCTTGTGAAAATTTCATTATTTGGACGGCTAATGGTAATTTCATTGCCTTCCATTTTGATATCTAACATTTCATTGAATTGGAATTCAAGTTGTCCTTTTGGGCCTTTAACTACAGCGTAGTTTTCTGGGCTAATGGTGACGGTAACACCAGCAGGAATTCCAATCACTTTATTACCTATACGTGACATAATTTCCTCCTTATATTACCATACATAGGCGAGCACTTCGCCGCCAACTTGAGCCATACGCGCTTCTCTGTCAGTCATAATGCCTCTAGAAGTTGAAATTAATGCAACTCCGAGACCATTGAGAACCTTTGGAAGGTTTTCTACTGAAGCGTAAACACGAAGACCTGGTTTCGATATCCTCTTTAAGCCCTTGATGACACGTTCTTTAGTGTTCGTGTACTTCAAGACGACTACAATTTTGCCTTGTGGACCATCTTTTACTACTGAGTAGTCAACGATGAACCCTTCTTTCTTAAGAACTGCTAAAATGTCAGCCTTAAGACGTGAAGCGGGCATTTCTACTTTTTCATGACGCATTTTATTTGCGTTACGAATACGCGTCAGCATATCCGCAATTGGATCAGTCATAACCATGTTTCTTCCTCCTAATTACCAGCTTGCTTTTTTCACGCCTGGAAGTTCACCTTTGTGAGCCATCTCACGGAACTTCAGACGAGACAAGCCAAACTTGCGCATATAGCCGCGTGGACGACCATCGATTGAATCGCGATTTCTAATTCGTGTTGCAGATGCATTTCTTGGAAGCTTAGCTAAAGCAGCGTAATCGCCTTTTTCTCTTAATGCAGCAACTTTTTCACGATAGCGTTCGACGATGACCTTACGTTGTTCATTTTTAATGATCTTTGATTTTTTAGCCATAATACGCCTCCTTACTTCTTGAACGGCATGCCAAGTTGAGACAGCAATGCGCGTCCTTCTTGGTCAGTTTTAGCCGTTGTTACAATAACAATGTCCATACCACGAACTTTTTTAACTTTGTCTAAGCTGATTTCTGGGAAAATGATTTGTTCCTTGATACCAACGGTGTAGTTACCGCGGCCATCAAATGAATTTGCAGAAATCCCTCTGAAGTCACGTACACGTGGTAAAGCAATTGAAATTAACTTGTCGAGGAAGTACCACATTCTATCGCCACGAAGGGTTACCTTCGCTCCGATTGCCATGCCTTCTCTCAATTTAAAGTTAGAAATGGAATTCTTAGCTTTGGTGACTAATGGCTTTTGGCCAGTAATTGCTCTTAACTCTTCCACAGCATCATCTAAGACCTTTGGATTGAAAACAGCATCACCAATACCCATATTCACAACAATTTTTTCGATTCTTGGCACTTGCATCACTGTGGTGTAATTGAATGCCTTAACGAGTTCGGGTTTGACAACATTTTCGTATCTTTCTTTAATTGCGCTCATTGTTCAAACTCCTTATTTATCAAGGCTTTCGCCTGATTTTTTAGCGTAACGCACTTTTTTGCCATCGACTTCACGGTAGCCAACGCGAGTTGGTTTTCCAGTCTTTGGGTCAACGATTGCTACGTTAGACACATGGATAGGTGCTTCTTTTTCAACAATGCCACCTTTATCATTTGCCTGTGTTGGTCTTTGGTGCTTCTTAACAATATTCACACCTTCAACAAGGACACGGTCAGTTTTTGGATAAACTTTGATAACGCGACCTGTCTTGCGTGTTTTATTTCCTTTTTTGTCAGTTACAATTTGATCGCGTCCAGCAATGATTGCAACTGTGTCTCCAGCTTTAATGTACATAGACGAGACCTCCTTATAATACTTCTGGAGCTAGGGAAACGATCTTCATGAAGTTCTTTTCTCTTAACTCTCTTGCCACTGGTCCGAAAATACGGGTACCACGTGGGTTCAAATCTTCTTTGATAATGACTGCTGCATTTTCATCAAATTTGATGTATGAGCCGTCTGGACGACGAAGTCCGGAAACTGTACGTACGATGACTGCTTTGACAACATCACCTTTTTTAACCATACCGGCTGGTGATGCTTTTTTAACAGTAACAACGACGATATCACCGATATTAGCATAACGACGACGGGTTCCGCCTAAAACTTTAATGACAAGGACTTCTTTAGCGCCACTGTTATCAGCAACAACTAATCTACTTTCTTGTTGAATCATATCCGTTTCCTCCTTATACTAAATCGGCCTTAGCAACAACTTCAAGGAGACGGAATCTCTTTGTTTTGGATAGCGGTCTAGTTTCCATAATGGTTACTGTGTCGCCGATGCCTGCTAAGCCTTCTTCATCATGTGCATGAAATTTCTTCGATACCTTTACACGTTTGCCGTATAAAGGAGACTTCTTGTATGTGTCAACAACCACGGTAATCGTTTTATCCATTTTGTCAGATACAACTGTTCCCGTATAAACTTTTCTATTATTACGTTCCATGGTATCCTCCTTATCTAGCACGTTCACTGATGATTGTCTTCATTTGTGCAATCGTCTTCTTAACTTGACTAATACGAGCCGTATTTTCAAGCTGTCCTACTGCAAGTTGAAAGCGCAGGTTGAATAATTCAGCTTTAAGTTCGACTATTCTTTTTTCTAAATCAGTAGTGCTGATTTTTCTAATTTCTACAGCTTTCACGCTTGCTCACCTCTTTTAACAATTTTTGTCTTAATAGGCAATTTGTGTGATGCTAAACGGAGTGCTTCTTTAGCGATTTCTTCAGAAACCCCGTTAATTTCAAACATGACTTTACCTTCTTTGACAACCGCTACCCAGTGGTCAGGAGCACCTTTACCGGAACCCATGCGCACTTCGAGTGGCTTCTTAGTTTTTGCTAAGTGTGGGAAGATATTGATCCATACTTTCCCAAGTCTCTTCATATGTCTTGTCATCGCGATACGAGCCGCTTCGATTTGACGGTTTGTAACCCATGCACCTTCTTGAGCTATTAATGCATATTCTCCATTGAGAATTTCATTTCTACCTTTTGCAAGGCCTTCATAGCTGACACGGTGAGGGCGACGGAATTTTGTTCTTTTAGGCATTAACATGATTATTTGCCTCCCTTGTTGTCGCGATTGTTACGTCTTGGCTTGTTGTTTTCTTGACGTGGTGCTCTTTCATCTTGCTTTCTTAAGTTTTCTTCACGAGTTTGTCCTGGAAGAACTTCGCCATTATAAATCCAAACCTTAACGCCAAGTACGCCGTAAGTGGTTTGTGCTTCAGCTGTTGCATAGTCAATGTCCGCACGAAGTGTATGTAGAGGTACTTGACCTTCAGAATAACCTTCGCTTCTTGCGATTTCTGCGCCACCAAGGCGACCAGAAACTAAGGTCTTAACACCTTTTGCTCCTGATTTGAGTGCACGTTGCATCGCAATCTTTTGAACACGTCTGAAGGATGCACGATTTTCTAATTGTTCAGCAATACTTTGAGCAACTAGAGTTGCAACTCTTTCAGGGCGTTTGACTTCAACAACGTTGAAGACGATTTCTTTGTTGGTTAATTTTTCTAATGCTTCAACAGCTTTTTTCTTTGTTTCAGCATCTCTACCAATCACGATACCTGGCTTAGCAGTGTGAAGTGTGATTTTAACACGATCTTTACCGCCTTTACCCTTTACGCGTTCAATTTCAATATGTGAAACAGCTGCTTTTTTGTAGTATTCATTTAAGTAACTACGGATAGATGCATCTTCTTTTACGAGTGTTGGTACTGCTGTTTTTTCAGCATACCATTTAGAATCCCATGTACGAATGATGCCGAGGCGCATACCAATTGGATTAACTTTTTGTCCCATGTCTATTCACCTCTACGCTTTATCTGCCACAATGACTGTGATGTGGCTTGTTCTTTTTTGAATGATATCGCCTTGACCTTTTGCTCTTGGCAGAAGTCTCTTGAGACGAACTCCTTCATTGACATATACTTCTTTGACATATAAATTGTCGACGTTTGCATTGTTGTTGTGCTCAGCATTTGCAACAGCACTGTTAAGCACCTTTAAAATAATTGGTGAAGCAGCACGTGGTGTAAACATTAAAATGGCTTGTGCTTCTTTAATGTTCTTACCGCGAATAAGGTCTACGACCAATCTTGCTTTACGTGGAGCAATGCGAACGGTTTTAGCTATAGCTTTAGTTTCCATTTTTCATTCTCCTCCAATTACTTCTTCTTAGCTTTCTTATCATCTTTTCCATGTCCATGATAAGTACGAGTTGGTGCAAATTCACCGAATTTGTGTCCAACCATATCTTCTGTTACATAGACAGGAATGTGTGATTTTCCATTGTAAACGGCAACCGTGTGTCCAACGAAATCAGGGAAAATCGTTGAACGACGTGACCAAGTTTGGATCACTTTTTTCTCGTTAGCTGCATTTTGTTTTCTGACCTTTACGAGTAAATGATCATCACAAAATGGGCCTTTTTTAACTGAACGTGCCATAATTTCCCTCCTACTTCGTACGACGACGAACGATTAAATCGTTAGACGCTTTCTTAGTGTCGCGTGTCTTCACACCGCGAGCCTTCTTACCCCATGGGGTCATTGGTGATTTTCTACCGATTGGTGTTCTACCTTCACCACCACCATGTGGGTGGTCATTTGGGTTCATTACTGAACCACGAACGGTTGGACGAACGCCCATGTGACGTGTTCTGCCAGCTTTACCGACATTGACAAGTTCCCATGATTCGTTACCAACAACACCGATGGTTGCACGGCAAGTACCCAAGATCTTGCGAACTTCGCCTGATTGTAAGCGGACAAGAACATATTTGTCTTCGCGTCCAAGAATCTGAGCGGATGCACCAGCACTTCTCGCGATTTGTCCACCTCTGCCTGGACTTAATTCAATATTATGAATGATAGTACCGACAGGAATATTCATGATTGGTAATGAGTTACCAGTTTTAATATCTACTTGTTCACCTGATACGATCTCCATGCCTACTTCTAGGCCTTTTGGAGCAAGAATATATCTCTTTTCACCATCTAGGTAATGAATTAATGCAATATTTGCACTACGGTTTGGATCGTACTCAATAGTAGCTACCTTACCAATAACATCAAATTTATTACGCTTAAAATCAATTACACGGTACTTTCTTTTTGCACCGCCACCGATGTGACGTACGGTAATTTTACCTTGGTTGTTACGTCCACCTGTGCGAGAAACTGGCTCTAGTAGTGATTTTTCAGGAGTAGATGTTGTAATTTCTTCGAATGTTAATACACTCATGTTGCGGCGACCATTAGTCGTCGGCTTGTACTTTTTAACCGCCATTTGGTTAAACCTCCTCTAATCTTTCACTTAAATTGTGAAGGCGTCAATCTTTTGACCTTCAGCTAACTTGACAACTGCTTTCTTATAAGCAGATTTGTAACCTTCGTATTTGCCCATTCTCTTGAACTTAGGTAATACGTTGATTGTATTGACTGAGAGCACATTCACATTGAAAATTGTTTCGATAGCTTTCTTAATCTCAACTTTGTTTGCTTTTCTATCGACTTTAAATGTGTATTTGTTTTGGCTTTCAATCAGTTTTGTTGATTGTTCTGTAATGATTGGTGCTTTGAGAATATCATAATATTTAGTCATTGCCCAATACCTCCTCTAATGCTTCAACCGCATCTTTGGTAAGAATCAAATTCTTGCAATTGAGAATGTCATAGACACTAACGTGGCTCACATTTGAGAATGCAACGGTTGGAATATTTCTTGCTGCTAATACTTCGTTATCACCAAATGATTTTGCAACAACTAAAGTTTTACCTTCAACACCTAGTCCAGTTAATAATGCTTGGAATAGTTTTGTTTTTGGCGCATCGATACTTAATGTGTCAACAACTTTAAGTTGGCCGTTTGCTGCATGATAAGATAATGCAGATCTGAGTGCTAGTTGACGAACTTTTTGATTTAACTTAACTGCATAGCCTCTTGGTGTTGGTCCGAAAACGACACCACCATGACGCCATTGTGGAGAACGTGTAGAACCTTGACGAGCACGACCTGTACCCTTTTGACGCCATGGTTTTCTACCACCACCTGATACTTCACCACGATTTTTTACATCGTGTGTACCTTGTCTCATTGCTGCTCTTTGTGCGTTGACAACATCATATAAAGCTTGTTGATGTGGTTCAATACCGAAGACGTAATCAGATAGGGTTATGTCAGCAACTTTGTTACCTGTTTGATTTAATACGTTTAGTTTTGGCATATTAACCCTCCTTACTTACCACTTTTAATAGCAGATTTCACGATGACAAGTCCCTTATTAGGTCCTGGTACGCTTCCACTAATTAATAGTAATTGGTTTTCAACATCGACACCAGCAATCTTGAGATTTTGAACTGTTACTTGTTCAGATCCCATATGTCCTGGAAGGTTTTTACCCTTCAGTTTGCCTTTGATTGCACCCATTGAACCAGGTCCACGATGGTATCTAGAACCGTGAGTCATTGGTCCACGATGTTGATTGTGTCTCTTGATGGTACCTTCAAATCCCTTACCTTTGGAAGTTCCGGTCACATCCACTACTTCTCCTACTGAGAATACTTCTGTCTTTACAAGGTCACCGACCGCTAAATCCACTAATTCATTCTTGAGCTCTTCTTTAAAGCGGATTTCTTTAATGAAGCGCTTAGGTGCTGTATTAGCTTTTTTCACGTGCCCTTGTTCAGGCTTGTTACTTAATTTGTCGCGTTTAGTTTCGAAACCAACTTGTGTTGCTACATAGCCGTCTGTTTCAACAGTCTTTTGTTGTAGAACCACATTGTCAGCCACGTCTACGACAGTTACTGGAATGAGTGTGCCATTTTCATCGAAAATTTGCGTCATGCCCAGTTTTCTACCTAAGATTCCTTTGGCCATAAAATTACCTCTTTCTAATTTTTATTATTTCTTTAAGACGATATCAATACCTGATGGTAGATCGATATCCATTAATGCTGAAATTGTTTTTGGGTTTGGATCAATAATTTGAATTAATCTCTTGTGTGTTCTGCGTTCGAACTGTTCACGTGAATCTTTGTTTACGTGAGGAGAACGTAAGATTGTGAAGATTTCCTTTTCAGTTGGAAGAGGAATTGGACCTTGAACTGTAGCTCCAGTTCTTAGTGCGCTGTCAACAATCTTCTTTGCAGCTTGATCAATTAATCTGTGATCATATGCCTTCAAACGAATTTTAATAACATCTTTTGCCATTTTTAATAGCTCCTTTCGCCTATAATCTTGTATAGACTTGCTCCATGGAAAAACCTAACACGTAGACAACGGCTATCCGTGTGTCAGCAACCTTCCATTTCACAGCCTGCTCGGTTACACACGAGCGTTTCTATTATATGATAAATAAAAAGGAAAAGCAACCTTTTTGGTGCATTTCCTTGATTAAAAAGCGATTTTTCTTGATTGAAACTTATGATTTCTCACTCATCTTCGTTGGATAAGTTGGGGTCCCCTTTTTTATTGGAATTATCGTCAGAATCATCTTTATTCTTTTTACTGTATTTTCCTATTGCATCATATGCTTCTAATACTAGTGGAACAATAGTTTCTAGACTTCCAGCGGGAATTGCAATTTCTCTAAATCCCATAACTCGAATTTTTCTAAATATCTGAGGGTCACTCAAACATTTTCCTGCCACAATATGTCTTCTTTTAACTTTGGGTCCTCTAAAATATTGATGGATGTCTTTGACATACGGGGACACGATATAGGTGAAATCTTTGACGGATATATTATTTTGATATTTATCATATTCGCCTTTGATATCCAAAATCAACTGATCGAGTTGAATGATGATAAAATCAGCTTTTTGAAAACACTCAAAAACATCATATGCACCTTTAGTTTCAATACTGACACCAATCTTTGCATCGTCGACACCACCTTCAGACAACCCCATTTCAACCCACATTCTCAATTCGTCAAACTCTTCATAACTTCGAACCATGGGTATAACAATATTTAATTCTTTGTTACAAATAATAGATGCCTCAGCTATCCCCTTAAGTGCTTCACTCATAATATAAGGATTTTCTTCATTGCTTTCGATATCAAACTCTTGAAACGATAATTCAGCAATAGAAAGCTTATTAGAGAAATACGGAATATTAATGAAAACTTCTTTGTTGATTGTATTTGAAAAGAGGTAGATATACTCATCTTTAAAATCTTCTCTTTTGGGTGTCATTGTTTTTTCTAAATATGATAGTTGACTTAAATATCCACAAACACCTTGAAGCCAGCGATTCTTATTGAACGTTTTAAGATAGTGTCTATCCGATGTTGTAACATGTAACTTGATATGTCCTTCAACATACTGATCATTTGACTTCAAATCCTTAAATCTTAATAGTCCATCCCTATAGCTAGAATAATCTTTTTCTTTTGGATGCACTATAATTTCATTATTGACACTACTGATGAGAATTGTTGATTTATGTTTAACCGTTTCTTTAGTGAGTGCAATCGAAATACCACGCTCGTTAGCAAGATATTCAGCTAATATAGGGTTGTCGATTTGCTTGCAAACGATACCCTTCATGTTATGAGGGGGCTGAAATAAAAGTTTTTCGTCGAATCTATCTAAAGCAAGTATGAAGCTATCATTAACCTCTTTAAACAACTGCTGATTTATACGTCTATCAATCTCATCAATGATTTTTTTAGTAATGCCTTTAAACTCAATTTTTGCTATGACATCAGAAGGGTAAGTTTTACACTTTTTCTGTTCAGTAAGAAAATCTCTAACCGCAGATTCAAATGCTGACCTAATATTTAACTGGTCTTCCTCTAAATACTTGATAACCCTTTCATTAACATAGTTTGAATACAATGCCATTGCACAGTCTGTCGCATATGAATCCTCTTCATAACGCTCCGAATTACTTCCTCTTTCAATTCTTAACGCATCACCGTGAACATGGCTGATACAACTAGCTAGGAATGACAGTGCTTTTTTAGATTGATTCCATTTCATGGCTGGCTTGTTATAAAGCAGCTCATATGAAATCACCTTGCCTAGGGCATCCCCTCCATAAATTTTCACAACTTCCAAAGACCTTCTTGCCGAATTTGATCCCATTTTTTTAATTTTCCTTTTTTATTTTTTTATAGCATAATGTGCAGCTCCAATAATCCCTGCATCATTGCCTGTTTTTGCTAATAAAAACGGTTTGTTGCCAGTTGAAAACCTTGCATATTTTTGATATGCGTTTTTTATCTTGTCTAAAAAATATTGACCTGCTTTTGATATGCCTCCTCCAATGATAAAGGCATCAGGGTCGATTGTCAACGCAACAACGCTTGCAGCTTTTCCTAAGTATTCTGCTGCTCTATCAACTACTTTTAAACAAAGCTTATCCCCTAATTTAGCTGCTTCAAAAATATCTTTAATTGTAATTTGATTAAGATTAATCGATGTGGACATTTCTTTTGATAATTCTAAAGCATAATTTGTCATGCCTTTAGAGGCGCACATTTGCTCTAAACACCCTTTTGCACCACAACCACAAGTTTCTATTGGTCCATCATATACATGTGTATGGCCAATTTCTCCGCCCATCCCGGTGCTACCTTCTAGTATTTCGCCATTAAGTATGATTCCACTACCAACACCTGTTCCGAGCGTTATAACAATCGCATTACGAAAAGGGATTTCTAATGATGCATTCTCTCCATAGGCTGCAATATTGGCATCATTTGAAACAACAACATGAACCTGATTGCTGAATTTATCTGCTAGTTCTTTCCTAATATTCATTCTTTCCCACTTAATGTTTGCACAAGAATTCACTATGCCATCTTTGACTGGGCATGGGACGGCTAAACCAATACCTTCGATATCTAATTCGCTATACCCATACATCTGATTTGTTTCTTGAATTGTGTTAAAAATACTTTCTAATACGCTCGTCTGCTGATTAGTTTTAGGTGTATCTTTTTCAAATTTTGTGATTAACCGAACACCTTCAGAATTAAATAATCCGAATTTTATGCTGGTACCACCCACATCTATGCCATATACAATTTTCCCCATAATTTCACCTCGTTTTGATAGCCTATATCATTATACACTATAACATAAAAATAATAAATATTATTTTTTCAAAAATATTTCGTTTTTTTCGCTTTTAAATAAAAAACCCAATTCATATCAACTTGGTAAGTTAATAAAAAATATGGGTTTTAATTACACTCAATAACGGTCCTTAAAGTACTGACTGATATTCTCAAGTGACTTCATCAATACTTCATCTTTTTCAAGTTCTAAATCCTTGAATAGGGATGCAATCATTTCATTATGAAATTCATCATGAATCTTTAATACTTCATGAGCAGAATCACAAAGTCTCAAAAACACTTTTCTGCGATCATTTTCATCACGATATCTTTCAACAAAATCTTTTCTTACTAATACATTAATGGAGGTTGTCAAGGTCCCCAAAGTTACTCTCAGTTTTTGGGCAACACTACCCATTGTCGGTACTTGAGAGTTTCGAATTGCTTCTAAGACGTGAACTTCGGTCATTGAAATTTTAACCCCACGTTTTCTTAGTATATCCGCTTCGATGCTTAAGATGTGATTAAATACATCAACAAGCAACTCATTTATAACCTCTTTTGGTGATATCAATTTTCATACCACCTTTATTGTAGAACTATATATCCAACACCTAAGGTTCCTGGACCTGCATGTGCACCAACCACTGGAGTAAGTGGGACTAGTTCAACTTTAACATCTGGTCTTACATTTTGGATTTGTTGTTTGATTTCTTTTGCCTTATCTTCATTATTAGTGAACGCAATAAACACGATTACGTTCTTTCCTTCGATATCAGATTGAATCACTTCAACAAGTCTTGATTGAGCTTTACTTGTTGTTCTAATTTTTTCAAAAGGAACAAGACTACCATCTCTTTGAACATGAAGAAGTGGCTTAATCTTTAATAAAGTACCTAAAAAACCACTTGTTGCAGACAATCTACCATTTTTGACTAAGAATTTGAGTGTATCAACAAGAACATAAATGTAAATGTGATCTCTAATTTTTTCTAACTTGTCAATGATATCTCTAACTTTGCTACCATTCTTAATCATCTTAATTGCTTCTAATACGAGGTAAGCTTCGCCATATGATACACTGCGAGAATCAATGACATAGACATTGATGCCTGGAACCATATCTTTAGCAAGAATAGCTCCTTGATATGTGCCACTAAGTTTTGAAGAGATAACTACAGCAATAATGTCAGTATAACCTTCTTCTTTCATTTCTTCATAAACACTCGCAATTTTACCTGTTGAAGTTTGAGATGTTGAAACGTCAATATCTGGGTTCGCATTGATAATGTCATAAAACTCTTTTGCTTGAATATCTACATAATCTTCGTACTCTTTACCACCTAGATTTAATGTTGATCTAATCAATCTTACAGGGTAGTCCAACTTCATGTAATCTACACCTGAATTCCCACAAACAACAATGCCAATCTTTTCACTCATTTTATTTTCTCCTTCAAATTATTTGAACTTCAAATTTTATTGCTAATTCTATGATAACACAATGTTTTTAAAATTCAAATAGAAAGATATTATTTTATAACTTAGATAGATAATCTAATTGGTATAAAGCTTGCAAGTGATCTTGTTCTGCGATTTTTAGGTGCAGAAAGTTTGCTAGTTGATTGATTTCATTATTGTTATAGACGATATTCTCTCTAATGCTTTCTTGAATGATTCGATCAAACTCGGGTTTATAAATCATCACATAATTTACTACAGTAGAAGAGGAGTCTAACATATTCCTTAATAATTGTGCGTGGCTAATTGATTCTTGAAGCTTTTTTGTATATCTTTCTTCACTTCTTCGCTCATCTTGATTGAACATTCCAAATTCTAAAATGACAATAAGTCGATCGTAAACAATGAGATAATCGGTTCTCATATGATTCCCATAAACTAAAGGATACTCTATGAATATATGAATCAAACTTTGTCTCGTTCCTTTTTTAAATAGTTTCATGAGTAGTCTTCTCATAATAGCTTGAGTATCTAACCAAGTAATTATCTCCTCATCTTTTAATGGCCAAATAGACAACTGTTTGGTTTCAAAATCATTTTTCATTTGTTTAAAAATATCTAGTTTACAATACTTTTCAACTCGGTTAGTCAATAATTGCTTTTCAATACGCCATTGACTTAACTCGATATGTTCACTAAACTGAAAAAAAGATTCAATCCCCTTAAAGTAGTACATTGATTTTATGTTCATTCGATTCACCTCTACTTATAATAGATTCAAACAGAAAAATTACTTTCTATAGTCTACACCTGTGAACTTAAATTTAAAAAAGCTAACATAGCGTCATGTTAGCTTTTAATTATCATTGCTATATAAATAAAAAAAGCCTGACTCTGGCTTATTTAGTAAAAGTGGTGGCTCCGGGCAGAATCGAACTGCCGACACAAGGATTTTCAGTCCTTTGCTCTACCGACTGAGCTACAGAGCCTAATATGGCGGTCCGGACGGGATTTGAACCCGCGATCTCCTGCGTGACAGGCAGGCATGTTAACCCCTACACCACCGGACCATTTGGTTGCGGGAGAAGGATTTGAACCAACGACCTCCGGGTTATGAGCCCGACGAGCTACCAGACTGCTCTATCCCGCGATATTATATATATTTTATTAGACTTTGAGTGGCGGAGGAAGAGGGATTCGAACCCCCGCGCCTTTTACAGCCTGTCGGTTTTCAAGACCGATCCCTTCAGCCAGACTTGGGTATTCCTCCATAATTATAGCACATGTGTTTTCTAAATGGTAGATGCAAAGTTGGTGGACCCGGTAGGACTCGAACCTACGGCCAACCGGTTATGAGCCGGTAGCTCTAACCAACTGAGCTACGGGTCCAAACTGGTAGCGGCGGGGGGGGTCGAACCCTCGACCTTACGGGTATGAACCGTACGCTCTAGCCAACTGAGCTACGCCGCCATTATATAATCCTCAATGACTACATGTTTGAATCCATAATTGCTCGAACACATATTTTTAAATAATATGGTGGAGCCTAGGGGGATCGAACCCCTGACCTCCTGCGTGCAAAGCAGGCGCTCTCCCAGCTGAGCTAAGGCCCCATTTTGGTACCTCGAGCCGGACTTGAACCGGCACGGATTCATCATCCATGGGATTTTAAGTCCCACGTGTCTACCTATTTCACCATCGAGGCGTTGGTTAATAAATGGTGACCCGTGTAAGAATCGAACTTACGACACCTTGATTAAAAGTCAAGTGCTCTACCGACTGAGCTAACGGGTCGAAAGATGGTGCCGAAAACAGGAATTGAACCCGCAACCTACTGATTACAAGTCAGTTGCTCTACCAATTGAGCTATTTCGGCAATAAGAATGGTGGGAGATAACGGGCTCGAACCGCTGACCCTCTGCTTGTAAGGCAGATGCTCTCCCAACTGAGCTAATCTCCCATTCTTAGAGATACTGCCTGGCAACGTCCTATCTTTGCTCCTTGGAACTATTTTCGGCGCTGAAGTGCTTAACTTCTGTGTTCGGAATGGGAACAGGTGTGACCACTTCGCCATCGTCACCAGACATCTCTCAAAACTAGA
>JAUVXD010000016.1 GCA_030603805.1 Acholeplasmataceae bacterium
AATAGACTCTTTCAGTAAAACTTTATATCGTTAATTGAGCATCAGATCCTTTTTTAGCATGCCTTAATATTGTCAAATTCATCATTTTTTGATGTTTTTTTTATTTTTAGCCACTTGACTTATTTACAGGTTGCTTTTTTCACGTTTATCAATAGGATATCATAGGATATTTTTTGTCTAAAAAAAAACGCTCAACTTGAGCGTTTGATTAGTATTTATTATCTTTAAGTCTAGGATAGTTTGTGCCATCAAATGTCCAGATGTCTGTCGACCATAAGAGATTTGAAGTTACCCATGTTTGTAATCTTAAGTTTGAATCTGCTGTTGCTGTCCCTGTATTGTTAATCGTGTTTGTTCCACCTGTAGGTGTCGTTGTTGCAGTTAAGGTTTGTCCAGTTCTTCTAAAACTTGAAGTAGAACCACCAAGTCCAACGAGACCTCCATAATAGTTAATTCTTGTATCAGCATTATTAGAAGTGATGGTTGCAGTCACATTGCCTGTAGCAAAACTATTAGAAACACCAGAGTTTGCAGCTAGATTTCTTCCAACTAATCCTCCTGCATGGGTATTTGATGTCGATGCAGAATTCCCTTGAGATCGAGCCATATTGGCACTTGCAGTGACATTACCTGTGGCATATGTGTTCAAAATACCATTGGCATTGTTGTTAATACCCACGAGTCCTCCTGCGAAGGATAATGCAGTTCCTGGAGAGCTTGGCCGAGTCGTTTCAGTTGATGCATGTGAACTGACTGTAACGCTCGCATGGCTGTTAATGATAGAGCCTAAATTCTGACCCACAAGTCCTCCTGCATAAGTGGTTGCTGCTTGGGCACCATTTCCAGAATTTCTAGTGAGCGAAAGAGATGCATTCACGCTGCTTGTACCACCTACATAGCTACTTAGAATCACGCCACCGGATTGATTTTCTCCCGCTATTCCTCCTGCAAATAAAGGATTTGACGTTTGATTGGTTAAGCTACGTTGATGTGTAATGGTCACATTGATGAGTGAAACACCTTCAATAAGTCCATTATTGATGGCAAATAACCCAGCATAATCGTAAGCACCTGATGATGTAATGGTTATATTCGAGATACTAAATCCATTGCCTCTAAATTCCCCTGTAAAAGGTGTTGTTGTTTGTGTAACTGGATTATATCCAAGTGGTGTGAATGCACCACCCCAGTTAATATCAGACATTAAAGCATATTTACCAGACATGGGATATCCTTCAGTTCCGATTTCGTTGAGTGTTATGCTTGCGCCATCACCCGTTTGTGTGACTCCTGTCCATCCTGGTGGAAGCCATGTGCCAATATTGACTAATCCTGAACCTACTTGTGTATTGCCTTGAATTGAAGATGCCCAAAAGGCAAATGTTACACCAAAAGACGCTAGGAAGAAAACGAGCGTCAGTAATGTGATGAGTTTTTTATGAAGATAGAGTTTCATCCATACACATCCTTTGGAATAAAAAAAGCCAAAAAAACTACAAAGTAATTTTTCTGACAACTGGCTGCCTAATCGGCCCTATAGCTTTGCGTCACCAGGTTTCCCTGGGTTTGCCTTTAACATCTTATTCAATTCGTTTTCATTTTAACACTTAATGATGGATTCTTCAACAATTATAGTATAAAACTAATTATTTTGAGCTAACATCTCGATATGGGGCACTTCTTCTTCTAAATACACATCAGAAACTGTCTTAAATCCTAGTTTTTCATAATAATCTTTAAGATATAATTGCCCCGAAATTCGAATAGGATATCCTTTTAAATCTTTCATGACTTCTTTAATCAAAGTGGTTGCCATGCCTTGTTGACGAAAACTAAAATCTGTGACGACACGTCCTAAGGAGTGCTCTTTATACTTTAAACCCGCAGGAAGCACTCTTAAATAGGAAACAATATGGTGATTGTCCATAATAAAATAATGCATACATTTTTGATCTTTAAAATCCGTATCTGCGTAAAGAATTTTTTGCTCCTCAACAAAAACTCTAAGTCTTAAATCAAGGATTTGATAAAGTTCTTCTTTAGTTAAATCATTAAACGCCTTTTTTAAGATAACGTGTGCCATGTTTAAACACATAGGGTGCACCCAGTGCAGCCCAAACTCCAATCAATAAATATCTGATAAAATCAAAGAATAAAACATCTGGGAATATGAGTTTAAATCCTTCTTTAATTGCAAATGCAATGATTAATCCAAAAACAACTTTCACAATCTGAATCCAAAGCACTTCTTTAACTTCAAATTGGACAAATCTTTTTTCTAAATAATATCCTACTGCAAAACCGATAAAACCGCCAGCTGCAATATAAAGGTCATGATTTTGAACAAAAAACATGAGCATGATGAAAAGTGGTGCAATCATGAGTGTATAAATATGTTCATCATCATCCATTTTGTCAACAATTTTAAAAGCGAGGTGCGCAAACAAAAAGGCTAGCAACACACCAACAATCACATCACTTGGGAAATGTTGACCTAAATAAACTCTAGAGAGTGGGATTAAAATCATTAAAAGGATACCCACTGGTTTTAACCAACGATACTTTGTGTATTTTGCCGTATGAAGTGCTGTATACCCTAAAACCCCTGCAGCTTGAGCGTGTCCACTTGGAAACGAAAATCCGTCTGTGATCCAATGCGTTTCAGTTTCTACCCCTGGATAATTATAGGGACGAAGTCTTTGAAAAATGCTTTTTAAACCTGTGTTGATCGCTGCTGAAAGTAAAAATGCAAAAACAAAGCGATGTGCAAATTTTTTACTGATGGTCCAGTAAATCACCACAGCAACTAAGATGAATGCATATTGATCACCGAGCTGTGTGATGATATAGAAAAACCAGTCTAAAAAAGGTGTGCGTAAGGATTGGATACCTCTTAAAATGCTTAAGTCCATGTACTCGTTACCTCATGTTTTAAGATTTTTTCTTCTTCTTTTGATATATCCATATAGTGATATCCCTCTGGTCGAGTGATATTTCCCATATCGTCTAAGTAACCTAAGTGTTTCATTTTATCCAAAATGAGTTTACCCATCGCATATCCATAATCTGCTTTTTGCTTAACATCTTTTGGTTTAAAATCTAAGACATCGATACGTGTAATCGAAAACAGCTTTTTAGATTCAATACTTACCAGTAATATGTCTTGATTTTGATAGTCTTTCTCATGAAATCCGCCATTAATTGGGACTGCGATGATGATATCACAACCAGCTTCTAATAAAGGATCGATTGGACAATTATCCACAATACCACCATCAACGAATGTTTCTTCTTCGATACCTGTTGATCCAAAGAGCAGGGGAATAGATGCTGATGCAAGTACTGCTTTATGGGGATCCTTATAGTTATTCAAATGAAAAACTTCTTTTTCCATCCGGTGAATTAGGATTTGTTCAACGAGTTTGTTTTTATGAATTTTGGCAGCCGTCGCATAGCCTTGAATCTTACTTTCTCTAATCTCTGATAGTGAAACTTCTTTAGAT
Source organism: Acholeplasmataceae bacterium (assembly GCA_030603805.1). Taxonomy (GTDB): domain Bacteria; phylum Bacillota_I; class Bacilli_A; order Acholeplasmatales; family Acholeplasmataceae; genus Peloplasma. Next base: position 3,504 of record JAUVXD010000016.1, read on the forward strand.
AACTTCTCATAAAGTTCTTGGAGACTAAAGAGTCCAAGACGATCCAGTTTAAATCGATCAAGACCAGAGCCATAAATTTGCTCATTGGTAATTCTTTCCCATAGTTCAATCATCTTTGAATAAGGAAGTTTTGCCATAACCATGAGTGCATTGATTGCCCCGATGGATGTACCTGAAACATGTTTAATTTTTTTAAGAATGTTTGCTTCTTCAAATGCTCGAAGGACACCAATTTGATAGGATCCTCTGGCACCGCCGCCCCCCAGGGCGAGTCCAATTTGATTTTTCAAGATATCACCTTAGTTTCATAATCTTCTTGAGACGCATTTGTTGATCTTTTTCTTTTAAGGTTTCACGCTTGTCATAATCTTTCTTACCTTTGGCAAGTCCAATTTCAACTTTAGCTAAACCTTCTTTAAAATAGATTTTAAGTGGAATGATGGTTAAACCTTGTTCTCTAGTTTTACCAAAGAGTTTTAAAATTTCATTTTTGTGCAATAACAGCTTTCTTGCTCTAGTTTCATCGTGATTAAATCGATTCGAAAAATCATATTTAGCAATATGCATGTTATTTAGATAAGTTTCACCCTCTTTAAATGTGACAAACGCATCATTTAAATTGACCTTACCTAAACGAATGGATTTAATTTCACTACCTAATAGCTTAATGCCTGCTTCATAGGATTCTATAATGAAGTAGTCATGCCTTGCCTTTTTGTTTTGTGCGATAATTTTCATGTTTTTGACCCTTCTTGACTGGTTTCTTATCGACGATACCAAAATCCATTTTCTTAGCTGCTAAATCGACATCTAAGAGTTCTACTTTGACTTCATCCCCGAGGCGGTATCTTTTACCACGATTACCCACGAAGGTAAGATTGGATTCATCATACATATAATAGTCATCTAAGACTCTCAGTGGGACAAAGCCTTCGATGCCATTGTTTAATTTAACAAACATGCCTGAAGGCATCATTTGAGTGATGACACCTTTGAAATAGTTGCCGATTTTGTCTTGCATGTATTCACAGCTTTTGAGTTTAGAGACGTCACGCTCGAGCTGAATAGCCTTTCTTTCCTGATCCGAAGTGTGTTGTGCAACTTCTGGCATGATCGATTCGAAATGATAGACATCTTTTTTCATATGCTTTGATTCACCTAAGACGAGTCTATGGATAATGCGGTGTAAGATAAAGTCTGGATATCTTCGAATAGGTGATGTGAAGTGTGTGTAATAACGCGCACCTAAGCCATAATGCAAGCCAACCTTTTCACTGTAAATGGCTTTTTGCATGGCTCTTAGTAATGCCATATGAACGATATACCCATAAGGTGTATCGGATGTATTTTTAGTCAGTATTTGTAAAGGTTTGGGATTTCCAATTTGCTTTAAATTGACAGGAAATCCAAGTTTTGCAACCGTTTGAAGTGCATTCTTTAATTTTGCAACATCAGGTTCTTCATGGATACGGTAAATGCTTGGTAAATCTGCATGATGCATATGAAAGGCAATCGTTTCATTTGCGATGAGCATAAAGGATTCAATGAGTTCTTCTGCTTCATCTGTTTTTCTTTCATAGACATCTAAAACTCTACCTTTAGAATCCACGATAAATCCAAGTTCGCTCGATTCGAATTCAATTTCACCCCGTTGATGTCTAAGTTTTTTAAGTTTGAGTGAAAGTTCATTCATGAGGGTGAGCATTTTTTCAATTTTTGGGTCGCTTAGTGTTTTTCCACGTATCAAAAAGTCATTGACTTCATCATAAGTCATTCTACGTTTCGATTCAATAAAAGTTTTTTGAATATCATAAGATATAACTTTAGCATCCATATCTAAGATCATCAGGCACGATAAAGTGAGCTTGATTTCATGTGGGTTTAAGGAACATAAATCATTGGAAAGTTTATGTGGTAACATCGGAATAACGCGGTCTGCTAAATAGGAAGATGTACTTCTTCTATAAGCTTCTTCGTCTAATAGACTACCTTCTTTGACATAATGACTGACATCAGCAATATGAACACCTAAATGGTATTGATTGTCTTTAATATCTAAACTAATGGCATCATCTAAGTCTTTCGCATCTTTACCATCAATGGTGATTATTAAGTCCTCTGTGAGATCTAGTCTTTCCTTTTTTTCTTGATCTAAATCAACATGGATATCGTGAAGTGAGGCTAGGAGTTCATCAGAAAATTTTGTAGGCCACTCATAGGCATAAACAATTTTTAAAGTATTGATATCTGGATCATTAATATGCCCAATTAATTTTTTGACATGGGCATAGATTGCAAATTGATCAATCGATTCAACTTCAAGCATGACGACATGACCTAAAACCAAGTCTTCAGGAATATCGACTTCAAGACGACGATCTAAATAGGTATCTGAATCAAAAAAGAGTCCTCTTTTGTTCTTCTTTAAGGTTGCAATAATCACTTGAAGTGATCTTTTGATAACTTCGATAATTTTAGGCTCTACGCCTTCTTTAACTAAAACGATGTCATCATGCATCGCATCAAGTAAATAGCGTTGGTCTATATAAATATCTTCTAATTCCTGTCTTAAAAAACCAAAGGTCTTCTTATGGTCAAGTCTGCCAATCAATATTTCTGGCTTTAAAACATAATAAGGCTCTTCATATTGAAGATAGGGATATTTTTCTAATTCGATTGTGCCTAAAATGTCTTGATGAAGTTTTCGTGTTTGATGATTGTAGAATGCTAAATAGATGTTATTCATGTGATATACCTCTATGATATTATATCATAAATCCCATCATTTCCTGTATTAAAAAAGGGTGATTGAGTCACCCTTATTGATAACCTATTTTAATACTTATTGGTGAACTGGCATGCTTTAATATCTCTAGATTAATCACATAGCCACCATCACGATACTTTTCTTGATGCGTTGTCATGAGATATTTCTCATTGTTTATTTCAATCTCATGTTTTCCATAAACAAATTTCAATATGATTTTGATACCCATGAAATGATAATCTACCACCAATCCATCAAGTTTTCTAGGTATAACTGGGTCAATAATCAAATTTTGATTTTGTACTCTGATGCCTAAAACATGTGAAATGAGCTGTTTGATATAAATACCAGGGCCACTTGAATATAAACGCCATCCACCTTTAACAAATACTTTTCCTTCTTTAATCAAATGAAAATCTCTTTTTGCTTCATATCGATCCATAAACCATGCATCTGAACTGCTGAAATAGACATTGCTTTGTCGATAATATGCGTTGGGTACAGTATCCTTTAATCCGATAGGATTAATGGTAAAAAGTCCTCGATATGCATCATCAGCATAGCCAACTTTAGTCATGGCTTCGATGTATCTAATATGCGCATGAACGTATTGTAAGCCGATTTCTCTGCCAAAGTTTGCTGCTGTTTCTCCGCGAGTAAAATAAGTCTTTGAACCCCCATGATATGCCACTGCTGTATCCATTAATCTCACACCATCGGGATGCATAAATACATCATCAATGATTTTTTTATATGTAGGTATTTGATTTTTGTCTGCAATTTCTGAAATCATGGAACGCGTAAATGGCAATAATCGATACTTAAGTCCTGTTTTTTCGTCATCAGGATGTAGCAATAACGTCTTTTGACCTCCCTCAAAAACGACAAAACCAGCAGGAATACCTTTGTGAATCACATGTTTTTCATAATCAGATTTAATATGTCCTTTAAGTTGACTTAATTCATCAGAAAATGCTTGATCATATCCTTTTAAGACAGTTGACATTTTATCTACAGCTTCATATAAAAGTGCGACAGTCCACCCTGATACCATTTTTGTTGTTAAGTTATGATTTGCAGGTTGCAGCGTATCATCCCAATCTCCACCTCCATATTGAGGTAGGAAGGTCCCTTTGATAAAGGAAGCTTGAATGGCTTTGATCTGACTTCTTAAATGATGGACCAAAGGTAATGCTTCCGTAAACTGGTTGGTCTCAATAGACATATACGGTACTTTTTCTTCAAGGATAGAGATATCATTGGTTGCATCAATATAGTGTGCTAATGATCTTAATGGCCATATGATAATATCCCCATGTGATTCATGTGCTTGAATTTGGTAATACTTGTCAAACATATACCACTGAGGAAAATCTCCATTTTCGATAAACTGTCTACGATAAACCTTGAGCATTATTTCTTTGACAATATCATATCTTTGAATCGATGTAAAAAACTCAATCGGTCCTTGACAAACATCTCTTGTTCCCCATGCAGCACCATTATATTGTTCTAGTCCATGAGGTGATGCGTAGTGAGTGAGTGCATTATGTGTATACCAAAAAACAATATATTCAAGTTTGCTTAACTCAAATTGATAAGTTGGATGATTCATTTTGAGCTCTGTAAATGATTTAAAATAATCAGTACCTCTTTGATCTGCCTCTTCATAAGTTAAATAGGGTGCAGGATCAAAGGATTTTGTCATGGTGGCTTGAAGTTTGATTAAAACCTCTTTTTGATTACTCATATGAAATATCAGTAATCCGTGTTGGTTTTGAGATCCAAAAGCTTCATCTTCTGAAATGATATCAAAATTCTGATTGACAACAAGCTTATACTTTAAATCTGGATATGAATGATAAAACATGGCATTTTTAGGTGCTTCAAAAATGATTTCATTGCCTGAAACCTTATAATCAACATCGTATTGATATTCACTAACACCCATCAAAACTTGTTGTGTTATAACGATGTCATAGTGTTGATTATTTAAAGATTTGATGGATAAAAACTCATCATTTCTAGAGATATCGACATATGCATCAACAACAATTGCATCATCTTCTAATTGATAATACCATCTTGCTGTGGTTGCGCCAATTTCATAAAATGAAGGTAGTCCCAAGAGATGATAACGGCCATTGATGTTCAGATAAATTCTTAATCCTGATATTTTTTGAATATTCAGTGGGTTTCTTAAATCACCTGAGAATTTATTAAAACTTGTATTACCAAGGACGAGATGCATACTAAATATGCCAAACATAAAGTTTGTTGAAGACATAACGTTTTCTGAAACATGCAATAAATCATGATGAATAAATAAATGTCCATGTGGTCTTTCTACAAGTAATTCTTTCTTTTGCATAACAACATGATGGTAATTCTTGGAAAAAAATGAGAGTAAGCCATGTTCATCAGATTCCACATGATTCATTTCATTGAATAGTTGACTCATTTGATCCATAGATAGCTCAAGTCCATTGATTTGAAGAGAAGGATCTAATAAGGGTTTTATCCAAGTATCAGGTTGCTTCTCAACTTGGGTCCAGGTTTTTCTTTCAGTAGGAAATATCTCGTAAGGTTTTTTGATGATATCATGGTCTTCATGATGATAAAACCCATAAAAATCAATCTCAATAGTTTGCTTTGTTAATTCGTACTTTTCGCTTTGTAGGGCGAAATAAGAGAATTCATATTGATAAATTTTCGATGGCAAGAACTTTTGCTCAAGGATATAAGCATGCCCCGTCTTTTTATATGATAGGCCAAAAAACTGAAACCCATCAGTTGAATATGCGACATTGGGCGAAAAACTGCCCATTTGAAAAAAGCTTGTTTTCCCTTGGTTTTGTCTTGCACATAAGGTAAAACCTAAATCCTCCTTAAATGCTTTATAATCGATATATTGAACTGTGTAAGGCTCACTATTTAAGACACTTCCTTGATGAGCAAGTGCTAAATCTTGACCATATATGACATCAATTGTTTGGTTTTGATCACTATGTATATCGATATGGAAATCCCATCGATAATCATCAATCATGAGTTTAACTTGATACCAAATACCTTCATAATGTCCCTCATAAATCGCACCAAATGGCGTAAGTTCAAAAGTACTTGGTGACTTTTTCCCAATCAGTGGTGTACTTATAATTTTGTCACTGTAAAAGACTCTTAAATAGAGATTCATGACTGAACCATCGATTTGGTTACCTCTAATCAGATTTATTTGATGATCTTTATAGGTGATGTCAAAGATATCTCCTGTGTCAAAAAATCTAAAACATAAATGCTGCCGTTTGACTTCACTGAGCAAAGGTTTATTCTTTAATTGCATACAATCACTCCTTTACAAAATCAAAATCTGTAGACAAAACATGCAAAGAATCTGAACCCACCATAGCTTTAAAGGTGCCATACTCAAAAACATCTTCTCCATATTCATTTCGATAAGATAGCATATCGTGATGAATATCAAATGAAACAACTTTTGTTTCATGCGGACTAAACCAGATTTTCTTAAATCCTTTGAGTTCCATCACAGGTCTAGATATATAGGCAACAACATCTCTCAAATAGAGTTGGACTACTTCATATCCACCTCGATCACTGTCATTTGTGATTTGAACTTCAAGAGAGAGTGTTTCATTTTTAGTCATTTGGTTTTTAGATAATTGGATACTTTGATATTTGAAATTTGAATAAGATAGCCCATAGCCAAAGGGATATAAAGGTTGATTAGAAACATCTAAATAGTAACTTACATATTCATTTTGAACACCTAAAACTTGTGGTCTTCCAGTGTTTAAATGATTATAGTAAATGGGTATTTGTCCAACGTTTCTAGGAAAACTCATCGTTAATTTCCCAGATGGATTTATATTGCCGTTGAGAAGATCTGCAATCGCATGATTCCCCATACTACCTGAAAACCATGTTTCTAGTATTGCATTTGAGCTTTGAATAGACTCTAAGATAAGCGGTCTTCCGTTATACAAGAGCGTTACAATCGGTTTATTAAATCTTTGGGCATCATGGATTAATTTATCTTGTTCAAAAGGAATTTCTAAAATGCTTCTAGAATGTGCTTCTCCACTTTGTTTTGTATGCTCACCGATTGCAATCACGATAACATCTGCAGACTCAATCATAGGATAGTCTTCTTTGGGTATCTGATTTGGATCTTCTTGTCGTTGAACATAGCACACTTGAATGCCTGCAGCAATCAATGCTTCTTCTAAGCTTGCATTTAAGTCATTTTTGCCATGCCATGACCATGGACCATTGGTTTCTCTTGAGGTAGCATATAAGCCTAATAGAGCAACCTTTTGTTGCTTCAAAGGTAAAATACCATCATTTTTGAGTAAAACCATGGACTCATGAGCAACTTTTCGCGAAAAGTCTAAGTGCTTTTCAGATCTAACGAGTGCTTTTGCAAGATTTGGATCTGCACCTTTAAAGGGATTTTCAAATAGACCAAGATCATTTTTCAAAGTTAAGACTCTCTCAACTGCTTCGTCGAGTAAATCACAAGATATTTTTCCTTCAGAAATGATTGTTTTAAGATGATTGACATAACATAAAGATGCCATTTCAATGTCAAGTCCAGCACTGATACCTCGATATGCTGCTTCATAATCGTCTTTCGCACAACCATGTGCAATGACTTGATGGAGTGAATCATAATCTGAAATGGTCACCCCTTGAAACTTCCATGTTTTTCTAAGCACATCCCTTAAGAGATACTGATTAACGGTTGATGGAATGCCATCTAAAACATTGAATGCTGTCATAATAAGTCTAGCACCTGCATCTATGGCAGCTTTATACCCTGGAAGAAATTGATTGTGTAAAGATACTCTAGAAAGATCTACAGTATTATAATCTCTACCTGCTTCCGATAGACCGTAAGCTGCAAAATGTTTGACACAAGATGCGATATGACCTACTTTTTTGATATCTTCATTTTGATAACCTTCAACCATTGCTTTTGCATAAACTTCATGAAGATATGGGTCTTCTCCAAAACTTTCAACAACACGGCCCCATCTAGGGTCTCTGACCAAATCGACCATAGGTGAAAAAGTGACGTGAATACCCGAAGTTTGAGCTTCAAGTGCTGAAATTCTTGCAACATTTTTTACCAAACCTGGGTTCCATGAACATGAAAGCGCAAGAGGAACTGGAAAAATAGTTTCATACCCGTGAATAATATCTGCCATAAACATAAGTGGTATTTTATGTCTATTTTCTTGTAAATATTTCGTTTGTACTTGAATCATTTCCTCTGCATTTCCAATACCTAAGACTGATCCTGAAGAAAAGATTTTTTGATGTGTCATTGAGAGTGTGTTCACATGTCCAGAAACTTCAATATCTAATTCTTTGATGAAGAAAAAGGGTGCGATTTGCAAAAGCTGTCCGATTTTCTCTTCAATTGTCATTTGATTCATGAGTGATTTAATATTCATAATGATTCCTTTTGTTAACAAGATTCTCTCATAATAATGGAGCCTTCAGGGTGTTCAAAATTTTCTGTTTCTTTATTTTGGATGATTTTAAGCAATGCATCCGCTACCGTTGTTCCCCATAAAACGTGATTAATACCAATGGTTGTTAATTTAGGTGACATGTATTCACCTAAATAAATATTATCAAACCCTGCAATTGCGATATCATTTGGGATTTGAACATGATGTTCTTTAAGTGCCTGCATGAGTCCGATTGCTGACTCATCATTTGCACAGTAAATAAATCTTGGTGGATTTTTGCTTTCCACAATGGCTTTTCCAGCAAGATAGCCTCCTTGAATTGTAAAATCGGATTTGATGTAACGATGTGTTCGAATACCATAGGTTTCAAGTGCCTGTTTAAAGCCATCATAACGATGATTGTTGTTAAAAGCATCTTCAGGACCAGAAAGATATGCATAATCTTTATATCCTTTTTGGATCATTTTTTCGATAAATTTAAAAACGAGTCCTTCATTATCGATGACACTTGAAAATATATTTTGGCCTTGTAGTTTTCGATCTAATACAAAGACAGGTAGCCCGTGTTTTGCTATATTGATTAATGTTGCATCAGAAAGTTCAGCATCGAAAATAATGGCACCATCAACTTGTCGTTCTCTTAAGAGATTGGATGATGATTTTCCTGAACTTACGATGATATTATAGTCATTTTCCTGGAGTTTTTTTCTAATACCTTCTAAAACATCACTAAAAATAGGACCAGAAAATCCATAGACAAAAACGCCAATGTTACCCGTTCTTTTTGTTTTAAGATTACGTGCAACACCATTGGGGTAATAATTGAGTGCCTTGGCTGCATTCAAAATACGTTCTTTGGTTTCAGGATGTACGTTTGGTACGTTGTTTAGGGCATATGATGCAGTTGAAATGGATACACCTGCAAGCTTAGCAACATCTTTAATGGTTGGCATGATTTATCTCTCCTATTCGAATGATAGCTGCATAATATGGAGGTAAGATCATAAGATCTTTGATTGCATGGTCAGGATAATTGCTGATTAATAGTGATTTAGGTTCTTCACTTATAAAAAGATTGACTTCTTGAGGTTCACTTGAGAAGGAGCCAATGACAAGCATAGTGTCATTTACGTTTTTTCGTTGATAAATGAAAAGTTTTGGATGATTAGGTTGGATAAGGTCAAAATCCCCATCTGTAAATACCTGATATGCTTTTCTGATTTCAAACAGTTTTTTGAAAAAGGAATATACGCTAAAATCATCTAAAAGATCATTTTCAGCATTAACCTCGATATAATTGGGATTGACATCTAGCCATGGTTTTGCAGAAGAAAATCCTGCATGCGGTTGATGATTCCATTGAAAGGGAGTTCTTGAATTATCTCGGCTTTTCGCATGAATGGATCTCATGATTTCATCCTCAGATATGCCCTTTTGTTTTAAGATCTGATAGATTTTTTTAGTTTCTATATCTTGATATTGCTGGATGTCATACTGAACACCCGTCATACCAATTTCTTCTCCTTGATAGACAAACGGTGTGCCTTGCATCCCATAAAGTATTGTTGCAAGCATCGTTGCACTTTCTTTTCTATATTTCAGATTGCCGTATCTTGAAACAGCTCTAGGCTGGTCATGATTAGCTAGAAAAAGACTGTTCCATCCATGATTAAACATTGTTTTTTGAAGTGTCATGAAAACATGCTTAAATTCGACCAAATCAAGTGCTTTGAGTGCCCATTTTCCTTGATTTGGTACTTCGTCAAGGCCAATATGTGTGAACTGAAAAACCATATCCAATAATCCTTGATGACTGATTTCTGCTGCTCTATTGATGGAGAGACCTGGTGTTTCACCTACAGTCATGATCTTTCGATTTTGAAAACAATTTTGATGTAATTCTTGAAGATACGTTTCAAAATAGGGTCCATCGCTAAGTTGATAGTGATCAATATCTTTTCCAATTAAGTCAATGACATCGAGTCTAAAGCCGTCAATACCAAAATCTAACCAATCATTGATCATTTGATAAATATCACTTCTTAATTTGGGGTTTCTCCAGTTTAAATCGGGTTGTCTAGAACTAAAAAGATGAAAATAATATTGATTGGTGGTTTGATCTTTTGTCCAGGCAGGTCCACCAAATACTGAAGTTATTAAATTAGGTTCGTCCTTCCATATGTAATAATCACGATAAGGGTTATCTTTTGAGCTTTTTGCTTGAATAAACCAAGGATGTTCATCTGAAGTGTGATTAATGACCAAATCCATGATTAATTTCATACCTTTTTCGTGTACTTCATCAAGCAAATGCTTCAGATCTTCTTTTGTCCCAAACATTGGGTTAATTTCTTGATAATTAGATATATCGTAGCCGTTATCATCCATCGGTGAAAGATAGATTGGACTGAGCCAAATCACATCTACACCTAGGTTTTTCAAATAGTCGAGTTTTTCTCTAATACCTTGAATATCACCAATACCATCACCATTAGAGTCCTTAAAGCTTAGCGGATAAATCTGATAAATGACAGCATGCTTCCACCATGCTACTTCTTTTGCCATTTTAAGACCTCCAACCCTTTGATTACGATTTCGTGATTCATGAAATACCGATGAACATCACCCGATAAATAGGCATTCGTCATAAGGAGTTCAAGACCTTTGTTGATGGCATAATATCTTTGGCTTATCCATGGCGTCTCATCTTCTAAATTAAAGGCATCATAAAAGCCATAGGGACCCCATAAACCTTCTATTTTTGACATAGCTTCTATAGCATTGAGTGATAACTTGGGAGTCATGGGTAATGAGCCTATCGCTGCAAATGGAGCAATCGTTCCATCGGTATCTAATTTGCCCATCGTATTGGGTAATCCACCATAAACTCTATAGCCTTTAGGTGTATCTGATGCTGAGAACCCAAACACTTGATCTGAGAATGTACGATACAAATGCTTGTGATCGACGGCTGCTTGATGATGTGCTTCAGTTGCTTTTCTTGCGTTTTCAAACCAATTAATGCCTTGATCATCTACAATCGATCTTAAATCTAGCCATGCTAAGGGAAACTGATAAACAAATAATGAATTTCCAGGTGAATAGATATACTTTTGATTATGATATTCACCAATCTTTCTATCAAAACCGTGATAAAGCTCAAGAGCCACATCTTGATGCTTACTACCAGCAATCATAAGATACATCATGAGTTGCTCAGCAAACATATCCCATTGATGAATGAAACCTGGTTTTCTCTCAACATAATCTCCACCTTTATCGGGATTGTATGCCATATAAAGAAGTTTTTTACCATCCTTATCATGAAATAGAATAGACCAATCCACACGTTCTAAAATGAGTTTTGCATCGGCGGATAATCCTTCATCTTGAAAGTATTCATCTGCAGTCATCACACCACATAAAGCGAGTGCTGTATCGATAGTGGAATATTCACATTTCTTATGTCTTTGACCTGTCTCTATGTCTAAAAAGTGTGGAAAAAAACCATGATAATGGGGAACGACTTGCGCCAATGTTTTTAATGTTCGTCTTGCAATATCTAAAGCTTTATCTTTTGAAATATACTGATACTGTGCACCAATAACCAGTGCAGAAAGCATAAAGCCTGTGGACGCAATCGATGCGAGCTCAGCTCTTTTTGAGTGATCAACGGTCAAGCCAAACCCTGGGCTTTGTTCGTTTAAGTTCGTATAATCTATCAAAAATTGAAATGCTGTTTTTTGAATCATTTCGACTGTTATTTTTTTCATAATCCACCTATTGAAACGTTTCGATTCCCCTCATCTATTATAATATAACCCCTTGTTATTTGCTACGCAAATGAACGCTTTTTAAGGATTTGATGGACTAAAATCTAGCACATCAATAGCTTGTTGAATGTAGGGCACTTCCATATAGATATTCCATATCATTTGAGATAAATAATTTTCAATCATCAAGAAAGAAATCCCTTTATCAATACCAATAATGTCATTTGCAAACCAACCATTACTACTATGTGACAAATTGTATGCGCCTTTAAATCCGTAAATGCTCCAAAAACGTTCAAATGTCTTATAATGCTCTGCTGCTGCAATCGATGCCTCTGGTCTAAAAACAATTGAACCTATGGCTCCATAGGCAGGTACAGTGCCATCAACGATATGTGCATTGCCAGATGAAGGACCACTTCCATATGGACCTACATATCCAGAAGGTCCATCAGATGCTGACATTCCCCATGAGTTTTCATGAATACCAGGATGTATGTGTGTTTGAGTTTTTGCAAACGCAATGGCTGCATCGACTGCATTTTGACTATTGACAAACCATGAGAAACCTTGTTGATCCACATAAGATTCAAAATCAAACCATGCGTGTGAATATTGGTGAGTGAAAATGGATCCTGTCCATGTTGGATAGAAACTTCCATAATCCTCTGTAGCATCTGCTCTCCAACTATTGAGCTTCATCAAAGTATATGCACCTTTTCCTACAGGGTAAGTCGGACTTCCTGCAGCCAAAATATAGAGCATGAGTTGCTCAGCATATCCATCCCAATAACCTTCAAAACCAGTTTCAGGACGATATCCCATATAAAACATATTATTTACTGAATCAAAATACCAATTCCACTCAATTTCTTCATATAATTGATAGGCTAGCTTTTGGATTTCGCCACCAAAATATCTACCCACAACAAGTGCACCATTGATGAAGATTGCAGAATCAATCACAGAAACTTCGGATTGCCAAACCCTCAGTCCAGATTGCATATCGACAAAATGATACCAAAAACCATGGGTTCTTTGCATGTTTTGGAATGTGACTAACGTATGATAAACTCTTTCTTCTGCTTGTTCACGGGTGATCCAACCGGCTTCAATGCCTACGGGAATGGCTGTTAATCCAAAACCAACAGATGCGATAGAAGATACATTTCCTTTTGTTCCTGTAAACGTATTGAATCGATCAGGAATTAAGCCATAACCTGGTGAATTCAAATTGGTATTCGCGAGTTCCCAAAAGAACTTAAACCCAAGTTCATGTTCATCTAAGATGACTTGACTTACACCACTTCGTACAGAGTTTCGATATAGTTTTGTGTTAATTGGTGGTATATCTTGATCTGTAGGTGTTGGCTCTTCAATGGTGCATGCCATTAAAGTCAGTATTCCTAAAAGAACAAGGACATACTTCGTTACTTTTTTGATCATTTTCATTTTTATTCTCCTGTGATGCCTGTTTTTTCAACGCCTTCGACAAACCAACGCTGAATGGCAAAATATACAAGTAACATCGGTAAGATAATAAGTAAGGTTGCTGCCAATCTGATTCCTTCATTAAGTTGCATCAATTGCTCACTCGCATACATTTGTGTATATTCAGAAACAAAGTTTGCAAGTCTGAGTTGAAGATTGGGATATGCAGACCCTAAAAATAAGGATGAGATATAAGTTTCATTCCAATACCAAACCAATCCAAATAGAAACGATGTGATAAAAGCTGGTACAGCCAGTGGAACACCTATTCTAAAGAAAATGTAATAAGGTCCAGCACCATCGATTTCCGCAGCTTCGTTAATGCTTTGTGGAATCATCCTAAAAAATTGATAAAAGATTAATACAAAAATCGCAGAATTGACACCTTGTCCAAAAATAGCTGGTAAAACTATTGCCCATGGACTTTCGAGTAATTTGAACTCAAAAAACATCACATATCGTGGAATCATATAAACTTGTGCTGGAATAACAAAGGTCAATAAGACGAGAATTAACCATAATTTTTTGAACTTAAACTCAAACTTAGCAAACCCATAACCAATGAATGCAGTAATCATGGTTTGGAATAAGGCTGGAATGAGTGTTATCACAAGACTTCGACCTAAAGTAGGGAAAAATCTTAAGACTCGAAATGCACGTTCATAATTTCCAAAATATAACGAAGTCGGTACCCAATTCACCATAGGATTGATAATGTCTGAGGGACTCTTTAAGCTATTAGATAACATGTAAAGCATCGGATAAAGGTATAAAAAACCAATAGCTATTAATAAAAGGTAGATAATCATCTTAGATAATAACGAATCAGATACATGCGTTCCAAAGATAAACTTCTTGATTTTGACTTTAAAACTACTTTTTGCATGAACATATCTTTTCATCGGTTGTGACCTCCTTGTCTCAATGTTTTAGGCAAGAAAATCAAAGCAACCAATCCAATCATGAGCATGACAATGATGAAATAGACCCACGCCATCGCAGATGCCATGCCATACCCTGTATTGATATTAAACATATTCGATTTGATGCTCATAATGACTGGATTTTCAGAGAAAGTGGCCAGTAATACAATGGTATAAATGATGTTAACAAAGATTAAACTCGATAAAGATGGAACAGTGATTTTCCAAAAGGACTCCCATGGTCCAGCACCGTCGACTGTTGCTGCTTCATATATTTGTCGGTCCACTTTTTGCAATCCTGCTAAAAAGATTAATATCTGTACACCTGAAAACCAGAAAATAATAATGATTTCTGAAAACAAATTAACAATAGGTTTTGATAAACTTGGGTTAAGTGTGTTTTCAATGATACTAATAAAACCATAAGATTCAAAAATATTTGCTCCGCCTGCACCTTGAGAAATGAGCTCATTAATCACAGGTCCTGAGGAAATAATGACTGGCAAAAAGAATATGGATCTAAATATACCTCTTCCTTTAAGAGGTTGATTTAATAAGACAGCTATCAGTACAGAAAAAACGATAATAATGGGTACTTGAAAAACAATATCTCTTAAAAAGCTTATGAGTGATTCGATAAAAACGAATCCTTCTTCAATTTGAAAAATAGCAACAAAATTAGCAAAACCATGAAATTTGACATCAATACCACTTCCTAAAATCCTAACCTGACTTAAGCTGTAAATTAAAGATGAAAGAAAGGGATAGAACATAAACATGATAAACCCAATAATCCATATACCGATAAATGAATATCCAATCAAATTTTCTCGAAGTCTTCGACTCATTTTTCTTTTTTTCATATTCACCTCTACCCTTGGATGACAAGATAATTTTTAGGTTCAATTTCATGAACTCCATAAACATATGCTTGTTCCAAATAATTGATGATAATGGATATTTGATTGTCATAAATCACTTCGACAACACCGGGATATAATACATTTCTTTGTTCAATTTTTGCACCAATGACAAATGAAAGTGCATCATTAACAAAATGATAATATGTGTTGATTGCAGGTCTTAAATCCTCAAATCTTGAGGAGTAAATCGATTCTAAGGCTGTTTTTTGGAAATATTTAGATGAACGTTTAGTCACCATAAATGATGGGTAAATATTGAAATCAATAAGTCTAAGAAGTTCATCTCGTGCATAAGGATAAAAGTTCGCATAAGGACCAAAGAGATCGATTGAGCCACTTAATACAATCGATAAAAAGGGTACCGTGTCATCGAATGTCACAAGTTGACTAGAAAACATGGGGAAATCGAAAAAGTGATCAATATATGACCAAAAGTAGTCATTGACATCATAGAGTGCGATATGAGAGTCAAGATCCTTAAGGCTTTGCTGATAAAGATCAATCATGTCATTTAAACTCGATTTTTTTGAAAAGTCTTCATATAATAGACTACCTAATGAAGTGATAGCTAAGCCATCAATGGGCTGACTTGACAATCTTTTCATACTTAATTCCATGAGTTCTATAGATTTTGAGTGAGTCAGTAGATACTTCTGATCAGTTGATGAACGAAACTGATAGGTTTGATCATTGATTTTTTTAGCTAAATCTGAAAAACTGTTATAACCTCTTGATTTTTGACTTGCCATCAAGTATTCGGTAACGAAGTAAAAAACCTCTGCTTGCTCACTTAGTTCTCTTAAATCATTTTTAGAACCTAATCTACTAGATGGTCTTATATAATGTGGGGGTGCCCAAGTGACCCCTTGTCTTGTAAACCCATGCATCGAAGCGATAATACGATCAATATCTAATTGATTTAGATTTTCTATCATTTCCTTCATATCCTGATAGGTTGTCATGACAATTGTTTCAGGGAAAATGAGTCCTTCTCTTCTTTCGATGCCAATCGAATCTAGTCTGAGTGGGATTTGATCAAATTGATGGTCTTTTTCTTTCAACTGATCCACAAGACGATTACGATAGACTTTCGCCATACCCACATAGTTTGCTTCTTGATGTTCTAACAACGTGTAATGAATATCAATATCCATGGCATTTTTTTCAATTTGTAAGAGAGAAATGGTATTTCCGACTTTATCGATAGGTTGTCGATATGTTCTTCGATACATAAACTCAGGAAACACCGTGGTAAACCCACGGTTTCTTGATGGATAATAAAGATTGATGATACCATATTCAGCACCAGATTTGATTTGAGCAAAAACTGCGTTTTGATTGATTCCATGAACAAATCCAAAGACAGGCGCATAAATTCTTGTACCTCCGGTAAAGAAATTTGTGAGATTTGTTTCTGTATTAAACCCTGGATTACGGTCATAGATTTCCTTTTGATAGTTCGCACTAATCAAAGGATCTGATTGCTTATAATCAACAAGTGCACCAATACCATCGGGAAGAAAAACGTATCCAGGTATTTGATCTTCTAAAACTGCACCAAAGAAAGGATAGACTTTAATCGATGAGATTCGATAGTTTTCAGATTCAATAATCTCGGCTTCTGGTATGATGACACGAATGCCTTCTTGGTCGTATGTGACCATCAGACCTAGTTGAATGTTTGAACGCCCAAATTTGATTGTTGCATGAAATCCATTCGTTATAAAATCGAGATCAATCATTGTGCCTGACTGGAAAATATTTTCTTCTGTAATCGCAAAATTCGTTGTTGCTATATTGTAGGATTCTAATATAATCGCACTTCTTGCTCGATTTTTAAATGTTGTCGGATAACTTGGACGGTCATAATCAATGGTTGATGACCAAATGTATCCATTATGATTGACCACTTGAAACGCTAAGGATGATTCATCTAAATAAAGGATTCCTGCTGAGGTCAATATTTCAGTTGCATCTTGAAAGATATGTTGCTGATTGCTTGCTGGAAGGTTCTGTTTAACCCGAGAATGCTTATTAGAATCTACATAAGGGCTGATGACATCAAAACTTGGAATAAATACATCATCTAAATCATCCATCGCTTGGATGGATAAGGCTAAAGGTAAAGCGATGATGAAGATGAATATTAAGATGATACGTCTAACAATCTGATGCTTAGACACGATAAATCACCTCCCTAATGATCGACAAAATAAACTCAAAAAGTTGTCCTAAAAATGCATAAATTAACAGTCCAATAAGAATAACGATGAAAATACCAAATACAATAATCAGTATATTTTTGACAGTTTCAAAAAAGGTATAATTATGAACACCTTTGATGGATACTATAACTAAGATGATTGTCCAAACTAAGATGATTTGATGATAGAAAGTAAAGATAAAACTCTCATTATAGGTCAAAAAATTAGATAAAAATGTCATGGGTAAAGTGAAGATTATAAAGGGTAACAAGATATAGCTTGAAGCAATCCAAACATCCTTGAATCTACCTTCACCATCATTTAAAGTACTAATTAGATAATTGACTAAAACATAAAGCAAAAATACTCCAAAAATCAGACTTAACTCCACTAAAATACTATTGGGATAAGGATTTCTAAAGAGAAACCCCGTAGCATAATAATTGATGAGATAAACGATGACAAACAATCCAAAAACGATTGAACCAGAAGTGTAACTCGCTTTTTCCTCGCGTTTGATGCCATAAAACATATCATTTGGCCGTTTGATCACTTCAAATGCGTAAAGAACTTCACTGGTAAGTTTTTGCTTTAAAAAACGATGCTTCTTTTCTAAATAAACCTCATAAATCTGTGTTTTAACCATCACTTTTTTAGTTATCTTTAGTCCAATCCACAACCCAAACAAGATGAGCACAAATTTTCCAAGATGGGTTTGAATCGCCACATTTCGAATTTCCCAAAAAGTGTCTGAATACCCCTTGTAATCTCTAGCATCATAAAAAGATTGTAAGGCTTCTTCAAATCGTCCTTCCTTGGCTAAAGCTTGACCAAGTGCTGAGTGTGCTAAAGCAAAAGATGAATTTTGCTTGAGTATTTCTTCCCAAAGAGGCTTAGACTCTATATATTTGCCATCATTATATAAAATGACTGCGTCATGAACTAAATCTACGAAAACTGTTCTTTGATAAATATGAACGGTGTTATATCCTCTATCTAATACGTATAGATTTCCAATTGCATCTGTGACGATACCTTTTGGTGATGAAGTCAATCCGAGCATCTGGTTGAGCTGTGTGTCTCTTGTGTTGAAATAAAAGAGCATATTTCCATTTGAGTCGTATTCATAAATATCACCATTGTCTGAAACCATATAAATGAAGGACTCCTCATTCATATAAATATCTGATGGTGCTATTTGTGGATATACGGTTTGAGTTGAGAGCGTATTGACGCCACTGATGTTTAATCTTTTAAACGTCTCTCTAACGTTCACATTGGTTGTTAGAATGGATCCTTTTGCACCTATAGCAATATTGGACGGTGATGCGGGAAGGCTTGAAGCCACATCTGAGTCACGAACGAAAATATTATATAAAATTCTTCTAAGTGTCAAAGGAACTGTATTAATTCCCAAATAACCTACAAACTCACCTGCGTAATTGACTTGAATGATGCCACTGGTTGACCCTTCGCCGACAATATAAATACTATCACTTGAGTCTACAGCAACCTTAATAGGCACAAAATCATTGGATTGACCAAAAATAGGTGATGTAGGCTTTCCAATCGTTAAGACCACCTCTTCAGTGACTAAATCTATTTGATAAACTTCTCTTTTTCCTTTGTCCGCGACATAAAGAAATTGGTCTTTGACAAAAACACCGAAAGGTTGATCAAAAATATCTTTTTCATAGCTGTGAATGAGTTGTCCTGATGATGTGGTTACTAAGATACGTTTATTTCCTGTATCTGCAATGTAGAATTGGTTTTCATGGATAAAGATATCTTCGGGTTGATAAAGACCTAGTGCCTTATCGAAATTACCGACAGGTAAATAAGCCGTTTGTGTTGGAATTCTTCTGCCATCAGCATTCAGTGTATAAGTCTGATAAGGCACACCATAGTTAGATAGTTGATTACTTCCTTGAAGATTTAATGAAACTAAAAGTGTGAACATAGATAAAATCAATAGAACTAATGTGCATTTTCTCATCTTTTCACCTACTTAATTCCAGAATGAACCATCGTATTCATAACCTTATTTTGAAGGAAAATGAAGATGATTAAATTAGGTAAAAACATAATTAATGATGCCACTGCATTCATGCCTTGACCAGCAACAACATTAGATGAAGATGCTAGAGTAGACATATAATATGCAAAAGTTTTGAGTGCATCTGTATTAATATAGGTCGCTGAGATATCGGCGTTGTTCCATACACCTTGGAAAGTCAAAATTGCAATCGTTGCAATCGCAGGTTTAACTAAAGGTAAAATGATTTTCCAATAGATCATAAAACTACTTGCACCATCTATTTTTGCTGCTTCTAGTAATTCATTAGGGATTTGATCAATAAACTGTTTGACTAAAAAGAGACCTACCGGTAGTGCAAGCATTGGTAGTATATGAACAAAGAAACTATCAATTAACCCTAATTGTTCGATGATGATGTATCTTGGTATAACGACTGCTGCTCCTACGAACATCATTGCTAATGTATTAATTTGAAGTAGAGGACCTTTGATGTGAAATTTAAGTTTTGATAGTGCAAATCCTGTGATCGTAGCTAAAAATATGGATAAAAATACCACTAAAAGGGTAATAACGACACTATTGAATAAATACCTTGATACTGGTATACCGGTTGTCGTTGCTGTTTGGAAAAGCTCAGCAAAATTATCTAATGTGGGTCTTTGAACAAAGAAACGTGGTGGATATTCTATCAGTTCATCAAAAGGTTTGAATGCGTGATTGAAAATATAGAGTAGTGGCATGAGCATGAATAGTGCAATCGGAAGAACCATCATTAAAAAAGGTATTTGAGCTACTGTGAAGCGATCAGGGTTAATTTTGATGGCACGATAATATTTTTTGCGATACTTCTTTTTCTTCTTCATCATCAGACCTCCTAATCCTTTTCGCCGAAGAACTTCCACGACAATTTACTGAAAAAATAGATAATCAGTAATAAAACAAGTGAAAGTGCTGCTGCATAACCCATATCATAGCGAATAAAACCATAATCTTCAATATGGTTTACAATGAGTGAGCCTGCATAATTTGGGGTCGGATTGGATCCAGATAACTGGACACCAAGTGCACCAGCAGAAAAGGTTCCTACGATTGCCATGACAGCGCCGAATAACATTTGTGGCTTCATAGCAGGAATGGTAATATGAATGACTTCTTGAAATCTATTTTTTAAGCCATCGATATATGCTGCTTCATAGAGTTCTTGATCTACATTGAGTATCCCTGCAAGCATGGCTAAAAATCCAACACCCATACTTCCCCATAGTGCTACAATAATCATAATCGTAAAGAGATATTGAGGAGATTGCAAATAGGCTATAGGTTCAACTATTAAACCAAGTTCGAGTAAGATAAAATTAAGGTATCCAGATTCATCACCTGCAAAGAAGACTCTCCAAACAACAGTCATAGTAATCCCAGCCGTCAAAGAAGGCGAATATAGGACAATGGCAAGTACTGTTCTCAGTTTATGAGGCAGTTGGGCAAGTGCCCAAGCCATAATAAAGGATAAGATATACCCCCCCGGACCTACGATTACAGCAAATTTAATGGTGTTTGGTAAAATGTAGCGCATGAATTCTTCATCGCTTGTAAGTAAATAAATATAGTTGTTCATTGCTGCAAATTTTGGAAAACTAACCAAATCGAATAGTGTAAAGGATAAGATGATGGCTAAGACAACAGGAATTGCAATAAATGTCAAAAATAAAACAATATAAGGCAATGAAAATAGATAAGCTGATTTATCATCTGCTTTGAAAAGTTTCTTTTCCTTTTCGATATAGTTTGAAAGCTTCGTTTTGAGGCTATGCGTCTTATTCATCATACCACCTCATGATATCTTCAACTTTTGGAACAATGAAAGGTCTAATGGATTCTCCTCTTGAATTGACATACCCGAATTCAATCATTTTTCGATTGAGTTCTTTGTTTATTTTTAAGGTTGCATCACTGACTGTACTTCTCAAATTTGCATCCTCGAAGACAACACGATTCCAAGTGTTTGATATTTCTCTTTCAACAATATAACTTCCTGGAATTTTAGGTACTTCTTTGAGATGTGTCCATTGTTCTAAAATGATTTCTTTGTGTGCTTCATTCCACCTAAACTGAGCAAAAGCTTCCATGTTTGCACTATTCCATAAATATCTTGTGCCTAATGTATTGACTAAGGTTTCAGAAAACAGAATTTGTGTCTCTGTGGACATCCACCAGGATAAAAATCTCCATGCATCATCTTTCTTGGTGCTCTTTTCAAAGATAACTCCAGCCTGTTGAGCACCAGGCATATAGCGCTTAATTTCTTGAGAATACGTATCTAATACTGGATCATATGTTTCATGCATAACTCCAGGAACAAGTGCGATTTCCCATAGTCCGCTAATATCTGATGCAGCATTCATCAATTGCAAATACATACCAAAATCACCAATACCAATTGGAATTTGAGCATATCTAAAGCTGTTGAAGAAACTTGGTACTTGAAATGGCATACTATATTCTTTATATAAATCTGTCATAAAATTGAGTGCACGAATGGTATTCTCATTATCGATTGCACCGCTTAGACCATCTTCAGAGTAAATCTCTCCACCAAACTGATAGATAAAAGGTCCGGTAGCATCAAACGATTTTTGAGCACTACTACTTGACAGTGGGATGTAAAAACTCATCCCAAATCTTCTTAAAACAGGAAGCATGGATAAAACTTCATCCCAAGTTTGAGGAACAGTCAAGCTTAATTGATTGAGAATGTCTCTGCGATAGAACATCACATAAAAGTTTTCAGTCTCTGGTAATCCGTAAAGTTTTTCATCATAAACCATTGGAATCAATTGCTCTGGATGATAAACAGAGATGACATCTTTAAAGTTTTGACGACTCGATAGGTCATGTAACATACCACGCATACCATATTCATTAGGGATCCAAGCTGATATACCTAACGCGACATCTGGTTGTTGGTTTGCTGAGTTTGCAAGTAAGAGCTTGCTATCGTCATTGATTAATGAGACTTTAACTTTAATACCTGTTGTTTGTGTAAATTGATCGTCTGTTATTTTTTGCAATAAATCTACATACTGTCTCGAACGATTAACCCAAACCTCTAATTCATTAGGATCCGCTTTTTCTGTATAAGATGGATCAATAAATGATAAAAAGAATCGCGCGATAGAAACCCACATCTGTGTAAAAAACGATGGATTAGGATGAGGTAATTTTTGATCTTGTGTATGGATATAGAAAGCATCCATTATCATCGGTTGTTTTAAAACTCCATCTAATTGATTAGAGATTAATTGAACAGCACTTGATGATCCAATCGATAGCAAGGTTAATCTTCGAGGTAGTTCATTGATATTTGACAAAATACGGTTTAATCTTGAAATTGCTGCATCTAAATCTCTAATGATTTGTGCATTTCTCTCGAACCCATATAAAGATTTTAAAACTTCCGTGATACTGTTAATCTCTTCGATCCATCGAATTAAATCTTCTCTTAGAGTAGGAAAATACTCAATCATATTCCAATCAATACCTCGATCGGTATTATTTCTGGTCAGCTTCGTGACATCGAGGCCAAGTTCGGTCATTTCTGAAATTAAGATGCGCATTTTTTCATAAACTGATCTAAATAAAGATGCATCCACTTCTAGAGTTATTAAGTCACCGGGTTCTAAATAAATAAGTAACGGTTGACCAGATAGACTTGATAGTGTGATGTTTTGCCAATTCTTATGATAAGAAAATGGTATGTGCATGGCTTCTGCAAAGGGTATTTCACCATTGATATAAAGATTTCGATAAATGGTCGTGTTTTGTCTGAGCTGTTTGACTTTAAAAGTAAGATAATAGAGTCCAGGCTGTTCAATATCTGCAGTCCATGTCACTGCTTCACCGGCAGTATCAAATGAATCTGTACCTAGGACATTAAGTCTTAACTTTGTCATTGAAAAAGGCTCAACTAAAGGATCTCTAGAAATCCCTCGACTGATGGTTGATGTATTTTTAAACGTCGTTTCTTCAGCTTCAAACTTTTGAAGAAAACTTGATGTTTGCATAGGAAATTGAGTCAAATAATTCTGATAAGATAATAGATTCGACTTAGGTTGAATCCATATGTTTCTCAGTAAAAATTCCCCTGAGTTTAAATGGAAAGATAGGGTGTTTGGACCTTCTTCAAGGTAAAAAGAAAGTCCTTCGACATAGAGTCTTCTGGCGTCTTTAAGCACTACTTGACGCCACATCGACCATGGTTCTTGAGCAACACTCACGTCATTTCCATATCGATCTATACCCATTGTTGTTGAGGTTTCTTTCCATAATGTATTAAGTGTGATTTGTGATGCTTCATAGTAAGGAGATTCTAAATCCTCATTAAGGATCACTGATAGACTAATGGGTAAATGCTGATTAAATGGTGCCATATAATCAAAGACGATTTGATATATACCTGGATCATCAATATGTGTTTCTATTTGCACAGTTTGTCTGTGATTGAAATGATAATATGTTTCAGTCGGATCTAAGTTTTGATCTTGAGATAATATAAAATTTGTTGCTGGAATCACATATGTTTCATGACCATAATCTTCTGGTGTGAACATAGATAAATACTTTGAATAATGATTGTCTAAAACAATGTCTTCTAAGAATTCAAGTTTTGGATTTGCTTTTTCTACAGGTCTAAAAATACCACTTAATCCAAAAGTGATGAAGATAAAAAATCCTATAATAATCGATAGGAGTATTATTTTTTTAGTCTTAACCATCCATGTCATAATTGACCCCCTAAGTGTGGATGAAAGGAATCCGAGCGGATTCCTTTCTCACATTCACTATCACATACTATTTAAGTGCTAAGGCAGCCTCAAACTCTGTTCGCGCACTGTTATATAAAGCATTAGCGCGATTGTTGAGTTGTGTACGAATATCAGCAAGCTGAACTTCGCCAGCCATCAGTTTGACAAGTATGTCAGACATTTTATTTTCTGCATCGTAAGTACCCGAATAACGTGCTGCGATATAGCCAGGTAAATACTTAGGTGGTTCTACAATAAATGTACCAGTCTCAATAATCGTTCTTAACGATTCAAAAGAAGGGTAAAGTTCAAAATATAAGTCTAGTAATTCTTGATCGTTTTGGATGGGTGCAAAATTGACTTGTGATATGCCAGCTACAGTTTGTGATAACTCAACTCTTTTCGCATAACCATCTTTTCCATAGCCCATCCATTTAGCAAATAAATAAGCTTCTTCAGGATGTTGTGTATTGGATGCTATTGTGAAAAAGTCAGCCACGATTGGAACGCGCTTGTTCCCATTAACGACAGGTGTTCCAATAAAATCTAAGTCCCATGTGTATTGACCAGAGTTAATATTGGCTTGCATCCAGCCGAAATCCCATGAATAAAACCATTTCACTAAAATGTTCCCATTATTGAAAGGGTCTCCCTCTGGGAAAATATTACCTATTTGAATCGGTGAATTTTCTTGACCCGCAAGATCATATAATGCTTCAAGAACAAAGGTTGGATCTGTTCTCAGTTGACGATATAACTGCATGGTCGTTGTAAACTCGTTTGAATTCAGATTGAATCCACTATCTGACATGGTAAACCAACGATAATCTGTATTAAGTTGCGCTGGATACCAGTGAATGATGTGCTCGATCCCTTCAAAACCTACAACACCTGTATTATTGTTACTCGAGTGGTTTGCTGCTGATTTGGTTAAATTGAGTAGTTCAGTCATGGTGGAATTGACATCCGGAGCATCTTGGCCTTGTCGATCAAAAAGGGTTTGATTGACAACATAACCTGCATAATGGACTGCATTTGGTAGAGCCATAACCTTACCATTATAAGTTGCAACACCACGAATATCTGCACTTACGTTGAGATATTCAGGATCTGCCATTGCAATATCCGTGATATTGTACGCCCAGTCATTAATGACATAAAAGGGAATATTATCTGCTTGAAAAACATCTGGTAGTGTTTGTGTTGAGGCACGAGCAGCTAAAAACTCATTCCATCCTAAATCATCATTTGTTCCAGGAATTTTAGGTCTTTCAATAATTCTAACATCAATATTAGGATATTTATCCATAAAAGCTTGAATCATTAATCTTTCCATGTTGGGATCTTGAGAGTCTGGTGATCCAAGATTCCATGAAGCATAAGTTAATGTGATATCACGTGGTGTTGTTGGGTCTGATGGTGTTCCAGTGTTATCACATGCAACAAGTAAGAGTGCAAAAAAGATGATACCAATGGTTAAAAGTACTTTTTTCATTTATGTTCCTACTTTCAATATAATGTATTGGAAGCGAGACGTGCTCGCTTCCAACCTACTTTAAAGGACTATTCTTCTGGTGTATAGGATAATACTGCACTTAAAATAACAAAATCGCCTGCTGCAGTTGTATCTGGTTCTGCAAAGATTAAAATCTTAGTAAATCCAGTTGGATTCATGATGGTAAATACATAGGGCTCAGTTGTGAATGTTATCCACTGTTCAAGTGCACCACTATCATTAGGTTTCACTAAAATTTGCTTGCCTGCTGTGCCTTGGAATACGATTGTTAATGTATTCATGCCAGCGACTTTTTCTAAATCGAAATCTTGCTTCA
>JAUVXD010000029.1 GCA_030603805.1 Acholeplasmataceae bacterium
GTTTTGACTGAACAGCGAGGGTACGCCTCTCTCTGTAGCGCTGGTTGCAGGAGACACAAAACCTCGAGTGGCAGGAGAGACCTTGAAGATGAAACTGATCGCACGAAGGGCATTCGAAAAAGAGATACCCCTTCGCCACGTTTTTACAGTCGATCATCTTTTCGACATTGGTGATGATGGCGGGTCGAAGTCGATCGATGAAGCGAGGTTTAAAAAAGGGCCAATAGGTTTGAAAGATGGACTGTATCGTGAGCTTGTTCTCCCGATTAGCCCTTAGGTTTGAAAGTTTATTCAGTTCGTTTTCGTAGACATCCTTACCATTCATCGCTGCAATAGCTAAGATGTCTCTATACTTATACTTGAGTAAAATAGGATCCATGATTCTATTATAGAAATAAACGGAGAAAAAGAAAAGGCGATTCAATCGCCCTGAGTGAATTTATTCACTTTTGTTCTCATATCCCTTGATCTTCGATTCACAGGTCACTCTGAACAACATAACCATAAAATTATTAAGAGTTTCATAAAATCGCTATCGATTTAGTTGACTATTGACAAATACTTATGTATAATACAATTGCTTTTCCTACCTTTCGTTTGGAAAAGCTCATGAATTGGTCCTAATGTCTACATCCCCCCCAGGCATTAGGACTTTTTTTATGCTCATATATCCAAAATGAATCATGGTATAATAAAACAAAACAATCTTAATTTCAAAGGACAAATACTATGGCAATCATCCACATGAATTTCAATTCAAAAAGTCTTGAAATGAATACAGAACTAACCATCTTAATCCCCGATCAAAAAGGTGATAATGAGACGTTTAAAATCCTGTATTTACTTCACGGATATATGGGAGATCATACAGATTGGACAAGATACACATCTTTAGAGCGATACTTGTTTGGCGAGCGTTTAATGGTTGTTATGCCTGCAGTCAATAACTCCTACTATGCAAACATGGTTTACGGGATGAAATATTTCGATTATGTTGCAAAAGAATTACCTGAAATCATGATGAGTTACTTTCCTGTGTCAAAAAAAAGAGAAGATCATTTTATCGCAGGATTATCGATGGGGGGTTATGGCGCACTTAAGATCGCACTATCTAATCCAACATACTTTTCAAAAGCAGCATCACTTTCTGGTGCCTTAGATATATCATCTATTAGAAAACTCGTAGAAAATACTCCAAGATCATCCATCTTTAATGCTTCATTTGGTGAGAATATGATTGCAGATGACAATAATCTTTTTTCTTTAGTTGAAAAGCTCAAGCAAGAAAACCAAAACTTTCCAGAGTTATATGTTGCATGTGGAACTGAAGATTTTCTTTACCAAGATAATCTAAACTTCAAAGACTTTTTAATCCAGCACCAAATTCCATTCACCTATGAAGAGTCTAAAGGCATCCATGATTGGCATTTTTGGGATGCATATATCCAAAAAGTACTCAACTGGATAAAAAAATAAGGCCTAAGCCTTACTTATCATCCACTTTATAAAGGGATTAAACATTTTTCTCCAAGCAAGTTCATTATGGACATCATGTGTTTCAATATAATAAATATCTAAAACTCCTAATCCTTCTAATAATGATTTAAGACTTCGACTGTTTTTTAAATAGCGTAGATTGAAGTCTTTTTTATTTTCATCTGAAGTTTCGTTATCTCCAATTGAGATGAAATAGCGCTGTGTTTTAGAAATCCGTGTATTTTTAATAAAATTTAAAAAATCTTCTTCATTAAACCATGAGGCTAATGAAAAACAACCGACACCACCAAAAAGATGTGGATACTTAACTGCAATATAGACGGAAATATAAGCTCCCATGGAACTGCCTGCAACCCATGTATGCTTTGTATCACTTAATGTTCGGTAAGTATGATCGATGAAAGGTTTGACTTGTTTTGCAACAAAATCAGCGTAGACATCACCTAAACCACCAAGTTCCACATGAAAGATTTCCTTGACAAACTCACTCGATTTCCAAGGTGCATATTCGAAAAGTCTTAAATCTGAGTTATCAATACCAACAATAATCACATCATCAATTTGAAGGTCATCCAGGGTTTTTGGGATACCCCAACTATGTCCACCATAACTCGTGGCATCATCAAAAAGGTTTTGACCATCATGCATATATAGCACTGTATATTTTTTTTCTGTTGTGTGATAATCCTTAGGTAAAAGCACACGAATTTTCCTTGGATCCTTTGATGTTTGAATGGGTAATTCATGATATATCACTTGATTCATAGTCATATCCTCCACTATTCATTGTAACATATGCTTAAAGCTATAGTGTATCACTGATTGTTTGTGATACAATAAATATAGATACGTAGGAGGTCTTTATGCAACAAACACACTACGCAAAAACAAATAAAAAAATTAACAGGTTAGGATTTGGTGCTTGGCAACTGGGGAATACTGACTTTTGGGGACATATGTCTGTTGAAGATGGTATTGAACTTGTCAAACATGCCATCGATAAAGGTGTCAACTTCTTTGATACAGCTCCAGGTTATGCGCATGGGCTTAGTGAAACCATTATTGGTATGGCTATTTCTGGTAGAAGAGAAGATGTTGTTATCAACACGAAATTGGGTCATACCGCAGATGGTGAGACTGATTTTTCCATATTTTCTTTAAGAGACCAAATCAATTCAAGTCTTGAAAGACTTCAAACCGATTACTTAGATTCAATCATCTTACATAATCCTGCAATGAATATTCTTGAAGGAAAAACACCTCATTTTCAAGAGCTTAAGAAACTCAAAGAAGAAGGCATCATCAAAGCATATGGTGTAAGCATTGATACTTATGAAGAATTTTTAACCACACTCAATTCTGTCGATGTGGATGTTATTGAGATTTTATTCAATGTGTTCTTCCAAGAACCGGCTCAGTTATTTGCTAAAGCAAAAGAAAAAGGTATTTCCTTGATTGCGAAAGTGCCCCTAGATTCTGGTTGGCTCACGGGTAAATACGATGAATTTTCAGAATTTGAAGGTATTCGTACGCGTTGGGACGATGAAACGATTTTAAGACGTGCTCAACTCGTTAGAGATTTTAAACACATTACAAGAGCTAAAGATACGACAAGACACGCCATTGGATTTGTCCTTTCGTTTCCAGAAATTACTGCAGTCATTCCAGGTATTAAATCGATTGAACAACTTGATGAACACGTTAAGCATCAGGACTTTAAAATCTCAGCCGAAATGAAACAAGCCATGATTGAACTTTATGAATCAAAAATAAAGGATAATCCTTTATATTGGTAAATTTTAAAAGCCATCAAGTATGACTTGAGATCTAAAAATCAAACTCAAGCAACACTTGATAGGCTTTTCGTTTTTTACATTCTATAATGAAGGTATCAAACGAAAGATGAGGTAAACCTATGTTTGACATGAGAGAAATTGGAAGAAAAATCGCAAGTTTAAGACGCTTAAAAAATATGACGCAACTCGAACTTGCTGATCAACTTAACATCAGCTATCAAGCAGTGAGTAATTGGGAACGTGGAGATTCCATGCCGGATATTGCCAAGTTATCAGATTTATCAAGAATATTTGAAATCACCATTGATGAACTTCTAGGCGAGACCAAAGAAACCAAAGCAATAAAAGAAGTGATAGATACAAAGAAATTAGACCCTAAAGCTTATGATGAAGACGTGTTAGAATCGGTTGCAAAAATGATGAAACCTGATGACATCAATCGTTCAATGAATGATGTTCATGGATTATCAGTTCATGCGATTGTAACACTTGCACCATTTTTGGATGAAGACGTTGTGGATCAACTTGTCATTGAAGCCTTTAATTCCAATCAAGATATTGCATGGGCAGCACTTGCGCCATTTATGTCTGAAGAAGCACTTTCAAAACTTGCCCTTAAGGCAATTGAATCAGATTCAAAAGTCAACCAATCTTGGGTCGTTAGTCTTGCACCATTTTTAGAAGAAGAGGCTATGGATCTCATCGGTTATAAACTTTATTTATCGGAAGGTACACATGCTGTCACAAAAATCGCACCCTTTATCAGTGAAGAAGTAATTGATAAAATTGTTGATGAGGAACTTTCTAAAGGAAACTATCAAGGCATTGTTTCATTATTACCTTTTACAGGTGATAAACTCGGAGAAACCATTCTTAAACGCATTAAACGCTAATAAAAAAGGGACTGTAACGAAATGAAGATTTAATTTTCTTCATGGACTTAACAGTCCTTTTTTCTTTCATCCATTACTCTTCTTGTGGATAAATCATCGAAAACACCCATTTTTGAACATGTTTAAAA